>NZ_JBEYCR010000021.1:0-77154 GCF_040632845.1 Streptomyces sp. NPDC016459
CAGCGGCTCGATCCGGTCCCACATCGCATCGGTGATTACTAAGCGGACAGCCACATCCGATCAACTGACCAACTGATCAAAGGGACACGCTCTAGGGGCGTCAGGGGCGTCAGGGGCGTCACTGGTTCCAGGGGTTCCGGGGCTTCTCAGTGGTGGAAGGAGGTGGCGGCGCCCTTGTCCCGGGTGAACGGGTGCGACTGGCGGCGCAGTTCGGGCAGCAGCCGGTTCACATCGTCGACGAGGAGACCCGCCAGGTCGGCCGAGAATCCGTTGCGGCAGACCACGCGGAGGACGGACAGGTCCTCGCGGTGGGCGGGGAAGGTGTAGGCGGGTACCAGCCAGCCGCGTTCCCGCAGCCGCCGGGACACGTCGAAGACGTCGAAGGACGTGACGTCGGGGGCGGTGGTGAAGGCGAAGACGGGCAGCTGGTCGCCGCGCGTGAGGAGCCGGAAGTCGCCCGTGGCCTCGATGCGTTCGGCGAGGCCGCGGGCGATGTGGCGGGACGTCTGCTGCACCGCCCGGTAGCCCGCCCGGCCGAGCCTCAGGAAGGTGTAGTACTGCGCGACGACCTGGGCGCCGGGACGGGAGAAGTTGAGGGCGAAGGTGGGCATGTCGCCGCCCAGGTAGTTGACGCGGAAGACGAGCTCCTCGGGGAGTTCGGCGGGGGAGCGCCACAGGGCCCAGCCGACGCCCGGGTAGACCAGGCCGTACTTGTGACCGGAGGTGTTGATGGAGGAGACGCGGGGCAGCCGGAAGTCCCACACCAGGTCGTCGTCGAGGAAGGGGGCGACCATGGCGCCGGAGGCGCCGTCGACGTGGACGGGGATGTCGAGACCGGTGCGTTCCTGGAGCGCGTCCAGCGCGGCGCAGATCTCGGCGACCGGTTCGTAGGAGCCGTCGAAGGTCGAGCCGAGGACGGCGACGACCCCGATGGTGTTCTCGTCGCAGAGCGCGGCGGCGGATTCGGCGTCGAGGTGGAAGCGGTCGCCCTCCATGGGGACGAGCCGGGGCTCGACCTCCCAGAAGGTGCAGAACTTCTCCCAGCAGACCTGGACGTTGATGCCCATCACCAGGTTGGGGCGGGCCGCGCCCGGATAGCGGTCGGCGTTCCGCTTGGTCCAGCGGCGCTTGAGGGCCATGCCGGCGAGCATGCAGGCCTCGCTGGAGCCGGTGGTGGAGCAACCGACGGCGGTGCCCGGGTCCGGGGCGTTCCACAGGTCGGCGAGCATGGCCACGCAGCGGCGCTCCAGTTCGGCGGTGCGCGGATATTCGTCCTTGTCGATCATGTTCTTGTCGCGGCACTCGGCCATCAGCACGCCGGCCTGGGGCTCCATCCAGGTGGTGACGAAGGTGGCGAGGTTGAGCCGTGAGTTGCCGTCGAGCATCAGCTCGTCGTGGACGAGTTGGTAGGCGCTCGCCGGGGGCAGGGGTCCGTCGGGCAGCCGGTGGAGGGGTGGTGCCTCGGTCATGCCTCCGACCGGGTCGGCTTCTCCGAAGAAGGGGTTGAGCGCGAGTCGGCGTTCGGGTTCGGGAGCGGAGGCGTGGGGGCCCTGGTGGAGCGGCATGGGGGACTCCTTCTGTCCGGTGGGGGGCAGGTCTGTCCGGGGGGAGGGGGGTCAGCGCAGGGCGTGGCCGTGTTCGTCGAGTTCGAGCTGGGGGCGGCCGGTGACGATCAGCCAGGCGGGGAGGGAGGCGAGACAGAGCAGGGCGAGCATCGCGGTGGAGCCGGCGAGGACGGCGCCGGTGAAGAGGCTGATCCAGCCCTGCCGGGTGGTGGCGAGCAGGACGCCGAGGACGGCGGAGGAGACGGCGACGGCGGGATGGACCTCGGGGACGAGGGCCTGGGTGAGCAGCCCGAAGGCGGCGCCGATGAAGACGGCGGGGAAGATCCGGCCGCCCCTGAAGCCGCAGGAAGCGGCGACGAGAAGGGCGAGGAGTTTGACCACGGCGAGCCTGGCCAGTTCGCCCGAGGACCAGCCGCCGATGGAGGAGGTGAGCTCCTTGACCTCCTCCAGGCCCTTGAAGAGCGTCAGGGGCCCGCCGAGGGCGCCCAGGAGGCCCAGGACGAGGCCGCCGAGGGGCAGCATCAGCATGGGGTGTCGCAACCGCTGGAAGACGGCGTGGACATGGGGGAACAGGTAGCAGGCACCGAGGCCGAAGACCGCCGCTGCGGAGGCGATCACCAGCGCGGCGAGGAGGTCGCCCCAGCCGGGGTCGGTCAGTGGCGGGAGGCCCAGGGCGAAGGTGGGTTCGGCGAGGAGCTGGGTGGTCATCGCCCCCGTACCGGCGGCGACGAGCGGGGCGAAGAGCCGGTCCCAGAGGGAGCCGCGGCCCGGCTGCCCGGCCAGGGCCTCGGAGATGACGAGGGCGGCGGCCACCGGGGTGCCGAAGAGGGCGCCGATCGTGGCGGCCGAGGCGAGGGAGACCCAGGCGGCGCCTGGCAGCGCCGGCTGGGCCTTGCGGCCGAGCCAGTAGGCGAGGGCGATGTTGGCGGCGATGATCGGGTTCTCGGGGCCGAGGCTGACCCCGCCGGTGAGGGCGAGCGCGCTCGCCAGCAGCAGCCCAGGGACGACGCCGGGGGCGAGCGGCGCCCCGCCGAGGCCCGTGGAGGCGGGGTCGGGACCGGCGTGGCCCGGCATCTTCCAGACGACGAGGCCCACGGCGACCCCGGTCGCCGTGAGCATGAAGATGATCCAGAGGGAGGAGTGGCCGCCGATGCCGAGGGCGTCCGGCAGGTCGTCCCAGAAGACACCCTGGAGCTGCTCCGCGAGGGCGCTGATCCCGAGGAACAGCAGGCTCGCTCCCACTCCGACCAGGACCGCGGGCAGTACCTGCGGCAACAGGACCCGCAGCGGGGTCTCGTCGCCGGGGGCGGACGGCGCGGGCTGAGCACGATCGGTAGCCACCGCCCCACCATAAGTGAGCAAATGCCCCAGAACATTCCCAAATGGTCCGGACGGCTCCGCCTCACGTCCGCGGTGCGATCACCACCGCCGTGCCGTAGGCGCAGACCTCCGTGCCCACGTCCGCCGCCTCCGTCACGTCGAAGCGGAACATCAGCACGGCGTTCGCCCCGCGCGCCTTGGCCTGCTCCACCAGGCGTTCCATCGCCTGGTTGCGGGTCTGCACCAGGGTCTTCGTCAGACCCCTCAGCTCCCCGCCGATCATCGACTTCAGGCCCGCGCCGATCTGGCTGCCCAGATGACGGGACCGGACGGTGAGCCCGAAGACCTCACCGATCACCTGCCGCACCTCGAACCCCGGCACGTCGTTCGTCGTCACGACCAGCACGTCGGGGTGCGGTCCCTGACCGCCTCCGTACTCCTCGATGCCCATCGGCACACACCTCCTGACCCCCCAGCCTCAGGGCCGGGCCCCCTGTCCGCATCCCGTGGGCCCCGGGTGGAACCGGTCGCGTCCGCCTCGCGTTGATAGCTTGGGGCCAGCCGTCCCCCATGCCCCCACCGACCGCAGGAGCCCGGAACCCGTGAACACGCTTGCCCTCGGACCGAGCTGGCTGGACCCGGATTATCTGATCCAGACCTTTGGTCTGATCGGTGTCCTGGTCATCGTCTTCGCCGAGTCCGGACTCCTCATCGGGTTCTTCCTGCCCGGCGACTCCCTTCTCTTCACCACCGGCCTGCTCGTCACCACCGGAAAGCTCGACACACCGCTGTGGGTGGTGTGCACCCTCGTGGTGGCCGCCGCGATCATCGGCGACCAGGTGGGCTACCTCTTCGGCCGGAAGGTGGGCCCCGCCCTCTTCAAGCGCCCCGACTCCAGGCTCTTCAAGCAGGAGAACGTCGAGAAGGCCCACGAGTTCTTCGAGAAGCACGGCCCGAAGTCGCTGATCCTGGCCCGTTTCGTCCCCATCGTGCGGACGTTCACGCCGATCATCGCGGGCGTCAGCCGGATGAACTACCGCTCGTTCATCACGTTCAACATCATCGGCGGTGTGCTGTGGGGCGCGGGCGTGACCCTGCTCGGCGCCTCCCTCGGCAAGATCGACTTCGTGCACAAGCACATCGAGATGATCCTCATCGGGATCGTCCTGCTGTCCGTCGTCCCGATCGTGATCGAGTTCCTCCGGGCCCGCTCCCAGTCCAAGAAGGAGCAGGCCCAGGGCGGTCACCACGACGCCCCCGGCGCCCCGAACCCACAGTCCCCCCGCGGCGGCCGCCACGCCAAGCGCTAGGACAGCGCGCACGACCAGCAGGAACGTCAGAACCCCCGGGTGCGCTTCGCGGCGCGCCGCGCCGCCGCCGCGCCCGGGGCCTGCATGAAGAGGCGTGCCAGCTCCCCACCCAGGTTCACGCCGATGGCGATCGCCAGGGCCAGGGCCGACGCCTTCGCCAAGGAGGCGAAGCCCTGGTCCAGATTGTTCTGCGCGATCGCGAGCACCCCGAAGTACGTGGCGGAACCGGGCAGCAGCGGCCCGATCGCCGCCGTCACGTACGGCAGCGACGAGGTGTGCTCGTAGCGGGCGATCAACTGCCCGAAGAGCCCCACCAGACCCGCCGCCACCGCCGTCGCCATCACCGCCGAACCCTCCGCGGTCACCGCGATCGACGCGTAGATCACCCACGCCACCCCGCCGTTCAGCGTCGCGAACAACACCGTCGCCCGCGACTGCTGCAACAGGATCGCGAAGGTCGCGCACAGCACCATCGACGCCAGGATCTGCGTCACCGGCCGCTCCACCGCCCGCAGCGCCCCCTCGGGATTGAGCTGCGCGTCGAACTGCACGGCGATGTAGAGCACCGACAGCACGCCCACCACGATCGCGACGAAGAAGTACGCGACCTCCAGGAGCCGCGCCGAGGCCGTGATGTAGAAACCGGTCAGACCGTCCTGCACGGCCGCCACGAGCGCCCGCCCCGGAATCAGCGCGAACAGTCCACCCGTGATCACCGCCGAGGGCCGCAGATCCGCGTGCAGCATCGTCAGCAGCACACCCATCGCCGCCGGCGGCATCGCCGCCACCAGGAACTGGTAGAACTCCGGCAGCCCCCGCCCCGCGCACAGCCACGCCAGCCGGTCCCCCAGCACCGCGCCGAGCGCGGCCACGAGGAACACCGTCAGGCCACCGCCCAGCAGCACCGAGGCCGCACCGGCGAGGACACCCGCCGCCGACGTCAGGACCCACCCCGGGTACGGATGCCGGTTGCGCCGGATCTCCGCGAGCCGCCGGTACGCCTCCTCGGGCGTCACCTCGTGCGCCCGCGCGTTGAGATCGGCCAGCAGCGTGTACACCGCCGCCAGCCGCGTGTAGTCCGTCCCCCGGCGCCGTACCGTCCGGTTCGCCGTGATCGGATCGTCCACGAGGGACGGCTGGTACGTGACGGACAGCAGAGTGAACGTCACCGTCGGCTCGACCCGGTCCAGACCGTACGAGCGGCAGATCGCGAACATCGCCGCCTCGACGTCCTCCGCGCCCTCCCCGCCCGCGAGCAGCAGCTCACCGATACGCAGGGTCAGGTCGAGGACACGCGGCACCGAAGGACCCGCCTCGTCCTCCTTGCGCGCCGATTCCGGCACCGGCCGCTCACCCACCGGCAGCCGAAGCATCGTCCGCATCCGGTCCTGCCACGGCGCGTCCTGCGACAACCGCACCAGGGGCACCCCGTACGCCGGGGTGAACGCGGGCGGAGAGCTCTTCGCCGAATACGTCGCCGGCGTCGCGAACGCCGACCCCTCCTGCTCGGCCGGCGGCTCCGCGGTGAACCCCGCGGGAAGAGCGAACTCGGAGGTCGGATGCTCCTCCTCCGGCGGCGACGGCTGCTCCACGCCCGCAGGCGGTACGAACGCGCTCCGCGCCTCGTCCGACTGCGGCTTCCGGTCCTCCGGAGCGTCGTCCGGACCACCTGTCGAGCCGTTCGGCTCCGCCACCACTCTGCCCGCCTCGCTCTCTCTCCTGGAACCGTGCATTCCAGTATGAGTGTGCGACAGACGCGCGAAGGCGGTGCACCCCAAGAGGTGCACCGCCTTCACACGGTCAGAACAGAACCGGCGCCTCAGTGGCCGCCCTGCTCCTTGGCGCGCGCGTACGACTTCTCGATCTCTTCCTCGGCCTCGGCGCGGCCGACCCAGTCGGCGCCCTCGACCGACTTGCCCGGCTCCAGGTCCTTGTAGACCTCGAAGAAGTGCTGGATCTCCAGGCGGTCGAACTCCGCCACGTGGTGGATGTCCCGCAGGTGCTCCATGCGCGGGTCCGTCGCCGGGACGCACAGCAGCTTGTCGTCGCCGCCCGCCTCGTCCGTCATACGGAACATGCCGATGGCGCGGCACTTGATCAGGCAGCCCGGGAACGTCGGCTCGTCGAGGATGACGAGCGCGTCCAGCGGGTCACCGTCCTCGCCGAGGGTGTTCTCGACGTAGCCGTAGTCGGTCGGGTAGGCCGTCGACGTGAAGAGACGACGGTCCAGACGGATGCGACCCGTCTCGTGGTCGACCTCGTACTTGTTCCGCGATCCCTTCGGGATCTCGATGAGAACGTCGAACTCCACGGGTGGCTCCTCCTGAATCAACACAAGTGAATGCTCGCGACGACGCGCGGTGATTAAGTGTCCCTCACGCATGTGTGTGATCGCGAAAGGGGCTGGTCAGCAATGCCCGAGCCGAGGACGTGGCAGCTCACGGCGGGCTCCGCCGCCCTCGGACTGGCCCTGGCCGCCGTGGCGGTGACCGCGGCCGGCCCGTGGGACTCGGGCCAGCGTACGGCCGAGCGGGCCCGCGCCGCCGCCCCGGCGACGGGTGGCGCACATCACGCCCCGCCCCCCGCGCCGGCCGCCCCCCGGCGCCCCGCACCCGCCCCCAGCGCCCCCGGCGTCCTCACCGCCCTGCACGCCCCCGCCCCCGCCGGGCGCCCCGCACAGGACCTCGCCGCCGTCCTCGTACCGCTCCTCGCCGACCCCGGCCTCGGCCCCCTGCGCACCGCCTCCGTCGTCGACACCGCCACCGGCAGACAGCTGTACGGCGAGGGCGCCGGCACCCCCATGACCCCCGCCTCCACGGTCAAGATCGCCACCGCCGCGGCCGCGCTCTCCGCCCTCGGCCCCGACCACCGCATCCCCACCACCGTCACCGCCACCCCCGACGGCACCACCGTCACCCTCACCGGCGGCGGCGACCCCACCCTCGACCCGGCCCGCCTGAAGGCCCTCGCCACCGACACCGCCCGCGCCCTCACCGCCCGCGGCCACACCTCCGTACGCCTCACCTACGACACGACCCTCTACCCGGGCCCCACGCTCCACCCCATCGGCCCCAACGAGAACCTCGCCCCCGTCGTCGCCCTCATGACCCGCGCCGGACGCCTGACCGACGGCGACAGCGGCCCCGCCCCCCGCACCGCCGACCCGGCCGGCGACACCGCCCGAGCCTTCGCGGACCTCCTCACCCGGGCCGGGATCACGACCACCGCCGACCCGGCCCCCGGCCGTACCCCCCGGACCGCCCCCCTCGCCCGTACGTACTCCGCACCCCTCGCCGACCTCGTCGAACGCACCCTCACCCACAGCGACAACGACCTCGCCGAAGCCCTCGCCCGGCAGACCGCCCTCGCCCGGAAACACCCCGCGAGCTTCGACGGCGCCGCCCGCGCCGTACACGACGAACTCAGCCGGCTCGGCCTCCCCGTCGCCGGAGCCCGCTTCGCCGACGGCAGCGGACTCGACCGCCGCGACCGCGTCTCCGCCGCCCTCCTCACCGGACTCCTCACCCGAGCGGCCGACCCCGCGCGCCCCGCCCTGCGCCCCGTCCTCACCGGACTCCCCGTCGGCGCCTTCACCGGCACCCTCGCCGACCGCTTCGACACCGCCACCGCCGGCGCCGGACACGTCCGCGCCAAGACCGGCACCCTCACCGGCGTCAACACCCTCGCCGGGACCGTCGTCACCACCGACGGACGCCTCCTCGCCTTCGCGTTCCTCGCGGGCCGCACCCTCTCCCCCTACGAGGCACAACCCGCCCTCGACCGGCTCTCCGCCGCCCTCGCCGGACCGCGCTGACCACCCGCCGAACCGCCCCCGCCCCGCACCCCCGCCGAGTCCGACCCGCCCCGAACCCTCACCGAACAGGCGCCGAGACCGTACGGTTGACGCATGACGAGCATCGGTGGAGCAGGCACATCCGGGATGGTCGACTGGAACCTCGCGGTCGCGACCGCGACCCGCCTCGTGCGGCCAGGACCCGAAGTCAGCCGCGACGAGGCCCGCGAGGTCGTCGCCGAACTCCGCAGGCACGCCAAGGCCTCCGAGGAACACGTCCGGGCCTACACCCGGATGATCCCCGAGGGGTACGAACCCCAGGACACCCCCGTCCTCGTCGTCGACCGGGCCGGCTGGATCAGGGCCAACGTCGCCGGCTTCCGCGAACTCCTCACCCCCCTCCTCGGCAAGATGCAGGAACGCCGCTCCGCCACCCCCGGCAACGCCGTCCTCGGCGCCGTCGGCGGCAAGATCACCGGCGTCGAGCTCGGCATGCTCCTGTCGTTCCTCGCCTCCCGCATCCTCGGCCAGTACGAGACCTTCGCCCCCGCCACCCGCGAGTTCCCCACCGGGGCCGACGGCGGCGGACGCCTCCTCCTCGTCGCCCCCAACATCGTCCACGTCGAACGCGAACTCGAGGTCGACCCGCACGACTTCCGGCTCTGGGTCTGCCTCCACGAGGAGACCCACCGCACCCAGTTCACCGCCGTCCCCTGGCTCCGCGCCCACCTGCAGAGCGAAATCCAGTCGTTCCTCGCCGCCACCGACGTCGACCCCGGCACCGTCGTCGAACGCCTGCGCGAAGCCGTCCAGACCCTCGTCGGCGGCCGCCCCGAAGGAGAGGAGGGCGAACCCTCCCCCTCCCTCGTCGAACTCGTCCAGACCCCCGAACAGCGCGAGATCCTCGGCCGCCTCACCGCCGTCATGTCCCTCCTCGAAGGCCACGCCGACTACGTCATGGACGGCGTCGGCCCCCAGGTCGTCCCCTCCGTCGCCGAGATCCGCGAGAAGTTCCAGGCCCGGCGCGCCCGCGGCGCCTCCCGCCTCGACCTCGCCCTGCGCAAACTCCTCGGCCTCGACGCGAAGCTCCGCCAGTACCGCGACGGCGAACGCTTCGTACGGGCCGTCGTCGACGAGGTCGGCATGGACGGATTCAACCGCGTGTGGACCTCCCCCAACACGCTCCCCACCAAGGCCGAGATCGCCGCCCCCGCCGACTGGATCGCGAGGGTGCACCGTAGGGCAGACTCCTGAGACAGGTGCGGCAGACGACACAGGAACACGTCGGAACGCCGCACCAATCACCCATCCGAGGGACCCTGAGGACAGGGTGAGGCGTGCAATGCTCGGGTAACGGCCGGGTTTCTGTCACCATCGACGCACTCTGAGTGACCGAACCCCCCTTTCCGACCGTTAAGACTCCGACCGAGGCACCCCACCCCCATCACGAAGGGCACCGGACATGGGTCCCCATCCTGCGGTCGCGGCGATACGCCTGGCGGTCCGCCGCGTACTCCACGACGTCCTCACCGAGCACCAGACCGACCCCGCCCCCGCACGCGACGCACAGGCACCCCTCGTGCTCGTCGCCTGCTCCGGAGGCGCCGACTCCATGGCGCTCGCCTCCGCCCTCGCCTTCGAGGCCCGCAAACTGCCCGTGCGCGCCGGCGGCATCACCGTCGACCACGGACTCCAGCACGGCTCCGACACCCGCGCCGACGAGGTCGTCGGCCGCATGACCGCCCTCGGCCTCACCCCCGTCGAGGCCGTCACCGTCACCGTCGGCCGCGAAGGCGGACCCGAAGCCGCCGCCCGCGACGCCCGGTACGCGGCCCTCGACGCCGCCGCCGAGCGCCACGGAGCCACCGCGATCCTCCTCGGCCACACCCGCGACGACCAGGCCGAGACCGTCCTCCTCGGACTCGCCCGCGGCTCCGGCATCCGCTCGCTCTCCGGCATGGCCGCCATCTCCGGCACCGCCGGCCGCTACCGGCGCCCCTTCCTCAAGATCGACCGCCAGACCGTCCGCAAGGCCTGCGTCGCACAAGAACTCGCCGTCTGGGACGACCCCCACAACAGCGACCCCGCCTACACCCGCTCCCGACTCCGCCACGAAGGCCTCCCCGCCCTCGAGAAGGCCCTCGGCAAAGGCGTCGTCGAAGCCCTCGCCCGAACGGCCCAGCTCTCCCGCGACGACGCCGACGCCCTCGACACCTGGGCCGCCGACGCCGAGACCTCCGTACGCGACGAGGCGGGCGCCCTCGAATGCGCCAAGCTCCACGGACTGCCCCCCGCCGTACGCCGCCGCGTCCTGCGCCGCGCCGTCATCGCCGAGGGCGCACCCGCCGGCTCCCTCTTCGCCCGGCACATCGAAGAAGTCGACCGGCTCATCACCGGCTGGCGCGGCCAGGGAGCCATCAACCTGCCCGGCCGCGTCGAAGCCCGCCGCCAGGGTGGCAGACTGGTCATCCGGCAAGGCTGACGCACGCTGCAACGAAAGTGACCCGGGTGAACGAGAAGGACATGGGCACCGACCTCCAGTCGGTGCTCATCACCAAGGAAGAGATCGACGCCAAGCTGGCAGAGCTGGCCGCGAAGATCGACGCGGAATACGCGGGCAAGGACCTGCTCATCGTCGGCGTCCTCAAGGGCGCCGTGATGGTGATGGCGGATCTGGCTCGCGCCCTTTCCACCCCCGTCACCATGGACTGGATGGCCGTCTCCTCCTACGGCGCCGGCACCCAGTCCTCGGGCGTCGTCAGGATCCTCAAGGACCTCGACACCGACATCAAGGGCAAGCACGTCCTGATCGTCGAGGACATCATCGACTCCGGCCTGACCCTCTCCTGGCTCCTCTCGAACCTCGGCTCGCGCGAGCCCGCCTCCCTCGAGGTCTGCACGCTCCTGCGCAAGCCCGAGGCCGCGAAGGTCGCGATCGACGTCAAGTGGATCGGCTTCGACATCCCCAACGAGTTCGTCGTCGGCTACGGCCTCGACTACGCCGAGAAGTACCGGAACCTTCCGTTCGTCGGCACGCTCGCCCCGCACGTCTACGGCGGCTGAACCACCGGCCGTACGGGGAACCCCGACCGCCTTCCCTCCGTTGAACCACGGGAAGGCGGTCGCGGGCGACGATGCTGAGGTACCGTCCGAAGAACAGCTTTTTCACACAGCAGCATTCACAGCAGCATTTTCCTACGGGCAGGAGGGACGGAGCGTTCTCGCTCCGTATGGATGGACGTGAAGCGATACTTCCGTGGGCCGGTCATGTGGATCGTGCTGGCCGTCCTCGCCGTGGTCGTGCTGATGCAGGTCGTCGGCTCGTCCGAGGGCTACAAGACGGTGGACACCGGCAAGGTCGTCCAGGCGATCGACAAGAACCAGGTCAAGCAGGCAAAGATCACCACCGGTGATGAGCAGATCGTCAAGATCGAGCTCATCGACGGCCAGAAGATCGACAAGAGCAGCAAGGTCCAGGCGAGCTACATCGGCAGCCAGGGCGTCGACCTCGCCGACAAGCTGCAGGAGAAGTTCGAGGCCGGGCAGATCGAGAAGGGCTACACCGTCTCCCCGACGAAGCAGTCGCCCTTCGTCTCGATCCTGCTCTCCCTCCTCCCCTTCGTCCTCATCGTGGTCGTCTTCCTCTTCCTGATGAACCAGATGCAGGGCGGCGGCTCCCGCGTCATGCAGTTCGGCAAGTCCAAGGCGAAACTCATCACCAAGGACACGCCGAAGACCACCTTCGCCGACGTCGCCGGCTCGGACGAGGCCGTCGAGGAACTCCACGAGATCAAGGAATTCCTCCAGGAGCCCGCGAAGTTCCAGGCCGTCGGCGCCAAGATCCCCAAGGGCGTCCTGCTCTACGGCCCGCCCGGCACCGGCAAGACGCTCCTCGCGCGCGCCGTCGCCGGCGAAGCCGGCGTGCCGTTCTACTCGATCTCCGGCTCCGACTTCGTCGAGATGTTCGTCGGTGTCGGCGCCTCCCGGGTCCGCGACCTCTTCGAGCAGGCCAAGGCCAACGCGCCCGCCATCGTCTTCGTCGACGAGATCGACGCCGTCGGACGCCACCGCGGCGCCGGCCTCGGCGGCGGCCACGACGAGCGCGAGCAGACCCTCAACCAGCTCCTCGTCGAGATGGACGGCTTCGACGTCAAGGGCGGGGTCATCCTCATCGCGGCGACCAACCGCCCCGACATCCTCGACCCGGCGCTGCTCCGCCCCGGCCGCTTCGACCGGCAGATCGCCGTCGACCGCCCGGACATGCTGGGCCGCCTCGAGATCCTCAAGGTCCACCAGAAGGGCAAGCCGGTCGCCCCGGACGTCGACCTCGGCGCCGTCGCCCGACGCACCCCCGGCTTCACCGGAGCGGACCTCTCCAACGTCCTCAACGAGGCGGCGCTCCTCACCGCGCGCAACGACCTCAAGTTGATCGACAACCACGCGCTGGACGAGGCGATCGACCGCGTGGTCGCGGGCCCGCAGAAGCGGACCCGGATCATGTCGGACAAGGAGAAGAAGATCACCGCGTACCACGAGGGCGGACACGCCCTGGTCGCGGCGGCCTCACCGAACTCCGACCCCGTCCACAAGATCACCATCCTGTCCCGAGGCCGAGCCCTGGGCTACACGATGGTCCTGCCGGACGAGGACAAGTACTCCACCACGCGCAACGAGATGCTCGACCAGCTGGCCTACATGCTGGGCGGCCGCGCGGCCGAGGAGCTCGTCTTCCACGACCCGACCACGGGCGCGGCGAACGACATCGAGAAGGCCACCGCCACGGCCCGCGCGATGGTCACGCAGTACGGCATGACCGAGCGTCTCGGCGCCATCAAGTTCGGCGGCGACAACACCGAGCCGTTCCTCGGCCGTGAGATGGCGCACCAGCGCGACTACTCGGAAGAGGTCGCCGCGCTGGTCGACGAGGAAGTCAAGAAGCTCATCGAGACCGCGCACAACGAGGCCTGGGAGATCCTCGTCGAGAACCGCGACGTCCTCGACAACCTGGTCCTCGCCCTCCTCGAGAAGGAGACGCTGGGCAAGGAGGAGATCGCCGAGATCTTCTCCACCATCGTCAAGCGCCCGGCCCGCCCGGCCTGGACCGGCTCCAGCCGCCGCACGCCCTCGACGCGCCCGCCGGTGCTCTCCCCCAAGGAGCTCGCCCTGACGAACAGCGCCACCGGCACGGCGACCCCCGCGGTCGACACCACGAAGGGCATCGAGATCGCCCCGGTGGACACCCCCGAGGACTGATGGGCCGGTCACCCCGGAATGGAAGCCGCGCCCCCACAGGTTCTAGCCTGTGGGGGCGCGGCTGTTTCGCGCGCACACAGTCAGACGGAACGAGGCACAGGATGACCGACCCGGTGACACTGGACGGCGAGGGCACGATCGGCGACTTCGACGAGAAGCGAGCCGAGAACGCCGTACGAGAGCTCCTCATCGCGGTCGGCGAGGACCCGGACCGCGAGGGGCTCAAGGAGACCCCGGCGCGGGTCGCGCGGGCGTACAAGGAGCTTTTCGCGGGGCTGTGGCAGACGCCCGAGGATGTTCTGACGACGACGTTCGATCTGGGACACGACGAGATGGTCCTGGTGAAGGACATCGAGCTGATGGCGACCTGTGAACATCATTTGCTGCCATTCCATGGCGTAGCTCACATTGGTTACATTCCGGCTGAATCGGGCAAGATCACCGGGCTGTCCAAGCTGGCCCGCCTCGTCGACGTCTTTGCCCGGCGCCCTCAGGTGCAGGAACGCCTCACGACGCAGATTGCCGACTCGTTGATGCGCATCCTCGATGCCCGTGGTGCGATCGTCGTCATCGAGGCCGAGCACATGTGCATGGCTCTGCGCGGCGTCCGCAAGCCGGGCGCGAAGACGACCACCTCGGCGGTACGTGGTCAACTTCGTGACGCTACTACACGTGCTGAGGCTATGTCCCTGATATTGGCCCGTTAGTAGCGGGCTGCCCGCCTTGCTCCATACCGTCCCCGATCAGTGGAGTTGATCGCTGATCAAGGGGGATCGGTATGGGGTACGGGCCGACCAGCAAGATGCTGGTGAACCTGGTGGACGGCTGCGTTTCGGCAAGGGACGTGACTCCGGGCAGCGCGATGTGGACGCTGGACGGAGACCGGACGGTACAGACCACGGTCGTGGGAGTGACGGCGCTGAAAGCGCGAGCCGCCGTCGATGTGGTCACCGACCGCACGACCTTCACCGTCAGCCCGGACCTGCTGCTGTCCACTCCAGGCGGGTGGGTGCACGCGGCTGACGCCGTGGGAATGACGGTGGCCTGGACCCCTGCGCGGAAGCTGTGCCGGGAGCGGCTGACGATCAGGCCCGGCTACGAGTTCGGCTACTTCGTCGGCGCCACGTGCGCTGACGGGACCGTCTACAAGAACTACGTGTCCTTGATCGTCAACGACGAGAGCTTCGCTTCACGGTATGCAGCCGCCATGACGGCCTGCACCGGGCTTTCGGCGCGACTGGAAGCGGTCAGCCGACCGTCCGGATACCTCAAACGAGACGTTGCGGGTTTTCGAGTCCGCGTGGTCTCGTCGTATCTGTCCGATCTGCTGCGGCAGTACGTAGGCGGCGATCCCCATCACACGCGTCAGCGTTTCCCGCGTGTGGTCCTGCGGGACATGGAGACGTTCACGGGCTTCATGGACGGTTACGTGGACGGGGATGGCTGCCGGGTGACGTGGGGGAACTACAAGGGCCGGGTGGTGGGGAGCGCCAACGTCCCGTTCCTGCGCGAATGGGCATCGATCATCGGAGCACGCTTTACACCGGAAGGCCCAAAGAGCCGGGTATCGCGCCTCTACATCGCCGATCGCTGGCGCAGCAGGGACACCTTCCGGCCGGAGCGGCACCCCTTGCAGTTGCAGGAATCCTCCTGGATCCAGGTCCAAGAGGTCCGCCCCCGTCCCGCCCTCGGTGCCAAGCCCTTCACCTTCTACAGCTACCGGCTGGCCCCGTACCCCAGCTTCCTGGTGAACGGGCATCTCGTGCGCGAGGTCTGGTAGGCGTCAGGCGGCCGGGGCGCGGTTGTCGTCGTCGTCCTCCGGGAGTCGGCAGACGCGTTCCAGGAAGAGGGCCGCGGCGATGACGGCCAGGCCCGCCAGGACCGAGAAGGCCGCGTAGAGGGCCTGGTCGCGGCGGGCCGGGACGTCGAGGAAGCCCAGGAGGTAGACGCTCGTGCCGCCGTACATGCCGGCGACGAGGGCGGCGACCAGGGCGCTCGCCTGGCCGAAGACGACCGCGCGGGCCGCCATCAGGGGTTCGACGCCCTTGGCGCCGGGGCGGCGGTCCCGCTGTGCCTTGAGGCGGGCGCGGATCGACAGGGCGGTCGCGGTGAGCACGGCCGCGATCGCGGTGAGCACGATGGGCGCGGCGATCGGCACGCTGGGGAGGGTGCCGACCGAGTCCCAGAGGCGGGCGCCGCCCCAGGAGAGGACGCCGGCGACGACGAAGAGTCCGGCGAGCACCTTGAGCCGCAGTTGTTTCACCGGGTGTCCTTCACGGGGTCGTCGGTCGTGGTCGTGGGCGTCTGCCACGAAGCGTAACGACTACTCGGGGAGACGGAGTTCCAGGTCGGCGCGGCGGGTGACGCCTTCGTCGCCGACGGCGGCGAGGAGCGCGGCGACGGTGCCGTGGCCGGAGAGCTGGGCCTCGGGGTCGACGTCGTGCCAGGGGGCGAGCACGAAGGCGCGCTGGTGGGCGCGGGGGTGGGGGAGGGTGAGGACGGGGTCCTCGGAGACCACGTCGGCGTACGTGACGATGTCGACGTCGATGGTGCGGGCGCCCCAGCGCTCCTCGCGGACGCGGTGGAAGGCCTCCTCGACGGCGTGGGCCCGCTCCAGGAGGGAGGAGGGCGGCAGGGTCGTCTTGAGGAGGGCGACCGCGTTGAGGTAGGAGGGCTGGGTGTCGGGTTCGACGCCCCAGGGCTCCGTCTCGTAGACGGGGGAGACCGCCTTGACCCGGAGGCCGGGGGTGTCGGCGAGGGCGTCGACGGCGCCCTGGAGGGTCTCCAGGCGGTTGCCGAGGTTGGCGCCGAGGGCGACGACGGCCCAGCGGGGGTTGGAGAGGGTCACGTCGGCCGCGTCGACGGTCTCGACGACGGCGGCCGGTACGGGCTGGACGGTGGGGTCGCTCTGGGTCGTCTTCATCGTCGGCTCCGGGTGATCGTGATGGTCACGTCGTCGAAGGGCACGGTGATGGGCGCGTCCGGTTTGTGTACGACGACTTCCACCTCCTGTACCCCGGCGTGGCTGAGGCATTGCTGTGCGATGCGCTCGGCGAGGGTTTCGATGAGGTCGACGGGCTCGCCCTGGACGACGTCGACGACCTCTTCGGCGACGATTCCGTAGTGCACGGTCTTCGTCAGGTCGTCGTCGGCGGCCGCCGGGCGGGTGTCCAGGCCGAGGACCAGGTCCACGATGAAGGTCTGGCCCTCCTCGCGCTCCTTGGGGAAGACGCCGTGGTGGCCCCGGGCCTTGAGGCCGCGCAGCGCGACACGATCCACGCGAATCACTCCTGCTGTCGTAGTTCGGGTGGCCACGCAGCCGGGTGCGGACGGCCGGGTGTCCAGTGTCGAATCTACCTGCGGGGACCGACAGCGCTTGCCCGTGGGGGGCGGGGGGTGGGTCAGGCGGGGGGTTCGGTGCTGTCCGTTCCGGGCTCGTCGTCCTCGGTTTCCTCGGTCTCCGCGAGGACGGGGGAGGCGTGGTGGGACCACATCTTCCAGCCGTCGGGTGTGTGGCGGAACACGTTGGTGGCGACGACGAGCTGGCCGACGAGGGGGCCGAGGGCGGCGCCGTCCTCGGCGGGCCCGCCGCTGAGGATGTTCTCGGTGCAGGTGACGACGGCGGTGCCGCCGGCGAGGGAGATCTTGAGGTCGGTGAGGAAGAACTGGATGTACTCGGTGTTCGCCATGATCAGGGCGTACGAGCGGAGTACCTCGCCGCGGCCGGTGAGGACGGGCCAGCCGGGGTGGACGCAGGTGATGGGGGTGGCGCCGTCGTCGAGCCAGCGGTCGGCGACGCCTTCGAAGTCGCCGGTCTCCATCGCCTCGTAGAAGGC
Source organism: Streptomyces sp. NPDC016459 (assembly GCF_040632845.1). NCBI lineage: Bacteria > Bacillati > Actinomycetota > Actinomycetes > Kitasatosporales > Streptomycetaceae > Streptomyces > Streptomyces sp. NPDC016459. The sequence continues at coordinate 17,078 of NZ_JBEYCR010000021.1, forward strand.
GGTGTTGGCTGCCTCCACGGCTGCTTCGTCGGCGCTGCGGGCGTGGTGGGGGCGGTCGTCGAGTTCGTCGTCCCCGTCGTTCCAGCCGTCCGGGCTCATGCGGCTCCCTCGACGGCTCGGGCGACGCGTACGGCGTCGGCGGTGGCCCTGACCTCGTGGACGCGGACGGCCCATGCGCCCGCGTGGGCGGCGAGGGCGGAGACGGCGGCGGTGGCGGCGTCGCGTTCGCGGGCGGGGGGCGGGGCGGCGCCCTCGCGGGCGAGGACGTGGCCGAGGAAGCGCTTGCGGGAGGCGGCGACCAGGAGGGGGCGGCCGAGGGCGCGGAGCTCGGGGAGGTGGGCGACGAGGGCGAGGTCGTGGGGGGCGAGTTTGGCGAAGCCGAGGCCGGGGTCGACGACGATGCGTTCGGGGTCGATCCCGCCGTCGACGACGGCCTCCAGGCGGGTGCGGAGTTCGGTGACGACTTCGGTGACGACGTCGTCGTACACGGCGAGGCTGTTCATGTTCTGGCTGAATCCGCGCCAGTGCATGACGACGAAGGGGACTTCGGCCGCGGCGACGGCGGGGACCATCGCGGGGTCGGCGAGGCCGCCGCTGACGTCGTTGACGAGGACGGCGCCGGCTTCGACGGCGCGTGCGGCGACGCCGGCGCGCATGGTGTCGACGGAGACGGTGACGCCTTCGGCGGCGAGGCCGCGGACGACGGGGACGACGCGGCGGAGCTCTTCGTCCTCGTCGACGCGGCTGGCGCCGGGCCGGGTGGACTCGCCTCCGACGTCGATGAGGTCGGCGCCCTCGGAGACGAGGTCGAGGCCGTGTTTGACGGCGGCCGTGGTGTCGAACCAGCGGCCGCCGTCGGAGAAGGAGTCGGGCGTCACGTTGACCACGCCCATGACCGCGCAGCGGTCCCACTCCGGCAGGCCCCGGGCGGTGCCCCGGTCGATCGTCGTCCTCATGGGTCCAGCGTAGGGCCAGGGGGCGAGATCAGGCCGCGCGGATCTCGCGTTCGGCGGGTGTGGGGACGATGTGGGCGCAGGGTCGGGGGGTGGGGGCGGGGCGTCTGCGGGTGAGGGGCCGGGGCAGGGAGAGGTTCACGAAGCCTTCGGCCTGCATGGCGGCGAAGCCGATGCGGGGGAGGTCGCGGCTGGTGCGGTAGACGACGAAGCGGGGTTCCCAGCGTGGCCGGAACTTGGCGTTGAACTTGTAGAGCGACTCGATCTGGAACCAGCGGGAGAGGAAGACGAGGAGGCCGCGCCAGACGCGCAGGACGGGGCCGGCGCCGATCTTCTCGCCGCGGGCGAGGGCGGAGCGGAACATGGCGAAGTTGAGGGAGACGCGGGCGATGCCGAGGCCGGGGGATGCCTGGAGGGCGGCGACGATGAGGAGCTCGTTCATGCCGGGGTCGGCGGAGCGGTCGCGGCGCATGAGTTCGAGGGACATGCCGTCGGTGCCCCAGGGGACGAAGTGGATGATCGCCTTGAGGTCGCCGTAGGGGGAGTGGGGGGCGGTGGGGGCGTCGGGATCGGTCTTGTGGGCGGTCGCTATGACGGCGTCGCCGTCGCCGGGGGCGCCGATGCGGCCGAGGGCCATGGAGAAGCCGCGTTCGGTGTCGGTGCCGCGCCAGTCGGCGGCGGCGCGGCGGACGCGTTCGAGTTCGGCGGTGTCGAGGTCTCGGACGCGGCGGACCTGGGTGGTGTAGCCGTTGCGTTCGATGCGTTTGACCATCTGGCGGACGTTGCGCATGGCTCGTCCGGAGAGGGAGAAGTCCGGGACGTCGACGACCGCCTCGTCGCCGAGTTCGAGGGCGTCGAGGCCGGTTTCGCGGGTCCAGACCTGGCCGCCGGTCTCGGAGCAGCCCATGACGGCGGGGGTCCAGGAGTGGGCTTTGGCTTCGTCCATGAAGCGTTCGATGGCGCCGGGCCAGGCTTCGACGTCGCCGATGGGGTCGCCGCTGGCGAGCATGACGCCGGAGACGACGCGGTAGCAGACGGCGGCTTTGCCGCTGGGGGAGAAGACGACGCCCTTGTCGCGGCGGAGGGCGAAGTGGCCGAGGGAGTCGCGGCCGCCGTGCTGGGCGAGGAGGGTGCGGAGCCGGAGTTCGTCCTCGTCGGTGAGGCGGGCGGCGGGGTGCTCGGGGCGGAAGGCGAGGTAGATGGTGGTGAGGGCGGTGAGCATGCCGAGGGCGCCGAGGGAGTAGCCGACGGTCCAGTCAACGCCGTTGCTGTAGGCGACGGGTCCTTCGACGCCGAAGAGTCCGTACAGGACGTGTTCGAGGCGGTCGGCGAGGCTGGGGCTGCCGAGGACGCGGCGGGGGTGGGCGCTGACGATGACGAGGCCGAGGGCGAGGGATCCGCCGCCCATGACGACGAAGTTGGCGAGTGCGCGCCAGCGGCTGCGGGGGTCGGGGAGGGCGGCGAACTCGTCCCGGTGGCGCAGGAGGAGGGCGAGGAGTACGAGGGAGAGGAGGGCGCCGAGGACGGAGTGGCGCCAGACGAACTGGGCGGCGGCGCCGAGGGGGAGGAGGACGACGGCGGCGCGCCAGGCGCGGCGCTTGTGGCGCTTGAGGCCGTGGGCGAGGAGCAGGAGGAGGACGCCTGCGCTGAGGGAGAGGGCGGCGGAGAGGGGGCCGAGGGTGCCGGGGAGGACTTCGGCCAGGGCGTGCATGCGGCTGGCGCGGAAGCGGGGGAAGACGCCGGCGGCGATGTCGATGAGGCCGACGAGGGTGCAGGCCGTGCCGACGAGTGCGGGGACCTTCTCGGGGCGGGGGCCGCGGAGAATCCGGCGTACTCGAACCGGAACCATTCCTGATTTGTCCCCATCTAGCGTGACAGACATGGCTTCCCGTACTTCCCGTGGTCCAGCGAGGGGTCTTTGACTCCGGTCGGGCCCTGCGGCGCGTTCGGCGGGCCGTTCCGGCTGGTGCGCCTTCTAGGACGGTGGCGTGCGGAGTCGGGTTCATTCGTTCGCAGGAAATTCTCGGAAAGAAGGCTCGGTCGCTCCATGGGTCTCACCAGTGACAAGGTCCTCGTGGTGGCGGTCGCACTGACCGTGGCGCTGTTCTTCGCCACGGTCTGGCTGTGGCCGCGGCTCGCCCGTCGGGGCTGGCGGGCATACGTGGGGCGGGTGGGGCTGCTGCTCGCGACCCAGGTGGCGCTGTTCGCGGCGGTGGGTCTGGCGGCGAACCGGTCGTTCCTCTTCTACGGTTCGTGGGCCGATCTGTTCGGTCAGGAGCAGCAGATGGGTGTGGTCGTCGACCACGGGGCCGGTTCGAAGGACCTGCGGGTGGTGGGGACGCGGGCCGTGGACGTGCCGGGCGGCAGGCTTCCCGAGGTCGGCGGCCAGATACAGAAGGTCGTCGTGGCGGGGGAGCGGTCGGGGATCGTCTCGCCGGCCTATGTGTACCTGCCGCCGGAGTACTTCCAGGAGCGGTACGCGAAGCGCACGTTCCCCGCGTCGGTGGTCCTCACGGGGTATCCGGGGACGGCGGAGAACCTGATCAAGGGGCTGAAGTACCCGAGGACGGCGTACCTCCAGGCGAAGGAGGGCCGGATGCAGCCGATGATCCTGGTGATGCTCCGTCCGACGGTGGCGCCGCCCCGGGACACGGAGTGCGTCGACGTGCCCGGGGGCCCGCAGACGGAGACCTTCTTCGCCGAGGACCTGCCGAAGGCGGTCTCGGAGACGTACCGGGTGGGCACGAAGCCCCGGAACTGGGGCTTCATGGGCATCTCCACGGGCGGTTACTGCGCGCTGAAGATCGCCCTGCACCATCCGGAGCGGTATGCGGCGGGGGCCGGGTTCTCCGCGTACTACCGGGCGGCGGAGGACGTGACGACGGGCGACCTCTTCCACGGGGACGAGGGGCTGCGCAAGCGGGCGGACCTGCTGTGGAGCCTGGACCACCTGCCGCAGGGGAGGTCGTCGTTCCTGGTGACGACGTCGAAGCGGGGGGAGGGCAACCGCTCGGGCACGCTGGACTTCGTCAGGAAGGTGAGGAGCCCGGCGCACGTCTCCTCGATCACGCTGGAGAGCGGCGGCCACAACTTCAACACGTGGAACCGGGAGATACCGCCGGCGCTGGTCTGGATGGGCGGCAGGCTCAGCGCGACCTGACGCCTACTCGACGGTCGCCCTGCGCAGCGCCCGGTGGACGCCGGCGGGGGTGAGGACGCCGAGCGGCCGCCCGTCGGCTCCGACGACCGTGAGCCGGCCGGTGTCGTGCTGGAGGAGCACGGCGAGGGCGTCCTTGAGGGAGGTCCCGAGGGGTACGGGGGCGGGGGCGCCGTCCGGGCCGCCGGGACTCTCCGGTGCGGCGCCGTCCGGGCCGCCGGGGTTCTCCGTGGTCACGGGGCCGGGGTCGCCTTCGGACACGCGGGTCACGGGGTCGAGGTCGGCCTCGGTGACGGGGGTGACGGCGAGCCGCTTCAGGCCGCGGTCGCTGCCGACGAAGTCCGCGACGTACGGGGTGGCGGGGGCGCCGAGGACGGTGGCGGGTGTGTCGAACTGCTCGATGCGGCCCTGCCCGTAGACGGCCATCCGGTCGCCCATGCGGACGGCCTCCTCGATGTCGTGGGTGACGAGGAGGACCGTTTTGCGGACGGTGGCCTGGAGGGCGAGGAACTCGTTCTGGAGGCGCTCGCGGACGACGGGGTCGACGGCCCCGAAGGGTTCGTCCATGAGGAGGACGGGCGGATCGGCGGCGAGGGCGCGGGCGACGCCCACGCGCTGGCGCTGGCCGCCGGAGAGCTGGGCGGGGTAGCGGGAGCCGTATACGGCCGGGTCGAGGCCGACGAGGTCGAGGAGTTCGGCGGCACGCGCGCGTGCGGCGGTCTTCTTCCAGCCGAGGAGGGCGGGGACGGTCGCGGTGTTGTCGAGGACCGTGCGGTGGGGGAAGAGCCCGACCTGCTGGATGACGTAGCCGATCTTGCGGCGCAGGGCGACGGGATCGACGTCGGCGACGTCCCGGCCGTCGACGAGGACGCGGCCGGAGGTCGGCTCGACGAGCCGGTTCACCATCATCATCGTGGTCGTCTTGCCGCAGCCGGACGGCCCGACCAGGGTGACGAGTTCGCCCTCGGCGACCTCGAAGGACAGGTCGTCCACGGCGGTGGTGCCGTCCGCGTACCGCTTGGTCACGTGCTCGAACCGGATCATGGTTCCCCATTCTGGCCCCTGGACGCCGAGGGTGTGTGAAGAGCGTGTTGCCGGGGGGTGGCGGGTCTCCGGGATTGTCAGCGGCGGGGGTTAGGGTCGTCATACATTCGTTCGGGAAGTCGACGACCCGGGGGGAGGGACGGATGAGCGCGCCGAACTGTCTGGTCACGAACGACTGGATCTGCGGGGAGTACCTGCGCACGCGCGCCGAGGAGTTGACGGACGCCACGCTCCAGCACGTGGGAATCACGGTGGTGTCGGTGCTGATCGCGCTGGTCGTGGCGGTGCCGCTCGCGCTGCTCGTCCGGGCCCGGCCCCGGTTCGCGGGGCCGGTCCTCGGCCTGACCACCCTGCTCTACACGGTGCCGTCGCTCGCCATGTTCTCGCTCCTGCTGCCCTTCTTCGGCCTGTCGGCGGCGCTCGTGGTGACCGGTCTCGTGCTGTACGCGCTGACGATCCTCGTGCGGAACACCCTCGCGGGTCTCGCGGCGGTGCCCGCCGAGACCCGGGAGGCCGCCCGGGGCATGGGGTACGGCTCGCTGAGGCTGCTCTGTCAGGTCGAACTGCCGCTCGCGCTCCCGGTCCTGATGGCGGGGATACGGATGGCGACGGTGTCGACGATCGCGCTGACGACGGTCGGTTCGGTCGTCGGCCGCGGCGGCCTCGGCAATCTCATCGAGGACGCGCTGCCCACTTTCTTCAAGGCGCAGATGCTCGCCGCGTCGGTGCTGTGCGTGCTGCTCGCCGTCACCGCCGACCTGTTGCTCCTGGGCCTCCAGCGGCTGCTCACGCCGTGGGCCCGGATACGGACCGCGCCGGGGGGTGGGTGAGATGGGCATCGTGACGGAGGCCTGGGGCTGGCTCACCACCGGCGCGCACTGGTCGGGCGAGGAGGGCATAGGGCGGCGGCTCACCGAGCACGTGTACGTGAGCGGGGCCGCGCTGCTGATCGCGGCGGCGCTCGCGCTGCCGCTGGGGCTGTGGCTCGGTCACCTCGGCCGGGGCGGGGCGCTCGCGGTGAACGTGTCGAACGTGGGGCGGGCGATCCCCGTCTTCGCGGTGCTCGCCCTGTTCATGGTGTCCCCCCTGCGGAATGCCGGGTACGTGCCGACCGTCGTGGCCCTCGTGCTGTTCGCGATACCGCCGCTCCTCACCAACGCGTACGTGGGGGTGCGGGAGGTGGACCGGGCCGCCGTGCGGGCCGCGCGGGGCATGGGGATGACGGGTGGCCAGCTCTTCCTGCGGGTGGAACTCCCGCTCGCCGGCCCGGTGGTGATGACGGGGGTGCGCTCGGCCGCGGTGCAGGTGGTCGCCACGGCGACGATCGCGGCGATGGTCGGCCAGGGCGGCCTCGGCCGGATCATCACGGCCGGCTTCGCCACGTACGACACCGCGCAGGTCGTGGCGGGCGCCGTGCTCGTCGCGCTGCTCGCCCTCCTGGTGGAGGGCGTGCTCGTGGGCGCGGACCGGCTGCTCGGACGACGACGTGAAAGACCGATCGAAAGCTGACTGGAGATGGGTGATCTCGTGAACAGGGTCTCGCGTACCGCGGGCGCGGTACTGGGTACGGCGGCGCTGGCCGTCGCGCTCGCCGCGTGCGGCGGTGAAAGTCTGGAGCAGGACAAGGGCACCGGGAGCGCCGGGCTCCCCGGTACCGGGGAGAAGGGCGCGCTGGTGGTCGGCGCGGCCGCGTTCACCGAGGCCAAGGTCCTGGCCGAGCTGTACGCGCAGTCGCTGCGGGACGCCGGGTACTCCGTGTCCATCACCACCGTGAAGAATCGGGAGCTGTACGAGCCGTCCCTGGAGAAGGGCGAGATCGACGTCGTGCCGGAATACGCGGCGACGATCGCGGAATTCCTCAACGCGAAGGTGAACGGGCCGAAGGCGCCCGAGGAGAAGCCGGTCGCCTCCGGTGACGTGACGGCCACGGTGGAGGCGCTGCGGAAGCTCGCCGAACCGCGCGGCCTGAAGGTGCTCGCGGCCGGCGAGGCGGTCGATCAGAACGCCTTCGCGGTGACGAAGGAATTCGCCGCGAAGAACAAGCTGAAGACGCTTTCGGATCTCGGCGAGGCGAAGCTGAAGGTGAAGATCGCCGCCGGTGACGAATGCGCGGTACGGCCGTTCTGCGCGCCCGGTCTGAAGAAGACGTACGGGATCGACGTGACCGGCATCGACCCCAAGGGCGTGGGCACCCCGCAGGCGAAGCAGGCGGTCAAGGACGGGGTGGACCAGCTGGTCCTGACGACCACCACGGACGCCACCGTCGACAGCTACGGCCTTGTCTTCCTCGCCGACGACAAGAAGCTGCAGAACGCCGACAACGTGCTGCCCGTGGTGAACGCCAAGGACGCCGGTTCCGCCGAGATAGCCGCCGCCCTGGACAAGATCACCAAGGTCCTGACCACAGCGGATCTCGCCGAACTCAACCGCAAGGTGGATGCCGAGCGGGCGAAGCCGGAGGACGTCGCCAAGGAGTATCTGACGGCGAAGGGGCTGCTCAAGAAGTAGGCGTCGGGTGAGGGGAGTCGGCCCGAAACGGAACCGGAACGGCGGATATCCACTTCTGATGGCGAGAAGTCGCCAACAGATTGCCGGGCCGACGCCCCACACGACGCCTACGCACGGTAAATTTCAGGCCATGCCACGTGGACGCCACCGCCATTCCCCGCCTCTGCACAAGCTGCTGCCGCCCTCCGCGGTCGCCGGCGCCGCGGTCGTGTGCGCCGCGGCCGCCTGGCTGCCCGGCGACCTGCTGGTCGTGCGGCTGCTCACCGCAGCGGCGGCGGCCGCCGCCGTCACCGGTGCCGTCCTCATGCGCAGTTGGGACCGCGGCGCCGGTCTGAAGGTCGCCGAGCTCGACCGGGCCCGCACCGCCGACCAGTGGAAGGCCGAGGAGCGGGTCGCCGAGCTGGAGTCCGACCTGGAGGAGTCCCGCGCGCTGCGCTCCCGGCTCGACGCCAAGCTCCGCGCCAAGCGCGTGGAACTCGCCGCTCTGCGCGGCGAGCACGCCGACCTGCTCCGCCGGTACGCCACCGCCGAGACCGAGCGCGCCAGCGCCCTGGAGGGCCGACGCGTCCTGGCCCTGGAGGCGACCGGCACGGCGTCCGGCACGGGCACGGCCAAGGCGCTGCCCGCCGGCGGCTCCGCGCCCACTCCGGAGGCCTTCCGCCGCGCCGCCGAGGCACTCCGCGACCTCCCGCGCAACGCCGCGGCCCAGCAGGCCCGCCGCACCACCGAGGCGGCCCGCGCGCGCGACCTGGCGGAGCGGGCCCTGGAGACGGAGGAGCCGCAGGGGAAGCACGCGGCGGCCGCCGGAACAGAGCACACCCGCCCGGCCGCCCCCGCCCTCCCGCCGGCCGCCCCGGCCCCGCCCGCCCCCCCGAAGGTGCCGACCGCGGCCGCGATCGTCCCCTACGCGGCCCGCAGGCCCGTCCCGCGCCCCGAGGGCGGCTTCGACTTCTTCGGTACGCAGAAGGCGGCGGCCATCGAGGCCGTGCAGCACACCGACCTCGCCGACGTCGTGGGCGAGGAGGTCCTCGAAGAGGCCCTGGCGTCCCGGACCGCGCTCGGCACCCCGCTGCTCACCCCGGTGGCCGCCACCGGCACCCCTGTCGCAGCCACCGGCACCCCGGTCGCCCCCGCCGGCACCCCCGGCGACCCGTCGGCACCCCCCGTCACGGCACCCGCCCAGGCGGTCGGCCAGGTCATCGACCTGACCGCGCACGACGAGACCGAGCAACTCGACGTCGCCGAGCTGCGCGGAGCGGTGAACTCGTGACGTACCGCCTCACCGCCCTCCCGGCCGGTGAGACCGTCCAGCGGCGCGACGAACTGCTCGCCCTCTTCGCCCAGGCCTTCTGCGGCGCCCCCTGGCACGAGCCCCCGCTCGGCGCCGTACGGAGCGTGGAGCGGCTGCTCGGCACGGCCGCGCGGAACGACGACTTCACCGCCGTGGCCGCCCTCGACACCGACGGGGCGCTCCTCGGCATCGCGGCCGGTTGGACCGACACCGTCCTGTCCGCGGGCGCCCCCGCCTTCGAGGTCGCCGAGCTCGTCGTCGCCCCCGGCCACCAGGGGCGCCGCATCGGCCGCGGGCTCCACGACGCCCTCCTCGCGGCCGCGGCGCCCGGCCCGGCGCTGCTCATGACCCTGGACGTACCGGAACTGACGGACCGGTACGCGCGCTGGGGCTGGACCGTCGTCGACCGGCGGCGGCCCGGCCAGGAGGAGCGGGAGTACGTCGTGATGAGCCGGGAGGGCTGACCCCCGGCCCGGGACCACTACTTGTCGATGTCGCCGACGACGAAGAACAGCGAACCCAGGATCGCCACCATGTCCGCGACGAGCGTCCCCGGCAGCAGCTCCACGAGGGCCTGGATGTTGTTGAACGAGGCCGAGCGCAGCTTCAGCCGGTACGGGGTCTTCTCGCCCTTGGACACCAGGTAGTAGCCGTTGACGCCGAGCGGGTTCTCGGTCCACGCGTACGTGTGGCCCTCGGGCGCCTTGAGCACCTTCGGCAGCCGCTGGTTGATCGGCCCCGGCGGCAGCTCCGCCATCCGGTCGAGACAGGCGTCCGCCAGCTCCAGGGCGTTGTGCGTCTGGTCGAGCAGGCACTCGAACCGGGCGAGGCAGTCGCCCTCCTCGCGCACCGCGACCCGCAGGGTGTCCTGGAGTTCCCCGTAGGCCAGGTACGGCTCGTCACGGCGCAGGTCGAAGTCGACGCCCGAGGCGCGGGCGATGGGCCCCGACACCCCGTAGGCGTGGACCGCCGCGGGGGACAGGACGCCGACCCCGCGCGTACGGCCGCGGAAGATCTCGTTGCCGAGGACCAGCCGGTCGTACACGTCCATCCGCGACCGCACGTCCGCGACGGCCTGTCGCGCCCGACCCAGCCACCCGGCGGGCAGGTCCTCCTTGAGCCCGCCGACCCGGTTGAACATGTAGTGCATCCGGCCGCCGGAGACCTCCTCCATCACCGCCTGGAGCTCCTCGCGCTCCCGGAAGGCGTGGAAGATCGGGGTGATCCCGCCCAGTTCGAGGGGGTACGAGCCGAGGAACATGAGGTGGTTGAGGACCCGGTTCAGCTCGGCGAGGAGCGTACGGGTCCACACCGCGCGCTCCGGGACCTCCATGCCCAGCATCCGCTCGACGGCCATGACCACGCCGAGCTCGTTGGAGAAGGCGGAGAGCCAGTCGTGACGGTTGGCCAGCATGATGATCTGCCGGTAGTCCCGCGCCTCGAAGAGCTTCTCGGCGCCGCGGTGCATATAGCCGACGACCGGCTCCGCCTGCCGGACGACCTCGCCGTCGAGCACGAGCCGAAGCCGGAGCACGCCGTGGGTCGAGGGATGCTGCGGCCCGATGTTCAGCACCATGTCGGTGCTCTCCGCCGCGCCGCCGATGCCGACCGTCGTCTCCGTCATGCGGCCAGTATCCCCTGCGCCCAGGACCCCGGAAGTTCCCGCCCACGAAGACGGGGCCGCCACCGCGCGGGGCGCCCGGTGGCCCGGGGCCGTCCGGTCACCCCTTCGTCGGGATCCGCCGGTCCAGCCCGTCGCCGCCGGGTTCCGCCGGGATCCGCCGCGTCAGCCAGAGGAAGTCGCCGAGACCGCCCCGGGCGGTCAGCTCGGCCGCCTCACCGGCGGTGGAGAGGCGGCGGACGTACGCGGCCGGGTCCGTCGAGGCGAGCGCGAGCGGCGGCCGCTCACCGGACACCCCGAGGCGACGCAACACCTCGCGCTGCGAGGCCAACTCCGTGCCGCCACCCCCCATGGCGCCCGCCCCCGTGTCGCCGCGCCCCCCGCCCGCCCCCGGCCGGACGGCCGCCTCGCACGCGTCCAGGGCCACGTGCGCGGTCAGGTCGCAGCTGCCGTCAGGGACCGGCGGGACCTCGCGGCCCGCGCGGAACCCCGTCAGGGAGCCGAACGGCGGCCGGGAGGCCCGTACGTGCGCGTAGTCCACGGCCACCGCGCGGCCTGCCGCCAGCGAGGCCACCGCCGCCGCCCAGGCCTCGTCCCGCGGCCGGCCGATCTCGGCCCGCGCGCCCGGCTCCCGCAGGGGCCACCAGCGGGCCAGCCACTCCGCGTCCGGGCCGGAGACCGGCGCACCGAGGCGTTCCGCGCCGTCCGCGCGGACCTCCACGTACCGGACGGTGCCCTCCGCGTCCGCCTCGGCCACGTCCACCGGCACGTTGTCGAGCCACTCGTTCGCGAAGAGGAGCCCCCGCGTCCCCGGGGGCGGCCGGTCGGTCCACACGATCCGGGGATCGAGCCCCGACGGGCGCGGGGCGCGCTCGACGGCGTACGCCCGGACCGTGAAGCCGGCGCCCTCCGTCGCGGCGAGGACGCCCGTGAGCAGTTCCCCGCGCCCCGCGCCCACGTCCACGAGGTCCACCTCGGTCGTGCCCAGCTCGTCCGCGACCTCGCCGAGCAGCCGGGCCACGGCCGCCGCGAAGAGCGGCGAGGCGTGCACCGAGGTGCGGAAGTGGCCCGCCGGCCCCTCCGGGCGCAGATAGAAGCCCCCGGGGCCGTACAGCGCCCGCTCCGTGGCCTGTCGCCACCCCTGCCACTGACACGTCTCATCCGTCACGGGCCCCAGTCTCCACCCCGGGGAGTACGGGTCCCGCGTCAAGGATCGACCCCACGGTTGATCCCCGCACCTGTCCACGTTCCCTACTCTGGGTGACGTGCAGCGCCTCTACGACTTCATCCGCAGACACCCGACGGGCGTCGACACCTTCTGGGCGGTCGTCCTCTTCGGGTTCTCCGCGCTGTGGGTGGGGACCACCTACCCGGCGGTGGGCAACCCCGTCGCGTACGGAGTGGTCGCCGCGCTGTTCTCCCTCGTCGTGGCCCTGCGGCGGCGCGCCCCGGAGAAGATGCTGGTGCTCGCGGTCGCCCTCGGGCTGGTCCAGCTCGGCGCCGGGCTCGAACCGTTCATGGCCGACTTCGCCATGCTCGTCATCATCTTCACGGTCGCGGCGCACGACGGGCCCCGCTGGGGCTCCCGCCTCGCCCTCGTCGGCGGGCTGTGCGCCTCGCCGCTCGCCGCGCTGAGATGGCCGATAACGGACCCCTCCTCCGGGCCCGCCAAGGTCTTCTTCATCGTCATCCTGATCGTGCCGTTCGTGCTCGCCTGGGTCCTCGGCGACTCGCTCCGCACCCGCCGCGCCTACTTCGCGCAGCTGGAGGAGCGCGCCTCCCGCCTGGAGCGGGAGCGCGAGGCCCAGGCCAAGGTCGCGGTCGCCGCCGAGCGGGCCCGGATCGCCCGCGAGCTGCACGACGTCGTCGCGCACAACGTGTCGGTGATGGTGGTGCAGGCGGACGGCGCCGCCTATGTCATGGACTCCTCCCCGGAGACCGCCAAGCAGGCCCTGGACACCATCTCCACCACGGGCCGGCAGGCGCTCGCCGAGATGCGCAGACTGCTCGGCATCCTGCGCACCGGGGAGCACCAGGAGGCCGGGGAGTACGTGCCGCAGCCCGACGTGGAGCAGATCGAGGACCTCGTCGAGCAGGTGCGGGGCGCCGGACTCACCGTCGACTTCGCGATCGAGGGGAGCCCGCGCCCGCTGCCCAGCGGCGTCGAGCTCACCGCGTACCGGATCGTGCAGGAGGCCCTCACCAACACGCGCAAGCACGGCGGTCCCGACGTCGGCGCCAGTGTGCGGCTGGTGTACTTCGACGACGGCCTCGGGCTGCTCGTCGAGGACGACGGCCGGGGGGCGCCGCAGGAGATGTACGAGGACGGGGGAGCCGACGGCCGGGGCCACGGTCTCATCGGCATGCGGGAGCGGGTCGGCATGGTCGGCGGCACCCTGGACGCGGGCCCGCGTCCAGGCGGAGGCTTCCGGATCAGTGCCCTGCTTCCGCTCAAGCCCGCTCACTGACGATCCGAAGGAATCTGATGTCCATCCGCGTGATGCTTGTCGACGACCAGGTGCTGCTGCGCACCGGCTTCCGCATGGTGCTCGCCGCCCAGCCGGACATGGAGGTCGTGGCGGAGGCGGGCGACGGCGTCGAGGCCCTTGAGGTGCTGCGGGCGACGGAGGTCGACGTCGTCCTCATGGACGTGCGCATGCCCAAGCTCGACGGGGTGGAGACGACCCGGCGGATCTGCTCGGAGCCCGACGCTCCGAAGGTGCTGATCCTGACCACGTTCGACCTCGACGAGTACGCGTTCTCCGGGCTGAAGGCGGGCGCGAGCGGCTTCATGCTGAAGGACGTGCCCCCGGCCGAGCTGCTGGGCGCGATCCGCTCGGTGCACAGCGGGGACGCGGTGGTGGCGCCTTCGACGACCCGGCGGCTGCTCGACCGTTTCTCCCCGATGCTGCCGTCGTCGGGCAAGGAGCCCGAGCACAAGGAGGTGGGGCGGCTGACGGACCGGGAGCGCGAGGTGATGATGCTGGTCGCGCAGGGCCTGTCGAACGGCGAGATCGCCGCCCGGCTCGTCCTGTCGGAGGCGACGGTGAAGACCCATGTGGGACGCATCCTGACCAAGCTGGGCCTCCGCGACCGCGTCCAGGTCGTCGTCCTCGCGTACGAGACGGGCCTGGTCAGGGCGGGCGGCGGGGCCGGCTAGGGCCGGGTCAGCGCAGCACGCTCTCCAGGAAGTCGCTGCCGAGACGGGCGACGACGGACACGTCGAGCTGGTGCAGGACGTAGCGGCCGCGCCGCTGGGTGGTGATGAGCCCGGCCTTCTTCATGACCGCGAGGTGGCGGGAGACCTCCGGGGCGGTGATGTCGTACGCGTCGGCCAGCTCGCTCGTCGTGCTGGAGCCCCGGGCCAGACTGCGGCACAGCCGCATCCGCATCGGGTGGGCGACGGCATCGAGGCGGAGGGTGACCGCCTCGACGGAGGCCGCGCCGCCGAGGTCGCGGTCGGCGACGGGGTACTGGATGACGGGCTGCCAGCCGGGGGTGTAGAGGGCGACGAGGTGCGGCCAGCCGAAGGCCGTCGGCAGGAACGTCACGGCGGAGCCCTCGGCGCTCGTCCGCCCCTGGACCAGCTTGTCGACGACGATCCTGGAGCCCCGGGCGTCCTCCTCGAGGGTCATCGCGGGGGAGGCGGCGGCGACCGCCTCGGCCAGGCCCCTGCGGCGCGTCAGCTCCGTCTTGTGGCGGGCGTCGGCGGCCAGCTGGATCCGCACCCGGCGCCAGGTGTCGGCGAAGAACGCCTCGTCGCAGTCCTCGAGCAGCCGCCGTATCCACGCGCGCGTGCCGGGCGGATCGGCCAGCATCCGCTCCACGAAGGCGGCCTGCCGGGGCCCGCGCGCGGCGGCCAGGTCGAGGGCGCGGCGGCGCATCCGCTCGTCGACGAGCGGGGAGGGGGCGCCGTACCGGTAGTTGCTGTTGCAGGAGATCTCCAGCGCGGAGCCCACGTACTTCTCGTCCTCCATGCGGTCGAGGTCGTCCAGCTCCTCCGCGAGGGTCTCCCGCGGCCGCGGCGGCAGGAGGATGTCCGAGCGGGTGCTGTTCCACATGAAGTCGGCCTCGTGCAGCCGGTCCGCGAGCTCCGGCTTCAGGGCCGCCGCCGTCGTGGTGGTCCAGGCGTGGAGCCGGGCGTGGTGCGCCGGCTCGGACAGGGCGTGCAGGGCGGCGCCCAGCTCCGCCAGGGGCGAGGGGCAGAAGGCGATCCGCTCGGGCGGCAGTCCGGTGATGTCGATGGTCACGCTCACCGGTCCATGGTGCGGGGTGGCGCGGGGGTGGGTCGCCCCGTTTTACGGGGGCCGACAAACGGCGGGTCCCCCGGCGCGCGCACGGCGGTCAGCCCGGCGCGCGCCCCTCTACGCGAGACGCGCCAGGAAGTCCCGTACCGCCGCCCTCACGTCGTCCGCCGTCCACTCCAGGCCCGGTTCCCCCACCGTCAGTTCCGTCACCGACACCCCCGGCGGGCCGCCCGCGCCGGGAGCGGACCAGCGGCGGAAGAGGGCCGTGCCGGTGGACTCGGTCTGGGCGAGGGACGCCGCCGTCAGGGTCTCGGGGTCGTACGGCAGCCAGACCTGGAACTGGTGGGTGTGCGGGGTCTCGGGGTGGACCCGGAACCAGCCCGTCCCCGCCTCCGTGAACGCCTCCCGGACCGCTTCGGCCACCACGCGCGCGTGGGCCACGTACGAGGGCAGTCGGGGCAGCTCGATGTCCAGGCCCCGGAGGGCGGACAGGGCCGCCGGGTACTGCTGGAAGACCTGGCCCCCGTAGCGGTGCCGCCACACCCGGGCCTCCGCCATGACCTCCTCGGGGCCGGCCAGCGCGGCGCCGGACAGACCGCCGAGGGACTTGTAGAACGAGACGTAGACGCTGTCGGCGAGCCCGGCGATCTCCGCGAGCGGACGGCCGAGGAACGGAGGGCACTCCCAGAGCCGCGCCCCGTCGAAGTGGACCACCGCGTCCCGTTCCCTGGCCGCCTCCACCACCTCGGTCAGCTCGTCCCAGGTCGGCAGCACGAAACCGGCGTCCCGCAGCGGCAGCTCCAGCATCAGCGTCCCGAAGGGCTCCGGGTGGTCCCGTACCTCCTCGGCGGTCGGCAGCCGGGGCGCGTCGGTGGGATGGACCGTGCGGAGCCCCGACACGGCCCCGAGCGCGCCGCCCTCGTGGACCTCGGGGTGGGCGAGCGGGTGGAGGGCGACGACGGGGCTGCCGGTGCGCCCGGCCCAGCAGCGCAGCGCCACCTGCTGGGCCATCGTGCCGGTGGGGAAGAAGACGGCGGCGGGCAGTCCGAGCACCTCGGCGACGCGCCGCTCCAGCTCCTCGACCAGGCCGTCCCCGTACGCGTCGAGCGGCCCCTCCGCGTGCCCGGACGCCTCCGCCCACGCGACGAGCCCCCGCAGGCGCGTGCCGACCGTACCGTCCACCGGGGCGCGCCACAGCGTGCGCTCGGCGCCGCCCCAGACCTTCGCCCGGTGGCGCCGGACCGCTTCCTCGTCCGCAGGACCGGCAGGACTCACAGGGCTGGCCGGGCCGGCAGGACTCGCAGGGCTCTCAGGATCCATGGCCCGATCATCACACCACCGCCCACGCCACCGCCCGCACCACCGCCCACACCCTGTGGACAGCCACGGGGCGGGGCGAACCGCTGGCGTAGCATGACCAGAAATCGTCCGGTACCCGCCGAGGACTGGAACGGAAGGCCGTCCCACCGTGAACGCACCAGCAGCGCCAGAGCCCCGAGCCGAGGACCGACCCGCCCGGCTCACCGTCGGAGTCGTCGGCGCCGGCCGCGTAGGCCCCGCCCTCGCCGCCGCCCTCCAGCTCGCGGGGCACCGCCCCGTCGCCGTATCCGCCGTCTCGGACGCCTCCCGGCGCCGCGCCGCGGCCCTTCTGCCCGAGGTCCCGGTCGTCGAGCCCGCCCGCGTCCTGGCCCTCGCCGACCTGGTCCTGCTCACCGTGCCGGACGACGCCCTGCCCGGTCTCGTCGAGGGCCTCGCCGACACCGGAGCCGTACGGCCGGGACAGCTGCTCGTGCACACCTCCGGGCGGTACGGGGTACGGGTCCTCGACCCCGCCCGCAGGGCCGGCGCCCTCCCGCTCGCCCTGCACCCCGCCATGACCTTCACCGGCACCCCGGTCGACGTCCAGCGGCTCGCCGGCTGCTCCTTCGGGGTGACCGCGCCCGAGCAGCTGCGGCTCGCCGCGGAGGCCCTGGTGATCGAGATGGGCGGCGAGCCCGAGTGGATCGCGGAGGAGGCCCGCCCGCTGTACCACGCGGCCCTGGCCCTCGGCGCGAACCACCTGGTGACCCTGGTGGCCCAGTCGATGGAGCTGCTCCGCAAGGCCGGGGTCGCCGCGCCCGACCGGATGCTGGGACCGCTCCTGGGCGCCGCCCTGGACAATGCCCTGCGGTCCGGCGACTCGGCCCTCACCGGCCCCGTCGCGCGCGGGGACGCCGGCACGGTCGCCGCCCACGTCGCCGAGCTCCGCAAGCACGCGCCCGCCACCGTCGCCGGCTATCTGGCGATGGCCCGCACGACCGCCGACCGGGCGCTCGCGCACGGCCTGCTCAAGCCCGAGCTGGCCGAGGACCTGCTGGGGGTGCTCGCCGAGAGCGCGGCGGGCACCACCGGGCCCGCCGACGGGCCGCAAGGAGACGACCGATGACCCTGTCCGCCCGTACGAGCGCCGGGAGCGGGCGGCCCGTCAGCCCGTCCCCGCTCCTCCCCACGGTGGAGGAGCTCGGGGACGCCGTCGCCCACCGCTCGCCGGGTGGCCTCGCCGTGGTCATGACCATGGGCGCCCTCCACGAGGGCCACGCCACCCTGATCCGGACCGCACGCGAGCGCGTGGGCGCCGACGGTTTCGTCGTCGTCACCGTCTTCGTCAACCCGCTGCAGTTCGGCGCGGGCGAGGACCTCGACCGGTATCCGCGCACCCTCGACGCCGACCTGCTGCTCGCCGCCGAGGCGGGCGCCAGCGCCGTCTTCGCGCCCTCCGTCGACGAGGTCTACCCGGGCGGCGAGCCCCAGGTCCGGATCACCGCCGGACCCATGGGCGAGCGCCTCGAAGGCGCCTCACGGCCCGGCCACTTCGACGGCATGCTGACCGTCGTCGCCAAGCTCCTCCACCTCACCGGCCCCGACCTGGCCTTCTTCGGCCAGAAGGACGCCCAGCAGCTGGCCCTGATCCGCCGGATGGTCCGCGATCTGAACTTCCCGGTCGAGATCGTCGGCGTGGAGACCGTCCGCGAGACCGACGGCCTCGCCCTCTCCAGCCGCAACCGCTACCTGTCGGTCGCCGAGCGCCGTACCGCCCTCGCGCTGTCCCGCGCGCTGTTCGCCGCCGGCGACCGGCTCGCCGCCCAGGAGGCGCTGCGCGCGCGTGCCGAGGCGCTGCCCGGCACCCAGGACCGCGCCGAGGCCCTGTCCCGGCTCGGCGAGGCCCGCGCCGCCGCCGACGCCCACGCGGTCGCCCAGGCGGTCGAGGGCGGCCGCGCCGGGGCCGTACGGGCAGCGGCCCGCTCCGTCCTCGACGACGCGACCAGGGCGGACCCGCCGCTCACCCTCGACTACCTGGCCCTCGTGGACCCGGCCGACTTCACCGAAGTCGCCGACGACCACGACGGGGAGGCGATCCTCGCCGTCGCCGCGCGCGTGGGGAGCACGCGGCTCATCGACAACATCCCCCTGACCTTCGGAGCCACCAAGTGACCGGAATACGGCTGCACGCGCCCGCGCCGGGCTGGGCCATCGACGCCGACGTCGTCGTGGTCGGCTCCGGCGTCGCGGGCCTGACCGCCGCCCTGCGCTGCACCGCCGCCGGGCTCCGTACGGTCGTCGTCACCAAGGCACGCCTCGACGACGGCTCCACCCGCTGGGCCCAGGGCGGCATCGCCGCCGCGCTCGGCGAGGGCGACACCCCCGAGCAGCACCTCGACGACACGCTCGTCGCCGGCGCCGGACTCTGCGACGAGCGGGCCGTCCACGCCCTCGTGACCGAGGGCCCCGACGCCGTCCGTCGCCTCATCGCCACCGGCGCCGACTTCGACAAGACGGCCGACGGCGAGATCGCGTTGACCCGCGAGGGCGGCCACCACCGCCGCCGGATCGCCCACGCGGGCGGGGACGCCACCGGCGCCGAGATCTCCCGCGCCCTGGTCGAGGCGATACGGGACCGGGGTGTCCGCACCATCGAGCACGCCCTCGTCCTCGATCTCCTGACGGACGCCGCGGGCCGTACGGCGGGCGTGACCCTGCACGTCATGGGCGAGGGGCAGCACGACGGCGTCGGCGCCGTCCACGCGCCCGCGGTGGTCCTCGCCACCGGCGGCATGGGCCAGGTCTTCTCCGCCACCACCAATCCGGCCGTGTCCACGGGTGACGGCGTGGCCCTCGCCCTGCGCGCCGGGGCCGAGGTCTCCGACCTGGAGTTCGTCCAGTTCCACCCCACGGTGCTGTTCCTCGGCGCCGGTTCCGAGGGCCAGCAGCCGCTGGTCTCCGAGGCGGTGCGGGGTGAGGGCGCCCATCTGGTCGACGCCGAGGGCGTGCGTTTCATGACGGGGCAGCACGAGCTGGCCGAGCTCGCGCCCCGCGACATCGTCGCCAAGGGGATCACGCGGCGGATGCAGGAGCGGGGCACCGAGCACATGTACCTCGACGCCCGCCACTTCGGTGCCGAGATGTGGGAGCACCGCTTCCCGACGATCCTCGCGGCCTGCCGCGCCCACGGCATCGACCCGGTGACGGAGCCGATCCCGGTCGCCCCCGCCGCCCACTACGCCTCCGGCGGCATCCGCACGGACCTCCGGGGCCGTACCACCGTCCCCGGCCTGTACGCGTGCGGAGAGGTCGCCTGCACGGGCGTCCACGGCGCCAACCGGCTCGCCTCGAACTCCCTCCTCGAGGGCCTGGTCTTCGCCGAGCGGATCGCCGAGGACATCACGGCCGCGGCGCCGCGCGTGCCCGGCGCGCCGGTGCCGCACCCCGCGCCGGTGACCCTGCCGCTGCCCGTGGGGGGCGCCAGGACCCGTATCCAGCGGATCATGACGGCCGGTGCCGGAGTGCTGCGCTCCGAGGCGAGCCTGCGGGAGGCCGCCGAGGCCCTGGACGCCCTGCACGGCGACGCCCTCGCGGGCGGCACCGACGACACCAAGGCCGGCGAGCCGGGCGTGGACTCCTGGGAGACCACCAACCTGCTGTGCGTCGCCCGGGTCCTGGTCGCCGCCGCCCGCCGTCGCGAGGAGACCCGCGGCTGTCACTGGCGCGAGGACCACCCGGACCGCGACGACACGGACTGGCGCCGCCACCTCGTCGTACGCCTCACGCCGGATCGGGCCCTCGACGTCCGGACGACCGGCACGCACGACTTTCCCCCCACCTCCGATGCCCCAAGGGAGCCGAAGTGACCACGCCCGAGGAAGCCCGTCCCGAGCCCGTGGACGTCCCTCTGATCCAGATCAGCACCTTCCCGGCGTCCGAGGAGGCCGGTGGCTGCGGCGACGGCTGTGCCTGCGGCGGCGGCGAGGAGTTCGAGTGCGGGCTCGACCCGGCGCTCGCCGAGCTCCTCGCGGCGGCGGGTCTCGACCCCGTCCAGGTCGAGGACATCGCCCACCTCGCGATCGCCGAGGACCTCGACGGCGGGGTCGACGTCACGACCGTGGCGACCGTCCCCGAGGACGCCGTCGCCACCGCCGACTTCACCGCCCGCGAGGCCGGTGTCGTCGCCGGTCTGCGGGTCGCCGAGGCCGTGCTGTCCATCGTGTGCGCGGACGAGTTCGAGGTCGAGCGGCACGTCGAGGACGGCGAGCGGGTCGAGGCCGGGGACGTGCTCCTCAGCGTCACCGCCCGCACCCGTGACCTGCTCACCGGCGAGCGCAGCGCGCTCAACCTCCTGTGCCGCCTCTCCGGCATCGCCACCGCCACGCGCGCGTGGGCGGACGCCCTGGAGGGCACGAAGGCCGCGGTCCGCGACACCCGCAAGACGACGCCGGGCCTGCGGGCCCTGGAGAAGTACGCGGTCCGCTGCGGCGGAGGCGTCAACCACCGCATGTCGCTCTCCGACGCGGCCCTGGTGAAGGACAACCACGTGGTGGCGGCCGGCGGTGTGGCCGAGGCCTTCACGGCCGTGCGCGAGCAGTTCCCCGGGCTGCCGATCGAGGTCGAGGTCGACACCCTGGGCCAGGTCCGCGAGGTCCTGGACGCGGGCGCCGACCTGATCCTGCTCGACAACTTCACCCCGGCCGAGACCGAGGAGGCCGTCGCCCTCGTCGCGGGCCGCGCGTTCCTGGAGTCGTCCGGCCGGCTGACCCTGGAGACCGCCGCGGCGTACGCGGCGACCGGCGTGGACTATCTGGCGGTCGGCGGGCTCACCCACTCCTCCCCGATCCTCGACATCGGCCTCGACCTGCGCGAGGTGCGGGCCTGATGCTGCTCACCATCGACGTCGGCAACACGCACACGGTCCTCGGTCTCTTCGACGGTGACGAGATCGTCGAGCACTGGCGGATCTCCACCGATCCGAGCCGCACCGCCGACGAGATGGCGGTCCTGCTGCAGGGCCTCATGGGCATGCACCCGCTCCTCGGCGTCGAGCTGAGCGACGGCATCGAGGGGATCGCCATCTGCGCGACGGTCCCCTCGGTGCTGCACGAGCTGCGTGAGGTGACGCGGCGGTACTACGGGGACGTCCCGGCGGTCCTCGTGGAGCCCGGCGTCAAGACGGGCGTCCCGGTCCTCACGGACAACCCCAAGGAGGTCGGCGCGGACCGCGTGATCAACGCGGTCGCCGCCGTCGAGCTCTACGGCGGCCCGGCGATCGTCGTCGACTTCGGTACGGCGACGACGTACGACGCGATCACCGCGCGCGGCGAGTACGCGGGCGGGGCCATCGCGCCGGGCATCGAGATCTCGGTCGAGGCGCTCGGGGTCAAGGGGGCGATGCTCCGCAAGATCGAGCTGGCCCGGCCGCGCAGCGTGATCGGCAAGAACACGGTCGAGGCGATGCAGTCGGGCATCGTCTACGGCTACGCGGGCCAGGTCGACGGCGTGGTCGCCCGGATGAAGCGGGAACTCGTCGGCGTCAACGGCGACCCCTCGGACGTGACGGTGATCGCGACGGGCGGCCTTGCGCCGATGGTCCTCGCGGACTCCAAGGAGATCGACGAGCACGAGCCGTGGCTGACGCTGATCGGCCTGCGCCTGGTCTACGA
This sequence comes from Streptomyces sp. NPDC016459, assembly GCF_040632845.1. Lineage (NCBI taxonomy): Bacteria > Bacillati > Actinomycetota > Actinomycetes > Kitasatosporales > Streptomycetaceae > Streptomyces > Streptomyces sp. NPDC016459. The sequence continues at coordinate 38,867 of NZ_JBEYCR010000021.1, forward strand.
GCGGAACGTCTCGCGCATGTGAGGCCGCGGCGGAGTCGCCCCACCGGGCCACCCGCCCGTAGCCCGCGGGCAGGCCGGCCCGCCGCCGGACCATCGACGCGCCGTAATGATCGTTAAGAGAAAATTGTCCGATTAGCGCGTATCGTCACCTCATGCCCACGCCATACGGATCCCGCGGCGGCATGGCGTTCAGCGCGGACGAGCTGCGTGTGCTCCGCCGTGCCCTCGCCGTCGCCCTCCACCCCGCCCCCCTCCAGGACGAGGACGTCCAGGACGCGCTGCGCCTGGCCGAATCCGTGGACGAGGCCGTACGCGAGGCCGGTCGGCTGCGCGCGTTCCTCCTCGACGACCTGGTCCGCTACCGCGAAGCGCTCCCCGGCTCGCTCAGCGGCTATCTGGAGCTGCTCCGGGAGGCGCTCGCCGCCGGGTACGACCCCGCGGCCGACGACCTCGCCGCCCTCCGCGCCCTGCGCCGCGATCCCGCCGCCGGCGCGCTGCTCGCCCGTTGTCAGCTCCTCGCCGAGCGCTCCGTACGCGCGCGCCTGGGCCGGGTCACCCAGGTCACCGCCACCCCCGTGACCGGCGTCTCCCGGCCCCGGCTGCTCGCCCTGCCCGGCGGACGCGCGGCGGGCGACGAGCCCAAGCCGACGCCGCCGACGCCGGCCGAGCGCCCGGTCCCCAAGCCGTCCGAGGTGTTCCCGCCGCGCCGACGGCCCGTACCCCCGCCCCCACCCGAGGAACGGGTCGCGAGCTAGCTACCCTGGTCGCCATGGACTACGTATCCGCGCTCCTTCCCCCCATCGTGATGGCCGCGTTCTTCACCGCCCTCGTGGTCGTCATCGTGAAGAGCCAGGGAGGCTCCAACAAGGCCAAGGAGGACGCGGTCGTGGACGCCGCCCTCGCCCGCGCCGAGGCCACCCGCCAGGCGGACGGCACCCCCACCGCCTGAGCCCGACCCCACCTCCGGGACGTACGACCCTTCACGGTCGTACGTCCTTTTTGTTGCGTTTCTCTCCGTCAATGGGCGCTCATTGACGGTTTGCGATCTAAAGTGACGGTGTGCCCCGTCCTTTGGGAGAGCTCGAAGACGCCGTCATGACGCGCGTCTGGCAATGGAACCGTCCGGTGACCGTCCGCGAAGTTCTGGAGGACCTTCAGAAGGAACGGTCCATCGCCTACACCACCGTCATGACCGTCATGGACAATCTCCATCAGAAGGGCTGGGTCCGCAGAGAAGTCGAAGGCCGTGCCTATCGATATACGGCGGTCTCCACCCGCGCCGCATACGCGGCCGCCCTGATGAACGAGGCATGGGCCCGGAGCGACAACCCCGCCGCGGCCCTGGTCGCCTTCTTCGGCATGATGTCGCAGGACCAGCGCGAGGCCCTGGACGACGCCATCCGTATCGTCCAGCGCGTCACGCCGCTCGCGGCCCCGCCCGCGGAGGGCGCCGACGAATCAGGGGCCCAGGAGCGATAGCGTCCCCCCATGTCGCCGTCTGCCTCCCCGGCCGCCTCCGCGGCCTCCGCCAAAGCCGTCACCGTACGCAGGGCCCGTACCGGAGATGTCGCCGCCGTCCGCCGTCTCGTCGACCCGTTCGTCCGGCGCGGCATCCTGCTCGACAAGGCGACCGTCACCCTTTACGAGTCCATCCAGGAGTTCTGGGTGGCGGAACGCGACGAGGACGCCACCGTCGTCGGCTGCGGCGCCCTCCACGTGATGTGGGAAGACCTCGCGGAAGTCCGTACTCTCGCCGTGGACCCCGACTTCAGGGGAGCCGGCGTCGGCCATCAGGTGCTGGACAAACTGTTGCACACGGCCCGGTGGCTCGGAGTGCGGCGGGTATTCTGCCTGACCTTCGAAGTCGACTTCTTCGTCAAGCACGGCTTCGTCGAGATCGGCGAGACCCCGGTCGACGGAGATGTCTACAGCGAGCTCCTGCGTTCCTATGACGAGGGAGTCGCAGAGTTCCTCGGTCTCGAACGAGTGAAGCCGAACACCTTGGGCAACAGCCGGATGCTTCTGCACCTGTGAGCGGGAACCCTATGTCCGAATCGCGCACGTTTCCCGCGTCGCCGGGCTTCTGAACCTCTCCCAGGGGTTTGTGTTTTCCCGAGAAAAGCGGTTTCCTTTCCGCGTACTGCATTTTCGATGAAAGGAAATCCGGTGGCACAGAAGGTTCAGGTCCTTCTTGTCGACGACCTCGACGGCGTCGAGGCGGACGAGACCGTGACGTTCGCGCTGGACGGCAAGACCTACGAGATCGACCTCACCACCGCCAACGCGGAAAAGCTCCGCGGTCTGCTCGAGCCGTACACCAAGAGCGGCCGTCGTACCGGTGGTCGCACCACCGGCGGACGCGGCAAGGGCCGCGCCGTGGCGACGGGCAGCCCGGACACCGCGAAGATCCGCGCGTGGGCCAAGGAGAACGGCATGAACGTGAACGACCGCGGTCGCGTTCCCGCCGACATCAAGGCCGCCTACGAGGACGCGAACCGCTGAGGCGACAGCTGCTGAGCCGCCGGGCCCCCGGTCCGGGCACTCAGCAGCCGCAGCCGGTGGCACTCCGCGGCGGCGGCGGCCACGAGACGCACCAGGCTGGGGGCATCCGCACCGCCCCACGGCGCGGACCGCAGCGCCGGCAGCGAGGACTCGACCTCGCGGCCCGGTGCCGGGGCCCGCAGCCACACGGCGCCGCCCGGCGTGCCGGAGCCGCACCACCCCGGGGGAAGGGGCGCGGGCATCCGGCCGTCGGCGCCCAGGACCGCGAGATCGAGCGCGATCCCGCCCCACTCCAGCCAGTCGAGCAGACCCGGTAGTTCCTCCGCGCTCCCCGCGGCCACGAGCACCAGCATCCGGCGCCCCAGCAGGGCCACAGGGCCCGTGGCGGGGCCCAGCCGGCGCAGCACACCGCGGCCGGCCGGGGCGGGCAGGTCGAGGACGTCGAAGCGCAGCCCCGTGACCAGCTGCACCGGAGGGCCGGCCACCGTCGCCCAGCCGAACTCGTTCTCGTACCACCCCGCCAGACCTCCGTCGAGCGGCCTGCGGGGAAGCGGGACGGTGAAGGGCATGCCCGGGGAACTCCCGCGGCAGAGCGTTGGTTACGCCCCCGGTGACGGAACGTCCCGTTCCGAACGCGCAAAGTGTCCGGATCGAGGCGTAAGAGTGCGTTCGGGAGCACAAGGGTGTTCGCTGGTAGCGGAGGGAACCCGGGTGCGCCGCATGGAGTGTCGGTGCTTACGGGTAAGACATTCCCAGTGGAGAGGGGCGAGTCGCGGGCTTCGGCGTCTCACGTTCGCCATCGGCGTACTGATGGCGTGGCGAACTACTTGGCCTGCGGGAACATCGTCTCGCACCATCGGGTTGGAGCATTTGTCGGCTGTTCGGCAGCAGGTCTCCCCGCTGAAGAGGGGGTGATCCGGACGGATGTCGGCAGTTGGAATGAGCGGTCCCCGCTTGCGGGACTAAGCTGCGGAAGGACAGGGAGGGGATCGACCCCTAACTGACTGACCGCTCTGAGGAGCGATTAACGATGTTCGAGAGGTTCACCGACCGCGCGCGGCGGGTTGTCGTCCTGGCTCAGGAAGAAGCCCGGATGCTCAACCACAACTACATCGGCACCGAGCACATCCTTCTGGGCCTTATCCACGAGGGTGAGGGTGTCGCCGCTAAGGCCCTGGAGAGCCTCGGGATTTCGCTCGAGGCGGTCCGCCAGCAGGTTGAGGAGATCATCGGGCAGGGGCAGCAGGCCCCGTCCGGGCACATCCCCTTCACCCCGCGTGCCAAGAAGGTCCTGGAGCTTTCGCTCCGCGAGGCCCTCCAGCTCGGCCACAACTACATCGGCACCGAGCACATCCTGCTCGGCCTGATCCGCGAGGGCGAGGGCGTCGCCGCCCAGGTCCTCGTGAAGCTGGGCGCCGACCTCAACCGGGTGCGGCAGCAGGTCATCCAGCTGCTCTCCGGCTACCAGGGCAAGGAAGCCGCCACCGCCGGCGGTCCTGCCGAGGGCACCCCCTCGACGTCCCTGGTCCTCGACCAGTTCGGCCGCAACCTCACCCAGGCGGCCCGCGAATCCAAGCTCGACCCGGTCATCGGGCGCGAGAAGGAGATCGAGCGGGTCATGCAGGTGCTGTCCCGCCGCACCAAGAACAACCCGGTCCTCATCGGCGAGCCCGGCGTCGGCAAGACCGCCGTCGTCGAGGGCCTGGCGCAGGCCATCGTCAAGGGCGAGGTGCCCGAGACCCTCAAGGACAAGCACCTCTACACCCTGGACCTCGGCGCGCTGGTCGCCGGCTCCCGCTACCGCGGTGACTTCGAGGAGCGCCTGAAGAAGGTCCTCAAGGAGATCCGCACCCGCGGCGACATCATCCTGTTCATCGACGAGCTCCACACCCTCGTGGGTGCGGGTGCCGCCGAGGGCGCGATCGACGCCGCCAGCATCCTCAAGCCGATGCTGGCCCGTGGTGAGCTCCAGACCATCGGTGCCACGACGCTCGACGAGTACCGCAAGTACCTGGAGAAGGACGCGGCCCTCGAGCGCCGCTTCCAGCCCATCCAGGTCGCCGAGCCGTCGCTGCCGCACACGATCGAGATCCTCAAGGGTCTCCGCGACCGGTACGAGGCCCACCACCGGGTCTCCATCACCGACGAGGCCCTCGTCCAGGCCGCGACCCTGGCCGACCGGTACATCTCGGACCGCTTCCTCCCGGACAAGGCGATCGACCTGATCGACGAGGCCGGCTCCCGGATGCGCATCCGCCGGATGACCGCGCCGCCGGACCTCCGCGAGTTCGACGAGAAGATCGCCGGCGTCCGCCGCGACAAGGAGTCCGCGATCGACTCGCAGGACTTCGAGAAGGCCGCCTCTCTCCGCGACAAGGAGAAGCAGCTCCTCGCCGCGAAGGCCAAGCGGGAGAAGGAGTGGAAGGCCGGCGACATGGACGTCGTCGCCGAGGTCGACGGCGACCTGATCGCCGAGGTCCTCGCGACCGCCACCGGCATCCCGGTCTTCAAGCTGACCGAGGAGGAGTCCAGCCGCCTGCTCCGCATGGAGGACGAGCTGCACAAGCGCGTCATCGGGCAGAAGGACGCCGTCATCGGCCTCTCGCGGGCCATCCGCCGTACGCGAGCCGGTCTGAAGGACCCCAAGCGCCCCGGTGGCTCGTTCATCTTCGCCGGTCCGTCCGGTGTCGGTAAGACCGAGCTTTCCAAGGCGCTCGCCGAATTCCTCTTCGGCGACGAGGACGCGATGATCTCCCTCGACATGTCGGAGTTCAGCGAGAAGCACACGGTTTCCCGTCTCTTCGGTTCGCCGCCCGGATACGTCGGCTACGAAGAGGGCGGCCAGCTCACCGAGAAGGTGCGCCGCAAGCCGTTCTCCGTCGTCCTCTTCGACGAGGTCGAGAAGGCCCACCCCGATATCTTCAATTCCCTTCTCCAGATCCTGGAGGACGGTCGACTGACCGACTCCCAGGGCCGGGTCGTGGACTTCAAGAACACGGTCATCATCATGACGACCAACCTCGGGACCAGGGACATCTCGAAGGGCTTCAACCTGGGCTTCGCCGCCCAGGGCGACACGAAGTCCAACTACGAGCGGATGAAGGCGAAGGTCAGCGACGAGCTGAAGCAGCACTTCCGCCCGGAGTTCCTCAACCGTGTGGACGACGTCATCGTCTTCCCGCAGCTGACCCAGGACGACATCCTCCAGATCGTCGACCTGATGATCGACCGCGTCGACGACCGCCTCAAGGACCGGGACATGGGCCTCGAGCTCTCCCAGTCCGCGAAGGAGCTGCTCGCCAAGAAGGGTTACGACCCGGTGCTCGGCGCCCGTCCGCTCCGCCGGACGATCCAGCGTGAGATCGAGGACACGCTGTCGGAGAAGATCCTCTTCGGCGACCTGCGCCCCGGTCACATCGTGGTCGTGGACACGGAGGGCGAGGGCGAGGAGCGCGCGTTCACCTTCCGCGGCGAGGAGAAGACGGCCCTGCCGGACGCCCCGCCGATCGAGGCGACGGGTGGCACGGGAGCGGGCCCGAACCTGTCGAAGGACGCGTAAGGCGTCACGCCTGAGCGAAGGGGCGACCCCGGAACCGATGGTTCCGGGGTCGCCCCTTCGCCGTGTCAGGAGAGGCCGATCCGGACGTACGGCGGGAGGTGCCCGGTGCCCTGGAGGCTGAGGCCGGGGGCGATGATCTGCCGGAGGGCGGGGAACGCCGCCGCGACCGGATCCAGGGAACGGGGACCGTCTCCTCCCGGGCCCGGGAGGAGGTGCAGGGTGCCGACCGCCGGAAGGACGACGTCGGCCGGGCAGGAGTCCAGGGAGTCGGCGTCGACGACGAGGGACGCGAGGCGGGGCAGCGCGGCCAGTTCCCGCCAGGAGTCCGCGGTGAGGCGGACGCGTTCGACGGACAGGGCGGTCAGGCCGGTGAGCGGGCCGAGTGGGGGCAGCGCCGGGTCCTGGTCTCCTCGGGTGAGGATCAGCTGTCGCGGGTCGCACCGGGCGAGCAGAGCCGAGAGCTGGGGGTACGAGACGCCCGCGCCGATCTCCAGTGCCTCCAGGGTGAGGCCGAGACGGAGGACCTCCGCCGCCCGCTCGTCGTCGTCCAGGAGGAGACGCAGGTCGGCGGGGTCCAGGCCGGCGATGACCGCCTCGGCGTACGGGCGGGCCTCGAAGCGCTGCCACGCCCAGACGAGCTGGGCCCTGACGGCCAGCGCCGGGTGGGCGGCGAAGCGGGCCAGGTACGGGATGGCCGCGTCGACGGTGATGTGGCTGGCGGTGATCACCGTCATCTCCGCCTCTCCGTCGGTCAGCCCCTCAGGTCCGGGCAACAGGTCGAGGACCAGCCGGCCCACCGCCGCCAGTTCCCGAGCCTCGTCCGGGGTGCGCGGGGGGATCACCTCCGCCGCGCGGGCCCGGACCTCGTCCCGTACCTCCGGCGCCACCTCCGTCGCATGGTCCAGGGCCGTCGCCGCCAGCATCACGAGGCGCAGTCGTGCGCGCCGGTCCCGGGCGTCGGCGGCCGCGGTCAGGAGGTCGCGGAGGATCTCGGCGCATTCGCGCGGGCGGGCGTGGCCGACGGCCATGCGGATGACGTCCTCCCACTGGTCGTCGGTCGCGTGCCGGACCAGGACGCCGATGTCCCAGCGGTCCACCAGGGCCTTGGCCGCCAGGTAGTCCTGGAACGTGCGGTGGACGAACTCCACCGTGTCCGTCGTCGGCTCGCGCAGGAGGCCGCTGCGGTGGAGGAGGTGGGTGAAGACCGCGCCGGGGGCGTGCGCCGCGGCCTCCTGGACCGCAGGGAGGGCCTCGGTGACGATCGACTCCGCGTGGGCGCGGTCCAGCTGGGTCCGGCCGTTGACCGTCAGCCAGTACGCGAGTCGCTGGATCAGCTGGATCTGCGGGGCCTCGTGGAGGTTGATGCCGTACGGCGTTCCGATGTCCCGCTCGCGGTCGCGCCGGGCGAGGAGCATGGAGAGGGCGGCCTCGTAGAGCGGTCTGCGGCCCTGCGGGAGGTAGCCGCGCCGGTCGCGGTGGAGGGCGCAGATAAGGCCGCACATCAGGGGGTTGGTGGCGAGCCGGGCGACGTGCTCGGTGGTGCGGAGGGCGTCGAGGAGCGGCTGCTCGAACGGGGCCGCGTCCGGCCCGGCGGCCCGGTGCCAGCGTCGTACGAAGGTGGAGACCTCGGTACGGGTCATGGGGGAGAGCGTCAGCTCGGTGAAGCCGTCCTGGGCCAGCCAGTCGTCGCGTACCGCGGTGGGGCGGGAGGTCACCAGCCAGCGGTTGCCGTCGTACGTGTCGAGGAGGCCGCGCAGCCAGTCGCGGGCGCGTGACCGCTCCCTCTCGGGGATCTCGTCGATGCCGTCGACGAGGACCAGGCCCCGGCCGGCGGCCAGGACCCGGTCGGCCCAGCCCTCGGGCGGGGTGAGCGGACAGCCGGCGGCGGAGAGGAAGCGGTCGGGGGACGGGAGCCGCTCCCCGTGGCGGGTGAGGGTGCGCAGGGGGAGGACGAAGGGGATGCGGTCGCGCAGGTACGCCATGCCCTCCGCCGGGTGGTCGGTCGCCGCGGAGAGGGTCAGCCACTGCACGAGCGTCGTCTTCCCGGAACCGGCGAGGCCGCGCAGGAGGATCTTGTCGTGGCGGGTGAGGGCGATGTCGGCGCGGACGGCGGCCGGGTCCCGCCGGCGGACGCCCTGGGCCGCCTCCCCGCGCACCGGGGGGAGGGCCGGTTCGCGGCCCGTCGCCTCCAGGGACAGATACGCCATGTCCAGCGGCCACCGGTCGGACGACTCGTGCAGGTCGATGCCGTAGATCGTCAGGCGGCCGTGCCTCTTCGCCAGGTGGGTCAGGTAGCGGCGTTCGAAGTCCGCGTCCCGGCCGTCGGCCCGGGGGGTCCGGCGGATGATCTCGTCGATCTTCGCGATGAGCTCGGCCTGGCCGCGGGTCTGCTCCACCAGGCTCCGGGCGACGAACGTGGAGCGCCGGGTGAAGAACTCCAGGATATGGAGGGAGGCCCACTCCGTCATCGAGTCCAGGTAGAGCGCGGAGTCCGTGGAGAGGCCGTCGGGAGCCGGGGCGGTCGCGCGCAGGCGGCGGGCGAGTTCGCGGTGGCCGAGGCGGACGGCCTGGACGTCGTCCATGTCGAGGTCGCCGAGCGCGATGAGGGTCTTCGCGAGGGTGTCCGTGACGGCCTCCGCCTCGTCGGCGGGGAACGGCGGCTCTCCCTGCCCGTCGAGGGAGCGTCCGACCAGCGTTCCGGCGAGCTTGCGGACGTCCTTCTCGGTGAGGGTGCGACTCTCGCCGCGGAAGGAGACGAGGGAGGAGAGTCGGACGGTATCCTCCGGGGCCGTGAGTCCCGCCCCGGGGCCATCACTGACCAGCAGTTTCTTCAGGAGTGGGCCGATCGCCGCCGAGGCGAGGCGCGCGCCGATGAGTGCCGGTTCCATGTGTGTCCCCCCGTGGGTCCCGAAGCGGCCAGCGTAGTGCGGGAGGGCTGTGGGGACGGCTCGGTCGCGTGACCCAGATCCCATCCGCGGCCCGCGTCTGGTGACAAGGCGCACAGGCGTTTCGAGGGGTACTAACCGGATTAGTCGCAACCTTTGGTGGTGATTCGGGACGTTCAGGAGTGAACCGTCGGGACTTTGGTCCCAGAGGGTCCCGAACCGGACGTGGGGCGGCGTTTTCGGCGGTTCCGGACAGGCGTGGCAGGCGGATCAACCGGTTCTCTTGTGCCGGTATGTCCGATTTCGAAGGGGTGGTCCGGGGTCGTCAAGGGCTGAACTTCCGTGGAGATCGCTACGACGGCATGTCGTAGATGGGGTGTTTTGGGCTTGATGGGAGTCCGGGTTACCAAGGATGAGCAAGCCCGGCGCAGCGCACCGTTCGCGTCGGGTCCCGTACATCCCCGGAGGTTTTCCCCCGTATGTCGAAGCGCGTCATGAACCCCGCCGCCCGTGCCACCGCCGTCGCTCTCGCCGCCGCGGGCCTGGGAGCGACGATGGTGACCGGAGCAGGGTCCGCCTTCGCCGCCGAGGGCAAGGCCGCCGCCCCGGTCGCGATCACCGCGTCCGCCGCCGTCGCCGCCCAGGCCGACACCCAGGCCCACGTGGCCGCCCAGGTGAAGGCCGCCGCCGCGAAGGCCGCCGCCGCGAAGGCCTCGGCCGCGAAGGTCACGGCCGCCAAGCAGGCCGCCGCGAAGCAGGCCGCCGTCAAGAAGGCCGCCACGAAGGTCGTCGCCGCCAAGAAGGCCCCGTCCTGGGTCAAGCCGGTCGCCGCGTACACCCTCACCGCCAGCTACAACCAGGGCGGCGCCATGTGGGCCCAGAAGCACTCCGGCCAGGACTTCGCCGTCCCGGTCGGCACCCCGGTCAAGGCCGCGGGCGCCGGCACCGTCGTGAAGGCCGGCCCCAACGGCGGCGGCGACGGTCCCGCGTACGGCAACGCGATCGTCGTCAAGCACGCCAACGGCACGTACTCGCAGTACGCCCACCTGTCGAAGCTCAAGGCGCACGTCGGCCAGAAGGTCGCCGCCGGTCAGCAGATCGCCCTCTCGGGCAACACCGGCAACTCCTCCGGCCCGCACCTGCACTTCGAGATCCGCACGACCCCGAACTACGGCTCCTCCGTGAACCCGGCCGCCTTCCTGCGGTCCCACGGCGTCTCCATCTGACGCCTCACGAGGCCCCGTGGGCCTGATTGAGCAGACCGAGGGCGACCTCGAGGACGGCTTCGCGCTTCTCCTCGGAGTCGCCCTCGACGTTGTCCATGAAGAACATCCCCGCGTGCAGCGTGAAGATCGCGCTCACACAGCGCACCCGGTCGAGGACGGCGAAGTCCGGCTCCTGGACCAGTCCGCTCAGTTCGAGCATCCGCTCCTTGAAGGTCAGGCCGATGCTCAGCTCGCGGACGGCCGCCTGGTTCTCCTGCATGAAGCGGAACAGCGGGTACGCGCCGATCAGGGCCTCCTGGTAGCGGCGGAGGATCTCCTCCCTGACCTCCAGGGTGCGCGGCTGCTCCCGCGCCCAGGCGATCAGCTCGTCCATGGGCCGGGTGAGGTCCTGGAAGATGCCGATGATGATGTCTTCCTTGGTCTTGAAGTGGTAGTACAGCGCGGCCTTGGTGACGTCCAGGTGCTCGGCGATCTCGCGCAGCGAGGTCTTCTCGTACCCCTGCTCGGCGAAGAGCTGCAGGGCCACGTCCTGGATGCGCTGGCGGGTGTTGCCTCGGGCCATGGCTGCTCTCCACTTTCCACAAAACTTACTTGACGCCCGGCTAGTGACCGGCCTACCGTCCTCAGTGTAGTAACTAGCCGGGCGGCAAGTAAGGGATCGAGATGACGACGCAGGACACAACCAGGCCAGCACAGGGGAAGCAGGAGCAGCAGCCACGCAGTGTCCGCGTCGTCCTCCTCGCCCTGATGATCGCGATGCTCCTCGCGATGCTGGACAACATGATCATCGGTACCGCGATGCCCACGATCGTCGGCGAACTCGGCGGCCTCGAACACCTCTCCTGGGTCGTCACCGCCTACACCCTCGCCACCGCCGCCTCCACCCCCCTCTGGGGCAAGGTCGGCGACATGTTCGGCCGCAAGGGGGTCTTCCTCACCGCGATCGTGATCTTCCTGATCGGCTCGGCGCTGAGCGGCATGGCCCAGGACATGGGCCAGCTCATCGGCTTCCGTACCGTCCAGGGCCTCGGCGCGGGCGGCCTCATGGTCGGCGTGATGGCGATCATCGGCGACCTGATCCCGCCCCGCGAGCGCGGCAAGTACCAGGGCATGATGGCCGGCGTGATGGCCCTCGCCATGATCGGCGGCCCCCTCGTCGGCGGCACCATCACCGACCACTGGGGCTGGCGCTGGTCCTTCTACATCAACCTGCCGCTCGGCGCCGTCGCCCTCGCCATGGTCACCACCGTCCTGCACCTGCCGAAGAAGCAGCGGGCCGAGGGCACCCGGATCGACTTCCCCGGCGCCGCGCTCCTCACCGTCGGCATCACGGCGATCGTCCTGGTCACCACCTGGGGCGGCACGGAGTACGCCTGGGGTTCGGCCCCCATCGTCGGCCTCGCGGTCGGCGGCGCCGCCGCACTCGCCGCCTTCCTCTACGTGGAGACCCGCGCGAGCGACCCGATCGTGCCGCTGCACATCTTCCGCAGCCGCAACTTCACCCTGATGTCCCTGATCGGCTTCATCGCCGGCTTCGTGATGTTCGGTGCGGTCCTCTACCTGCCGATCTTCCAGCAGTCCGTCCAGGGCGCCTCCGCGACCAACTCCGGTCTGCTGCTCCTGCCGATGCTGCTGGCGATGATGGTCGTCTCGCTGCTCGTCGGCCGGTTCACCACCAGCACCGGCAAGTACAAGGTCTTCCCGATCGCCGGCGGCGCCCTCATGACGGCAGGCCTCTTCCTGCTCTCCACGATGGACACCGACACCTCGCGGGTGACCTCCGGGATCTACATGGCCGTCCTCGGCGCCGGCATGGGCTTCCTCATGCAGATCACCATGCTGGTCGCCCAGAACAGCGTCGAGATGAAGGACATGGGCGTCGCCTCGTCCTCCACCACCCTCTTCCGGACACTCGGCTCCTCCTTCGGCGTCGCGATCATGGGCGCGCTCTTCACGAGCCGCGTCCAGCACGAGATGACGGCGCGCGGCGGATCCGGGCTCACCGAGCGGACCGCCCAGCTCGACGCGGCGAGCATGGCCAAGCTGCCGGAGGCGCTCCGCGAGGCCTACCAGCACGCGGTCGTCTCGGGTACGCACGGCGCCTTCCTGGTCGGCGCCGCGGTCTCCGTCCTCGGCTTCGTCCTCGCCTTCCTCGTCAAGGAGGTGACGCTCCGCGGCGCCGGCCCCGAGCCGACCCCGAAGGCGACGGACGACGACGACGCCAGGGTCGCCGAGAAGGTCTGACCTCGCGCGCAGGCGGTACGAGAACGGTGGGGCCGGTCCCGGCCGGGGCCGGCCCCACCGGGCGTACCGGTGCCTGGCCCCACCGGCATACCCGCCGCCCGGCCCCGTCGGCGTACCCGCGCCCCGTTGCAGTCGAGCGGCGGTGCACACCGGTCGGGCCACAGCCCCTGATCACAGCCCCCGGCTTCAGTCGAGCGGCAGCCGCACACCGGTCCGGCCACAGCCCTTGATCACAGCCCGGCTTCAGTCGAGCGGCAGCCGCAGCATCGGGAAGCTGCCCGTGTTCGTCGGCGCGTGGTCCGGCAGCCACAGCACCGCGATCGCGCCGCCCACCCCGTTCGGGGCACCCTCGGAGGCCACGTTCCGGTAGGTCAGCCGGGCGCCGAGGACCCGGGCCTGGCCCGACGCGATCGTGAGGCCCAGGCCGTGACCCTGGCCCGCGCGGTCGCTCGACCCCGTACGGAACCGGCTCGGGCCCTCCTTGAGGAGCGCCTCCGGGAAGCCCGGTCCGTGGTCGCGGACGCGGACGACCCGCCCCTCGACCGTGACCTCCACCGGCGGCCTGCCGTGCTTGGCGGCGTTCGCGAGGAGGTTGCCCAGGACGCGTTCCAGACGCCGCGGGTCGGTGTTCACCCAGGACTCGTGGACGACCCGGACGACGACCTCCGGGTCGAGGGCCCGCACCCGCCGCTCCACGAACTCGCCGAGCGCGATCTCCTGGAGCTCGGCCCGCTCGGACGCGCTGTCGAGCCGCGCCACCTCCAGGACGTCCTCGACCAGGGTCCGCATCGCCTGCGCCCGATCCCGTACGAGCTCGGTGGGTCGCCCCGGCGGCAGCAGCTCCGCCGCCGTGAGCAGCCCCGTCACCGGTGTGCGCAGCTCGTGCGCGATGTCCGCGGTGACCCGCCGCTCGGCCTCGATCCGCTCGTTGAGGGCGTCGGTCAGGGCGTCGACCGCCCACGCCAGGTCATCGGTCTCGTCCCGGACGACCCCGCCGACGGCCTCCCTGACCCGTACGTCCGTGTTGCCCTGCGCGACCCGGCCGGCCGCGACGGCGGCCTTCCGCAGCCGCCGCGAGAGCTGGCCGCCGATCAGCACGCCCAGCGCGCAGCCGCCGAAGACCACCGAGACCGAGCCGATGACGAGGGCCCGGTCCAGATCGTTCATGATCGTCGCGCTGCGGTCGGCGAAGGGGATGTGCAGCGACAGCACGTCGCCGTTGGCGAGGGGCACGGCCGCCCACACGTCGGGCGGCCCGCCGTGCCGGTGCTCCTGCACGAACGTGCCCCGCCGTTTGTCCCGCATCAGCTGGTCGAGCTGCGGCGGCAGCGACGGGTCGTTGATCTTCGTACCGAAGCGCGGTTCCTTCGGCTTCGACGTCTCGTAAAGCCGCTGCGCGAAGAGCAGCCGCTCCATCTGCACCTCGCGTGCGTTGTCGAGCATCGAGATGCGGGCGGCGTTGTGCACGACGACGCTCAGGGTCACCGCGATCAGCGCGCCGACGGCCGCGATGGCGACGGCGATCTTCCAGCGGACGCCGGTACGCAGGGGGAGCAGCTTCACACCGGGCCCTAGCTCTTGAGCTTGTAGCCGAAGCCGCGGACCGTCTCGATCCTGTCCTGGCCGATCTTGGAGCGCAGCCGCTGCACATGGACGTCCACGACCCGGGTGTCCCCGCCCCAGCCGTAGTCCCAGACCCGCTCCAGGAGCTTGTCCCGGGACAGTACGGTGCCCGGCGCGGACGAGAACTCCAGGAGCAGCCGCATCTCGGTCGGGGTCAGCGCGACCGGCGCCCCGCCCTTGCGGACCTCCATGCCCTCGGTGTCGACCTCCAAGTCGCCGAAGACGAGGAGTCCGCCGACGCCGGGCGCCCCGTCACCGTGCTCCCCGGCGCCCGCCCCGCCCGCGTGGCCGAAACGGCGCAGCACGGCGCGGATGCGGGCCATCAGCACGGACCCGTCGAAGGGCTTGGTGACGTAGTCGTCGGCGCCCGCCTCGAGGCCGAGGACGACGTCGATCGAGTCGGCCCGCGCCGACAGCATGATCACCGGCACCGTCGACTCGTCCCGGATGCGCCGGCAGAGGCTGACCCCGTCCATGCCCGGCAGCATCACGTCGAGCAGGGCGATGTCCGGCCGCTGCGCCCGGAAGGCGTCCAGGCCGGAGAGCCCGTCTGGCACGGCCGTGACGCGGAAGCCGTCCCGTTCGAGGGCGAGCTGGGTGGCCTCGCGGATGACGTCGTCGTCCTCCACGAACAGGACATGGGTCTCGGCCATCGTGCGTGCCCTTCGGGTCGTGCGCTGTCGTCGTGCGCTGGCTGTGCGGTCGCGAAGTGGGGTGTGCGGCTGCGGGGGTGCGGGTCGGCGGGGTGTACGGCTCTGGGGTCCCGGGTCCCGGTGCAGGGCTCCGGGGGTACGGCCCCGGCGTACGGCGCGCGGGACGCGTCCGGCGCCCGGCTCAGTCCGCCGGCGGCTCGCTCGGCGCGGGTTCCTCCATGCCGCCGTCGCCGACGGCCCGGCTGTAGTCGTTGTGCACCCAGTCGTGCTGGGTGAACCTGTTCCCCGACCACCGGTACGTGATCACGTCCTCGCCCGAGGGGTACGCGACCGGGTCGCCCTTCGCGTACACCTGCTTGGTGACGACGAGCTCGCCCCGGTCGATCGTGGCGTAGACCGCCGCGTCCTCCGCCATGAAGACGTTCTCGTACCGGTCGCTCTGCTTCCGGTAGACGTACGTGCCGATGCCGACGGCGTCACCGCAGGTCATCACGTTGACGACGACATCGGGGGCGGGTGCGCCGGTGAGATTGCCGTAGGAGGCGTCCACCGGGTAGGCGTCCGCGACGCAGGGCTTCAGATCGGTCTTGAGCCGCTCGCCGATCTTCGGGTCGGCCTTGAGCAGCGCGATCGGATCGACCCGCTCGGCGGAGGGCTGCCCGCCGTCGGCGGAGGGGGAGGGGGTGGGCGCCGCCGGGGCCACGTCGTGGGTGCCCGCGGCGCCCTCGTCACGGGACCCGGTACCCCCGGTGGAGCAGGCGGCCATGGACAGACCGACGGCGACGAGCCCGGCCGCCGCCGTGATGCTCGCCGCCTTGACGGTACGACGCCGACGGCGGCGCCCGGTCCCGTACCGGTCGTCATCACCGGGGCCGTCGCCGCCGTGTCTGCCGCGGCCGTCGTCGTGTCTGCTGCCGTCGGCTCCGCCGTCTAGGCCGCGCACCGCTCCCGCTCCCGTTCGTCGCCTCGTACGGTCGTCCGCTCCCCGGTCCGCCCCAGAGCGCGGGCGTCGAGGTCACGGCTCTCCAGCTCCTGACGGAGCCGGGCGAGCGCGCGGTGGAGCGTGGACTTCACCGTACCGGTCGACATGCCGAGCGCCGCCGCCGTCTCCTCCGTGCTCATCTGCTCCCAGTGGCGCAGGACGACGACGCTGCGCTGCTTCGGCGCGAGGACCTTCAGGACGTCCATGAGCAGGGCCCGGTCGGCGTGCTGCTCGGTCGGGTCGTCGCCGCAGGCGTCGGGCAGCTGCTCGGTGGGCACCTCTTCGAGCCTGCGGGCGCGCCACCACTCGGTCCGGGTGTTGATCATGACCCGGCGCAGATAGGCGTCGGCGAGGGACTTGTCGGCGATGCCGTCCCAGCGCCCGAAGGTGCGGGCGAGAGCCGTCTGGAGGAGGTCCTGCGCGTCGACTGGATCGGCCACGAGACGCCGGGCACTGCGCAGCAGCGCGTCCTGCCGCGTGCGTACGTACTCCTCGAAGTCGAGCACCTCGCCATGCCTCATCCGAACCGCCTCCGAACCCCGTGACCAGCTGTGTTCCTCGTGTCGTGGCCGACGCTACGGAGCGGTTGTCACGGGGTTGTGCGTGGCAGCCGTCGGTGGACGCACGGCTGCCCATCGGTTGTGTAACAGCGGGGCGGAGGAGGTTTCGCGCCGGCCGGCCGGGTGTTGGGGGCAGGGAACCGCCGGTACGCCGGAGCCACCGCCGGTACGCCACGAAGACTCAGGACCGGCCCGCGACCGGCTCAGGGGACTGGTCCACGACTGGCTCAGGTACCGGCCCGCGACCGGCTCAGGGACCTGCCCACGACCGGCCCGCGACCGGCCCACGACCGGCCCGACCGGCTCAGCGACCGGCTCCGGGGCGTGCCAACGGACCGGCCGCCCCCGCGACCCGTTCAGGACACGGGCAGCCGGTAGGACCCGTCGTCCAGGGGCTCGACGAGGCCGTCCGCGACCAGACCGTCCAGGGCCCGGGCCCGCTGCACCGGCTCGTCCCAGACCGCGTCCAGGACCGCCTGTGCCACCGGCTCCGCCGAATCCCGCAGCACCGCGAGGAGCCGGCCCCTGACCTGCCGGTCGGTCCCCGCGTACGTCTGGCCGCGCCGCGCGGGGCCGTCGTGGGCCGGCTTCCCGGCAAGCAGCCAGGCGCACCGCCCGGCGATCGGGCAGCGCCCGCAGTCCTCGTTCCTCGCCGTGCAGACCAGCGCGCCCAGCTCCATGGAGGCGGCGGCCCAGCGGGAGGCGGTCGCCTCGTCCTCGGGCAGCAGGGCGCGGGCGAGCCGCCGCTCGGCGGCCGTGGTCGCGTTCGGCGGGTACTGGACGCCGCTCGCCGCCCGCGCGAAGACCCGGCGCACATTGGTGTCCAGGACCGGGTGCCGCTGTCCGTACGCGAAGGAGGCCACCGCGGCCGCCGTGTACTCGCCGATGCCGGGCAGTGCGAGCAGCTGCCCGTGGTCGCTCGGTACGTCGCCGCCGTGCCGTTCCCTTATGGCCACGGCGGCCGCGTGCAGCCGCAGCGCCCGGCGCGGATAGCCGAGCCTGCCCCAGGCGCGGACCGCCTCGCCGGGGGCGTCGGCGGCCAGGTCGGCCGGGCGCGGCCAGCGCGCGAGCCACTGCTCGTACACCGGCAGGACCCGGACGACCGGGGTCTGCTGGAGCATGAACTCGCTGACCATGACCCCCCAGGCGCCGGCCTCGGGGCGGCGCCAGGGCAGGTCACGGGCGTGCCGGTCGAACCAGGCGAGGACGGGCCCGTGCAGCTCGGCGGGGGGCGTCGGACCGGCGGGGGCGTCGGGGGCGTCGGACGGGAGGGGAGCGTCGATGGAAGTCATGGCACCCCCGATCCTGGCACGTCCACGCCGCGAACCGTACGCGCCGTGGCACGGGCGCCGGGGCGGCCTCGGCACGCGCGCGCCTCCGTGCACGCGTACGCGCCCCACCGCACGCGCGGCCGTGCACGTGCCCGCGCCCGGCCGGGTGCGGGCACGTGCTCTGGTACGCCCTCCGCCGCGGTGTGCCTACGTGCACTCGTCAGTCCTCCGCCGGGGTGTGCCTACGTGCACTCGTCCGTCCTCCACCGAGGTGCGCTGCCTGCACTCGTACGCCCCCACCGCACGCGCCGCCGTTCTCGCTCGTACGCGCCCCACCCCGGGCCCCGGCGTCCGCTCGGGCTCAGTACCCGCCGTGGCCCACCCGCTGGGGCTGCTCCGCGTGCGGGGCCGGGTGCGTCCGGGGGCCCCGGCCGGCGCACCACACCACCGCCGAGCTCCGGCTCGACCGGGCCGTCTCCACCAGGGTGTCCACCGGCCGGACCGCCGCCCGCATGACGAGGAAGGCGACCAGACCGCCGAGGAGCAGACCGAAGGTCACGTCATGCGGGTAGTGGACGCCGACGAAGACCCGGGAGAACGCCATGAGCAGCGCCATCGGCACCGTCAGCCAGACGATCCCGCGCCAGGACAGCGCGAGCGCGATCGCGGCGGCGCCCGCGATGGCCGAGTGGTTGCTGGGGAAGGACCAGTCGCCGTACGGCGGGCAGGTGACGAGCGAGGTGGGCGCCCCCAGGACCGCGCGGCACGGGCGGTCCTCGTCGATCAGCGACTTCAGTCCCTCGCTCACCACGTACCCGAACGCGGTGGCGAGCGGGGCGAGCAGCGCGAGCGCCATCATCCGGCTCGCCCCCTCGCGGGAGCGCCACCAGCCGGTCAGGAACAGCGCGCCGAACAGCAGCAGTCCGGCCTCGGTCCAGACCTCCGCGAGCCACTGGAACCAGTGGGGGGTGGAGTGGGCCAGATCGGCGATGTCGAGATACAGACGATCGGAGAGGTCGAGGAGGGTGTTCATGGTGCACGACGCTAACCGGAATCCGGAGTCCTCCGCCCCGGGCCGACGGCCGGAACGACCCCCGACCAAGGGGCGGTCCTGCGATTCGGTCCGGTTCCCACCGGTTTCGGTGGGAGTCGCGAGGGAGCCGGACGCCGTTCCGGGAAAAGTTCCCGGAACGGAGGGATGTGATCATCGGCAAAACTTGTTGTCGCGGGCGGCGGGTGGGGCGGGAGTTGAGCTGGATCTCTCGTAAGGTTCGGGTCGTGGGATCTTTGCGCAATCCGGTCGGGCCGCTTCCCTCCACCATCTACTGGCGACGGAGGGCGGTGGCGGCGTGCCTGGTGGCGCTTCTCGCCCTGCTCGCCGTATGGGCCGTCACCTCCGGTGACGGGGGCGGGAAGAAGCCGAACGACGGGGCCAACGGCTCGTCACCCACCCCTCCCTCGATCACCCCCGGCCCCTCCGGCACGGGACCGGCCATCAGCCAACAGCCGGGCGGACGCGACGAGTCGGGCGACTCCGGCGACACCACGGGCGGCACGGGCACCACGGGCGGCACCGGCGGCGACGGCGGTACGGAAGGCTCCGGTACGGACCCGGGGTCGGGCGCCGACGCCGGTACGGACGCGGGCGCCGGTGCTACCACCGGCACCGGTGACGTCGGCAAGAACGGCGACACCGACGGCGCGGGCGGCGACGGGGGCGCGAGCACCGGCGCCGGACAGCAGGTACCGGCGAACTCGCCGCTCCCGAACTGCCCGGCCGGTTCCCTGCAGTTGACGATCCGCAGCGCGCAGGTCAGCTACGAGGCGGGGGAGAAGCCCCGCTTCCAGCTCGTCGCGAGGAACAACTCGAAGGCCGCCTGCAAGGCCGACTTCGGTCCCCGCACCGCGGTCCTGACGATCAGCGACAAGCAGGACGACGAGATCTGGTCGTCCGCCCACTGCCCGCGCCCCGGCACACCGGTCCTGCTGCACGTCCCCGCGGGGGCCACCGTCACCCACACCGTGGAATGGGACCGCAAGCGGAGCGCGCCGCGGTGCGCCACGGCCCCGACGGGCCAGGCCGGGCCCGGCACCTACCTCGTGGAAGCGACCATGCCGGGCACGAAGGTCCTCCCCGCCTCGTTCACCCTGGCCAAGGACTGACCGGACGGTAGAACCCCGAGCCGTACGTCCTCCCAGAGGTACAGCTCCGCGGTCCCCACCCCCATACTCCGCCGCGACGTTCGGCGGCGACCCGGCGGCGGGCCCGGTGGACATGCTGCTGGCTCGCGGACACGGCCCGGCGGTACGTCCTCCTAGACGTACCGCTCCAGGATCGAGGACTCCGCGAGCCGGGACAGGCCCTCGCGCACGCTGCGGGCGCGGGCCTCGCCGACCCCGTCGACGGCCTGGAGGTCGTCCACGCTGGCCGCGAGCAGCTTCTGCAGCCCACCGAAGTGCTCGACGAGCCGCTCGATGATCGCGCCCGGCAGCCTCGGCACCTTCGCGAGGAGCCGGTAGCCGCGCGGCGAGACGGCCGAGTCGAGGGTCTCGGGCGAGCCGCTGTAGCCCAGCGCCCGCGCGACGACCGGCAGTTCGAGCAGCTCGGTGTGGCTCAGGGCGTCCAGCTCGGTGAGCGCCTCCGCGACCGTGCGCGACCGCTTGGCCGTCGGCTCGGGCACGTAGTCCCGGATCACCAGCTCGCGCTCGGGCTCGACACCCGCGATCAGCTCGTCGAGCTGGAGGGAGAGCAACCGCCCGTCCGTACCGAGCTCGACCACGTACTCCGCGATCTCGGTGGCGATCCGGCGGACCATCTCCAGGCGCTGGGCGACGGCGGTGACGTCCCGGACCGTGACCAGGTCCTCGATCTCCAGGGCGGAGAGCGTGCCCGCGACCTCGTCCAGCCGGAGCTTGTACCGCTCCAGGGTCGCGAGCGCCTGGTTGGCGCGGGACAGGATGGCGGCCGACTCCTCCAGGACCCGCCGCTCACCGTCCACGTACAGCGCGATCAGGCGCATGGACTGGGAGACGGAGACGACCGGGTAGTTGCACTGCTTGGAGACCCGGTCGGCCGTACGGTGCCGGGTGCCGGTCTCGTCGGTGGGGATGGAGGCGTCCGGGACCAGCTGCACACCCGCGCGGTGGATCTTGGTGATGTCCTTGTCGAGGACGAGCGCGCCGTCGAGCTTGCACAGCTCACGCAGGCGCGTGGCGGCGAACTCGACGTCCAGCACGAAACCGCCGGTGCACATCGAGTCGACCGTCTTGTCCAGGCCGAGCACGATGAGTCCACCGGTGTTGCCGCGGAGGATCCGCTCCAGACCGTCACGCAGCGCGGTGCCGGGCGCGACCGCGCTCAGGGCGGCGCGCATCAGTGCTTCGTTGCGAGAGCCCGCGCCGGACTTCCCAGGAGCTGCTGCCCCGTCCTTGGCTGCCACTGCACTCCTCCGGCTCGTACGGATGGGCGAGACCAGGGCAAAGTCTAGCGACACCACCCCGCCGCCCTCCGCCCCCGACCGATCCTGGGTGGTCCGAAAGGCGTCCCCGCCCCGGCACGGACCTAATCCTCCGCGCCTTCGCGAAGCGTACGGAGTAAATCCTCCGGTTCCGGTACGGGGTACCGGATCCCCGCGTGCCGGGCACCCGACACGAGGCACGGGCCCCCGCGCCCGGCTTCGCACACGCTCCCGTGCCGGGCTTCACACGTGCCCCACGCCGGGCTGCACACCTGCTTCCACGCCCGGCTTTACCCCTGCCCCATGCCGGGCTCCGCACCTGCCCCGCGCCTGGTTCCACTTCCCCCCGCTACCCCTCCCCGCCCTCCGGAGCCTTCGGGGCGCGCCTGCTGCGCGGCAGGACCCGCAGCGCGTCGCCCATGTCCGCGACCTCCGTCACCTTCATGCCGGCCGGCACCCTGCCCGGGTCCGTGGGGACCAGCGCGTGCGTGAAGCCCAGCCGGTGCGCCTCGGCCAGCCGGCGCTGGACCCCCGTCACCCGCCGGACCTCGCCCGCGAGGCCGACCTCGCCGATCGCCACCAGGTTCTTCGGCAGCGGGGTGTCGCTCGCCGCGGAGGCGAGGGCGAGGGCGATCGCCAGGTCGGCGGCGGGCTCGGTCAGCTTCACTCCCCCCACGGTCGCGCTGTAGATGTCCCGCTTGCCCAGCGCGCTGATCCGGCCGCGCTGTTCCAGGACCGCCAGCATCATCGAGACGCGGGAGGTCTCCAGGCCGGAGACGGTCCGGCGCGGGGAGGGGATCTGGGAGTCCACCGTCAGCGACTGGACCTCGGCGACGAGCGGACGGCGGCCCTCCAGGGTCACCGTCAGACAGGTGCCCGGCACGGCCACGTCCCGCCGGGTCAGGAAGAGCCCCGAGGGGTCGGTCAGGCCGGTGATGCCCTCGTCGTGCAGCTCGAAGCAACCGACCTCGTCCGTCGCCCCGTACCGGTTCTTGACGCCCCGGACCAGACGCAGGCGCGCGTGCCGGTCGCCCTCGAAGCTCAGGACGACGTCGACCAGGTGCTCCAGGAGGCGCGGGCCCGCGATGGCCCCGTCCTTGGTGACGTGACCGACGAGCAGCGTGGACATGCCGCGCTCCTTGGACGCCCGGATGAGCGCCCCGGCGACCTCGCGGACCTGCGCCATGCCACCGGGCGCGCCGTCGATCTCGGGGGAGGCGACCGTCTGCACCGAGTCCATGATCAGCAGTGAGGGCTTCACGGCGTCCAGGTGCCCGAGGACCGCCGACAGATCGGTCTCGGCCGCCAGGTAGAGGTGGTCGCTGAGCGCGTTGATCCGGTCGGCGCGCAGCCGGACCTGGCTCGCGGACTCCTCGCCCGTCACGTAGAGCGTGCGGTGCTCGTCGCTCGCCGCCTTGGCCGCCACGTCGAGCAGGAGCGTGGACTTGCCGACGCCCGGCTCTCCCGCGAGCAGCACGACGGCGCCGGGCACCAGGCCCCCGCCGAGGACCCGGTCCAGCTCGTCGACACCGGTGGAGCGGGCGGTGGCCTGCCGGCCGTCGACCTGCCCGATGGGGACGGCGGCGGTGGACACCCGGCCCGCCGCGGTCGTGCGGACGGCGGGCGCGCCGTACTCCTCGACCGTCCCCCAGGCCTGGCACTCGGGGCAGCGGCCGAGCCACTTGGCCGTCTGCCAGCCGCACTCGGTGCAGCGGTAGGACGGCCGGTCCTTGGTCGATTTCGTACGGGCAGCCATGTCGCCCACCGTAGCGGCCCCCACCGACAACGGGCCCCGGTCCGCCGCCGGACCGCGCCCCGGCCGCGGAACGCCGGGTTCCTGTCCCCTTTCGAGGGATTGATTCACCCGTAAGACTGAGAAGGGCACGACCGGTACGAAAAGCGCCCCCCACCCTGTCTACGGTCGACCGGTGACGAGCAGCAGGCTGGAATCCCCCGCACGCACCACCGGCGCACACCGGGCGCACCCCGCCGCGGACGAGGGACCGCGCGCGCTCAGCCGACGGCCTCCCGCGCGCTACGAGGCCGCCCTCGACGGCCTCTTCACGTACTGCCTCTCCGTGCTCTGCGACCACGACACGGCCACCGCCGTCCTCGGCGACGTCCTCGCCGTCGCCGAGCGCCACCACGGCCGCTGCCCCTCCGACGAGGACGGCCGCACCGCCTGGCTGTACGCACTCGCCCGCTGGGCCTGTCTGCGCAGCCTCGGCGAGCAGCGCCGCAAGCGCCAGGGCGCCCACACCGGCCGGCCCGCCGTCACCGCCCCCGAGCCGCCCCGGGTCCCCGAGGAGACCGCCGAGCGTCGCCGCGCCGAACTCGCCGTGCTCGCCTGGCCTGAGGCCGCCGGCACCACCCCCGAGCAGCGGGAGGCCCTGGAGCTGGCCGTACGCCACGGCCTCAGCCACCGTCAGGTCGCCGCCGTGCTCTCCCTCGACCCGCTCGCCGCCCGCGAGCTACTCGCCACCGCGGGCTGCGAGGTCGAGCGCACCCGAGCCGCCCTCGCCGTTGTCGAGACCGGCAGCTGTCCCACCGTCGCCCGGCTCACCGGTGACCACCAGGTGCTGTTGTCGGCCGCCCTGCGGGCCGAACTCGTCCGGCACGTCGACGACTGCCCCCGCTGCCGACGGGCCGCCGAGCGCGTCGGCGCAGCCGGTCCCTGGCCGGGAGCCGGAGCCCTGCCCCCGGCCGGGCTGCCCCTCGTCGAGGCGCCGCGGGCCGCCGCGTACCTGGCGATGCTGCACGTCCCGCGCGCGCGTGCCGGAGCCCCGCGCTTCAGCCCGACCGGCTTCCCCATGGACCCGAAGGACCACGTGGCCCGCCGTGACCGGCTGCGGGCCCGCGCGGTGACGACCACCGTCGTCGCGGCCGTGGTCGCCGCGCCCGTCCTCGCCCTGTGGACCTCCTACCGGGGCGCCCCGGCCGCCGACGTCGGCGCCCACGACGGGTCACGGATCAGCGCGCGCGAGGCCGACGAGCCGGTCGGCCCGGACGGACGCCCCTACGACCGCTACGAGAACGCGGGCAACGCCCGTACGACCCCCGAGCCCCGCTTCACCCGGGGCAGCCGCGCCCCCGACGTCTCCGTCGAGGTGATCAGCCCCGGCGGCCCCACCGGCCCCACGGCGGCCCGGCCCGGTGAGGCCGCACCCGGCTGGATCACGGTCACCGCTCGCGGCCACGGCGATCTGACGCTGCTCACCCTCACCGCCGCGGGTGACACGCCCGTCGCGTGGTCGCTGTGGACGGACGCGCCCTGGCTGTACGTCAGCCGGGCCTCCGGCACGCTCCGCCCCGGCGAGACGGTCACCATCGCCGTCCGCGTGGACCACGGCCGCGAACCCGCGGGCGCGTGGAGCGCCCGGATCGGGGTGAACCCCTCGGGTGCGGTGGTCAGGATCGCCGGGCGCGGCCAGGCCGTCCCGCCGCCCGTCGTCGACCCGGTCGTCCCGCCGCCGACGACCACGGAGCCGACGACCCCACCGACGGCCCCGCCGACCACGGAGCCGACGACGCCCCCGCCGACGACGGAGGAACCTCCGCCGACGACCACGGAGCCGACGACCCCACCGACGAGCCCGCCGACCACGGAGCCCACCACCCCGCCGCCGACGACGGAGGAACCGCCGCCGACCACCACGGACCCGGGTACGACGGAACCGACCACTCCGCCCCCGACGACGGAGGACTCGTCCCCGGCGCCCACGTCCTGACGAGCCTCCCCGCCGATACGCCCGGCTACCGGACCTTCGGGTCGGCCGGGTGCGGGGCCACCAGGGGCAGCTGCGAGGAGAGCCGGGTCTCGCACAGCCCGGCCAGGACCCCGTACGCCTCCTCGCCCATCATCTCGGTCAGCTCGGGCCGGTACGTGACGTAGACCGGCTCCCCGGCCCCGTGCGCCGACGTGGCAGAGGTGCACCACCAGTGCAGGTCGTGGCCGCCCGGACCCCAGCCCCGGCGGTCGTACTCACCGATCGACACCTGGAGGACCCGGGTGTCGTCGGGCCGGTCGATCCAGTCGTACGTGCGCCGCACCGGCAGCTGCCAGCAGACGTCCGGCTTGGTCTCCAGCGGCTCCCTGCCCTCCTTGAGAGCCAGGATGTGCAGCGAGCAGCCCGCGCCGCCCGCGAACCCGGGACGGTTCTGGAAGATGCAGGATCCCTCCCAGCGGCGGGTCTGCCGGTCGCCGTCCTCGTCGCGCTGAACCCAGCCCGACTCCGTACCGACGTCGTGGAACTGCCACAGCTCCGGCGTGAGGCGTGCCACATGGGTCGCGACCCGCTTCTCGTCGTCCTCGTCGGAGAAGTGCGCGCCCAGCGTGCAGCAGCCGTCGTCGGCCCGCCCCGCCTGGATGCCCTGGCAGCCGCTGCCGAAGACACACGTCCAGCGCGAGGTCAGCCAGGTCAGGTCGCAGCGGAAGACCTGCTCCTCGTCGGTCGGGTCGGGGAACTCGACCCACGCGCGCGCGAAGTCGAGGCCCTTCTCGTCCGGCTCCACGCCCTTGCCCCGCTTCCTGCCGCTCTTCACGGCCCCGCCGGACTTACCGGCCTTCACGGCCGTCACAGCGGCCACCACCGGCGTCACAGCCGACGTCACACCCGTGTCGTCGCCGCTGTCCTTGCCGGGCTTCGCCTTCTTCGTCTTTGGCACACCACCAAGCGTATGCGGGTGCGCGCAGTACCGTTCCGCCATGAGACTCGGAGTCCTCGACGTCGGTTCGAACACAGTGCACTTCATGGTGGTGGACGCCCACCCGGGCGCCCGGCCGCTGCCCGCCCACTCCCACAAGGCGGAGCTCAGGCTCGCCGAGCTGCTCGACGAGCGGGGCGCGATCGCGCCGCACGGCGTCGAACGGCTCACCAAGACCGTCAGGGACGCCCTCCTGGCCGCCGAGGAGAAGGGCTGCGAGGAGGTACTGCCGTTCGCGACCTCCGCCGTCCGCGAGGCCAGCAACGCCGACGCCGTCCTCGCGCGCGTGAAGGACGAGACAGGGGTCGACCTCCAGGTCCTCACCGGCGAGGAGGAGGCCCGGCTCACCTTCCTCGCCGCCCGCCGCTGGTACGGCTGGTCGGCGGGCAAGCTGCTCCTCCTCGACATCGGGGGCGGCTCCCTCGAAGTCGCGTACGGCATGGACGAGGACCCCGACACCGCCGTCTCCCTGCCGCTCGGCGCGGGCCGGCTGACCGCCGGCTGGCTCCGGGGCGACCCGGCCGACCTCGACGACGTGAAGGCCCTCCGCCGCCATGTGCGCGCGCAGATCGCCCGTAACGTCAGCGAGTTCAGCCGCTCCGGGCGCCCCGACCACGTCGTGGCCACCTCCAAGACGTTCAAGCAGCTGGCCAGGATCGCCGGCGCCCCCGGCTCGGGCGAGGGCCTCTACGTCCAGCGCCGCCTGTCCCGCAAGTCCCTGGAGGAGTGGGTCCCGCGCCTGGCCGGGATGACCGTCCCCGAGCGCGCGGCCCTGCCGGGCGTCTCGGAGGGCCGCGCGGGACAGCTCCTCGCGGGCGCGCTCGTCGCGGAGGGCGCGATGGATCTGCTCGGGGTGGAGGAACTGGAGATCTGCCCCTGGGCCCTGCGCGAGGGCGTCATCCTGCGTCGCCTTGACCACCTGCCGGAGAACTGACCGGGCCGGGAGCACGGGACCGGGCATGGCGCGTGGTCACGGGACGGTGGCGCGGGAGCGGGCACGGAGGGGGGTTACCGGCCGGGGGCACGGAGCAGCGCTCCTCCCGTTCCGACGACTCCCGCCGACCCGACCCGCCTCCGCCCCTCCCGGCGTGACGGCCGCCCGACCCGGCTCCGCCCCTCCCGGCGTGACGGCCGACCCGACCCGACCCGGCTCCGCCCTCCCGCCGACCCGCCTCCGCCCCTCCCGGCGTGACCGGAACCACCCCCTCGCCCCCCGCCCGGCCCCGTACCCTGTCTCCGTGGCAGAACCAGTGGTGCGCGTCCCGGATGCGAAGGTCGCCCTGTCGACGGCCTCGGTCTATCCGGAGTCGACGGCGACGGCCTTCGAGATCGCCGCGCGCCTCGGCTACGACGGTGTCGAGGTCATGGTGTGGACCGATCCGGTCAGCCAGGACATCGAGGCGCTGCGCCGGCTCTCCGACCACCACCAGGTGCCGATCCTGGCCGTGCACGCTCCCTGCCTCCTCATCACCCAGCGCGTCTGGTCCACCGACCCGTGGGTCAAGCTCCAGCGGGCCCAGGCGGCGGCCGAGCGGCTCGGCGCGTCGACGGTCGTCGTGCATCCGCCGTTCCGCTGGCAGCGCCAGTACGCCAAGGACTTCGTCACCGGCATCTGGCGGATGGCCGACGAGACCGACGTACGGTTCGCCGTCGAGAACATGTACCCGTGGCGGTACAAGGACCGCGAGATGCTCGCGTACGCCCCCGAGTGGGACGTCACCAAGGACGACTACCGGCACTTCACCGTCGACCTCTCGCACACCGCGACCGCCCGCACCGACGCCCTCGCGATGATCGACCGCATGGGCGACAGGCTCGGCCACGTCCACCTCGCCGACGGCAGGGGGTCCGCCAAGGACGAGCACCTGGTCCCGGGGCGCGGCACCCAGCCCTGCGCCGAGGTCCTGGAGCGCCTCGCGCTCACCGGCTTCGACGGCCACGTCGTGATCGAGGTCAACACCCGCCGCGCGATGTCCGCCGCCGAGCGCGAGGCCGACCTCGCGGAGGCCCTCGCCTTCACCCGGCTCCACCTCGCGTCGGCGCCCGCCCGCCACACCCGGGTCCCGCGGCCGTGACCGAACCGGCCCCGCGCCGCCGCGGCCGCCCGTCCCGTACCGAGGAGGAGAGCGGGCCCGGCGCGCGGGAACGCATCCTGGATGCGGCCCGCGCCCAGTTCGCCGAGCGCGGCTACGACAAGGCCTCGGTCCGCGGCATCGCCAGGGCGGCCGGGGTCGACCCGGCGCTCGTGCACCACTATTTCGGTACGAAGGACGAGGTCTTCGCCGCCGCGGTCGAGGTCTCCTTCGAACCGGCGACCGTCGTCCCCGCGATCGTCAGCGGCCCGCGCGAGACCATCGGGGAGCGGCTCGCGCGGTTCTTCATCGGCGTCTGGGAGAACCCGGCGAGCCGGGCCCCGCTCCTCGCGATCGTCCGCTCCGCGCTGACCCACGAGGCCGCGGCCAAGGTGCTGCGCACCTTCGTGCTGCGGCGCCTCCTGGAGCGGATCGCGGACGAGCTCGACGTACCGGATCCGAAGTTCCGCGCGGAGCTGGCGGCCTCCCACATGATCGGGATCGCGATCATGCGGTACGTGATCCAGGTGGAGCCGCTGGCGACGGCGGACCCGGAGAAGATCGTGGCCATGGTGGCCCCGACGCTCCAGCGGTACCTGACCGAGGCCTGAGGTCCGCGGCCGGAGACCGACCGAAAGGTGAACAGCGGGTCCGCCATACGGACGCGTTGTCCAGATCTTGGTCCGTCGGCGTACGCTCGAAAGCAAGCACACCCATCACGAGGAGCGAGCGCGATGCCCGAGCTGAGGTCCCGCACTGTCACCCACGGACGCAACATGGCGGGCGCACGCGCCCTTATGCGCGCCTCCGGTGTACCCGGCGCGGACATCGGCCGGAAGCCGATCATCGCGGTCGCCAACTCCTTCACGGAGTTCGTCCCCGGCCACACCCACCTCCAGCCGGTCGGCCGGATCGTCTCCGAGGCCATCACGGCCGCCGGGGCCATCGCCCGCGAGTTCAACACGATCGCCGTCGACGACGGCATCGCGATGGGCCACGGCGGCATGCTCTACAGCCTCCCCTCCCGCGACCTGATCGCGGACAGCGTGGAGTACATGGTCGAGGCGCACTGCGCCGACGCCCTGATCTGCATCTCCAACTGCGACAAGATCACCCCCGGCATGCTGATGGCGGCCCTGCGCCTGAACATCCCGACGGTCTTCGTCTCCGGCGGTCCGATGGAGGCCGGCCGCGCGACCCTCGTCGACGGCACGGTCCGCACGCTCGACCTGGTCGACGCGATGTCCGACGCGGTGAACCCGAAGATCTCGGACGAGGACATCCTCCGGATCGAGGAGAACGCCTGTCCGACCTGCGGGTCCTGTTCCGGCATGTTCACCGCCAACTCGATGAACTGCCTGACCGAGGCCATCGGCCTCTCCCTCCCCGGCAACGGCTCGCTGCTCGCCACCCACACCGCCCGCAAGGGGCTGTACGAGGCGGCGGCCCGCACGGTCGTCGACATCACCCGTCGGTACTACGCCGAGGACGACGCCTCGGTCCTGCCGCGCGCGATCGCGACCCGCGGCGCCTTCGAGAACGCCATGGCCCTCGACATCGCCATGGGCGGCTCGACCAACACGATCCTGCACCTGCTCGCGGCCGCCCAGGAGGC
Organism: Streptomyces sp. NPDC016459; assembly: GCF_040632845.1. Classification (NCBI taxonomy): domain Bacteria; kingdom Bacillati; phylum Actinomycetota; class Actinomycetes; order Kitasatosporales; family Streptomycetaceae; genus Streptomyces; species Streptomyces sp. NPDC016459. The sequence goes on from NZ_JBEYCR010000021.1 coordinate 68,221, forward strand.
CGAGCTGGAGTACGGCCTGCCGGACATGGACGAGGTCTCGCGCCGGGTGCCCTGCCTGGCCAAGGTCGCCCCGAACGTCGCCAAGGACCGCACGTACTACATGGAGGACGTGCACCGCGCCGGCGGCATCCCGGCCCTCCTCGGCGAGCTGTACCGCGCCGGGCTCCTGGACGAGGACGTCCAATCGGTCCACTCCCGATCCATCAAGGAGTGGCTGGACACCTGGGACGTCCGCGGCGGCTCGCCGTCCGACGAGGCCGTCGAGCTGTTCCACGCCGCCCCCGGCTGCGTCCGCTCGGCGACCGCCTTCTCGCAGTCGGAGCGCTGGGAGGCGCTCGACGTGGACGCGGCCGGCGGCTGCATCCGCGACGCGGCCCACGCGTACTCGAAGGACGGCGGCCTCGCCGTCCTGCACGGCAACCTCGCCGCCGACGGCTGCGTGGTGAAGACGGCCGGCGTCGACGAGTCGATCTGGACCTTCGAGGGCCCGGCCGTGGTCTGTGAGTCGCAGGACGAGGCCGTCGAGAAGATCCTGAACAAGCAGGTCAAGGACGGTGACGTGGTCGTCATCCGGTACGAGGGCCCGCGCGGCGGCCCCGGCATGCAGGAGATGCTCTACCCGACCTCCTTCCTCAAGGGCCGGGGCCTGGGCAAGACCTGCGCGCTGGTCACGGACGGACGCTTCTCCGGCGGCACGTCGGGCCTGTCCATCGGCCACGCCTCCCCGGAGGCCGCCTCGGGCGGCACGATCGCCCTCGTGGAGGACGGCGACCGCATCCGTATCGACATCCCGAACCGCTCGATCGAACTCCTCGTCGACGAGGCCACCCTCGCCGCCCGCCGGGAGGCGCTGAACGGCGTGTACGCGCCGAAGAACCGGCAGCGCAAGGTGTCGGCGGCCCTGCGCGCGTACGCGGCGATGGCGACGAGCGCCGACAAGGGCGCGGTCCGGGACGTGAGCAGGCTGGGCTGACCCCGGCACCGACACGACCCGCGGCGGCGGGGAGCGGCACGAAGCCCGCTCCCCGCCGCCGCGGCGTTTCCCCCGTACGGACACGGGCTACGCGCGCGCGTGGATCACCAGGACACGGGGTCGCGCGCGTCCACCGCGAAGACGGAACCGTCCGGGGCCGTCCCGAACACCCGGTCCCCGGCGATCAGCGGCGCGGGCACCCGGGACGCGTACCCGAGGCGACCGTTGAGCAGCCGCGGCCGGGTCTGCCCGACGAGGGCACCGCGCACGGTGTCGACGGCGAGCAGCCGCCCGTCCTGGACGGAGAAGTAGAGCCGGTCGCCGGGGCCCATGACGGGCTCGGACACGTTCCCGGCGCCCGTCTCCAGCTCCCACAGCACCCGTCCCTTCGGCGCCGAGGTGTCGAAGGCGGTGAGGTGTCCGTCCGCATCGAGCACGTGGACGACCGCGCCGCGCACGGCGACGCCCCGGACATCGATCCGGTGGGGCAGGGGGAGCCGCCGTACGGCGCCGTCGTCCGGGTCGAGAAGGACGAGGGCGTCGAGCAGCATCCCCTGGTAGCGGGAGCCGAGGAGCAGCGTTCCGTCGCCGGTGCGGCCGAGCGGGTCGAGGTCACCGTCCAGGTCCCGCTGCCGGACCACCTCACCGGTACGGGGGTCGATCTCGCCCACCCGCGTGCGCGTTCCGTCGGCCGAGGCCTCGGCCACGGTGAGCAGCCCGGACGGGGCGTCGTACGGTCCCGGGAACGGGATCCCGAAGCCGGGAAGGCCGTGCCGCCAGAGCTCCTTCCCGGTGCGGCTGTCGACGGCCCGGAGCCCGCCCTGCCCGTCGGCGAGGACGACGGCGGTGCCGGCCGGCCGGTACAGCTCGGGGAGCTCGGCCGCGGCGGCCGTCCAGCGGGGGGAGCCGTCGGCCGCCGCGTACGCCCGTGGCGGTCCCGTCGGAGCGGCGGCGCCGATCAGACCGTCCGCCAGGAGGAAGGGCACGAGGGGGGTCTCCGCCTTCACGGGCGCCGTCCGCGACCAGAGCACGCGGCCCGTCACGGGGTCGAGGCGGGCGAGGTCGACGCCCCGGGCCGAGCAGTACAGCGCGCCTGCGGCGTGGCCGCACGCGGGCGCGACCGTCGGGCCGTGCTTCTGGAGCGTGGTCTGCCACCCGGCGAAGGCGGTGGCCACCTCGGCCGGTCGGGCGGGGGGCTCGGGCGGGACGGGCGCGGTGGGGCTCAGGGCCGCGTACAGACCGGCCCCGGTCAGCGCGAGCGCGGCGGCGACGGCGATCGGCAGCCGTGGCAGGCCCGGACGCGGACCCCGGCGGCGCGGGGCAACGGAGGGGGCGGCGGGAGCCCGTACCGGCGTGTCGGCGTCCCACGCGGGCGCGTGGCCCGACGCGCGGTCCTCGCCGCCCGGGAGGGCGGGCCGCCGACGCTGCGCCGGTATGAACGCCTCCGCCGCGTACGAGGGCGGCAGCAGCGCCGCCATGATCTGAGCCGGAGTGGGCCGTTCGGTGGCCTCCTTGGCGAGGCAGCGGGCCACGAGCGGCGCCAGTTCCGCAGGCACCCCCGTCAGATCCGGCTCGTCGTGCACGACCTGGTACGCCACGATGTACGGGCTGTCGGAGTCGAAGGGCCCGTGCCCGGTCGCCGCGTGCACGAGGACGGAGCCGAGGGCGAAGACGTCCGCGGCCGGCCCGACCTCGCGGGGCCGCTGGAACTGCTCGGGCGCCATGAACGGCGGTGAGCCGATGAGCTTGCCGGTCTCGGTGTGCAGATCGCTGTCGAGGGGCCGGGAGATGCCGAAGTCGATGACTTTGGGGCCGGTGTCGGTGAGCAGCACGTTGCTGGGCTTGAGGTCGCGGTGGACGACACCGGCGCGGTGGATGTCGCGCAGGGCCTCGGCGAGCCCGGCGGTGAGCCGGCGCAGCTCGGCCGGGGCCAGCGGGCCGTTCCGCTTCACCTGGTCGGCCAGCGTCGGCCCGGGGACGTAGAGGGTGGCCATCCAGGGGCGCAGGGCATCGGGGTCGGCGTCGACGACGGGCGCCGTGAAGGCCCCGCTGACCCGGCGGGCGGCGGCGACCTCCTGGCGGAAACGCGCCCTGAACTCCGGGTCCTCCGCGTACCGAGCGTGCACGACCTTGACCGCGAGCCGCAGCCCCGACGCCGAGGCCGCGAGGTGGACGACGCCCATGCCGCCGGCGCCCAGACGTGCCTGGAGACGGTAGCCGCCCGCATACTCGGGCCCCTCCGCTTCCCGGTCGGCACCGGTACCGCGCAACGGCGGCATCGCCCACCCCCGTGTGATTCCGCGTCACCTCGCGCGTACGTGCGCGACCCGACGGAGCCTAGTCCATGGCACCCCCGATGTCGGTGGGGCTTGCTAGCCTGCGCGTCGCGGAGAGTGAAACTCTGTGGAGCGCTTTTGCGCCAAGGGGGAGGACTGCATGGGTACGGACGAGAAGAACGCCGTGGGTGACACGGTGACCGCCCTGACCACGAAGCGCTACGCGGTCGCGCCGGGCTACCGGGTCAACGTGCGCTCGGGCCCGAGCACCCAGTACCCGATCGTCCGGGCCCTGCCCCTGGACGCCACGGTGGCGATCTCCTGCCAGAAGAACGGCGAGTGGATCAGCGGCCCCTACGGCACCACCCGGATCTGGGACGCCATAGCCCCGGGCGAGTACATCTCCGACGCGTACGTGCGTACGGGCAGCGACGGCTTCGTCGCACCTCGCTGCGCCTGAGGTCCTCCTCCGTCGCCCCGGGGATAATCGACCTCGTGAGCGACGACGAGCAGACCCCCAGCACGACCGGCGGCACCCCCGCCGGTCCCCAGCCCGAGGAGATCCGTTTCTTCGGCACGACCTGGGTCGACCGTGGCGGCCACTACGCGCTGCGCCGCGCGGGCCTGGCCGCCGGCTCGCTCGCCGCCGCCGTCGCGGCCTGCTTCGTCCTGCGCTTCGCCTACGACGGGCTGCAGATCGCCGACGTCGGCGGCATCGTCAACATGCTGGTCGTCGTCATGTTCGCGGTCTGCAGCGCCATCGCCTTCCGCAAGACCTGGGAGGGCTTCCTCCGCCGGCCCGCCGACCCGGGCCGCGAGGAGTCCCTGCGCAGCCTCAAGGCCATCGGCTTCATCGGCTCGCTCCTCGCGTACTCCGTCCGCTGCCTGGTCGAGGCCCCCGGCGAGAAGCTGCGCCGAGCGGAGTACGAGAAGGCCCGCGAGCAGTTCGAGAAGCGCCGCGGCACCCGCACGGGCAACCCGGCCGCCCGCAGGAAGCCCAAGCGCCGCTGAGCCACCGCCCGCCCTTCGGTTGTGCCCGCCAGTTCCGCAAGGGCGGAACGGGCGGGCACAACCACCCCCGGCCCGCAGCCGGATCCACCCCACTTCTCCCGGACGCTTGACCTCTCCACACCCCCAGGCGCAATATTCATCGCGTGATGAATTACCTGGCGGGTGTGCCCGCAGACCCCGCACCCCCCGCCACGTCCTCCGACCCCCCGGCCGTCACCGCCCACCACCTCACCGCCGCCCGAGGCTCCCGCACCGTCCTGCGCGGCCTCGACTTCACCGTCCCCGCCGGCCGCGTCACCGGCCTCCGCGGCCCCTCAGGCTGCGGCAAAACCACCCTCATGCGCGCCATCGTCGGCACCCAGGCCAAGGTCCACGGCACCCTCCAGGTCCTCGGCCACCCCGCCGGCGACCCCGCCCTCCGCTCCCGCATCGGCTACGTCACCCAGGCCCCCTCCGTCTACGACGACCTCACCGTCCGCCAGAACCTCGACTACTTCGCCGCCGTACTGCTCCCCGGCCGCGCCCACCGCGACGAGCGCCGCACAGCCGTCGACCGGGCCCTCGACGACGTCGACCTCACCCGGCACGCCGACGCCCTCGCCGGCCGGCTCTCCGGCGGCCAGCGCAGCCGGGTCTCCCTCGCCGTCGCCCTCCTCGGCACCCCGGAACTCCTCGTCCTCGACGAACCCACCGTCGGCCTCGACCCCGTCCTCCGCCGCGACCTGTGGAACCTCTTCCACCAGATCGCCGCCGACCGCGGCACCACCCTCCTCATCTCCTCGCACGTCATGGACGAGGCCGAACGCTGCCACCGCCTCCTCCTCATGCGCGAGGGCGAGATCCTCGCCGACGACACCCCCGAAGCCCTCCGCCGCCGCAACGACACCGGCACCGTCGAAGAGGCCTTCCTCCACCTCGTCGACGCCGCCGCCCGAGCGGCGCACCCCCGAACCTCCCGAGAGGAAATCCGGCCATGAGCAGCGCCCGCACCCTCGCCACCGCCGCCCGCGTCCTGCGTCAGCTGCGCCACGACCCGCGCTCGATCGCCCTGATGCTCCTCGTGCCCTGCGTCATGCTCTTCCTGCTCCGCCACGTCTTCGACGGAAGCCCCGGCACCTTCGACACCATCGGGGCCTCACTGCTCGGCATCTTCCCCCTCATCACGATGTTCCTGGTCACCTCCATCGCCACCCTCCGTGAGCGCACCTCGGGAACCCTGGAACGCCTCCTCGCCATGCCCCTCGGCAAAGCCGACCTCATCGCCGGCTACGCCCTCGCCTTCGGACTCCTCGCCGTCGTCCAGTCCACCCTCGCCACCGGTCTCGCCGTCTGGTTCCTCGGCCTCGACGTCATCGGCTCCCCCTGGCTCCTCCTCCTGGTGGCCCTCCTCGACGCCCTCCTCGGCACCGCCCTCGGCCTCTTCGTCTCCGCCTTCGCCGCCTCCGAGTTCCAGGCCGTCCAGTTCATGCCGGCGGTGATCTTCCCCCAACTGCTGCTCTGCGGCCTCTTCACCCCACGCGACCAGATGGCCCCCGCCCTCGAAGCGATCTCCGACGTCCTCCCGATGTCGTACGCCGTCGACGGCATGAACCAGGTCCTCCGCCACCCCGACATCACCGGCGACTTCGTCCGCGACACCCTCGTCGTCGGAGGCTGCGCGCTCCTCGTCCTCACCCTCGGCGCGGCCACCCTCCGCCGCCGCACCGCGTGACCGCCCCTCGGACACCCGCACACCACCCGGCCCGCCGGTGCGAGGATGACGACACGTACCCCCTCCGGCGAGGTGAGCAGAGCCATGACCCAGACCGTCGCAGTCCTCGGCACCGGCAAGATCGGTGAAGCCCTCCTCAGCGGCATGATCCGCGCGGGCTGGCGCCCCGCGAACCTCCTGGTCACCGCCCGCCGCGCCGAACGCGCCGAGGAGCTCCGCACCCGCTACGGCGTCGAGACCGTCACCAACGCCGAGGCCGCCAAGCGCGCCGACACCCTCATCCTGGCCGTCAAGCCCCAGGACATGGGCCGCCTCCTCGACGAACTCGCCCCCCACGTCGCCGCCGACCGCCTGGTCATCAGCGCCGCCGCCGGCATCCCCACGTCCTTCATCGAGGACCGCCTCACCACCGGCACCCCCGTCGTCCGCGTCATGCCCAACACCCCCGTCCTCGTCGACGAGGGGATGTCCGTCATCTCGGCCGGCAGCCACGCGACCCCCGAGCACCTCGCCCACACCGAGGAGATCTTCGGCGGCGTCGGCAAGACCCTCCGCGTCCCCGAGTCCCAGCAGGACGCCGCCACCGCCCTCTCCGGCTCGGGCCCCGCCTACTTCTACTTCCTGGTCGAGGCCATGACCGACGCCGGCATCCTCCTCGGCCTGCCCCGCGCCCAGGCCCACGACCTCATCGTCCAGGCCGCCATCGGCGCCGCCGTCATGCTCCGCGACAGCGGCGAACACCCGGTCAAGCTCCGCGAAGCCGTCACCTCCCCGGCCGGCACCACCATCAGCGCCATCCGCGAGCTCGAGAACCACGGCGTCCGCGCCGCCCTCATCGCCGCCCTCGAAGCCGCCCGCGACCGCAGCCGCGAACTCGCCTCCGGCAACAGCTGACACCCGGCCCGCCCTGCCGGGGTCACCGAACCCCGGCAGACGCCCCCTTCACGACCTCCTCCGTCGACACGACCTTCGCGAACCCGCCCCCGTGCAGGGACACGGCCGTCGCCTGCGCCAGCTCGTCCGCGCTCCGCGACCACCCGAACGGACCCTCCAGGTCGAAGGTGTGCATCGCGTCCAACGGGAACACCACGTCGTACCCGAGGTTCCCGCCCATCCGCGCCGTCGTCTCGTTGCACATGTTCGTCTGGATCCCGACGATCACGATCTGCGCGATGTCCTGCCCGCGCAGCCACCCGTCCAGCGCCGGCTCCCCGTAGAAGGCCGAATTCACGCTCTTCGTCACGAGCAGCTCCGGCCCCCCGCCCTTCCCACGCCGCTCCTCGACGAAGTCCTTGAACGCGTTCCCCGCGTACCCCGTCCGCAGCGGCGAACGAGAACCCTCCAGCGAGTCGTGCCGCACGAAGACGACCGGCCGCCCCGTCTCCTGCCACAGGTCGATCAGAGCCGCGATGTTCTCCTCAGCGGCCGGATTGTTCCGCTTCCCCCAGAACTCCTCCTCGAAGCCCTTCTGTACGTCGACGACAACCAGCGCTGCGTTCTGTGCGATCTCCATACCCACGATCCTCCTCCCGGTCCGACCGCTCTCCCAGCGGAACGAATGACAGCGACCGATGGTTTACTGCCACCCATGCCGCCCACCCGCACGCCCCGCCCCCAACGCATCGCCCTCCTCTCCTTCCCGGGCGTCCGCGCGTTCGACATCTCGGTCATCACCGAGGTCTGGGGCAGCGACCGCACTCTCCGAGGCGTCCCACCCTTCGAACTCCGCAGGACCGCCCCCGACCCGCACACCCCCATCCCCGTGCGCGGCGGCCTCACCCTCACCCCCGACCGCCCCCTCAGCTGGCTCGACCACCTCACCACCACCGACCTGGTCCTCGTCCCCGGCATCGAGGACCCCGACGCCGACCTCCCGGCCTCCGTCCTCGACGCCCTCCGCCGCGCCCACATCGCCGGCGTCCCGGTCGCCTCACTCTGCGCCGGCGCCTTCGTCCTCGCCCGCGCCGGAGTCCTCGACGGCCGCCGCGCCGTCACCCACTGGCAACTCGCCGGCACCCTGGCCGCCCGCCACCCGAGCATCCAGGTCGAACCCGACGCCCTTTTCGTCGAGGACACCGGCGTCTGGACCTCGGCCGGCACCGCCGCGGGCATCGACCTCTGCCTCCACCTCGTCCGCACCGCCCACGGAGCCGAGGCCGCCGCGGCCATCGCCCGCGCGATGGTCACCGCCCCTTTCCGTACGGGCACCCAGGCCCAGTTCATCGAGCACCCCACCCCCCGCGCCGACCGCGACGCCGACGCCCTCGCCGCCGTCCGTGCCCACGCCCTCGCCCACCTGGACGAACCCCACACCGTCGCGACCCTCGCCGCCCGAGCGGGGATGTCCCCCCGCTCCTTCGCCCGCCACTTCCAGGCGACCACCGGAACCACCCCCCTGCACTGGCTCATCGGCCGACGCGTCGCCGAAGCCCAGAAACTCCTCGAACTCACCGACCACCCCCTCCCCGAGGTGGCCCGCCGCGCGGGCTTCGGCAGCGAGGTCACGATGCGCCAGCACTTCGCCTCGCACCTCGCCACCAGCCCACGCGACTACCGCAACGCGTTCCGCCAGAGACCGGGGTTGACACGGGATTGACCGGTCCGTAAGGTTCTCCGAGTTGTCCGACGTGAGCACCGACCCCGGTCGGCCCCGGACAGCCATCCCGCAAGACCCACAGAAGCTGACGGTGCTTTGCCGTGCCGTTCTGCTTTCCGTGCGTTTTTGCGAAATGAGGAATCCGCGTTCGAAACCTGAGCGCAGCCGCCCGATTAGCGTCGGAGGCAGGAAATCCGCTAAAGTCTCACTCGTCGGAACGGCCCAACAGCCGGAAAGACAACTCCCGCTGACCGGGAATCAGACGCCGAAAGGATCTGATAGAGTCGGAAACGCAAGACCGAAGGGAAGCCCGGAGGAAAGCCCGAGAGGGTGAGTACAAAGGAAGCGTCCGTTCCTTGAGAACTCA
>NZ_JBEYCR010000022.1:0-60343 GCF_040632845.1 Streptomyces sp. NPDC016459
TCTGAGGGATCGGAGACGGCGACCAAGCTGCGGCATGGCCACCACCCTCGCACGTGGCCCGATCACCGTGAAGTCAAAGAGACAGGCTCTAGTCGAGCGGCTGATCACCGCAGGCCAGTGGCAGGCCGGCAACCCGGACGTCCTGGTCATCGCGGACGCCGGATACGACGCACCCCGCCTCGCCTTCCTGCTGAAGGATCTGCCGGTGCAGGTCCTGGCCAGGATGCGGTCGGACCGCGTCCTGCGCAGGCCCGCACCCTCACGGCAGCCTCACACCAGGGGCCGTCCGCCGCGGCACGGCGGCGAGTTCGTCTTCGGGCAGCCCGACACCTGGGGCACCCCGGACACCGAAACCGTCACCGACACCCGCCTTTACGGAACCGCCCGAGCGCGCTCGTGGGACCGGCTCCACCCCAAGCTCACCCACCGTTCTTCCTGGGCCGCGGCCGACGGCACCCTCCCGATCGTCGAGGGGACGGTGATCCGCTTGGACATCGAGCACCTGCCCAGCGGAGCCACCCCGAAGCCGGTCTGGCTGTGGTGGTCGGGCACCGACGCAGACGCGGCGGACACCGACCGGCTCTGGCAGGCATACCTGCGTCGTTTCGACATCGAGCACACCTTCCGCCTGTTCAAGCAGACCCTCGGCTGGACCTGTCCGAAGATCCGAACCCCCGAGGCGACCGACCGCTGGACCTGGCTGATCCTCGCCGCCTACACCCAACTCCGTCTCGCCCGGCCGCTGGCAGCCGACCGGCGCCGTCCATGGGAAAGGCCCGTCTCCTCAGACAGGCTGACCCCGGCACGTGTCCGCCGCGACTTTCGGCACATCCGCCCGACAGCTGCCTGCCCGGCCAGAGCACCGAAACCCTCCCACCCCGGCCCCGGCAGGCCACCAGGCCGCAAGAACACTCGACCCACCCCACGACACGACGTCCACACCCCTCGCAAGACGGGCAGTGCCACGTCCCGGAACAAGAAGTCGACTACTCCACGGCCCCGCCGCACAGACCAAAGGACAAGTCAGCAACCCGAACGTTGAGGGAAAGCACACCGTCCCCATCCCATCTAGCCCCCCTAGGCGCATGAATCTAGGGGGGCTAGACTTCCTGTCATATCCTAACGGAAGGCGTCGAGTATGGATCTGCCTAAGATCGTGGCCCACCGGACCGAGGGCGGGTGGATGCTCGAAGCAGAGGGTCTTGCCCCCGCCTACGTTCGCCGCCTAAGCGAAGCGGCAGATTGCGGACACGCGCTGATGAAAGCTGCCAACGTGCCCGGGGCCGATAAGGGCATCCTGCTCACGGTCGACCTTGGCGACGAGCTCAACCAGCGTGTCAAGGCTGCAACCCAGGCAACGGCTGACGCCTACAAGGCGCAACTTCAGGCAGCGAGAGAACTTCGGCGAACGGCGTCAGCCCTCAAGAGCCAGGGCATGACCGGCCGGGACATCGCTCACGTCCTACACATCTCGCCTCAACGCGTCTCTCAGCTACTCGCTCAGTCCGCCACCGCCGAAGGTTAAAGATCAAGCTAGGACCGACCGCGGCAGGGACGACCAATGACTTGACGGAGCGTCATTTGCGGCTGCCGGGTGGGCAAGCGTACGCGGCCCCACGGGACCCCGCCCCCTCACAATCGAACACCAAGGTGACGCCCTGCGACGGCCCCCCGAGATCTGTGCCAGAACCCACAACTCGTGAAGAGAGCCAACCATGCCATCCCGACCACCGATGAGGATCTCGCCGGGATGCCGCCGGCGACCTGGACCACGCGGCGAAGACCATGGCCTCCCTCCTGCGCGACGGCTCGGGCGCCCACCGCCAGCGCACGGCCTTCACCCGCCACGGCGACCTGACGGACGTCCTGCGCCACCTGGCGGACGAAACGGAGGCCTTCTGATCAGCCCGGGGACGGGGCGGTCACCGGCACGGCCGAGGCCACGGCCGCGCCGGAGGCCCGCCGCCCCGGGCGGCCCGCTACGGCCGCGCTCGCCAGACCAGTGCCTGGGCGACGACGACGTGCTCGCCGTTGAAGGTGATGGCGGGGCCTTCGTACGGTTCGTAGCCGAGGGCGATCGCCTCGCTCACGCGTTGACAGAAGGTGGAGTCGTCCCGGCCGGTCAGCACTCGGTAGACGGGCAATCCTTCGGGTGGTGTGCTCATGAGGAAGAGGATGCCCTGCCGGCCGGGGCCGAAGCGGCGGTCCCCCGGGGCAACCGAGGGGACCGCCGCTCCGAGCGGAGCCGGGTCAGGAAGCCCGCTGCCCCCCGTCCAGCGGCTTCTGGAACAGGAGCATCGTCGAGGATCCGAACGCCTCGGTGTTGGTGTGCGTGCTGCTCACCAGGGCGAATCCGTACCGCGTGATCTCCTCGGCCAGGGCGCCGCCGGTCCGCTCCGAGAAGGGGAGCACCTCCAGGCCGATGTCCTTCTCGGAGTCCGCGACCCGGATCCTGCGGGAGATCACGTTCCCCGGTACGAGGGCGTCAGCGACCTCCGTGTAGTCGGGGATCGAGAAGAAGCCCTTGCCCCACTCGCTCGCGCAGTGGTCCACGATGAAGTGGCCGCCCGGGCGCAGGATGTCGTAGACCCGGGAGATGTGGCGTCCGCGCTGCTCCTCCTCGACGAGCATGTGCAGGCAGCCCATGTTCATGGCGAGATCGAAGCCGTTGTCCTCGAAGCCGCGCAGATGGATGACGTCGCGCTCCACGAACCCCGAGGGATCCAGGTCCGCGGCGGCGGCCCGCTCGCGCGCGCGGGCCAGGGCGGAGTGCGACACGTCGACCGAGACGACCCGGTGTCCCTGCGAGAGCAGGTAGAGGGAGTCGCGGCCCTCACCGCATCCCAGGTCGATGATCTGCCCGGCGAACACGTCCGGGCGCTCGCCCATCATCTGGAGGAGCGAGGCGTTGGGTTCCTCCGACTCCCACAGCTGGGCGCCGTTCTCGTACACCGTCCGGTAGCGGTCTTCGTAGCCGAAGTAGTAGTCGCCGATGGTGGCGACGATGGTCCGCACGTCGTCGGTGGTCGGCGAGAACTCCACCGGCGAGACGGTGACCTCCTCCTCGGCGTCCGCGCCCAGGACCATGAGCGCGGTGTCGTCGAGCAGTCCTATCGCCAGGAGGTACTGCGAGGCGTCGCATTCGACCGCTTCGCCCACCCCGAAGGGCGAACAACACTCTTTCAGCGCGTCCAGCGTCAGCGCGCCGGCTTTCTCACAGGTGAACAGGGCGGCCCGGCCCCGGGTCACCTTGACGGCGAAACCGGCCGGGGCGTCCAGCTGCCACACTGTGGTGGTGTCGGAAAGCTTGATCTCGGTCACGTTCGGACCGCCGGGTGCCGTTTCGCCAAGAATCGCTTGGTAGAGACTCACTTGGATACCCCCTGTGTGTGGTGTTCACGGTTTTCTCGGTGTGCGGATGTGCACAATTCCGCCAGGCGGGCCTCGTACTCCTGGAGTACGGGGCCCTGGTGGCGGAAGATTCTTCCGGATTCACGAAAGCGCTGGGCGATCTCGCCATCCTGGGAGCGGAGGGCGGCTTCTATACCGGTGAGCTCGATGACATCGCGCTGGGCATTGCTGCCGCCCATCGGGAAAGAGGCGTGGAACGACCTGGCCAGTCGGGCCGCGGAATCGGCGTAGTCGCCGGTCGTGAAGGAACGGAATCCGAGGAATACGTCGACCATTTCCTCGGAGACTTCCTTGCCCCGCGCCCGGACCGCTTCCAGGAGGGCGTCGGCGTGGCCGTACTCCCCGACCTGGCAGTAGGTGAGGTAGGCGTGGAAGTCGTTGAAGAGGTACCAGTTCTCCTCCAGGTAGGGCTTCCAGTCCTGGAAGAGCGCCTGCCAGTAGGCGGAGAGGTCGAGCGACGGCCTGACGAGGGCGAGGCGCCACAGCAGCGTGACGGCGTCCAGGTCCTCGGGCGACCGCAGGGACGTCTTCCTGCGGATGCCGATGCGGTAGCAGGCCAGTACGTCCTGGATGTTGCCCTCGTAGAGCTCGAACAGCGCGTAGTGCCACCAGATGTGGATGCGCATGGGGGTCGAGCCGTCCCTGCCGCGCATGTACTCCTGGATGTAGCGGGCGCCCTCCGCGTGGCGGCCCTTCTCGTAGAGGCAGTGCACCATCGCGTGCATCGCGTAGATGTCGTCGGGGTGCAGTTCCAGTGCGAGGCGGGAGCGTTCGATCGCCGTCTCGATCAGGCCGTTCTCCTCGAGGGCGAACCCGTGCAGTCCGTACAGGTAGCCGGTGACCGGGTCGTCGGGCGCGAAGGCCGGGACGGACTGCGCGATCGAGGCGAGCATGTGCGGTGCGTCGCCGATGTAGAAGTCCAGCATGTGCACGGTGTAGATCGACACGGCATCGCCCGGATGCGCGTCGACGACGCTCTGGAAGCCGTTGCGGGCCGCGGCCAGGTCTCCGGCGGCCCAGAAACCGATGGCGGAGAGCATCGCCCTGGTCCGCGGCTCGGTCGGCCCGGCCCCGGTGAGGGAGGCGCAGATCTCCGAGGCCGCCATGACCGCCGTGCGCTCCATGGCGCACAGGAGGTCCACGGCGAGCATGAGCTGGACGGCCACGGGCGGGGTGGATCCGTCGGACGGTCGACATCGCTCGTGGTCCAGCTTCATCGAGACCAGTTGGACGATCGCCTCCTCGACGAACTCCATGTCCGAGGGTCGTTCGACGAGATGCGGAACGCCCCGGGAATCGCTGAGCACGGTCATATCGCTGAGCACGGTCATACGGACACCTCCGTGGGGATGGGTCCGCTGCTCTTGCCCTGGGCCCTGCGGATGCGGTGGAACGCCAGGACGAGCAGCAGGGTCAGGACGAACGGGGCCAGCCAGATCAGCGAGGGGACGAGTCGTCCGCCCGCCAGGACGGCGGCCAGCAGCACGAGGGAGCAGGCGTTGGCGTTCGCCACGATCGAGCCGACCTGCCGCGGCGAGAACGCCGACGCCGCCTCCGCGCGCAGGATCACCCGCAGGGAGCCGAAGGCGCATCCGAGGGCAAAGATGGCGACCATCTGCGGCACCCCGAAGGCCGGCAGCAGGAGCCAGACCGCGATCGCCGCGGTCACGGCGCCGACGGCTCCCGTCAGGACCCAGCCCACGCCCAGGCTCTTGGTGAGGCGGTGGAGGAAGGTTCCCGCGACCGCCATTCCGATACCGAGGATCATGTCCATGATCCCCACGGTGAGCATGCCCTGGTCGTGGGCCAGGGCCTGCAGGGGCAGCATGAAGTTGAAGGTCCCGAGGATGGGCCAGATGAGCAGGAAGGCCAGCAGGTACAGGGCCTTGAGGCTGCCCGCGCCCTGCGGCCGGGCCTCCTTCTCGAGCTGCTCGGCGGTGGTCTCGGTGCGGTGCGATCCCAAGCTCAGGACCGCGACGCCCGCGAACAGCACGGCGCAGCCGACCAGGACCCACTGGGCGCTGACCACGCGCGTGAACAGGGGGGCGAACAGCGGTCCCACCATGAGGGCGACCTGGTTGACGGTCATGGTCAGCGAGCTGTGCCGGCGCAGGGTGGCGCCGTCGAGCCCGGAGGCCTCGTCGTTGAACCACACCTCCCAGGTCGACTCCAGGAAGAAGAAGAAGATCCACAGCACGAAGTTCAGGGCGACCAGCACGTGTACGTGGTCGTAGCCGGCCGCGATCAGGAGCAGGGTCAGGGAAACCCCGGCGAGTCCGGCGGCGGTCATCCTGGCCCCGCCGGCGATCGGGCTGAAGCGGACCAGCGGCGGGACGAACACGGCAGGCACGAAGGAGAGGGCGGTCGCGATGGCCAGCGCGTCGTAGCCTCCCCCTTGCGAGGAGGCGATGTGCCAGTTCAGGAGCAGCAGCACCACTCCGCTGAAGAACCGGTAGGAGCCGGAGTAGAGCGTGTACCGCTTCACTCGCCGACCGTCTCGCCCGCTCCGATCATGAAGATCTGATCGGAGAGTTCCTTGGCCGTGGTCACGGGCAGCCAGGTCTTCTCGCCGAACAGCTCGTCCCATTCGAGTTCGATGAGGCCCTCCCTGGTGCTCCAGTTCTTGGCCGCCTGGGAGAGGTCGCCGGGCTTGGCGCTGATGTTGATGCTCCGCACTTCCAGCGGCAGCGGCTTCCCGTCGAGGACCTCCTCGATCCGTCCGGGTTCGGCCTTGAGGAACGCGATCGCCGAGGTCCTGACGGGCTCCGCCGCGGCGACGACGTCGAGGAGGTCGTTCCCGAGGTACGAGCCGACGTGCAGCCAGTAGGGGTTGATCCCGTACGCCCGCTCGACCTGGTCCATGATCCCGTCGCCGCCGGGCCGGGCGGCGACCTCGATCACCCAGGCCGTCCCGTCCGCGTCGAACTTGATCTCGACGTGGGCGAGGCCCCGGTCGATGCCCAGGGCGGCGCAGGCCCGCACGGCGAGGGCGGTCAGCTCCGCGTCCCCGGTGCGGTGGCTCGGCACCAGGTGCGCGACCTCGGCGAACCAGGGGCGCGGGGACAGGTACTTCTCGGTCACGGCCAGTACCTCCGCACGGCCGGCCCCGCACAGGACCTCTACGGAGACCTCGTCGTCGGAGTCGACGCACTGCTCGACGAGGTACTTGTCGCCGAGGATGTTGAAGGCCGACCCGTACTGCGCGATCACGGCCTTCGACGCCGCGAGCCCGGCGACCGCCTCCTCGCGCGTGGTGGCCAGGACCACGCCCCCGCTGCCGCCGAAGTCGTACGGCTTGACGACCACCGGCAGCCCGATGGCCTCGACGGCTTCGAGCAGCTCCTCCTCGGACTCCACCAGCCGGGACCGGGGGGTCAGGACGCCGGCGGCCACGAGGGCCTGCTTCATGTCGTACTTGTTCCGGGCGTTGGTCACGGTGTCGGCGTCCAGCCCGCCCAGCCCCAGGGCCCGGTTCACGGCATTCGCCGAGTCCACCGTCCAGTCGTTGAGCGGCACGACGACCCTGGGGTGCCAGCCCTGCGCGGAGTACGCGCGAATGGCGCTCAGCAGGGATTCCGCGTCCCGGGGATCGGCCGACAGCATGTTGTCGAAGGTGCGGTTCAGCTTGCGTACGGCATCTTCCGTGGCCGCCCAGACGGGAATGTCGGTGGCGCGCTTTGCTCCGGAGAAGGCCCGTTCACGGAGATACTGGTCGGCCCCGAGCAGGAGTATGTACTCTTTGTGCAGCATGGATTCCTCGCCATATTCCAGGATGCCCCGACCCGACCTGCACTGTCCGCTCCCGGCGATGGCGCCGGTGATCGGGACGGGATGAGTGAATTAATTCACGGGCCAGGAGGGTCAGCTGCCATCATCCGCAGCAATTGGCATTCCATCTCTACTGGCGCGCCATTGAAAAATCTGCATGAATCCCCCAATTTCTCCGAAAGATCGTAACCGCGCACCCAGGGCCACGCAAACGCCTATTTCCAGAAGTGGCGCGAAATCGACCAAAAGTCGAAATCCAGCCACCGTGAAAGCAGGACATCCCATTCCGATTCCCACCAAAGCCGCCCCGACCCCACACCGACCCCACACCGGGCCCGCCCCGGCCCCACCCCCCGGGCCCTCCGCCGTGATGGCGAGGTGAGGTGGCACCCCGCCATGCGACCACCTGCCCATGCTGGAGATCGCAGGTTAAGAAGACGGCCCGCTGGTCGACGGTTCGGGCTTCCTCGACCTGCCGATCTTCTGGCCCTGCCACCTCGGCTCCAGCCTGCGGGGCGAGGAGGCGCAGGCCCGCCGCCTTCGGCCCCGACCGGGATGACGCCCAGGAGCTGTACAGGACCGCCTCGTCCCCCGATGAGTGGCCGGCGTTCACCGTGCACCTCCACTCCGGGTACGTGCTCCACGTCGTCTATCGCAACTTCGAGGGCGACCACAGCGTCGACGACCTGCTGTCGCACCCCGACCGGACGAAAGCCGTCACCCTCGCCATCGACGACGGCCACTTCGTGGGGCCCGGTCTGTCCTGGCCCGAGCTGGAAGCCTCGGCCGACCAGGGCGCCGCATCCGGGGTCACCGACCCCAGCGCCCGCCTCTCCGCGCTGCCGCGCGGCGCCGCCGAGCAGCCAGGTCGGCCCGCCGGTCGAGGGCCCGGTCGACCGTGCGCAGCGCCAGGCCCGGCCGCCCCGGGGGCCAGGGGCGTTTCAAAGTCGCGCTGATCACGCGGGTCCGCAGGTCACGGCGGTATGAGGAGTCCAGGTAGGACCCTCACGAACGCAACGAAACTCCGGTTGAACGGGGTGACCTTCCCAAGTCGCCCTGAACCACCGGAGTTTCGATGTGCCGCCAGTCTGCCACCGTCTGCCTCGTCAAGTCGCCCGCTCTGGAGGGGGTAGCGGGACTCCCGCTCGTGGATCGGTGCGGGTGCTGCGCGGTCCGCGTCGGCGGCGTGGGGTGCGTCACCCGTTCGTGGCGGTGCTGTTGGTTGCCGCCTCGGCGGTGACCGCCGGCGCGCGCTCGTACGCGGCCATCGGACAGTGGTCCGGTGATGGTCACCCGCCAGACGAAGTCCGGCCGGGGGCCGGCGTCCACCGCAGGAAGGCTTCGAGATCGTGCACGTCGGTCAGTGCCCAGTCCTGCTTGCCGCGCTCGCTGGCGAGGAACAGGGCGAGGTCACGCACGATGGCCAGTGCGGCTTCGATGGTGTCGTCGGTGCGGGGCAGCGTTCCGGCACGCCGGGATCGCTCACGCGAGCGAATCATGAGGTCGGAGAAGGCCTCCACCGAAGGTCGCAGGGGGCCGGGGACCGCGAGGACCCGGCGTTGTCGCAGGCCGGCCGCGAGCCGCTCGGCCTGGTCGGTGGCCATGGCCAGACCGCGACTGATGAAGAATGTTTCCAGGGCGCGGGCGAGGGAGCCCATCGAACGACCCGGGCGGCGGGAGCGTTCGAGTACGGACTGGGGGAGGTTGGGCCGGCCGTCCCGAAGAAGCCGCCCGAGGGAAGTGATCATCGTGCAGGCCCGGCCGACGGAGTATTTTGCGGCGAGATCTGTCGTGAAGTCCTGCAGCCAGTCGGGGGATTGTCGAGTTCGGCAATGAGGTGTTCGGCCCGGACGAAGGGGCGATCGGGGTGACTCTGCCAGCAGGCCGAGCCCAGTCCAAGCCCTGCGTGCTGCCGCGCTCTGCCGCATTGCTCATAGGCACGGGGCGGCTGTTTGGCCTGCCGGGGATGCGAGCAGTGCCCGCACCAGCCGGTGTCCTCGCGCAAATATCCGGGCCGGCTGCAACGATGGCATAGATTCTTGGCGGCGTCGCGTTCGGACTTCGGCAGGGAAGTGCGGCAAAGAGCGACGGATTTGCTCCGCAACGGGTGCCCGCATGCGGAGCATACGCGAGAGCAGGTGATGCAGTGGCCTGGGCGTCGGATACGCCCAGCCATGGGCGAACCCGCGCGCCTTCCACCCCCACGACAACTCCCGCGGACCGCTCTCCCGGCTCGACGCCCCATGGACCCCACGCCTCGTTCAGACCACCTGGACGGGCCAGGCGTCCCGGGCACCGGTTCTTCGGGCCCGACCCGCGCCGAGCCCGGAGCGTTCGACCTCCCGGAAGGAACGGGAGCGAACCGCCAAGGCATAGTCCCGGTGCCTACTCGTGGTCTGTGCAGAGGTGGGCACTCAAGGCCGCACATGCCCACTCTTCCCAGGCGTCGGGGGACCAACCCCGGTCGCGGACAAAGATCAGGTACAGCTCCGGACTGAGCAGCCCGTACAGCAGGTCGGCGGCGCGGGCGGCATCGATGTCGGGGCGGGCGTCGGGCTTGGAGGTCAATGCCTTCGCTGCGGCGTGCTGGACGGTGTAGCGCGGGTCAGGGCCGACGGGCCACTGCGCGGCGATCTCCGGGTCCGTGGCCGCCGCAGCCGCGATCAGCGGAATGATCGGGGCGACACGGCCAAGGATGTCGCGTACGCCCCGCACGTGGATGCGCAGTTGCCCGGCCGCAGTGGGTTCGGCGCACGCCGCGCGGAACCAGTCGCGGTCCATCGTGGCGACCGGCTCGGCGTCGCCCGCGATCGACGTGTCGACGACTTCCTTGAACAGCGCGCGCTTGTTGCGGAACACGAAGTACACGGTCTGGACTGCCACGCCCGCGCGATCCGCAACCTCCTGAAGGCTTGTCGCACCGTACCCCTGCGCGACGAACAGCTCCCGCGCCGCCGCAACGATCTTCTCGCGGGTACGCCGCGAGCGCTCAACCCTCTTGTCGGGGCGCTTGACGTTCTGTCCGTCGGATCCCTTGACCACATCCATGTCGAGAGTCTATCTCTAGAGTCAGACATTAGAGATGGACTCTAATATCTTGGAGGGGTAGCGATGAGTGAGACTCGGACTGCTGCAGAGCTCGACCAAGAGGCCTCTGTGCGCGGCGTGTTGGAGGACTTCTACCGAGACGGTAAGCCGCCGTGGGACAGCGGTGTCACGCCGCCCGAGCTCGTGGCCCTGGTAGAGGGGCCCGACGCGTTGATGGCGGGCCGGGTGCTCGAACTCGGCTGCGGCACCGGGACCAACGCGGTGTACCTGGCCCAGCACGGCTGGCAGGTGACCGCCGTCGACCTGGTCGACCGCGCGGTCCGGCAGGCGAGGGAGAAGGCTGCCGCGGCCGGAGCGGACATCACGGTGCTGTGCGCGGACGCCACCCGACTCGACGAGGTGGGCATGCCCGGGCCGTACGACCTGTTCTTCGACCTGAGCTGCTACTGCGGGATTCCACCGCACCGCCGCGACGCCTACACCGCCGGCGTCACCAAGCGCGCCGCCCCCGGTGCACGATTGCTGATGTTCGGCTACGGGCCCGGGGCGTTTGACGACTCGTGGTCCGGCGTCACTGCGGACGAACTCAACACCAGGTTCGCCGGGTGGCAGCTGACCGACGTGACGCCGGGCACGAACCCGGTCCCGACTTTCTGGTTCACACTGCGCCGCGCCGCCGCATGAGTTGGGGCTGGCCGCGCCGCCGTATGAGTGGGGGCTGCAAAAGAAGCAGTGCGACTCCGATCATGGCGGATTGCACCCGTGACCAGCCGGAACATGGCAACACCGTCCGAGGCGGGGGGCCGCGTCGGTGGGCATAGATGACCGGTTCCCAAACGAGCTCGTGGCCATGCCGTCTGTTGTCAGGCTGCGGCGATGCGGGTGACGGCGGCTTGGAGCCGGCGGATCGCGGCTTCGCTGCCGTGTACTGGTGGAGGACCGGCGGGACGGCGCCGAGGGTGGGGCCGTCTTCGGCGGGCATGGCGCGCCAGTGCAGGATCGGCGTGAGGAAGGTGACAGCTGCCCCGAGGAACCAGGCCAGGCATCCGTGGACGTGGGCGATGGCAACAGCAGCGAATGCTTCTCCGCAAGTGTTCCCATCGGTCAACTCCTGGGAGGGCCTGCCGGGACTGCGGGGGGGGCACCGACACCGTGCAGATCGGCGGCGGCCTTTGCCGCGACGGTACGGCCAGCGGGTGTCACGGCCCACGCCTGATCCCGGATCAGCCGTCCGGCCTCCTCCACCAGTCCTTCGATATCCGACCGCCATGTGTCCGCGGCCGTCACGCACGCAGTCGGTGAGCGCGCTCACCGACTGGCGGGCTGCCGGTGCGTCACCGGCGCCGCTGGCCGGGGAGCGCACTCGCACTTGACCATGTGGTCATGCCGTAGTGGTTGCCGCCACGTCGTCCCAGGCCAGCGAGGCGATACGCCATCCTGCCGGAGTTCGAAGGAACTGGGTGGTCTTGTGGCCGGAGCCCTGGAACGCCTCACCATGGTGGATGCCGGACTTGCGGTATCGGCTGAACCGGTGCGCTATCGATCCGAGAATCTCGGTACTTTCGGATACCTCCCATTCGGAGAACTCCGTCAGCGTCCCGTCCGTGAGCATCTTCTGCCGGGGCTCGATGAAGGCGTCGAGGTCGTAGATCACGGGCTTGCCCCCGACGTTCGAGATGATCCTGCCCTGGGGGATGAAGACGTCGCGGATGACGTCGAGATCAGGGCGGTTGCCGCCGGTGTTGGTAAACGCACCGACGAACACTGCCATCAGCCGATCGAGCTCGGCCTTGACACCGGCCTCGGGCGCTTCGGACGCCTCACCGGGGCAGGGCCATTCCTCGGAAAGGACCGACCAGACTTCGCTGTCGTGCCGCACACCGCGGTGGGCAGAGCGCCGCCGCAGCACTCCTTCACGGGTCATACCCAACCGCTGTGCGACATCGACGCTGCGGGTGTTACCCGCCGCGACCCACCATTCGACGCGGCTCATCCCGCGTGTACGGAAGGCCCAGTCGATCAACGCCCGGCAAGCGCGGGTGACCAGACCCCGCCCCTCCGCCGCCCGTTCCAGCCAGCAGCCGATCTCGCAGACCCCGGAGGCACTGTCGAAGCGGGTGAACATCACCCCGCCGACCAGTGTGCTGTCGAGCCAGATCCCGTAGATCCGGCCGGTGTCCAGGGCCGCACGGTCGGCATAGCGCTGGAGGGTGGCCGTAGCCGAGTCACCGTCGGTGCTCAACGACGCCCAGGGTATCCACGGATCCACGGTGTCCCGTGCGCGGTCCATATGAGAGAGGAACTCCTGAGCCTGCCAAGGCTCGAGCGAGCGGAGTTGGGCCCGGTCGCCGAGCGGCATGGTGAACATGGAAGCCTCACTCTCGGGTGCGTAACAAGCGTTCGGTACGTAGGTTGGCAGCATGCCACCCGCACCCGGAGATCGAGAAGCCCGCCGCCAGGACGTTTCCGAGGCGGTCTGGCGCGTCATGGCCGACAAGGGATTCGGTGGCCTGACCCTCCGTGCGGTCGCCGCCACCATGGACGTCTCGACCGGAATGCTCATGCACTACTTCCCGACGAAACGAGCCCTGATCCAACATGCCTTGGACCTGCTGGAGCACCGCACCGCACAGAGGCCCCGTCGCGCACGTCCCGGACCCGGCCTCGCCACCGTACGCGCCGCCCTCCTGGACATTCTGCCGCTGACCTCGGACGACACTGCCCGAAACCGCATCTGGGTCAGTTCCTGGGACCTCTCCCTCGCCGACGATGAACTGGCCAGGCAACAGGCCGACCGATACACCCGCCTTCGCTCGGCCATCAGCCCCCACTTCGAGGTCGCGCGCGACCTCGGCCAGCTGCCCGCAGACGCCGATCCGGAACGACTGTCGGCAGGCGCTGTCGCCTTCGCACATGGCCTCGTCGTGCAGGCCCTCTTCGATCCCGGCCGATTCCCTGAAGACGTACAAATCGCCATGCTGGACGATTTCCTCACTGCGATCGCACGGCCACGGGTCGACAGAGACGGCAGCCGAGCCGCCCCGGATGCCTTTGAACGGCCCTGACGTGGGACGGTCAGTTGATCGGATGTGTCTGTCCGGTTGGTGATCTCCGAGCCTTTGCCAACTTGAATTCGCTGGTGAAATGCCGCCGGAGCCGCCCCTACCAACTTGCGGTCCAGCGCAGTCGATGAAGATGGAACCCATGACAGAGGACCGAAGCGAGATCGTTCTGACCAAGCAGGACCTTCGTGAGATCGCCGCGTTCGCTGCGGCCTGTGCTGAGGCGGCGCTTGAGGAGTTCGAGACCGATCAGCCGGACGACTCGCGGCCTCGAAACGCTATCTGTGCCGCGTGGGAGTTCGCTCGGGGCTGCGAACGCGGGAAGTCTCTGCGCGACACAGCATCCGCCGCCCTCAGAGCAGCCAAGGACGCGGACACTGCCGCTGCCCGAGGGGCAGCGTAGCCTGCGATGTCTGCGGCCGGCGAGCCGCCTACCTGCATCCGTTGGCCAAGGCCACCCGGGTCAAGCACATCCTCGGAGCCGGCGCCTACGCGGCCAGAGCAACCGAACTCGTCACCGGCGAGGACCGGAGCGTTGGTGCCGAAAGCATCGAGCAGACGGCGCGTCGTGCGACACCAGTCGTCATTGACGTGCTCAAACGCTTCCCGGCGGCGCCGCGTGGCCGCGGACAGGTTGGCGAGTTGATCCGCATGCTGGACGCTGACCTTCGTTCACTCACCGTCGCTGAGTGACTTTCAGCGCACGGCGCCCTGATCCGCCCCCGAGATGGGGGTACCCGCCCGCGGCTTCACCACCGCGATACACACCTGGGGCGGCGTGACGGCTGGCGCCGCGAGTCGGTCTACCGGCCCGCCGCCACCCCGCTCCCATCGGCTGGCGGCGGCGTCTGGCGTTGGCCGAGCACGACCGCACCTGTCGCGGGTCAGGAGGGGCAGGGTCGTGGTGGCCACGGGGAGCCGGTAGTTCACGCTCCCCACCCTGCGGGCCCGCTCGTGGAAGACGGCCTCCCTCGTGGTCGGCGCCGCGCGGCGTGGGGCCGGGGCGAAGACGAACAGCACCGGCGGGAACAGCCGCTCCAGGGACGGGCCGGCCTAGGTCTCCTGCCAGTGGCTGCGCGGTGCGCGGGCGGCGTTGCCGCGGCCGGATGCCGGGGCGTTGCGGTAGGCGTCGTAGCGCTCCAGCTTGGCGACCAGGCGGGCGTAGGACATCGTGCGGTCGATCTCCACGAACGCGCTGGAGCCGCTCGCCAGGAGCACCCCGCCGTTGGGGATCAGGTTCCCGGCCGGGGTGGGGTGGGCGACTTCCACCTGCCAGTCCGCGTGGTCGGCTACCTCCCCTTGGTGGAAGGCGACGACGGTGTCGACAAGGGCGAGGCCTTCCTCGCGCAGGCCGGTCTTGCCGGCCGCGCGCCTGCCCGTGGTCCGGCCGACCGTCGGCGCGAGCTCGCCGGAAGCCGCGACTTCAGCGAGACCCGCCGGCGTGCGGTACCAGGAGCTCTGCTGGGCGCGGTGAGTCCGGCCGACCAGAGCCGGGGATTCGCCCTGGAGGTTGCGCAGCGCCCGGCGTACGTGGTCAGTGCCCTGCTGGTGCGGCAGCAGAAGCGGCGGTCTCTAGGGGGTCGTCGCAACGCGTGATCGTTTGTGTTAGGCGGCGAGCAGTTTATGCAGGCTCTCGGCTGGGGTTTCCCAGTCGAGCGTTTTGCGTGGGCGGCCGTTGAGTTCGGCGGCGACGGCGTCTAGGTGCTCTCGGGAGTGGACGGACAGGTCGGTGCCCTTCGGGAAGTACTGCCGCAGCAGGCCGTTCGCGTGTACGCCGACACGAGGACGCCTTTGGTGGATGTGACGGTCGAGAGAGGCCTGCGATACCGGTTTCAGGCTGTACTCGTGCCGACCGTCGGCCCATCGGACGCCGGCCGGGTGGTCGCCCCGGCCCCGGGTCGCGGGTCGGGGCGGAGCACGCCCGCCGCCGCGGCGGCCACCGCGCAGAGCGCGACCGGGAACAGCAGTGCGAGATTCAGCGGTACGAGGTGGGTCAGCGGGCCGATGACGGCGGGCCCGGCCAGCATGCCGAGGTAGCCCAGGCCCGCAACGCGGGAGACGTGGGCGCCGGCCGCGTCCAGGTCGGTGTGGCCTGCGGCGCTGAAGAACTGAGGTACGCAGCCGGACAGTCCCAGCCCGAACACGGCCCAGCCCACAAGCGTGGGCGCCACCCACGGGGACAGCGCAGCAACGGTCAGCCCGGCGCCCGCGGCGGCGGCACCGTAGCGGACGACGAACACCGGGCCGGTACGGGCGGCGACCCGGTCGGTGAGCAGGCGGCCCACCGTCATGGCGGTGGCGAAGGCGCCGTAGGCGAGGGCGGCGGTGGCGGCGGGCGCGCCCAGCACGTCCTCCAGGTGCAGCACGCTCCAGTCGTTGGCGACGCCCTCGCAGAGCATCAGCAGCAGGGCCAGTGCGGCCAGGACCCACACCCGCCGGGGCGTCCGCCGCCGGCCGGCCGGGCGTGCGCCCCGGCCCGTCGTGCGGCCGCCGACCGCCGCTCTCTCGGCGGCGGTGTCCTCCTCCCCCGTGGTGCCGGTCTCCTTCCCGGCGCCCCGGGGCGGGCCGAGCAGTGCGGGTGTGGCGAGGAGGGTCACCAGGAGGCCGGTCGCGGCGGCGGCGGCCAGGGTCGCGCCGAGGTCCCAGCCCCAGGTGATCAGCCGGGCGCCGACGAGTGCGGCGAGCACGCCGCCCAGCGAGAACACCGCGTGGAACGCGGACATGACCGGCCGGCCGTAGGCGCGCTCCACCTGGACGGCGTGGGTGTTCATGCTGACGTCGAGGCAGCCGTTGCCGAAGCCCAGCAGGAACAGCGCGATCCCGAGCCCGGGCGCGTCGGCCGCCAGGGCGGGCGCCACCACCGCCGCGCTGCACAGCGCGGCGCCCGCGGGAACCACCCTGCGGGCGCCGAGGCGGTCAGTGAGACGGCCGCACAATTGCATCCCGGCGAACGCGCCGCCGCCCAGCAGCAACAGCAGCCATCCCAGGACGGCGTGGCTGATCCCGGTGTGGGACTCGACCGCGGGGATGTGCACGATCCACATGCCCATCACGAAACCGTTCAAGGCGAAGAAGGCGAACGTGGCGAGGCGGGCGGCCCGCAGGGTTCTGTTCATGACTGCGAGCATAATGAACAAGAATTATGTTTGATATGTTGACTTTCGCACTCGATTTGTGTGCAATGCACGCATGGGAACCACAGAACGCCACCGCCGGATCGCCCATGCCCTGCGGGAGGCGCACGAGCTGAGCGTGGCGGAGCTGGCCGGGCTCACCGGCTGCTCCGAGATGACGGTGCGGCGCGATCTGGAGATCCTGGCCGACCAGGGAGTGCTCGAACGGTTCCGCGGCGGTGCGCGCAGTCTGCTGCTGCGGGGCGAGGAGTCGCCGTTCGGACTGCGGGCGCAGGAGGGCGAGGAGGTCAAGCGCCGGATCGCCGCCGACGTCGCCGCCCTCATCGCCGACGGGGAATCCGTCGTCCTGGACAGCGGGACGACGTGCCTGGAGGTCGCGAAGGCGCTTCGCGGCCGTCGTGTCACCGTGATGCCGCTGTCGCTGCACGCCGCCAACGCGCTGACGGGCGTCCTGTCCGTGCGGCTGCTCCTGCCGGGCGGTGAGCCGAGGCCTGGCGAGCTGGCACTGACCGGGCCCCTCACGGAGGCGTCACTCGCGGCGGTCCGCTTCGACACGGCCGTCATCGGCTGCTGCGGCCTCACCGCCGACGATGGCCTGACCGCCTACGACCTCGCCGACGCGGCCGTGAAACGGGCGGCGATGGCGTCGGCACGGCGCACCATCGCGGTCGCCGAGGCGGCCAAGTTCTCCCGCACGGCGCTGGCGTTCGTCGCGCCGCCCACCGCGCTCCACGCCGTCGTCACCGACGTGACGGCACCGGCCGCAGCGACCGACGCGCTGGCCGCGGCCGGCGTCACCGTACGGAAGGTGTGACCCGCCATGACGTCTCGCGGAACCGTCCTGTTCGACCTGTTCGGCGTCATCGCGCTGCCCCAGCCCCTAGAGGCGCAAGCGGCTCTCGTCGCCACGGCGGGCACGCCCGCACCGCCCTTCTGGGACGCGTACTGGAGGCTGCGCCCACCGTACGACCGGGGTGACCTGACCGGTCCGGCCTACTGGCGCGAAGTGGGCACCGCGCTGGGCACACGCTTCGACGCCACACGCGTCGGGGCGCTCATCGACGCCGACCTGGCGAGCTGGAGCGCGGTCGACGAGGAGATGGTGGCGCTCGTCGGCGAACTCGCCGCAACCGGACCGCGCCTCGCCCTGCTCTCCAACATCCCGCCCGAACTGGCCAACCACTACGAACAACATCACGCCGCCTGGCTACGGCTCTTCGACGTACGCGCGTTCTCCTGCCGGACCGGTCATGCCAAACCGGATCCCGCCGCCTACGCGTGGTGCCTGCGGGCACTCGCCGTACCACCCCGGGACGTCCTCTTCGTGGACGATAGGGAGGAGAATGTGGCCGCGGCACACGCCGCCGGGCTGCACGGCGTGCTGTTCACCGGCGCGGCCGACCTGCGCACGGCGCTGCGGGAGCACGGGGTCAGCGCGGCCGCGTAGCCGGTCGCCCTGCGGGAGACCACCAGCCACCGGCCACCGGCGGCCGACGTGACCGGCCACGGATCACCGGGGGCACGTGTCCGCTTCCCCCTGGCGCTGCCCGCGGCGCTGCCCACCGACCGGCCCGTCGCGCCCGAGTGCCCGGTTCGGGGACGCACAGGGTCTTCATGTCGTGGCGGCGCCGTCGAACGCGGTGCACAGGAACGCCGCTGCCTGTTCCACCGCGCGGCTCCCCGCATCGAGGGTGCCCGCCATGGCGAAGAAACCGTGCGTCACACCCGGGTAGCGCGCGCACTCGGCCTCGACGCCGCTGTCACTCAGGCGTCGGGCGTACTGCTCGCCCTCATCGCGCAGCGGGTCGTACTCGGCGGTGATGACGAGCGCCCGGGGCAGGCCCGCGTGGCTGGGCGCGCGGAGCGGTGACACGAGAGGGTCGTTGCCCTCCTCCGGCGAGGTCAGGTAATTGTCCCAGTACCACTGCACGGACTTGTCGTTGAACAGCAGCGGATCGGTGTTCTCGCGGCGTGACGGCGTGTCCGCGAAGTAGTCCGTGTTGGGGTAGACGAGGAGTTGGGCCCGGATGGCGGGGCCGCCCGCGTCCCGCGCCATGAGGGTCGTCGCGGCGGCGAGGTTGCCACCTGCGCTGTCACCGCCGACGGCGATGCGCGTGGGGTCGCCGCCGAGGCGTACGGCGTTCTCCGCGGCCCAGCGCAGGCCCGCGAAGCAGTCGTGGACCGCAGCGGGGAACTTGTTCTCCGGTGCCAGGCGGTACCCCACCGCGACGGTGAGGCAGTTGGCGGCGTTAGCCAGGCTGCGGCAGATGGCGTCACTCGTCTCGATGCTGCCCAGGGTCCAGCCGCCACCGAAGAAGTAGACCAGCACCGGGAGGGGCCCGCGGCCCGCCCCGGGCCGGTAGAAGCGGACCGGCAGTGTCCCGGCGGGACCCGGTATCAGCTCGTCGAACACCTCCCGCACGGGCTCGGGGGCGCCCGCGCCCGCCCGGACGGCGGCTAGGTCGGCCGCCCTCGCCTCGGCCAATGTCATCTCGTACAGCGGCCTGGCTCCTTCGGCGGCACGCCGGTCGTACAGGGCTTGCAACTGCGGATCGAAAACCACGGTCTCTCCCGTCCGGTCGGCTCACAATGGGAGACCCCGGCGAGGCGCGCGGCGCTCGGCGGTGCGGCGCGTCGACACCGTTCAGCCGCGGGCGCGTTGAGGACCGGCGATGTCCACCGGCTGCCCTGCTTGGTCCCTGGCCCGAGCCTACGCGACGGCATCCCCGAGGCGGCGGTCGCACGGAGGGAGGCAGATCCGCGGGAGGGAGTGGCCGTCGGGTCTGTGGGACGTCGCAACCGGCACAGTGAGCGCCACCCTCACCGAGCACACGGCAGAGGTGCCCCGACAGCCGCACCCTCGCCTCCGCCAGTTTCGACATAACCGTACGTCTGTGGGACGTCGCGACAGCCAAGACCCGCACCGGACACACGGGCGCGGTAGCGGCAGTAGCCTTCAGCCCCGACGGCCGCGTCTGCCTCATGAGAAAGGTGATGGCTGGCGCTGGCACTCTGCGGCAGGAGAGAGCGCTGTCAGCGAAGTTTCGTGCCCGCTGGGTTTTCTCAGCAAAGGTGAGTGGCCGCCAGCAGTCGTAGTCGCCCGCGTCCCGGGTGTCCCCTTCGTGGCCTTCCGCCCGCGCGATGTATGCGTCCTTCCCCCGGCCTGTCCCGGACGTCCCTTACCGGCTGGCCCGACCTGAACCCTGGGGGTATCCCCACACCCGTTCCGGGGGCTGCCGCCATGGGCGCAGCCGGCCCGCCCCGGCAGAGTGTGAGGGTATGAAGGCAACACAGAAGACCTCGCGGGCCCGCATTGCCACCGCCGCTCTCCTCGCTGCCGCCGTTGCGTCCACGGCACTCGCGCCTGGTGCTGCCGCCGCTCCTCACCCGGCGTCCGCGGACACCGCCGCCTCCGCGGACGGCCGGCTCACCTCCCGGCAGCTCCAACGCGAAACGGCCCGCGTCCTTGCAGAGGGTGGGTTCGTCGGCATCACAGTGCAGGTGCGCGACGGCGCCCGCACAGTACACGCCCGAGCGGGCGAGGCCGAGCTGCACGCCGGCCGCCCTGTGCCGCGCGGGGCGGAGTTCAGGATCGGCAGCGTCACCAAGACGTTCGTGGCCACCGTGGTGCTGCAACTCGTCGCCGAGGGCCGCCTGTCCCTGGACGACACCGTGGAGCGCTGGCTGCCGGGTGTGGTGAGCGGCAACGGCAACGACGGCAGCCTCATCACCGTCAGGAACCTACTGCAGCACACCAGCGGCATCCACAACTACGGTCCCGAAGAGGACACTGGGAACACCGCAGCCGATTTCGAGCGGACAAGATTTGACCACTGGGACCCCGAGCAGCTGGTCGCCGGCGCGGTGCGCCACCGACCGGACTTCCCACCCGCACCGGCCGATGCCCGCAAGCCCGACTGGAACTACTCCAACACCGGCTATGTCCTCGCCGGGATGATCATCGAGAAGGCCACCGGGCGGCCCTGGGCCGAGGAGGTACGCGATCGCATCATCCGGCCGCTCGGCCTGATCGGCACCTACGCCCCCGGCGACGACCCGTACCTGAAGCCGCCGCATGCCCACACCTACCACCTGTTCCCCGGCTCGGTCACCTGGACCGACACCACGGCCAGGAACATCTCCCAAGCGGACGCGGCCGCTGCCCTCGTCGGCACCGAACGCGACGTGGACCGCTTCTTCACCGCCCTGCTGGGCGGGCGCCTGCTGCCTCCCGCCCAGCTCGCGGAGATGCGCAGGACCGTGTCCGTCAGCGAGAACTTCCAAGTGGGGTTCCCCGGCCTGCGGTACGGCCTGGGACTGATGCAGCAGCCGCTGACTTGCGGCGGCGATACCTGGGGCCACGGAGGGGACCTGGAGGGATTCACGGTGCGCACCGGCTTCACCGCAGACGGGCGCCGCTCAGTCGTCGTCGTCGCCAACGGCACCGGCAGCGGCGAGCAGCTGCTCGCCGCCGAGCGGGCCGTCCGCAGGCTTGTGGACCGCGCCCTGTGCCCCGGTGCCGAATGACGCGACCCCAGGCACTCGGTGCCCTGCCACGCCGCCCGCCCATACGGTCGCCACGGGCACCTACAGGACGGGCCCCCGGAGCCGGCCCCGCGTCCCGCACGTGCGCGGGCCCGGCTCCCTCCTTCAGTTACGCGGCCGCACCATCGGCCCGCGTTCCCACTGTGGGCGGTGAGTCATCCGATACCAGGCCGGATGCCGCTGACAGGGACGACAGAAGAGCGTTGTGGCCGGTGCACAGTGGATGGCGGCGGGTGAGGGTCAGCTCACGGACGCTCTCCAGCCGTCTTCGGCCGCGACGAGCAGGGCACCCTGGTGCAGGTCGAGGCTGCAGGCGGCAGTGGGCTTCCCTGTCTGGGCAAACGGGCCGGGTCCCTGGAACGCGTCGGCATGGAGATGAAAGGAACTGGCTTGCTTCACCCGCTCCCGAGAACGCTCGGCACAGCTTCAGTACGGGGACGTGATCCGCGCGGGCGGCGTAGCGCACGGAACGGAGTTCCAGCATGACGTGGTGCAGAAGAAGCGGCGGCAGCGTGTGCGTCGGGGCCCAGGTCTCCGCCTGGCGGCCGCTGAGGGCGGCCCGACCGGCTGGCACGGGGAGGGGTTGACGCGTCCGCCCGTCTACCGGCGGTCGACAGGTGCTGCCCGGACCTGCTCGGCCGACCGGGCTGGGTCCGCTTTTGGGCCCCGCCGAGCGGCCCGCACGTGGCTGGAGCCGATCACCGCCCTCGACCAGTCCAGCTGCTTCGACGACCGCAGCTTCGTCAGCAGGACGACATGGAGCCGGTCCCACACGCCGGCCTCGTTCCACGCGGCCAGGCGTCGCCAGCACGTCATGCCCGACCCGAAGCCGAGCTCCTGGGGCAAGCACTCCCACTGGCTGCCAGTGTGCAGCACGAACAGGATCCCGCACAGAGCCTGCCGGTCAGGCACCCTCAGCCGTCCCGCGACCAGTTTGGGTACTGGCTCTGGCAGTAACGGCTCGATCAGCAGCCACAGTTCGTCCGAGACGATCCACGGCCGAGAGTTCTTCTTCCCCACGAACAGACCAACGAGCATCCAAGCCGATAGCCACACCAGCAACGGCTTCTGTTAGGACCTCTTAGAGGGCATCTGATCAACGTTCACGCCGGTGTGGGTGGCATGTCCGTTTCGATTCGCCAAGTTGGTGCGGATTCTCCGGTGAGTTCGCGGCTCATTTTGTTAGCGACAAGCTCGGTGTGGTCCTCGGCCGGGGTGTTGTTTGTAGGCATACTTCATCAACTCGCGCCGGGGGTCGCCTGGTTACGGTTCATGGCAGGCCGATCACGGCCGGATGCGGTAGGTGCCGTTCGGCAGCTTGTGCAGCCAGCCCCGCGCGGCAGCTTCGACAGCTTTCCGCGAAGAGGCTCCAGCCAACCCGGCACCGAGGCGTCGATGCCCAGCTCGGCGCCGACCTCCTTGACCATCATCGGTCCGCCCGCGGCCTTAACGATCTGCAGCATCCGCTGGTAGTCGACGGGCAGCGCGGACGCATCCGCCACCTCGCTGCGGTGCGGCACCTTCAACACCGAACGTCCCGCGACCTGCACCAGCCGCGGCGTCCCGGCGTTCTGCTCGGCCGCGGTGGCCTCGGCCTCCTGCTCGTACAGCCGCCGAAGCACCCGCTCCGCGACCACCAGCTCCTCCCGAACGACCAGGCACCCCGCCGCGATCGTAGGAAGCCCGCCGCTTACGGCGCGGCCAAGGCCGGAGGCACCCACCCCCGACCCGTCAGATGATCTACGCGCCAGACTCCCGCCCCCGACCAGCAGGAGCACCCCACCCGCCACCCACGCCAGCACCGCTGACCAGCCCGGATTCTTTGGAGCGATAGCTGACACACCAACAACAGGCTGGCTCGCGAGAGCTCGCGTCGCCAAGCGCTGGAGCGATGGTCAGGGGATGAGCAGCACCTTCCCGGCGGTCTTGCGAGCCTGCAGGTCCTCGTGGGCCTGCCGCGCGTCGGTTAGCTGGTATGTGGCGCCGATCCGTACCTTGAGGGAGCCGTCGACCATCGCTGCAAAGAGCTCGCCGATCCGCCACTCCAGCTCGGCGCGGGTCTGGACGTAGTCGTCGCTATTTGGGCGGGTCAGATACACCGAACCAGCCTTATTCAGCTGTTGCGGGTCGATCGGCGGCACTGGACCGCTTGAGGCGCCGAATAGCGCCAGCAGGCCTCGCTTGCGCAGGCTTGCCAGGCTTCCATCCACAGTGGACCTGCCGACCCCGTCGTAGACGACGTGAACGCCCTCACCGTCGGTGAGCTTCCGGGTTGCATCGGCGAAATTCACTTGGTCGTAACGGATCACCTCGTCGGCCCCAGCCTCGCGGGCAAGCGCCTCCTTCTCGGCCGTCGACACCGTGCCGATCACCCGCGCTCCCCGCGCCTTGGCCAACTGGATCAGCAGCAACCCAACCCCCCCGGCCGCCGCGTGCACCAGGATCGTTTCGCCCTCCTTGACCGGATAGGTCGATGTGACCAGATAATGCGCGGTGATCCCCTGCAACGGCACAGCAGCGGCGATCTGGTCGGTCACGCCGTCCGGTACGTGCACCGACGAATCGGCTGGCACCAGCGCCCGCTGCGCGTAGCTGCCCGGCACGCCCTGCCAGGCCACCCGGTCCCCCTCGTCGAAACCGCGCACGTCCGGGCCGACCGCGACGACCGTCCCGGCGCCCTCCAGGCCAAGGATGTAGGGCAGCGGGACCGGGTAAAGCCCAGCCCGTTGGTAGGTGTCGATGTAGTTCACACCCGCAGCCGCCACGTCGACCAGGAGCTCGCGCGGGCCTGGCGCGCCGATCTCCACCTCCGCGAGCTCGAGCACCTCCGGGCCTCCGGTCCGCCGAACCTGCACTGCTGTGGGCATGCTTCCTCCTCACTTCGGGTCACGTTCTCGGCCGCTACGACTGTAGCTGCCGAAAGGTTTTTCCAGCTGACCGGAGGTGGGTGTGGCAATCGGGTGGGGTACGGGGCCCAAGCCGGCACTGAGCTGTGGGGACACTTTCGTGCGCTCTGGGCCTCGGCTCGGTGTCAGCTCGGCATGCCGTCGCGAGATCAAGGCGCTCAACGGGCCACAAGATCAGGGTGATTGTTCTCCGGACCGCTGCCCTTCTCGCCGCTGCTGTCTCCACGTGCCTGTTGTGAACGACGGCGATTCTCGGCTATGCCGAAGATCTTGTGATGCCAGGCTGCTGAACTGGGCATTCAACAGGTGCGTAATTCAGGGAATTTGGGACGATTGCTGCCGCATTTGGCGGGTGGTGGTCGTGGAGCCGGTCGAGAGGATGGCAGGAGCGGTCACGCTTCGCAGCAGGTGCGAGGCGCTCCCGGCCAGATGTCCGCCTTCGCGATGCCGTCGTGGCGGGTGCACGGCCGTTACGTACGTCACCTCGCCGACGCACCCATCGGCGGCGCCCCGGTGTTCATCAAGGTCGTGGTGCGCAGGTTCAAGTGTCTCAATGCCGGTTGCCCCGCGGTGACGTTCGTGGAGCAGATCGAGGGGTTGCGCGCCAGCTCATCAACTCCCCCCAAGCCATGCACGCTGCCGTCCTCGGCGCCGTCGCCTACCACCCCGATCCCGGCCGCACTCTGTGGCGCCTGGACGCCGACAACCCCGCCCGCCCCTACCTCTACGTCCTCACCCACCCCCAGCCCGACTGGACCGCCTTCGTCGAGCAGGCCGGATGGGCCGTCGACCACGCCAACGCCAAACCCGCTGTCGCCGCATACAAACCCCTCCTCGCCCACCTCCAAGAAGGACAGGAGTACACGTTCCGGCTCACCGCATCCCCCGTCATGAGCACCAAACGCACAGCACTCCTGAACCCCACCCAGACCACCCGGCAGGAAGCCAAACGCCGGAACAACGACCCCTCACAACGCCGGTCATACCGCGTCGCTCACCGCACCATGTCGGCACAGCTCGCCTGGCTCACCAGCCGCGCTCACAAACACGGCTTTGAACCACTGTCCATTCCCGGCACCGCCGACCCAGCACCCGGAATCTTCCCCTTCACCGACACCGCACCTTCCCCCGAGCCCATCCCAGACATCCGCATCACCCGACAGAACAGGCATGTCTTCGCGAAAGACCTCACCGACCAGACCGGCACACGAACCGGCACAACGAAGGTGAGCATCGACACCGCCACCTACGAGGGCAGCCTCCGTGTCACCGACCCCATCACCCTGGCCCGCGCCCTGATCACCGGCATCGGCCCTTCCAAGGCCTACGGCTGCGGACTGCTTACCCTCGCGCCGCCCACCCCACAAAACCCGTAACACGGCCAGCCGCAACGCCCACTCCCCCAGCAACCACAAGGCCGCCACCCAGCACACGCAGGCCCATTGATCGATGCGGCACTTCGCCTGAAGTGCCGCATCGATCAACCAGACTGGTCTCGAGGACGGCACCGGCACGGATGCGATCAGGAACCCAGCCAGCAGCGTCGAGCAGGAAACCGTCGAGCGGGCCTCTTATCAGCTCGGTGTAGGCATGCCCGGCAGCAAGCCAGCCGGCGCCCGAGCGGAGGAGCCATCCCCGCGCCCGCGGGGATGGTCCCACTCGCGGGGCCCGTCCCGCCGTCCACTCGCCCTGCTCCCCGCACTCGTGCCCCCAGAAGGGAAAGTGACCTACACGGCCGGGGCCGGTACCTTGCCGTCAAGTGCGGCCGCCACACCGCTTCGGCGGCACAAAGCGACCACGACGAAAGTGAGTTCACCCATGGCAGTGGGACGAAGAGTGTTTCTCGGTGCCTTCACCGCGGGCGCGGTCACCGTCGCCGCAGGCTCGGAAGCCGCGGCCGCGAGCGCCGACAACGAGTACACCCTGTACACCTCGCCGGCCCAGTTCTACGGGGCGTCGACGACGGCGCACACCGTCACCATCAATCACAAGGCTCCTTCCGGGGACACCGCGGCGCTGAACGTCACATCCGACAACCCGGCCACCTCGGCCATGTATCTGACCGGCGTGGAGACCTCGCGCGGCACACTGAAGATCTCGCACAAGGGATACGCCGACGGCTCGGACCCTGGGGCTTCCGGTCTCTCGATCGACCTCAGGACCGCCGGGACCGCAGCGCAGGGCATCTTCGTCACCGCGACCGACGGTCCGACCAAGGGTTCCCTGATCGTCCTGCGGAACAACCCGGGGGTTGAGGACTTCGTCGTCAAGGGCACCGGCCGGACCGGCATTGGCATAGCCCGCGGCGCCACGCCCCAGTCCCAGCTCCACGTGGTCGCGGCGGCCGACGCCCCCTCCGCCATCTTCGCCGAGGGCGCGGTGCGGCTCGCCAACGTCCCCGCCGCACCGACCAACGCGCCGGCCGCAGCCGGTGGCGGTTCCCTCTTCTCCCAGGACGGCAAGCTGTTCTGGAAGGGCGGCAACGGCACCGTGACCGAAGTCGCGTCGGCGTAAGGGGAGGACCAGGGTGCAACTGACCCCCGAAGAACTGATCTCCGAGTTCCACGATGCTGTCATGGAGCTGTACTTCGCCCGCAAGCGCATTGCGCGTCTGGAGGCGGAGAATGCCGACTTGAAGGCACGGCTGGAAGCGGCGGAGACGAAGTCCGGCACGGACCCGGCCGCCTGAGCGGGACGGGTCGGAGAGCCGGCCGCGGGAGAAGGCGGGCCTCCGCCGTATGACGGAGGCCCTCCTCAGCTGCGTACGGCCGTTACGCCGGAACCGCCGCCGTGCGCGGAGCCAGGCACTTCTTGCCGTTCACTCGCTCCGGACACGCCCACGCGGTCCAGAAAGGGCGTGCTGCCGCCCAGGTGAAGGGCCAGTTGGCGCCTCGCTTCTGCGCAAGCACGGTGCTCCGACGGCGCCACCCTGACCACCTACGACTACCCCGGTCAGGCAGTCCGTTGGAGCATCGCCCAGCTCGGCGCCACGCTTCGCGACCCGGTCGCCCGCGCCTGCCGCCTTGCCGCGGCCAACCCCACCCTCGCCGAATGGGAGCGGATGGCCCCGGGCGTCCCCTTCCGCCGCGTCTGCCCCACCCTCACCCCCGCCCCCTCCCCGCCCCCCACGGGTACCTTCCCGACCTTCCCTGTCCGCCCGACTCCGCTCCCTGCGGGGAACTGAGGACGGCCCGGGCTCGCGAACCGCTGCATCACCCTGCCCGCCCTGACTACGCGGGTACATCGACCTCGCGTTGCTGGGCGGTGGCGCCGATCCGCCCCGCCGGAGTACGTGCCCCTCGTGGGCAAGCCTTCGCCATCGCCCCTTCGCGTGCAGGGCAAGCTTTCGGGCAAGCCGCCCTGAGGAAGCTGGCTGGAGTCGCCCGCCATTCGGTGGGAAGGGGTCACCCGTTTGCCGGTTCCCCGAAGCGGGTACCGCCAGGGCCCTGTTCAAGGAGGCCGGCCATGTCCGGACGTCGACCCCCTTCTCGTACTGCGACTCGACGACGGGGGGCGCGGCGCCGGGTGGCCGCGTGCGAGGCGTGTCCACGGTGTGGCGAGCCGTGGACGGGTGCCCGTAGGGCGGGCGGGGCGCCGAAGGCGTTCGCCCAGGAGCAGGAGGGCGGGGGGCAGGAGCAGGAGGGTGGCGGCGGCGGAGATGGCGACTACGAGCATGCCGGTGAGGGCGATGGACCGCAGGAAGGTCAGGGGGAAGAGCAGGAGCGTGGCCAGGCACGTGGGGATGGTCGCGGCGAGTAGAAGACGGCGTGGCTGGTGGCCCGTACGGCGGCGGTTGCCGCGTCGCGCACGGAGGTGCCGGTGGCCAGTTCGCCGCGGTGGCGGGTGACGACGAGGAGGGCGTAGTCGACGGCGAGGCCGAAGTCCAGGGCCGCGCACGGGTTCATGGGCGGACAGGGCTGCCCGCGCTGCCACAGACGGACCGATATCTCCCGGCAGGAGACACAACTGTTCGCCGAACTCCAGCACGTCCTCACCGGCGAGGACCAGCAGTACCCACTGACACCGTACGGCGGCTACCGGCTCCACATGCTTCTCGCCGTACTTCACGACCAGGCCGTGGCCGTGGAGTTCGACGGCTCGTACTGGCACCACGACGCCGAGGAACGCGCCCGGCGAAAGGCAGACGCTACGCATCACCCGACGGCTCTGCGGGCAGGCGCGGAGCATGAATCGACTCCCCGACGCGAGCAGCTCCTACTGGATGCAGACGGTCGACATGCCCGCCTACCCGTCCTTGACGGCGCCGGCGGAAGCCGACGTGGTGGTGGTCGGCGCAGGAATCGCCGGTCTCAGCACGGCGTGGGAGCTCTCCCGTGTCGGCCTCCGCGTCATCGTGCTCGAAGCGGGCCGGGTCGCGGCAGGCGTCACCGGCCATACGACAGGCAAAGTCACCGCCCTGCACGCGAGCATCTACAGCGAGCTGCGCTCCCAGCACGGGGAGGAGGGCGCACGCCTCTACGCCACCTCGCAGAGCGCCGCGCTCGGCCGGATCGTGGAGGTGGCAGAAGAACTCGGAGCCAACTGCGAGCTCGAACGGCGCCCCGCCTTCACCTACTGCCAGGACCCCGACGGGGTACAGGCCCTGCATGCTGAAGCGGAGGCAGCCCGGCAGGCGGGCCTGAGCGCGACCTTCGTCACGGAGACCGATCTGCCCCATCCGGTGGCCGGCGCCGTCCGGGTCGACGACCAGGCCCAGTTTCATCCCTTGAAGTACCTGCGCGCACTCGCCGCCGATCTCACCGCCCGCGGCAGCGAGATCTACGAGAACACCCGCGTCACCGACCTCGACGAGGGTGAGCCCTGCCGGATCACGACGAGTTCGGGAAGGACCGTCACCGCCCGGTACGTGGTCGTGGCCACCCACCATCCCGTCTTCGACCACGCCCTGCTGTCCACGCGCCTCACCCAGCATCGCGATCTCGCCATCGCCGGCCCCATCCCCGCCAGCCAGGACCCCGGCGGCATGTACATCACCAGCGAAGGCGGCAAGCGGTCCGTACGGACGGCCCCCGGCCCGGGCGATGAGCGGCTGCTGATCATCACCGGCGAGGCCTTCACACCCGGAGCCGGAGAGGACACCGTGGCCCGCTACACCCGGCTACAGACCTGGGCCGAGCAGCGCTTCCCCGGCTTCAAGACCACCCATCGGTGGGCGGCCCAGGACAACAGCGCCACGGACACCGTCCCGCTGATCGGCCCCCTGC
This sequence comes from Streptomyces sp. NPDC016459, assembly GCF_040632845.1. Taxonomy (NCBI): domain Bacteria; kingdom Bacillati; phylum Actinomycetota; class Actinomycetes; order Kitasatosporales; family Streptomycetaceae; genus Streptomyces; species Streptomyces sp. NPDC016459. The sequence goes on from NZ_JBEYCR010000022.1 coordinate 29,100, forward strand.
ACCCCGGAAGCAAGAACGTCTACACCGCTACCGGGTTCGCCGGGTGGGGCATGACCGGCGGCGTACTGGCCGGACAGCTCCTCGCCTCGCTCATCACTGCCGCCCCTCGCCCGCCGTGGGCCGAGTTCTATGATCCCCGCCGCCTGGGACCAGCCGTTCGGACCGCCCCCGCGTTCCTCAAGGCTCAGTGGGACACCGGCAAGCACTTCGTGAAGGACCGCCTCGACGCACTGGGAAACGGAAGCAACGGCCCGGTCGCCTCCTTGCGCCCCGGCGAGGGCACCGTGGTGCGCGCCCACGGCAAACCCTGCGCTGTCCACCGCGACGACCAAGGCGAACTCCACGCCGTCTCCGCCGTGTGCACCCACCTCGGCTGCCTCGTCGCCTTCAACAACGCGGAACGCACCTGGGAATGCCCCTGCCACGGCTCCCGGTTCGGCATCGACGGCGACGTCCTCCAAGGCCCCGCCCTCCACCCCCTGGAACCGCAGGACACCGACAAGCTCTGATCCCACCGCGCTGCCGAGCGCCGGAACAGGTCCTGGACCCGGTCCCACGGCCCGTACCGCTCCGGCACGTCGCTTACAGGGCGCCGGTCCTGGTCCGCCCCCGTATGCCGCCTATCAACTGCCGCCAACTGCCGCCGGGTCCACACCGGTGGACGGCCCGGCTTCTGCCCAGCGGCAGCAACGGCTCAAGCCGCGCCCACCAGTCGCTCGTCAAACTCGCCCGCAACCCCAAAGGCGCGGGGCACACGGCCCTGCGGCGACGGCTGATCCGGCTCTTCGCCGAGATCCGTTTCCACCCGTACTGGGCCCGGCCGCGCCCAGGCGCCGGCCGCGTCGAACTGCTGGGCCAGGCGCGCGCCCTGCACCGGGAGCAGGAGGGATGAGCGCGAACGCGGACGGCGCATCCGATCCCGTCGGCACCTGCCCTTCCTCCGGCCTCGTCACCGCGGGGGCATCGCGAGGTGGCCCTACCCGAACGCGGAGTCAGGCCCGGACGTGGAGGGGCCGGCGGGACCTTTCGGATCGGCTTCGGCGAGACGGCGGGCCAGGACGTGCTGGGTTGGTGCCTGGTGTCCGCCTGAGGCGAGGATGCGCACCTCGTCCTGGTCACTGATCTCCGCCCGGATGATGCCGGTGGGATCGGCGTAGACCGGGTGACCGCCGGGCCCCTTGGAAGAAGTGCGCTCGACGATGGCGATGTCCTGAGCCGAACCCGTGTCGTCGGAGAACACCAGCTCATATCGGAGTGTGCTCATTCACACCATTTTACGCCGTTCTCCCTGCTACGCCCCCGGCCGACCAGCCGAAAACTCCCTGGTCAGAGTGGTGCGTGGCCGCGCCGCTTCACCAGGGGGCGCGAGACCGGGCGGACTGCGGAGCACAGGGTCCCAGGCGGCCCGACGCCCCCTCCGTTTCGTCCGGCGCCCGGCCGCCTGCCCCGGAAGCCCCGCCTCACATGACTACGGACATCGCTCCGCATCCCGATCCCATCCCGGCCGTGACCGGCATCGCCGCCGTTCCCCGCGACCGGCGCCCGCGCCTGGCCCGGATGGCTGGCCGTGCCCCGGTGCGTCCGACGCCCGTGGCCGCCGCCCACAACGTCAGCGCCGCCGCAGCGGCTCTTCTCGCGCTCGTCGCGATCGGCGCCGCCCTCCACGAGCCCGTGCTCATACCCGCGCTCGCCGCCAGTGCCGCACTGGTTCACTGAGCCCCCGGGCTGCCGCTGGCCCAGCAGCGAAGCGGGGTCTGCCCCTGATGGGCGACACGGGACGTCAACGTCAGGGCGCTGCCCTGACGGCTCGACGGCCCCGGAATCTGCACAGGGAGCTCCGGCTGCTCCGCCGACGCCGACGCCGACGCCGACGAGCCGGGCACCAGACGCCCGCGCGGGGCTTACCTCGCGATGTGGGCGCCCATCCCTCATGACCGAACCAACGATCCGATGACGGAAAGACACTCCCTAGCGGGGCTACGTCAGCGCTGCGTCCTCCGTCCCACCCGCGCGTCCGCGCGGCGCGACACGCCGGGGCGGGCCACTGCCGTGTCCGCTGACCGGGGGCAGCGGCGCGCGCCGCCACCCCTGCGCGGCCACCGGGCTGCTAGGCAGGCAGATGCACCGGCCGGTGTCGCCGACCCCTGCCGCCCCACCGCACACCCAGGAGACACGCACGTGCTGACCCGTGCCCACGGACGCCGATTCCGCACCGGACTCTCCGCCGCCGCCCTCACCACCGCTGCGCTCGGCGGGCTGCTCCAGCCCGCGCAGGCGGTCGGCGGCCCCGAGCCGGACCGGGACCGCCCGCACCACGACACACGTCTCCAGCAGCAACTCGAGCGGCTCGTCGCCCAGGAGGACGGCCCGCCCGGGGTGATCGCCGTGCTCACCCGCGGCGACCGTACGCAGGTGTACACCGCCGGTGTCGGCGACATCGAAACCGGCCGCCCGCCCCACCCCGACGACCACATGCGCATCGCCAGCATCGCCAAGGCCTTCAGCGGGGCCGTGGCCCTCAGGCTGGTCACCCAGGGAAAGCTGTCCCTCGACGACACCATCGGCGAGCGCCTGCCCGACCAGCCCGCCGCCTGGCACGCGGTGACTCTGCGCCAGCTCCTCCAGCACACCAGCGGCCTGCCCGACTTCTCGGCCGACCCCGAGTTCCTGAAGGTCATCACCGCCGACCCACGCCACGTCTTCGACTCGCGGCGACTTCTCGGCTTCGTGGCCGACGAACCGCTGCTCTTCGCCCCCGGCGCCCTGTACGAGTACTCCAACTCCGACAACATCGCCGTGGCCCTCATGGCCGAGGCCGCCACCGGCCGCCGTTACGAGGCCCTGCTCAAGGAGCTCGTGTACCGTCCCCTGGGTCTGCGCCGCACCAGCCTGCCCCAGGGCTACCGGCTTCCCCAGCCCTACTTCCACGGCTACGACGTCGCACCGCCCGCCGAACCCGAAGACATCAGCGAAGCCATCGGCGCTTCCGGCGTCTGGGCCTCCGGAGGAATCGTCTCCACCCCCCGGGAACTGGGCGCTCTCATGCGCGGCTACGGCGGCCCCGGCCTGCTGTCGGAGCAGACCCGCAAGGAACAGCTCACGTTCATCCCCGGAGGTTCCTCCGAGCCGGCCGGCCCCGGAACCAACGCCGCCGGGCTGGCGATCTTCCAGTACACGACCCGCTGCGGCGTGCTCCACGGCCACACCGGGAACACCCCCGGCTACACCCAACTCGCCGCCACCACCCCCGACGGCACCCGATCACTGACCTTCTCCATCAACACGCAGACCAGCAAGAGCAACAAGCCCGCCCTGCTGGCCCGGCTGCGCACGGTACAGGAGAACTTCGCCTGCGCTTTGTTCGAAGACCGCTGACCCGCAGCCGCATCGACCGCGCCGAGGGGCCAACGTCGTGCGGCGGAACGTGGCGTCCTCGTCACAGTGAGCCATCTGGCAACCTGCCACCCCACCTCCGGACCGCCGCGAGGCCGTGAGATACCGCCACGTCACTCACCAACCATGAGCCGGAACCCCCGAACCCCGCTGTCGCGCATGCGGGGCTGGGCCCGGTACCCGGTGCCGCGTCCGTTCAGCGCTGGCGGCGTGGTCAGGCGGCGTTCCACTGGTGTGCGCGGCCGCCCCGCCACTCGACCCAGGCAGGATCGTCGATCACCGCCTCGGGGTCGAGGAGTCCGGCGGCTTCCAGGAAGACGATCAGGTCATGATCGGAGTGCGCCAGCCCGAGGATCTCGTCCTGTCCGCCCCGGCGTACGGTCACCCGCCGGCCCCCGGAAGCCGAGGGACGGTGCACGGTGATCGGCACGCTGTTCACCTTCCCAGACTCACCCCACCCCGCCGTACGGACCAGTCGGGGCCCGGGATCACTCCTGGACGTGGTCGAGATCGGGGAGCGACAGCGAGAAGTGGCGCTCAAGGATCTCCATCAGCGGTGGAAGACGGCGAAGCCGTCTGTGCCGGCCTGCGCCTGGACCAGCTCGGCAGGGCATCGACGAACGGCTGGGCCGGCGTTTCCGAAGGCGTTCGTCCGCGGCGCGGAGGACGCCCTTGGCCCAGGCGTTCTGTGCTCTGAGCTGCTGGGAGCCGACCTCGAAGGTGATCCACCCCGAGCGGCAAGTTACACGGTCACCATCCGTTTCTGGCCGCCGTCGGGCCCCGGCGGCACGGCGCGTGATCACCAGCCGGGGTCCGTGCCAACCTGGGCGCCCGCAGTGGTTCGGAGCCGGAGGTAGACCGCCCGTGACGGCGAACAACGACCCCACCGTCAGGGGGCGGCGCCTGGAGCTGTGCCGGCTTCGCACGGCCAGCGGCCTGACCGGCAAGCAGGTGGTGGACCCGAGATACGCGTCCGCGTCAGCGGGGTGGGAGACTTGCGGGGATCGCCGTCCTGGCCGGCCCCTCGCCGGGCCCGGGGTGGGCGTGCCGGTGTCGCTTCTTCGGGTTTGAATCCTGGGGTTCCCGGTGGCGTATGCATTGTCTTTTCGCGGGCCCGTGCGGTCGTGCGCTGGTTGGGATGGGTCATGGCAGAAGAGGAATACGTATGCGGCGGGCTGGGGCCTGGGGCGCGGAGACGGGCGTGACGGCGCTCGGCTTGGCACGGGCGCTGACCGGCTTGCTGGAGGCCAGTCACACGGCGCCGTTCGAGCAGTTGCCCCGCCTTCTCGACGATGCCGCGAAGGAAGCCGGTGCGGGCGGGGCGCGGCTGTTCGTGGCGGATCTCCAGGAGGAGGTGCTGCGCGAGGTCACCGGGATCGGTCTGAGCGCCGGCAAGGGCGGCGAGGAGTACGCGATCGAGGGCACGCTGCCCGGCCGCACGTACCAGACGGCCGAGGTCACGGCGCCGGCACGTGGCGGGGCGTGCTGGGTGCCGGTGCGGGACGGTGCCGAACGCCTGGGGGTCCTGCTCGTCGAGCCCTGCGAGGGGAATGGGGGCAGGCCCGATACGGAGGTCATGCGGGCGCTGGCGTCGATGGCCGGGCTGCTGCTGACCTCCAAGCGAGCCAACAGCGACTCCCACGCCCGGCTGACCCGCGTCCGGCCGATGGGGATACAGGCGGAACTGCAGTGGAGCATGATGCCGCCGCGGACGTTCTCCGACCGGCGGGTCACGGTCAGCGCCTTCATGGAACCGGCGTACGAGGTGGCCGGGGACGCCTTCGAGTACGCGGTGGCCGAGGACGTCCTGCACCTGGCGGTCTTCGACGCCATGGGCCACGACACGTCCGCCGGCCTGACCGCAGCCCTGGCCATGGCCACCTGCCGCAGCCACCGCCGCGCCGGCGCGAGCATCCCCGACGCCAGTGCGGCGATCGAGCACACCCTGGTCGAGCAGTTCGGACACAGCCGCTACGCCACCGGCATCCTCGCCGACCTGGAGCTGGACACCGGAAAATTCAGCTGGGTCAACCGCGGACACCTGCTGCCGGTGCTGATCCGCGGCGGTCGCTGGGCCAGCACGCTTCACTGCCCGCCCGCCGGGCCGATGGGCAGCGGCTTCGACCTGCCCATCACCCAGAGCACCGAACAGCTGGAGCCCGGCGACCGGCTGCTGCTGTTCACCGACGGCATCACCGAAGCCCGCGACACCGCAGGCCGCGAGTTCGGCGTGGAACGCTTCACCGACTTCATCATCCGCCACCACGCCGACAACCTCCCCCTCGACGAGACCCTGCGCCGTCTCATGCACGCCGTCATGGACTACCACCAGGGACGACTGGAGGACGACGCCACCGTCCTCTTCTGCGAATGGCACGGCCCACGCGCCTCGGCAGGGTGAAACAACCACCGAACCGGGGCCACTTCACCGCCGCGAGGCGGCGAAAGGCGTCCCTCCTGCCAACCACTCCCCTACCTCGTCGGGCCGGTACGGTTACGCCTTGGCCTTCGTCATCAGCCGCAGCAGGCTGGAGAAGCTGTCCGCGGCGTGGCCGGCGTCCATGCCGCGCCGGAAGAGGTCAGCGACCGCGGCCGGAAGCGCGATGTCGACGCCCGCGTCGGCATTGGTGTGCAGGACGTGTTCGACGCTGGCCGATCCCATGGCCAGGCGGTCCACGTCACCCGTGTGCCGGCCGGCATCGACGCGCTCCGCGTAGAAGGAGAAGAATCCCGGCAGCGAGTTCGCGGTGTCCACCGCGTGCGGCAGGATGTCCGCCGCCGTCAGGCCGTTGGCGTCGGCCAGGGCGATGGCCTGCCAGTAGCTCAGCATGGAGGTCCAGAACATGACCATGCCGATCTGGTACATGAGCGCGGCAAGCCCGGGGTCCTCCCCCCGGTAGTCGGTCCGCCCCGTGATGACTTCGAGCGCAGGCCGGTGCTGGTCGAAGACCTGACGCGGGCCGCTGTAGAAGGTCGAGGACTCGGCCTGTCCGACCCCGGAGGGCGGCACGGTGACACCGCCGGTCAGCTGGACAGCGCCCCGCTCGGCTGCCCAACGGGCCGCGGCGCGGGCCTTCTCCGGTGTGTCCGAGCTGAGGTTGACCAGCGTCCGACCGGTCAGTGCGGCCGAGGCGGGCTCAAGGGTGGCGTACATGGCGTCGTAGTCCGTGAGGCTGAGGATCACCAGCTCATTGGAGGCGAGGGCCTCCTTCACGCTCGGCGCGAGCACCGCTCCACGGGCGACCAGGGCGTCTGCGCGCGACGTGGTGCGGTTCCAGACGGTGACGTCGTATCCGCGGTCGAGGAAGGCGCCGACCATGGCCTGCCCCATGGGGCCGAGGCCGATGACGGTGACCGACTGCTTGGTGCTGCTCATGCCGAGATCTCCATCCCTCATTAAAACGAGCGCTCTATTTAAAGCGTGGCGAGAACCTACCACGCTCTAGAACGAACGCTCTACTCAATGGGGCGTTACGGTGGCTCCATGCAGACCACCACCAAGGCCCGGATCGTCGTCGCCGCAGCACGCCTCCTGCAGCGGCAGGGTTACGTCGGCACAGGAATCAAGCAGATCGCCCAGGAGGCGCAGGCCACGCTCGGTTCCGTGTACCACTTCTTCCCGGGCGGCAAGGAGGCCGTCGCCGTCGCCGCGATCAAGCACTCCACCGAGGAATTCGCGACGCTTCTGCGGAAGGCGCTGGACGGCGACGACGACCCGGCGGAGGCCGTGATGGCCTGCGCCCGGCAACTCGCCGAGGAAGTGCGCGAGTCGGGCTGGATCGACGGCTGCCCCGTCACGGCAGCAGCTCTGGAGACGCTCGGCACCGACTCGGAGATCCAGCAGGCATGCGCCGACGCACTGCGCGGCTGGGAGCAACTGGTCCGTGACAAGCTGCTGCGCTGCGGGTTCCCCTCCCAAAGCGCCCGGGAACTGGCGACCACCGTCATCTCCGCCCTGGAGGGTGCCGAAGTCACCGCCCAGGTCAACCGCAGCGAGGAACCTCTCCTGGTGGCGGGCCGGCAACTCGCCCGCCTCGTTCGCTCGTACGAGGTTTAGGAAGTCTGTCGGCATGCGCGTGCCAGGTGTACGCCCACATGCGTGATTGCAGCCTTCGCGCCGGGAGGCATGTGGTGGGCGCACGCTGCGGACGCACGACGTCAAGCCGGGGCGTCCGCCACGGGCGGCGTCGTGTGACGTCGGCACCCCATGGCGGAGGAGCGGTGTGCGGCCGGCCCTGGGACCTTCGTGTCGCGACGCGGCATGATGGAGGCATGCGTTCCAGGCCTGTGCTCGTCTACGACGGAGACTGCGGCTTCTGCTCGATGTCGGCGAGATTCGCCGAACGACGCGTACAGCCCCGCTGCGACATCGTTCCGGGGCAGTTGGCGGACCTCGACCGCCTCGGCGTCACCCGAGAGCAGGCCGAGTACGAGGTGCTGTGGGTGACGCCCACCGGGACGGTCGAGGGAGGGGCCCGGGCCGTTGCCAAGGCTCTCCTGAGCGCCGGCGGGTTCTGGGCGCCGCTGGGTGCGACGCTCCTGCTGCCGGGCGTGCGGTGGGCTGCACGGCGCACCTACCGGCTCGTCGCGGCCCACCGCCACCGGCTCCCGGGAGGAACACCTGCCTGCACCCTGCCACGCCGTCCTGAGTGACTTGGGTTGGGGCGGCCCGGTCAGATGGCGGCGTAGACGATGCCGGGTCTGGAGGGCTCGTAGGCTCCGAGAACGGCCGGGGCCGTAAGCGGCGGGCTCGGTCAGCCGCTTTCCCGGTAGTTCATGAACCAGTGGGTGTCGAAATAGCGGGCCATCGTCAACGGGTGGTGCGGGTCGATGAGGATGCGGCACTGACAATGGTCATCGTCCAACCTGAAGCCGGCAGGTCATGGGGCCGGCGTGGGTCGAGACTGGAGTGCTCGCACTGGTCGCCACGCCTCAACTTCGCGGCGTTGGGTGCTCACCCGTCACCACTGGACCCCGGCATTCGTCAGCACGAGGAGGGCCCGCACCAGCGTGGTCGCGTGTCAGGCGTTCACGCGGACCTTGGCGAGGAACCTCCAGTTCCTCACATCGGCGAAGCCGTGCTCGCTCGCCGCCCGCTCGCAGCTGATCAGCTTGTTCGTCCTTCTGAGCGGTACTGAGGGGATGACCTCGGGTCGGTGACGGCCGGTGATGATCACGGGGTCGTCGGGATCGTCGTCCAGGCCGGTGATGCCGAGGTCCGCCAGCGCCGAGGCCGGCCTCCCCACAGCCTGGTGGTGATCTTGTCGTGCCGGGCGGCGGTCACTTCGCTGGAGCGGCCCGGCCCTGCTGCCGAAATTCACGCCCGGTTGCCGCGCTCGTCGGTCAGGGCGGGAAACAGCAGAACATGGGCCTTGTGCTTCCCGCTGTGGTTCGGCGGTCGGCCTCCCCGGCCTCCGCCGTCCCACGGGATGTCGCACAGCAGAAGGGGTGTGAGCTGGCGGTTGTCGGCCAGCTGCCCGGCGCGCGCTGTTGCGAGGTCATCGCACCTGGTCAGGGTGGGTATGACGGCTGTGGCTGCAAGCGAATCCGTATGCCACGGTGAGGTCCATGGAGGGGAATCAGCACACTCACCCACACGACCACCACGGGCACGGGCACGGGTCTGCGGAGACGGCGCACCGGCACGGGCCCTCGCGGCGGGCCCGGCTGCGGCACCGGGTCGCCCATCTGGTGCGGCCGCACAGTCACGAGGCCGCCGACATGGTCGATGCGGCGATGGAGACCTCCCGGGAGGGGATGCGCACGCTGTGGATCTCCCTGGCCGTCCTCGGGATCACCACCGTCGTCCAGGCGGTGATCGTCGCCCTGTCGGGGTCGGTGGCGCTGCTCGGCGACACGATCCACAACGCCGCCGACGCGTTGACCGCCATCCCCCTCGGGATCGCGTTCGTCCTCGGCAGGCGGGCACCGAACCGCCGCTACACCTACGGCTACGGCCGGGCCGAAGACCTGGCCGGCATCCTCATCGTGGCGACCATCGCGGCCTCCGCGGTCCTGGCCGCCTGGGTGGCCGTCGATCGGCTCATGAACCCCCGCGACATCACCCACCTGTGGGCCGTCTCGGCGGCGGCTCTGACGGGGTTCGTCGGCAACGAGTGGGTGGCCCGCTACCGCATCCGCACCGGACGGAAGATCGGTTCCGCCGCGCTGGTCGCCGACGGGCTGCACGCCCGAACCGACGGCTTCACCTCCCTGGCCGTCCTGCTGGGCGCCGGCGGCGCGGCCCTGGGCTGGCAGGCGGCCGACCCGGTCGTGGGCCTGCTGATCACCGCCGCCATCCTGCTGGTCCTGGGGGACGCCGCCCGGGAGGTCTACCGGCGCCTGATGGACAGCGTCGACCCCGCCCTGGTCACCACCGCCGAGCAGACCCTGCGCGGCGTGGAGGGGGTGCGGGGCATCGGGCCGGTGCGGATGCGGTGGATCGGCCACGCCCTGCGTGCCGAGGCCGACATCGTCGTGGACTCGCACCTGACCGTGGTCGAGGCCCACGAGGTGGCCGTCGCCGCCGAACACGCCCTCATCCACGCCGTCCCCCGGCTGACCGCCGCGACCGTCCACACCGACCCGGTCCCTGTTCCGGGCCACGACCCGCACCAGACCCTGGCCCACCACAGCGCTCACCCCACGGGCGTTGTCAGCGGCGGCTGAAAGAATCACCGGATGACGAACCCCGCCGCCGCCATCACCGCCTACTGGGACGACGCCGCCCCCAGCTTCGACGACGAACCGGACCACGGCCTCAAGGCCGCTCACACCCGCGCCGCATGGGCGAACCTGTTGACCGCCTGGCTGCCCACCACCCCGGCCGACGTGCTGGACGTCGGCTGCGGCACCGGGTCGCTCTCCGAACTGATCGCACAGGCCGGGCATCGGGTGACCGGGGTCGACCTGGCACCGCGGATGGTCGAGGCCGCCCAGGCCAAGCTGACGGCCGCCAACCTCGCGGGCCGGTTCCTGGTCGGGGATGCCGCCGTACCGCCCACCGGCCCGGAGACGTTCGACGTCGTGCTCTGCCGCCACCTGGTGTGGACCCTGCCCGACCCCCACACCGCCCTGCGCGAATGGGCCGGGCGCCTGCGCCCCGGCGGCCTGCTGATTCTCATCGAGGGCCGCTGGCGCGAGGCCGGACAGAAAGACGTGCCCTACGTCGCCGGGGCCGAGACCCTGCCCTGGTACGGGGGCATCGCCGCCGACGATCTGGCCGACACGGTACGCCCGCTCGTCGCCGGCCTGCGCATCGAACCCCTCAGCGCCGACACCGCCCTGTGGGGCCACCCGGTGGCCGACGAACGCTACGCCCTTGTCGCGCGAACCTGACCACCTGGCCCGACTGCCTCGACAACTCCCACCGGCGGCCCCCGGCTTCTCCTGGCGTCTGGACACCGCAAAGACGTCCCCCCGCAGCAGCCTCATGCGCTCGTGGTCCGCCGTCTGTCGGTGGCGCGGGAGCGGGTGCCCGACGGGACGCCGTCGCCCGTCCACCGGTCCTTCGCACGAGACGGACCCGTGACCCGGTCCCGGGCTGAGGCACCCCGGCGGAGGACGGCCCTGGGGCGACAGCCCTCCGCCTTTGGGGCTCACTCGGTGACGGCTCGCGTCATCTGACGAAGTTCCGCGTCAGCTGCGAGACGTTCTCGCTGACCAGCAGCCACGCGTGCTCCACACACCCCACGTTGGTGTTGCTCGCGCCGGACAGGACCGTGCTCGAGTCCGGATTGATCAACTCGTCGCACGTGGACCAGAAGGTCCCGTAGTTGACGGCCCCGGGCGTCTCGTCGCCGCTGTTGAGCGCGGTCAGGAAGGTGCTGCCCGTCGCCATCTCCTTGCACGACGCGAGCGCCCAGTCGCAGACCTGCGCCGCGTTCGTGCCGTGGTTCGGGCCGCCCAGGGACACCCAGTCGTCGACGTACGAGGTGCCGCCGAGGAACTTCAGGTACCAGCGCGAGCCCAGGCCGCCCATCGAGTGGGTGACGACGTCCACCTTCGCCGCGCCGGTGCGGGCGCGCAGCGCGTTGACCTGATCACGGATCTGCACGGCGGTCGTCTCGTTCGACTGGAACGGGTTGTACGACATCGCGTACAGCCGGTCGGCCGGCCAGCCGGACGCCTTGAAGTCGGAGACCATCTCGTTGAAGTTCCACGCGCCGCCCTTGTATCCGTGGACGAACAGAACCGGATCGGGCACCGCCGCCTGGGCCGGGGCCGCAGGCAGCAGGACGGCCGCCGCCGCCGCACAGGCCGCGGCGGCGGAGAGCGCACGGGTGAATCGTCGCATCGGGGTTCCTCTCACGTGCTGGGGGAGCCCCAGAGTGAGGGCGGCGCGACACCACGGCCATCGGCTGTCTCACCAGTCTTTACACGCCGGTAACTTAGCTCTAGCGTTACGAGACATGCCAGTGGGGCCACACAGCGCGGGTGCGCTGGAACAAGCGTCGGGTGACTGCGCCCCCGGGCTGTCGCAGGACGGCGTGAGCGTTCGCGTCCGGCTCGCGGTGTACGGCGACGCACGCGCGGCGGCCGAGTTCACCGCCGCACTCACCGCGCGTGAACGCGCCGGCCTCGACCCGCTGCCGGATCCGCTGACCCGCCGGCTGCTGGCCACGGAACAGCACCGCGCCCGTCTCGCCCGGCTGCCGGCCGCCACGCGCCGACTGCTGCTGCTCGCCGCCGCCGACCAGCACCCTGTGGAGAGCCGGGCGTTCGACCGCGCGGTGGTCGCCGCCGGGTACGAGCCCACGGACCTCGAACCCGCCGAGGAGGCCGGCCTCATCCGCCCCACCGCCGCCGGTCTCGTCTTCGCCGACCCGCTGGTGCGGGACGTGGTGTACGACAGCGCCGGACCCGAGGAGCGGCGTCTGGCCCACCGGTCGCTGGCGCTCGTCCTCGACCCGAGGGCCGAGCCCGGCCCGTGGAACTGGCATCGTGCCTGCGCCTCCCTCGGTCCGAGCAGCCGCCTCGCCCGCGCCCTGGCCGGCGCACCCGCCCCCGACCCGGCGACCGCTGCCCACCACGCGGAACGCTCCGCGCTCCTCAGCCCCGACACCGCCGTCCGCCACGCCGCCCTCGCCCGTGCCGCCCTCCACGCCTGGCACGGCGGCCTGCCCGACCGGGCACGTTGCCTCCTCGCCGCCGCGGAGCGCACGGCTCCCGGCACGGACCCCCGCGTGCGACTGCTGCGCGGCCTGGTCACCTTGCGCTCCGGGCATGCCCCCGATGCCTACGACGACCTTGCCGAGGCGGCGACCTCGGCCTTCGCCGGCGCGCGGGGGGCGTACGCCGTGACCGGCGGGGGGCGTTCGGCGACCGGCGGTACGCCTGCCGACTCCGCCTTCGCCGCCCCCGTGACCGCCGCGTACGCCCTCGCGTACGCCGCTGAAGTCGGCCACTACACCGGCGACCTGCACCGCTGCCACCAGGCCGCGGCCCTCGCCCGGAAGAGCCCGCCGCCGTCCGCTCCCGCCGCCCGCGCCCTGCTCGCCGGACTCACCGGGATCGCCTCCGCCGTACGTGGCCGCTACGCCGAGGCCGCCGTCCGGCTCCGTGAAGCCGTGTCCCTCGCCCGGCACGGCGACGACCCCACCGTGCTGGTGCACGCGGCGCTGGCCGCGCTCTACCTCGGCGACGACGACCTCGCCCTGGCCGTGGCGCACCGGGCCGAGTCAGCCGCCCGGGCCCAGGGCGAACACGCCGCGCTGCCCCGGCTGCTGGAGTTCCGCGCGTACGCCGAGGCGTGGAACGGGCGCCTCGGCGCCGCGACGGCCACCGCGGTCGACGCGCACCGCCTGGCCCGCGAAACCGGCCAGGACAACGTCGCCTGCCACATCCTGGCCGGCCTCGCCCTGCTGGCCGCGCTCCAGGGCGACACCACCACGTGCCGGGACCGCGCCCGGCAGGCCCGGACGTACGCGGCGGAGCACGGCATCGGGCTCGCTACGGCGCTCAGCCTCTGGGCGCTCGCCTACCTCGACCTCGCGCAGGGCCACCCCGCCGAGGCCGCCTCCCAGCTGCGCACCCTGGCCCGTCTCGGCCCCGGGCACGGGCATCCGGCGATTCGGCTGCTCTCCACCCCGCACTACGTGGAGGCCGCCGTCCGCGCCGGCGAACCGGCCGCCGCGGCCGCGGCGGCCGTCGGCTACACACGCTGGGCGGACACCGTCGCCAGCCCGGGTCATCTGGCCCTCGCGGCCCGCTGCCGGGCGCTGCTCGCCTGCGGCCCGGAGGCCCTCGCCCACTACCGTGACGCCCTGGACCTGCACGACGCGGATGGCCGTCACCTCGAACGCGCGCGGACCGAGTTGCTGTACGGCATCGCCCTCCGGCGGATGCGGCGAACCACGGAGGCGCGGGACCGGTTGCGTGCGGCGCTCCAGGCGTTCGAGCAGTTCGGGGCCCTGCCCGGCGCGCGCCATGCGGCGGCGGAGCTGCGCGCACTCGGCGATACGGCCCGGTCCGCCCGCCTCCCGGCAGCGGCGGCCCTTGGCGCGCTCACCGCTCAACAGACCCTGATCGCCGGGATGGTGGCGGACGGAGCGACGAATCGAGAGATCGCGATCCGGATGGTCCTCAGTCCTCGCACGATCGACCACCACCTTCGCAGCACCTACGCCCGCCTCGGCATCTCGTCGAGGGTGGAACTCGCGCGCCTTGTCGACGCGCAGGGTACGGCGGGCACCCTCAGAGGTCTGGACAACGACGAAGCCCCAGGTCGGTGACCTGGGGCTTCGTAAGAAGAGCGGATCGTCGGCGGCCCTCGGTGCGGGGCGGTCGGGGCGGGAACGACGCTCACGCTGTGCGACGGTACGCCGTAGCGGGGCCGGGCGGTGCCACCCTCGGCCCCGCGGGCGGCAGGATCGCAGGACCTCCACAGTGACCCGCCCGGTACAGGTGAACCCCTTGACGACCCCTTTCACCATCTCCGTCGAGCGGCCGCCGCGTCCCCACTGGACGCTGGAGTCCGCCCGACGACGCCCCTGGGCCAACTCCTCCCCGACACGGCGAACATCGCGTCGCGCAGCTTCGGACGCGACACCGGCCCGTGGGAACGGACCGCGTCCTGCCCCGCCTCCCGCCAGGCCTGACGCCGTCGCTGGACCGACCGGACGCCGACCCGTAACTCTTTCGCGATCTCCGTACTGCCCCGCCCGTCGGCGAGCATGGCGACAGCGCTGTTCTCGCTGGACGGGTGAGGTTACTGGCCTTGAAGTCGTCTTGTCGTAGGGGCTGCGGAGATCTCACGCCTCCGGGCATACCGCGACGATCGCCACCCTGCACCCGTTCAGGGCGTGCCGGGGGCCGCATGCCCGTCCGTGCTGTAGACCCGCACGCCGCCCACGTACGTCTCGACCGTGCGGACCGCGTGGAGGTCGGTGGGGGCGACGGCGAACGGGTCGCGGTCCAGGACCGCGAGGTCCGCGAGACGGCCGACCGCGATCACACCGGCGTCGTCCTGATGGTTGACCCACGCCGAACCGGCCGTGTAGGCGGTGAGGGCGTCGCTGAGAGCCAGGCGCTGTTCGGGAAGGAACGGGGGGCGCAGATCCGGTTCGCCCAGCTCTTCCGCCCACACCTGGCGGTTGACCGCGACGTGGATGCCGTGCCAGGGGTCGGGGCTGGAGACGAACCAGTCGCTGCCCGCCGCGAGGACGACGCCGGCCGCGTGCAGGGCTCCGAAGGGGTACTGGCGCCGCCCCCGTTCCTCGCCGAGGAAGGGCAGCGTCAGCTCGTCCATCGCCGGTTCGTGCGCGGCCCACAGCGGCTGCATGTTCGCGGCGGCGCGCAGGGTCCGGAAGCGCGGGATGTCGTCGGGGTGCACCACCTGGAGGTGGGCCAGGTGGTGGCGCAGGCCGGTGTGGCCGTGCGCGGCCACGGCCGCTTCGAGCGAGTTCAGCGCCTCGCGGACCGCCCGGTCGCCCAGGGCGTGGAAGTGGATCTGGAATCCCCGGCCGTCGAGGGCGATCACGGCGTCGCGGAGCACGGCCGGGTCGACCATGGAGATCCCGGCGTTGTCACCCGGGCAGCCGCAGGAGTCCAGGTAGGGCTCCAGCATGGCGGCGGAGAAGTTCTCCACCACCCCGTCCTGCATGATCTTGACGGTGCCGGCGGTGAAGCGTCGGCCTCCGGCCGCCTTCTCGCGGCGGGCGAGCAGCGAGTCGATCTGGCCGAGGTCCTGGTCGCGTTCCCACCAGAGCGCTCCCCGCACCCGTGCGGTCAACGAGCCGTCGGCGTCGCAGGCGAGGTAGGTGTCGAGGGGGTCGGGGAAGCCCGCGTACGTGCCGACGAGGGCGTCCTGCCAGCCGGTGATCCCGAGCGAGTGCAGCAGTTGCTGGGCGGCGAGGAGCCCGGCTCGGGCTTCGGCCGCCGAGGCGGGGGGCACGAGGGCGCCGACGATGGTCATGGCGCCCTCGTGCAGTACGCCGGTGGGTTCGCCCGTGGCGTCGCGCTCGATGCGGCCGTCCGCGGGATCGGGTGTGTGCCGGTCGACTCCGGCCAGGGCGAGGGCGCGGGAGTTCACCCACGCCGAGTGTCCGTCGCGGACGGGGAAGTAGGCGGGCCGGTCGGGGAGGATGTCGTCGAGCTGGTCGCGGTGCGGCAGACCGCCCGGAAAGGCGTCGAAGGACCAGCCGCTGCCCTGGATCCAGGCGGCCCCCGCGTGGGCGGCGGCGTGGGCGGCGATCGTGGCTCGGTAGTCGCGGGCGGTGCGGCCCGCGCTCAGGTCGCATCCGAGCATGCCGATCCCGGCGATCACCGGGTGGACGTGGGCGTCGGTGAACCCGGGCTGTACGAACCGGCTGCCGAGGTCGGTCACCTCGGTGCGCGGGCCGATGTGCTCGCGGACCTCCCGGTCGGTGCCGAGGGCGGTGATCCGGCCGCCGGTGACGGCCAGTGCCGATATCCGGTGGCGTACCGGGGATGCCGTCCAGATGGTGCCGTTGACAAGGACGAGGTCTGCGTGGCGCATGTGTGGACTCCGGTGGGTGGGTGGGATGGGAGGGTTGGAGGGTGGCTGGGGCAGGCGTTGCCGGCGTCCGCGTCCGCGTCCGGGCCGCGGTCAGCCCCCGGCGGCGGCCGGGGCGGGCGCGAGCGGGGCCGGCGGTTGGGTGAAGTAGGCGGCCCTGCGCCGGTAGCGGGTCCACAGGGCGGCGGGTATGCCGAGGGCGATGACGGTGAACGGCAGGACGGTGAGGAAGCGCCCGTTGTCGGCGTCGAAGGCCAGGTG
The DNA here is from genome assembly GCF_040632845.1 of Streptomyces sp. NPDC016459. Taxonomy (NCBI): domain Bacteria; kingdom Bacillati; phylum Actinomycetota; class Actinomycetes; order Kitasatosporales; family Streptomycetaceae; genus Streptomyces; species Streptomyces sp. NPDC016459. The sequence continues at coordinate 45,730 of NZ_JBEYCR010000022.1, forward strand.
GTCCACCGAGTTCCACTGCTGGTGGGCCACGAGGCCGCCGAGGAGCAGCAGCGCGATGCCGCCGAGCAGGGGCAGCAGGCCCACGACGAGCGTGTCCCGTATCCGGCCCCTCAGTTCGTGGCGGAAGGTGACGACGCAGGCGATGCCGCCGACCCCGTACATCAGCGAGACCAGGATGCCGACGGAGTTGACGACGGCGACGACCACTTCGGACAGCGACCCTGCGGCCAGCCCCGCGAGCGACACCCCGACGGCGAGGGCCGCGATGCGCACGGTGGAGGTGGCCGGCGTGCCCCAGGCGGGATGCAGCCGGGTCCAGCTCGGGCCGAGGACCCCGTCGCGGCCCATGGCGAGCGTGAGCCGGGCCCCCGCGATGACGCTCGACTGCATGCAGGCGACGGTGGCGAAGAGCATCGCGGCGAGGGCGGCGGTCGCGCCGGCGGTGCCGTAGAAGGTGCGTGCCAGTTCGGTGACGCCGGACAGCGGGTCCGCGAGCTGTTCGGGCGTGAGGGCGTGCAGGAAGCCGGTGGCCGAGAAGAGGAAGAACCCGGTGGTGACGAGGATCGCGATGATTCCGGCCCGGCCCGGCGAGCGGGCCGACGTCGACTCCTCGACCACGGAGAAGGCGCTCTCCCAGCCCCAGAACATGTACGCCGCCATCACGGTCGCTCCCAGCAGGGTGAGCGTGTCGGGGAAGGCGAACGGCGAGAACCACGAGGCGGAGACGGGGGCCGCGTCACCCCGGGCGAAGGCGGTGGCCACGAGGACGGTGACCACGACCGCGGAGACGCCGAGCAGCACGCTCTGCACCGCGGTGGCGCCCCGCACCCCCCGCAGCGCGCTCCCGACGATCAGGCCGCTCCACACCAGGCCGGTGGCGGTGACCGCGAGGGCGTTGTCCGGGGAGACGGCCGTGACACCTGCCTCCGCGAGCAGTCCGAGGGTGAACTGTCCGGTGAGCTGGCCCGCGTACGACAGGAACAGGATGTTGGTCGCGACCGAGGTCCATCCGGTGAGGTAGCCGGTCCAGGGGCCGAGCGCCCGCCGCACCCAGACGTACGCCGTCCCGCAGTTGGGATCGCGGGCGGCGAGCCGAGCGTAGCCCCCGGAGACGGCCAGGATCGGCAGGGCCGCGAGCAGGAAGGCGGCGGGCATCGCGGTGCCGGCGAGCGCGGCGAGGAAGGCGAGGCCGATGCCGACGCTGACGGTGGGGCTGATGTTGGCCAGCGCGATGACCACCCCGTGCCGGGTGCTGAGGGTCTTGCGGAACGCGGCGACGGGCGGTGACGCCTCGCCGGGGGCGGGGCTTGCGTGGTCCATGAGCAGCACTCCTCGGTTCGGGGTGCCCCGCAGACAACCGCTCGCCGCACCATTTTGTCAACGGTGTGGGTAAAAAGATTTCACGCCGCCCGGCGGGGCTTGCGGAGGCGCGGCCCGGCCTGGTCTGATCACCCCATGGCAGTACGAGGCAGAGGCCGTCCCCCCAAGGTCGAGCTGGACCTGCGGATCATCGTGGACGCCGCGCTCGCGCTGACCGACGACGAGGGCGCGGCGGCGCTCAGCGTGCGGCGGCTCGCCGCCCGACTGGGCGTCGACCCCTCCGCGCTGTACCGGCACGTCAGGGACAAGGACGAACTCCATCTGGCCCTGGCCGACCGCCTGTTCGAGGAAACGCTGACGGGGTTCGAACCCTCGGAGAGCTGGCGCGAGACGCTGCGCGACCTCGCGCTGCGCACGCGCGACACGGCGCTGCGCCACCCCGGCGCGGCGGTCGTGGCCACCTACCGCACCACCCGGCGCCCTGCCGAGATGCGGATCGTGGAGCACATCCTGGCCGCCTTCGGCCGGGCCGGCTGCTCCCCCGCGCTGGCCGCCGTACTGCACCGGGTCTACGGGGACTTCTCCCTGGCCTGGGCCGGGATGGACGCGGCGTTCGAGACGCTCGACGGGGCGGCCCGCACGGGCGACGAGCAGGCATGGATCCGCGACTACCCCGCGGCCGACCCAGTCGCCTACCCCGCGATCGCACGGAGTGCGGCCCACATGGCACGGCTGGACGGGACCACGGTGTTCCTCGCCGCGCTGGAAACCCTCCTGGACGGGCTCGCGGCGCGGATCGCGGCGGAGGCCTCAGGCCGGCGCCCGGACGTGCCCGGCGCACCGGCGGATCAAACGCCGGCCACACAGCCGCCCCCCTAGTCGCGACCGGCACCGGGACGTCTGGGTGGAAGCGGTGGTTGCGCCACGCGCCATCCTGGGCGTGTAGAGCCGCGCGTACGGGCCCAGCATGGGCGGCTACAGCCTCCCCGGCGGACGACACCACATCCCCCGCCCCGCTGCTCGCCGGCAGTTCCGGTGCGGCACTCGCCCTTGCGGGCGGAGTGGCTGTGATCCTCCGACTGCGCCGACGCGCAAGCAAGGGCGCGGCCTGCGCGGGATGGACGGCAAGGCGCCCACCGACGACGAGATCGGCAAGGGATTCGAAGCCGGCAAGGACCATGTCATCCGGTTCACCGATGAGGACCTCGCAGGGACGCCGCTGCCGACCGCGAAGGCGATCGAGACCGTGGCCTTCATCCCGGCCGATCAGGTCGGCCCGGTGCAGTACGAAGTCGGCTAGGGCGGGGCGAAAGCGGGTAGGCGGGAGCAGAACAACGCCACGACAGACCTTGGAAAGTGATCCACCATGACCGACGACGCCTACCTCTTCCTCGCCGACACCGTCCCCGGCTCGGGCTTGCTGGGCACGCCCGTCTCCCTCACCGGAGAGCTGGAATGCCTGCAGACACCGGCCGTACGGGCCTGGCTCGACGCCCACCAGACCGACGCTACCTCGCCGGCGCTGCGCATCGTGCCGCCCGAGCAGACCGGGATGATCCCCGACGGAGCCGAGCGCCTGCCGGTCCCGCTGAGCGGGGAGGAGCTGGAACGGGTGCGCCGGGCCGGCGACACCGATCCGGTGGCGGTCGTCGAGCAGGAGCTGCTGTCCTACCGTGACAGCGAAGAGGGCCGCGACGCCCTGCTGCACAAGGCCCTCGCCGCAGGCGTACCGGCACACCGCATCGTGGAACTGTCCGGAGTGGACCCCACAACCCTGCCCACCGCACCCCGCGCCTGACCGATCCCGTTCCTGAACGGCCCCACCAGCGCCTCCTCCGGGCGCACGGGCCCGCTCGATGTCCTCGAGCGTAACGGGCCCCTGTGTCGCTCTCACCACGCATCCGGACAGTCCACACATTGCCCTTCGGCACAGGACGCCGCCTTGTCGGTGCCGGATGACATCCTCCGGCCATGAGGAGCGAATCTTTCAACTGGCACGAGTTCCTGGGACGGTGGCAGGAGGAGTGGGTCGCGCGTTCGGACGCGGACGAGGACGGCGAGCAGACCCTCGTCCGCCCGGGCCTGCCCGGGGCGGGCGAGGCGGCGATCGCCGCGGCCGAGGAGCGGCTGGGGCGGCGGTTGCCGCCCTCGTACCGGGGGTTCCTGGCCGCGAGCGACGGGTGGCACGTCGACCAGACGGCCGCGATCCACCGGCTCGGGGGCGCCTCGGACATCGACTGGTTTCGAGATCCGTACGACATGACCTCGTTGTACGAGCCGGATCCGGGCGTCGACCCGAGCCAGGAGGAGGTCCTGCTGGCCGGAATGTGGCGGCGGGCACTGCGCCTCGAGACGGACTCCGACATGTCGCACGCCCTTCTCGACCCGGGCGACAGCGACCAGGACGGCGAGTGGGCGCTCTACGTCTACAAGGGCTGGAGCGGTGAAGTGCCGGACCGCCACCCCTCGTTCCGCGCGTACATGGAGGCCATGTACCGCGGCTTCCACGCCGACCGGGCGGCGCAACCCGACTTCGTGAACGCGACCACGCGCGCCCGGGACGCCCACGTCGACGAGGCGCGCCTGCTGGCCCTGCGTGGACGGTACGAGGAAGCCCTGCCCCTGCTGGAAGAGGCATTCGCCTTCGGGAGGCCGCGCAGCGCCGTCCTGCTGAACCAGCTCAGGCAGCTGCTCGCTCCGAGCCGCTCCCAGGGCTACGGCCACCTGGTGGCGGACCCGCTGTACCTGCCGGAGGTCCTGCCCCTGGAGGCCATGGAACAGGCGAACGACCGGAGGCGGTCGGGCGGGGACGAGCATTGGCTGCGGATGATGGTCGCGCGGGGGGCCGCCACGGAGGCCGCCGAGGCCGTGCTGGGCGCCGTGCGGGACGGCACCCACCAGTACGCGCCTCCCGGTCCGTGGGGCCGGGCCGTCGTGGAGGCCCGGGGGGCGGCCCGCTGGGGTGCGACCGACACCGCGTGGCAGGTGCTGCGGGACGCGCTGCCGCTGTGGGAGGCGCCGGGGCCACTGATGGTCGTCCCGCTCGGCCTGCTCGCCGATCCGGTCCTGGGGCCGCTGATCACTCCGGAGCGCGGGCGGGAGATCCTCGCGACACCGCGGGCCGGGGAGACGGGACCCGCTCCCGAGCCGGTGCCCGCTCTCGATCCGCCGGGTTTCGCCTGGCTGGCGGAGCCGTTCAGGTACGGGCAGCCGCTCGACGGCTACCGCTGCGTCTGGGTCGAGGGGGCCGATCCCGGCGACCTGCCCGCCCTGATCGGCGAGGAGGGCGCCGAGCTGAGCGCGCCAGTCGACCTGGCGAGGTCTTTCCGGCGGGCGCCCCGGCCGCACGAGCGGGAGGGCGTCGAACTCTGGGAGGACCGGGCCGTCGTCGCCGTCGGCCGCACGGCCGAAGGGTGGGCCTTCGCCTTCGACGGGCCCTCCCACCGCCACCTGCACGACCTGTTCCTGTCTCCGGCAGCGGCCGCCTCCTCGTCCGGCCGCGCGGTGGTGGTGTGGTGCGACCCGAGGCACCCGGCCCCGGACGATCCGGCGGCCTTCCATCTGTCAGTGGCCGAACATGGCGAGGAGCTCTACGCCTTCACCGTGCGGGATACGGAGATCCAGCGCTCCGGCGCGATACCGGAAGCCCTGGACCCCGCACGGCTGTTTCCCGCGGAGGGCACTGAGCTGGACAACGAACTGCGTGTGTTGGAGGCCTTGCATACCGAACTCGGGCTCTCACTCCCCCGCTTCGCGTTGACCCAAGGCAGGCTCTGTACCTTCACTACCCGATCCTGGACCCGGTCGCCACGCGCGGGCGAGGGCTTCGCCTATGTGAGCTTCGTGCGGCACCGGTCCTGAACGCGGGCGGGCCCTGACGGACTTCGTCAGCGGAGCCGCTCCGCTCACCGGCGTCGATGCGAAGCCGTTCCCGGAGCCGTCGACGTCGGCGGTCCGGTAGACGAACGACTCAGTACGCGCCGTGGGTCTCCTTGAGATGCCCGCATCTCACCCACTGGTCTCCGCCCACACCGCCGTGGTCGGGGAACTCCGTCCGGCAGGGATCGTCGCCGCCCGAACCCCTGTAGCGTCGGCACCGGCACCAGTGCGGGGTCGGCGGAGGCGGCAGTTCTCCGGAACACGCGAATTCGAGCGAGTTCCGCTCCGCCGGGCTCAGCTCCAACCCCGACTCGCTGATCATCGCCGCGGCCTTGTCCTCCGCTTCGATGAGCAGCGCAGCGGCCTCGGCCAGCATCCGCGACTGCGCGTCGGTCCTGTTGTCGTTCCGCTTCGGCTCGGACATCTGCGTCCTCCTGACTGGTCAGATCTGGGCGTGCTCGGATTCCGTGTGCTCGCAGGTCCTCGTGGGCGAACCCGTGCCGAAGTCGGGGCCGGTGAAGTCGATCCAGGTGTTGAGGCAGGGTTCTTCGCCGCCCGAGCCGCGGTAGTCGCCGCAGCCGCAGAAGTGCGGGGTCGGCGGAGGGTCCAGTTCGGCCAGGCAGGGGCGGCCGACCCAGTCGCGTTCCTCGGGGGACAGCTCTGCGCCCGAGGCGCGTACGATCTCCGCGGCCTTGCGGCGGGCTTCGACGAGCAGAGCGCCCACCTCGGCCAGGGTCCGGTTCTGGGGTTTCGTTCTGTCATTCCAGTTCACGGCTGCCGTCCTACCAGGGATCGCGGACCGATCCCGCGCGGCGCGCCCGCGCGGCTCTCCCGCCCATCCGTCAAGGGCCAAGGGGACGAACAGCAGGCGCGCCGTATCGGTTGATATGCAAGGGACCCCGGAGCCCTTGGCCGCCCCCGAGTGCGGGGCTGCCCGCAGCGTGGGCTCGAGTCGAGCGGTGATCGGCGGTAAGTGACTACTACCGCCGGTGCCACCCTGGTCCCCGGTTACCGATCCTCCTCCTCGAGCTGGGTGAAGTACTCGTCCAGGCACGCCCGCACAGCTCGCCGGTACGGTTGCCCAGGACCTTCCCCGCCCGAGCAGCCACTCCCAGCGTTCGTCGGTCTGGTGCCCCGCTGCGCCCCTTTACTCGCCCCGTACCGCGCTACCCTCGGCTGCGGGCACAGAATGCGGTGCCCGCAGCCGAGGAGCACGACGAGCAGTACAAAAGCACGTTGTCCCAAAGGAAATGATGCGCACCATGAAATACACCGTCTCCACCGAGATCGCCCTGCCGCGGGAGAAGGTGGCCCAACTGCTCGCCGACCCGGCACTCCTGCCCAAATGGCTGCGGGGCCTGGTGCTGCATGAGCCGCTGGCCGGGGAGCACGGGCAGCTCGGTACCACGTCGCGGGTCGTGATGCAGATGGGTCAGCGGAAGCTCGAGTGCACCGAGACCATCACACGCCGGGAACCGGCAGACCTACGCGTGATCCCGAAAACGAGCGTCGTTCACTTCGACCGCGAATCGTCGGCGAGGGTATGTGGAGCGCCGTGCGCGACCGGCTGACCGAAGCCGGTCCGGAGACGACGCTCTGGGAGAGCGAGAGTGAATACCGGTTCAGCGGTTTTCTCATGAAGCTGGTGGGACTTCTGATGCCCGGCGCCTTCCGTAAGCAGTCGCGACAGCACATGCAGGACTTCAAGGAGTTCGCCGAGCAGGGAAAGGACGTCCGCGAGGCGACGTAGTGATCTGTCGTACCCAGTCAGGCGCCTGACGGCGTGGCATGTTGAGCTTCCTCTGGTTCGAAGATGGCCGACGGGCCGAGTTGCGCCGGCACTGGAGATGACCGTCTCCGACGACGTCCGGGCCGGCGCTGCGGCGCGCGATACGGTGAATCCGCGGCATCGGCCCGACCGAACACCGGGCAGCCGGGACGCGGGCTAGAAACTGAGCCGTTCTGTTCGGCCAGGGCCTCGTGCAGAAGAACTTTTGCGCATGCCCCTTCCACCGGGGGAGGTCGCGCCGCCTGGCCGTTGGTACGCCTCCCCCGTGCCGCCCACCACCGGTGCCCCCCGGCCGCGGGCGGCACGATGCGTTCCCGGAGTCCTTCGGGACCGGGGCGTAGGGGACGACGGTGGCTTCGCACGGGCTGCCGGCACAGACATCGTGGCGTCGACCCCGCTCTGGTCAGCCGCCAGGCCCCAGCGGAGATCGGTCGCGGTTCACTCGGCCACGTAGCGTCAGGTGCGTTCGGGACCGACGGCATCCACGTGGCCGGGTCCTGGTCGGCCGTCCGCGCGGTCGACGCGACGAGGCTGGGGGCGCGGTTGCAGGGCCGCCCACTCATCGTCGCTGAGATCCCTCTGCAGAGCATGATCAGGCAACGAGCCGCCGCGCGAAGGGATGCAACCTTCAGCGAGCGAAGGTTCTGGTCAGCGGCCCGTAAAGGAGTTGCCCGGGCAGAGACGGGGCTACTAGCCTCACGCCAGCGCGACAGACGCGTGATCTCGGGATGAGGAGGTTGATGAATATGGCTGCCGTCGGCCGTCATCAGCATGCCCTCATCCGGTTCGTGCGATAACAGAGCGCGGCCGGTCGTTTCAACGACCAGGAGAGACACATGTCTTCCTCTTCTTCCCCCGTCCACGCCGACGTGGTCACCAAGCGCCTCGTCCTGCGGCCCTGGACCAGGAGCGAGGCCATCGCGGTCCTCGACGACACCCGGCCCTCGCACTGGGCGGACGACTTTCCCGCCGAAGGCGATCGCGTGGTCGCGGGCCTCTTCGAGCAGTACCCCGACTGGCTCGGCCCCTACGGTCACCGTCTGGTCATCGAGCGCGACAGCGGCCTGGTGGTGGGCTCCATCGGCCTGTTCTGGCCGCCCAGTGAGGGGGTCCTTGAGATCGGCTACGGCATCGTAGTCTCCCGGCGTGGCCGAGGCTATGCCCCCGAGGCCACCCGGGCCCTCGCCGACTTCGCCCTCGCCTTGCCAGATGTCCACACGGTGTCCGCCGACGTGGAAGAGTCGAACCCGGCCTCAGTCCGAGTACTGGAGAAGGCCGGCTTCCGCCGTTGGACGACCGAGGAGAACGTAGTCAAGTTCAGGATCTCGAACCCGGACCGGGATCTGCGCTGATCGCGTGGGGTCCTGGAAGCGCTGCCCTCCAGGACCCCATCGCGGCGGCGTATTCCCGGCTATCAACGTGATCGGAGAGACGGGACTAACGAGCTCGTGCCCCGCAAGGTCCTGGTGGGGAGGCGGTGTGGGCGCCGTCATGGAGGGCACCCAGGACGGGCGGGAGGATGTCGGGGTGCAGTCGACGACGTAGATCACCTCCTGCACGATGTCGTCGGGGCCGGCGCCCGCGGCGGCGAGGGCGGTGGTGAAGTTGCGAGCGCTCACGGCGGTGTGGGCTGCGTGATCCCGCCGGAGGTGTCCCCGGGCGACCTGCCCGAGGGGGGTGGATACGCCGACGGCCGGAGGTCGTGTCGATCTGACCGATGAGGCCGCGTGCGACGTGCGATCCGGGAAGGTCGGTGTGCTGAACGGTCCCGGCGCGGCTCACTTGCAGTGGGTGGGGGCGAGAGCTGCGATGAGTCTGCCCATGCGTGGCGTTGTCGTCCGGTGCGGTGCTCGCCCAGGCGATGGTCCAGCACGTCCGGGCCGTGGCCGAAGCCCATACGGCATCGGCTGGGACATCGACTCCACCTCGGTCCGAGTAACTGTCAGGACTTGTGGAGGGGAGCCGGGCCGACCCAACGGTGGTAGGCGTCTACGTCGACGTTGCTGCCGCAGACGATGGTGGCTACGTGTCGTCCGGCGAAACGGTCACGGTCTTCGAGGATCGCCGCGACGCCGAGCGCGGCCGACGGCTCGACAACGAGCCCGGCGTGGTCGAGGAGCATCCGCATACCCGCGACGATCGACGCCTCCTGGACCAGAACGGCGTCGTCGGCCACCAGGAGCAGGTCGTCCAGGACGGCCGGGATGGGACGCCGGCCGGCGACGCCGTCAGCGATCGTGTCGGTCGAGTCGGTAGTGACCACTCGTCGCATGCGCCACGAGTGTGTCATCGCCGGTGCACCCAGCGGCTGGACGCACATCACCTCGACCTGGGGCGCCAGGGCCTTCACCACATGCCCCACACCGGTGGCCAGCGCCCCACCGCCAAGGGCGATCAGGACAGCGTCGAACGACGGCTCGGTACCCACCAGTTCCAGGCCGATGGTCGCCGCGCCCTCGCAGGTCTCAATGTCCAGGCTGTCTTCGACCAACCGGATGCCGTCGTACCGCGCGATGGCCGCCGCCCGCTCGCGCGCCATCTCGTGGTCTCCGTCCACCAGCTCCAACCCGGCGTCCAACGCGCGGATGCGATCAAGCTTGGCCCGAGTCGCAAAACGGGATGCCACGACTGTGACGTCGATCCCCCGGCTGCGACCGGACCACGCAAGGGCTTGGCCGAGGTTGCCGGCGCTCGCGCACACCGCGGCTCGCGAGGCATCGTCGGCCAGCAGGCTCGCGACTACCTCGGTGCCACGGGCCTTGAAGCTGCGGACCGGGTTCGCCGTTTCCAGCTTGATGCTCACCGTGCACCCGAGGGCGGGCTCCAGCGCCTCGCAGCGGTAGAGCGGAGTGTCGAGAAAGACCGGGTCGATGACCCGGCGAGCCGCTCGGATCCGAGCAGTGTCGAGACGCGTTTCCTGCACGACACAGCAGCGTAGTGCCACGAGTGCTGGTTCCACGAGCAACTGTGATGAAGCGCGAAGCCCTGGTCCCCATCGACGAGGAAATCCATAAGCTCATCATGGTCCAGCAAAGTCCCTCACCAATGACGTCACGCTCTGGGCATCCGCATGCTCAACCGGGACGCCCCGCAGGACGTTGTGCGCCGCATCCTCGACCACGACACCGCCGAGATGCCCGCGCACTATGCGCGGCTGCATGACATCACGGTCCGTGAACACCGAGAGAAGGCCGGCAAGACCGATATCAGGGGCAGGCCATCGAACTCGGCTCCGACCACTCGCCGAGATTGCCTGGCCCAAGCAGCGGCTTCGTGCAGAAAGCGTTGGCTCTCGAGTTCGCTAGTGCACCGACTCTTTGACTCCGTTTCTCGCACAGGAGAGTTTATGCGAGGTTCCTCCGGCGCGTCACGCACCTCAGGAAGGGAGGACTTGCTAGGGGATGGCCTCTATGCGCTCCAAATGTTCCTCGCCCCACTCCCCGAGCGGTGCGAGTGCCGCGTTGAGGGAACTGCCGAACTCGGTCAGCGAGTACTCCACCTTGGGCGGGACCTGATGGTAGACCTCGCGGTGCACCAGGCCACTGGCCTCCATCTCCCGGAGTTGAAGGATCAGCATTCTTTCGCTGATACCGGGCACCGCCCGCCTCAACTCTCCGAAACGCAACGGACCGTCCTCACCGAGCGAAAACAGGATTAACCCCTTCCACTTACCGCCCATGACGGCGATGGCGGCATCGAGCCCGCAGGTATAGGTCCGCTTGGTCATCAGAACTCCTACTGACAAAAGTGTGGGTACCGAACAGAATTGTAGGTACTTGATCACATGGATGTGGGGCTTCCAGAATGGAATCGGCAGCCGCGCCGGAGGCGCTGATCGGCGATTGCGTGACTGCTCAACCATCCGACTGCTGACTGGAGTGACTCATGACCAAGGATGCCCCCACACCCGTGACCGTCGTCGGGCTGGGGTCGATGGGCCGGGCGCTGGCTGGGGCGTTCGCCGAGGCGGGGCACCCGACAACGGTGTGGAACCGCACGCCGGCCAAGGCCGCACCGTTGGTGGCCAAAGGCGCCGTCCATGCCCGGGCGGTGGAGGCCGCGGTCGAGGCGAGCCCGCTGATCATCACGTGTCTGACCACCTTCGAGGCCACTCGCTCGGCCCTGGAGCCGGCTGCGGCGGCGCTGTCCGGGCGTGCCCTCGTCACTTTGAACAGCGGTTCGCCCGCCGACGCCCGCGCCATGGCTGCATGGGCGACCGGCCGTGGCGCCCGGTTTCTGGCCGGAGCGGTCAAGAACGTGCCGGAGGCCGTGAGAGCGCCGGACACGCTGTTGTACTACAGCGGAGACAAGGCGGTGTTCGACGAGTACGAGACGACGCTGAGGTTACTCGGCGGCGACACCGTCCATCTCGGAGAGGAGACCGACCTCGCCGCCCTGTACGAGATGGCCGTGGGCGCCATGCTGCTGCCCGCGCTCGTCGGTTTCTTCCAGGGGGCCGCGGCCGTTCAGGCGCGTGGGCTGGAGGCGAGCAGTTTGGTGCGGTTCGCCGGGAAGTGGCTGGACATGATCAAGTCTCTGCTGCCGGTCTACGCCACGGAAATCGACAGAGGCGACTACACCGGTGCCGCCTCCTCCGTGAACCTCTTCCTCGCGGGCGCGGCCCACGACGCGGAACTGGCCAAGGAGACGAACGTCGACGCGACCTGGCTCGCTCCGCTGCACGACCTGGTGGAGCGGGCGGCTGCGGCGGGTCACGGCGACCACAGCATCTCGGCCCTGACCGAAGTACTCAGGAAGCCGGCGCAGAAGGCGTGATGCGACGACTGGTCCGAGGCGCATGCTCCCGCGGATCCGTCCATGGTATCGGTCACCGTCATGCCGCCTGCGACAGGCTGCGGCGGCCGCCCGGCCTCGGAGGTGTCGGTGCAGGTCGTTCGGGGAGGGAACGGCCCGTTCAAACCTCGCCCGGAAAAACGTTCAGGCTTCGATGTGATGTCAAGGGGTGTCATGAGCAAGCACGAGGTAACGGTCATTGGGCTCGGGCCGATGGGACGTGCGATGGCAAGCGCGTTCCTCGGCAAGCGCTACAGGGTCACCGTCTGGAACCGGACGGTAGACAAGGCGGACGAGCTGGTGGGTGCGGGAGCGCACCGGGCCGCCACGGTCCACGACGCGCTCGCGGCGAGCGAACTGGTGATCCTCAGCCTGACGGACGACCACGCGATGTATGCCGTCCTCGGGTCGGCCCCCGAAGCGCTGTCCGGCCGGGTCCTCGTCAATCTCAGCTCGGACACGCCCGAGAGTGCCCGCAGAGCTGCGCGGTGGGCGTCAGGACACGGTGCCCGGTACCTCACCGGAGGTGTGCAGGCTTCACCCCCGGGCATCGGGCAGCACGGGTTCTCCACCTTCTACAGCGGCCCCAAGGAGGTATTCGACGCACACCGGGAGGCGCTGGAGGTGCTTACCGGCACGGACTACCGCGGCGAGGACCCAGGACTGGCGGCGCTGTACTACCAGGTCGGGATGGACCTCTTCTGGACGATGGTGCTCGGCTGGCTGCACGCCCTCGCACTGGCGGATGCCCATGGCGTCTCGGCCGAGGAGATCCTGCCGTCTGCATCATCCGTCATTTCAGGAATGCCGGACTTCCTGGCCTTCTACACACAGCGGATCGACGCGGGTGAATACCCGGGCGACATCGAGAGGCTCGCCATGGGCGTGGCGAGCGTCGACCATGTCCTGCAGACCGCCAGGGATGCGGGCGTCGACACCTCGCTACCGACGGCGGTCCTGGAGATTTTCCGGCGAGGCACAGCAGCCGGCCATGCCGATGACAGCGCGACCAGCTTGATCGAGGTCCTGAAGAAGCCCGCCGCCTAGCCACTGCGCACCGGTCCGGCTCACGCGGGATCTCCACCGGCGCCGCGAATCCGGCTGTCTCTTGCCGGGCGCGTCCTCCTCGGCCCGTCCTCCTCAAAGGACGGGCTCAGCAGGCAGATGGTGAACAAGTACGCCCTGGAACGCACAGCACGCTGACCAGGCAAGACGGACCGTCACCGAACCGGACGCAAGATCGCTCCGCTACCGCTGATCTCCGTTCCGATAGCTTCGAGGGGCCGGAATCGACTGTTGCCGCGCCTGCACATGGGCGGCGAGCCGGAGCGGTGAGACGAAACCGGGTTGTGCCGGGAGCGATGATCGGCTTGGGTTCGTGCTCGTGACTGCCTTGAATGATCTCGTACGTCCGGACCGCTACCCGCGCTCCTCCCGCTATGACCCGGGCTGGTTGCTCAACCTCGCCATGGGGCCGAACCCCTTGTGGATGCTGGAGGACCTCGCCCAGGACCTGGATCTGCGCCCGGGGATGCGGATTCTCGACCTCGGTTCCGGCAAGGGCGCCACGTCGGTGTTCCTGGCCCGTGAGTTCGGCACCCGGGTCGTCGCGGCCGACTTGTGGATCGCCCCCGAGGATGCGGCAGCCGTCTTCGCCGACGCGGGTGTCGGTGAGCAGGTGGAGGCTGTGCGAGCGGAGGCACACACCTTGCCGTTCGAGGAGGAGAGCTTCGACGCCATCGTGAGCGTCGACGCCTTCGAGTACTTCGGTACGGCAGACAACTACCTGCCCTACCTGGTCCGGTTTCTCCGCCCTGGTGGACAACTGGCCATGGCGACTCCCGCCATGACACGGGACGTCCGTGAACTCGGGACCATCCCGTCCCACATCAAGGACGTGGTGGGCTGGGAAGCGATCGCCTGGCACACGGCGGAGTGGTGGCGCTTCCACTGGGCGATCACCGAGCTGGTGGAGGTCACGTCCGCGCGGCTACAGCACGATGCCTGGCAGGACTGGCTGTTGTGGACCCAGGCATGCGCCGAGCATCAGCCGGACGGCCAGAGCGCCGCCAAGCCGGTCATCGACATGCTCACAGCAGACGGCGGAGAGTTTCTCTCCTTTGCTCTGGTAACCGCACGCAAGAACTAGACGTTGATCACGAGCATTGTCGACGCTGGCTGGTCTTGATCATGGCGAAGACCTCCGGTGTGGTGGAGGTGTCGAGGCTCCACCACACCGCGCACTGAGGTCTTCGTGTCCCACCGTCATGCCCGGCTGACCGTTCATGGCAGGCGGATCCTGGTCGAACGTGTGCTGGCGGGCCGTCCGGTCGCGCACGTGGCCGCGGAAGGCGGACCGCCGGCAGGACCCCCCGCGGCGAGTGCAGGTAGGACGGTGAGCCTCCCTCCCGGCTGCCTTCTCCTCCACCGCGCGCCGGACCTGTGCTTGTACTCCTCATGGCGGGCCTTGGCCCCCGCGGCCTCGCGGGCATCGGCGGCGCCGCGGTGGGGGTTGCCGATCGCCACCAGGAGGGGCTGCATGTGGTCGCGGCCGAAGCCGGGAGAACCGATCCGGCCGGGCCGTGCGGGCGCAGGTTGCATCCCGGTCGCGGCGATCGGGATTCTGTCGTAGTGGTGGTGATCACCGCGCTGCCGCTATCCCCGTCGCAGGTGCCGGGGCAGCTTTCACGTGTGGGGCCTGCACAGCCTGAGGACGCCCTCTGGGGCCAATGCCTCGGGGCGCCGCCCGAACGACCCGTCCGGCGGCAGACGGCGAACCTGCGGCCCCGGCCGCGTCACGGGACGAGCTCGGCAGTCCCGAGCGCCAAGCCG
>NZ_JBEYCR010000023.1:0-59258 GCF_040632845.1 Streptomyces sp. NPDC016459
CGGCAGACCCGCGCGGAATGGGCTCTGATCGAACCGCTGCTTCCCCTGTCGGCCTGCCAGACCAAGTTCCGCGGTCGGCCGGAGAAGTGGCACCGGCGTGCCTGCGCGTCATGCAACCCCAGATCACCCTGGTCTGGGCCGACTCCGCCTACGCCGGCCAGCTCATCAAGTGGTCCCGGGACTTCCTCAACATGCCCCTCAGAACCGTCTCCCGCCCCCGCGGAGCGAAGGGCTTCGTCGTCCTGCCACGGCGCTGGAAGGTCGAACGGACCCTGCGCTGGATCATGAAAGGCCGGCGCAACGTCCGCGACTACGAACGTCTCCCACAGCCCTCAGAAGCACACCTGACTGGGCACTCATCACACTGATGACCCGACGCCTGACCCGCAACAGCAAACGACCGTTGGTCCACGAAACCAGATGGCCACGGTCCTACGGAGCGGTGAGCTGAGCACTGAGAACCGGCGCGGTATGCAAATCATCTAGAGCCAGCCCGACGCCCACCCCCTCCGCAAGCCGAAGGAACAACGCTCGCGGACTCAAGGGGCCGTAGTCGCCGGTCTCTGGGTTCGCACCGTGCTTCCGGAGCTCGGAGTCAAAGCGCGAGGGCGCACCCCCTATGAGGTCCTTCAGCTCGGTACTCGCCTCCCAGCTGAACCCGGAGAGCAACTGACCGTCTTCTGCGTACCGAAACTCCGCTGGGCCCTCGCTGAAATGCAGCACGACGGCGGTCGTTCCCTGTGAGACGTCGCTGATCAGCTGCGTGTCCTCAACGCACCGCCAACTGGAGTGTTCCCAGACCCATGCCCAGTCACCCCACCGGCCTGCACTCACCACATAGGCGTCCAAATCGAACAGACGGCTCCCGAACTCGTCCTGAAAGTCACCCTGATCCCGGACGGCCACCGTCGCCGCATTGGCACCCATCCGTTCCAGGAGCTGCAAGGCCGTGATGCCCTTCACGAACGTCAGGCTCACAAACGGCAGATCCCTCCCGAACATCCAGCCCAAACCAGTCACCGGCATCCCCCGCACCCTGAGCTTCTACGACCACACGACGTCATCACGGAACCATGCAGTTCGCACACTCTCACCATCTCGATCAGCGCCGCCATACTCCAGGGACCGGCTGGAAGACCCAGGCCCTGGCGCAGTCCGACAGCAGCCTCTACCAGGCCACCCGCCTCAACGAACGGTTCCTGGACCGGCTTCCAGGACGTTCAGGACAAGGCGTCATCCCTGAGCGGGATCCGCGTCTCGGCGGCCACCGGCATGAACGGCGACACCCACGTCGTCGCGATGAGCAACAACGCACGCCTCTTCCACACCGTCCGCAAGCAGGACGGCACGGGGAGCCCCTTCGGCGACGTGTTCGCCGTCGCGGTGAGCTCGGCAGCCTGACCGGTGTCACCACCGCCAGCATTGGCTGAGACCTGCACGTCCTCGCCATTGCCGACGGCAAGGCCCTCCACGCCGTCCGCAAGCAGGACGCACTTCCGTGACATCTCCAACGGCCGTACCAACATCACCATCGCCGCCATGACCACCGTCAGCGGCGAGCTCCAATACCGTCATTGTCAGCAACGGCAAGCCCTACCACAGCGCCCGCAAGGCCAACGACACCTGGGGCGACGTGGCCGGCCAGGCCGGCCCCACCGGCCCCATCACCTCCATCAACGCCGCTACCGGCAACGACGACGCGCACTTCGTCATCACCACAGACAACGGCACTCGCCGATACCACACCATCCGCAACGCCAACGGCACCTGGACCCCTTCGGCGACCTCAAGCCCGTCCTGGGCACCGTAACCGCCGAGTCCGTGGCGGCCACCCATGTCAACGGAGAGGTGCAGGTGGCCGTCACCACCAGCGACAACAAGCTGCTTCACACCAGCCGTCACACCGACCGGACCTGGGACACTCCCGCCCTGGTCACCCTCCAGGGTCTGCCCGCCGGCCCCGGCCAGCTCACCGTCACCGCCACCTGGAACGGCTGAACAGCCACACCGGACCAGCCTGGGGCCACGGCGTGATCAGCTGTGGCCCCACCGGCTTGCAGCGGGGACCTCGTCGGTCGGCCTGCAGGCGACCCGACACACTGACGAATGGAACGGCCCGCCTTCGGGATTCAGGGCGGGCCGTTCGGGGCATACGGGGCCATCCGGTGTCAGTGGACGACGCCGTTGTAGACCCGCCAGCCGGTGGCCAGCCCCGGCGCCGCTCGCCACGGTCGGCGCCGGACAGGACAGCAGGCCTGTGGTCGAAGTGGCAGAGGCACCAGTCACGGGAGTGACACGGCTGGAGGAGAGCCCGGCAGGGCTCAGTTCTGCGCCGCAGAGCGGAACCGGACTCACAACTTCGGCTTCGCCATGCACCTGGACGTGGAGACCGAGGCCCCCAAGGAACTCGGCCTCCCCGTCCTGACCGCCTTCGAGGCAACGAAGGCGCACCCGAGCGATGCACTACTGACGCAAGAACATCTTGCGTAGGCGTTCGAATCCGGCTCGGCCGTAGAGCTGTCTCTTGATCTTCTTGATGCGGTTCACGGCTCCCTCGCTGCTGCCTGCGCTCCAGTCCAGGGTGAGGCCGGCGGTTATGGCGTCGAGGTCTCGGAGCAGGTGGAGTGCGAAGCCGGTGAGCCCGGGCAGCGTTTCCGGCAAGCCCTTAGGGATTGCCGGGGCCTGAGGTGCTGGACGGGGTCGGCGAAACTGTCGAACGCTGATGTCCCTGAAGACGTGCCGGATGACAATCAGATGGTCGGCACAGCGGGCCAGATGCAACACAGACAGCTGTACGCCATATCTCTGAGCTCGGCAAAGTCCACGGCCGCGGCGCCGCCGGGTGTCACAAGCAGCGGGGGTTGATGGCGGGTGTGCTCAGCTCGCGCGCGGCTGGTTCTGTGTGCGGCGGGCGTCATCCAAGACCTGCCGCCAGGAGAGGACTTCAGGCCTGCGGCGCAGCAGCGCACGGCGCTCGCGCTCGGTCATGCCGCCCCACACACCGAACTCGATCCGGTGGTCGAGGGCCTCTGCCAGGCACTCGGTGCGCACCGGGCAACTGGTGCACACTGCTTTCGCGCGACTCTGTTGTGTGTTGCCCTGGACGAACAATTCCTCCGGATCTTCCTCCCGGCAGGCCGCGTGCTCACTCCAGTGCTCTTCCCAGCTCGGCACCTCTGCCCTCCGCCTCACAGTCCGCTCCCCCGGACAAGCCTGTGTTCTCCCCCGAACCCCGGTTGATGCGCACATAGCCGCTGCATGCCGGGACCAGGCGGGTAGAGCAGGACGGCGGCGGTGTGGCGTCATGTTGCGTGATGGGGCTCCCGTGCGTGATCTGCCAGAGAGATCTCTTCGGCCAGCGCGGCCTGGTATGCGGTGATGCGAGCGGCACGGTTGGCGGTGAGGGCGCCGATCAGGCGTCCCGCGCGATAGTAGGCGATGTCAAGGCGCTTGTTCTCAGGGTCGAGTTCGCGGACTTCGGTGTGGTCGGCGTAGCGAGGCAGGCCGACAGCACGGAATCGGACGCCGTACTGAGTGGTCCAGAAGGAGGCGACTTGGCGGTAGGCCTTGGGGTTGTGGGGGTTGAGCAAATTGTGTGCAGCCGTCTGGGCCTGTTCGACGGCGTTGCTCCAGTGACCCAGTTGGATGGGTTCGGGTGCGTGGGGGTGGGGGAAGCGCGTGATGTCGCCAGCGGCGACGACGCGATGGTCGGGTCGGCCGTCGGCCCTGAGGGCTCGAGTGTATTCGTCGGTGGCGAGGCCCCGGTCGGTGTTCAGGCCTGACGTGATAAGCCAATCGGTGTGGGGTCGGGCGCCGAGCGCGAGGAGTGCGGTGTCGGCGGCGATGCGCCACGTGCTGTTGACAGTGCAGCCCTCGATGCGTTCGTGGCCGTGGAGCGCGGAGACCGTGCTGCTGGGAAGTATCTCGACGCCCGCATCGTGGTGGAGCTGTGTGAGAAACGCGGCGGCCTCATGGCCGAGGGCTTCCTGTAGCAGGAGCGGTTCGGTCGACACGAGGGTGACCTCGTGGTCGAGTTCGCGTGCGACGGAGGCCACCTCGCAGCCGATGAATCCGGCGCCGACGATGAGCAGACGACGCCGTGCGGCGGTCAGGTCTTCCTTGAGGGCCCGGGCGTCGTCGATGGTGCGGATGGTGTGCACACCGGAGCGGGGGCGGGGACTGTTCCAGAGGCGGGCGCCGGCTCCCGTGGCGATGAGAAGTCCGTCATAGGGCAGAACAGAGCCGTCGTCGAGGTGGACTTCCTGGGCTGTGGTGTCGAGGTGCAGGGCGCGGTGCCCGTACAGCTCGGTCAGGCCGAGGTCGGCGGCCGGTTCGAGGGAGATGTCCGTGGGGCCGGTTCGGCCGGCCAGGAATTCCTTGGAGAGCGGGGGGCGGTCGTAGGGCGCGTGGCGTTCAGCGCCGACGAGGGTGAGACGGCCCCGGTAGCCAGCGGCGCGCAGCGCCTGGACGCCGCGGAGGCCAGCCAGGGATGCGCCGACGACGACGATGTTCTGGGGGGCGGTGCTCACGGTGTCCCCTCGACCAGGATGGCTCGCACGGGGCAGGCGGCAGCGGCCTGGGGGACCTTGGCGTACAAGGCGGGGTCGGGTTCGGCGTCGTAGAGGAGGTAGTCGTCGTCGTCGAAGGAGAAGACCTCGGGAGCGGCGAAGACGCACTGGCCGTGGCTCTCACACAGGTTCATGTCGACGGTGATTTTCACGGTCATGCTGTTGCTGCTCCTTCTAGGGGTTGGGGGGCGGGCGGGTTGAAGCGGGAGTACTGGGGCGTGGTCCAGCGCAGGGGGGAGGCGTGGTCGGTCTGGACGACGTGGTGGATGGTGAACTCGACGATGCGCTGGGCGCCGGGGAGGGTTGCGGCGTGTTCGGGGTCCCAGTCGACGGTGGCGGTGCCGGTGAGCTGGAGGAGGGTGCCGGTGGTCCAGTCGGGCAGCAGGAGACCGGCTCTGGGCTGGACTTCGATGTTGCCCAGGGTGCCGAACATGGCGTTGCCGATGTAGTCGGGCCAGCGCAGGAGTGTGGGGCTGAGGGCCTGGAGGAATCCAGGGTTGCCGCCGCGGTGGGAGGCGTCGGCATTGCCGTGCTGGTCGGCGGTGGCGATGAAAAAGGTGTCGGTCTGGGCGATGAAGTCGAGCTGGTGGGCGTTCAGTTCGTGGCCGTGGTGGGGTGGTGCCAGGGTGGTGGGTTCGCTGACGGGCTGGCGTTTTTGGATGTATTTGGGGCAGTTCGCATAGATCTGGTCGAGGTCGACGCGAAGCCCCTGGGGGGTGGGGCGGGCCGTGCCGTTCATCCGCATGCGGCGGCGGGTGGCGGGCTCGATGGCGATCATGCCGAGGTGGGCGGTGCGGGTGAAGGCCTCGTGCAGCGGGTCGCCGACTGCCGGAGTGGCGTTGATGGCCAGGGAGGCCGGGCCGGTGGCGGCGAGGAATCCAGGTTCGCCGGTGAGCAGGGAGGCCCAGATGTCGCCGCGGGTGTCTGGGGCTCCGATGACGAGCATGGGCTGCTCGGCGAGGAATCCGACGGCGACGTCGGGGATTTCACTCTTGATGGCCGCGGAGGAGAAGTCGGCGTGGTCGAGCAGGCCGGATCGCTCCTGAACGGTGCGTTCGCCCTGGTGGTAGACGCCCATGTCCGGCTCCTTTCCGATTGGTGCGGGTGTGCTGGGGCGGGCTGCCGGGGCGAAGGCAGCCCGCTGGCCCGTGGTTCTAGAAGAAGCCGCAGGTGGGGGCGGCGCCGGTGGGGGCGGGTGCGGTCTCGGCGCCGGTGGGGGCGTAGATCTCCAGGCGGATGCCGTCGGGGTCGGTGAAGAAGATGCCGCCGGAGCCAGCGCCCTCGCCGTGGGAGACGACACCGTCGTGGGCGAAGTCGGCGCCGAGTTCGCGCAGGACGGCTTCGGCGGTCTTGACGTCCTCGATGGAGTCGACCTGGAAGGAGAGGTGGTGCAGGCCGGCGGCGCCGGAGGTGAAGGCGGTGTCGCTCTGCTGCCACAGCGTCAGGACGAGGCGGCCGTCGCGGGCCAGGAAGGCCCAGCGCTGGGTGTCGTCCTTGCCCTCGGCGAGGATCTCGAAGCCAAAGACGCGGATGTAGAAGGGCAACGACTTCTCGAGGTTGGTGACGTTGAGGCCGACGTGGCCGGTCTGCAGGGACTTGTCGGCGAGGGACTGCGTCATGGGGTGCCTCCGGTGAGTGGTGGGGCCGGACCATCCGGCCTAACCGTTGAAAAGAACGTTAGAGGTTGACTGCGACTGAGTCAACCGGTGAAACTGTTTTAGCTGGTTGAATTTGGCCATGTGGTCGCATAGACCTACGACACGAAAGGTCAGCACTGATGAGCACAGAACCCGTCCGCGGACCCAACGCGGACCCCCGGCCCCTCACGGACGAACCACTGCCCTTGGACCTGGTGAACACCGTCTGGATTGACGAGGGCGTACGCCATGACCTGCTGAAACGCCCCGGCGGTCTAACGACCTGGCTCGCGACGGCAGGGTTCGCCGACACCGTGCCGTCCAGCCAGGAGACCCTCGACGCGCTGCTCGTCACCCGCACGGCCCTCTGCGCGCTCCTGGATGAGAGGGCAGAGCCGAAGGAAGCGATCAACGACCTGAATGAGACGCTCCGCCACGGCCGGATCCTGCGTGTACTGAGCACGGAAGGGCCCGAGGCGGTTATCGACACCGACGCACCCAGCTGGCTGCCTGCGTGGAGTGCCGCTGAGACGTACCTGCAGCTGCTGGAGGAGAACCCCGACCGGATCCGCAAATGTGCCAACCCTGAGTGCGTCCTGCACTTCTACGACGTCTCCAAGAACGGTGGGCGCCGCTGGTGCTCCATGGCCGGCTGCGGCAACCGGGCCAAGACCCGGCGCCACTACACCCGGCATCGCAAGGCCGCACCGTCCGGCGAGCAGTAGACGCGACAAAGCCGGCGGGGGTCATCTGCTCCTCTCTGAGCCGATGACCGCCGCCGGTGTCCTCCGGCCCACGAGTCACACGACCAGTGCGTGTTCCACGCCCGGGCACAGCTCCTTGAGCGCGGCCCGGCGGACCTTCCCCGATGCCGTCCGCGGCAGCACCTCGGCGAACTCCACGACACGGACGTGCTTCTCGGGAGGCAGTTCCTTCACGACGGCCTTGAAGATCAGCTCGGCGGTCGCCGCGTCCGGTGGGAACCCGCCCGCGGTCACGACATACGCCTTCGGTTTCCACAGACCGACCGGGTCCGGTACGGGAACGACCGCGGCGTCACTGACCTGGGCCAGGCGCAGCAGAACCTGTTCCAGCTCCAGGGGCGAGATGCGGTGGTCGAACGACTTGAACATGTCGTCCGCGCGGCTGAGGTAGCTCACGTGTCCCTGCGCGTCGCGTACGGCGAGGTCACCCGTGCGGTACAGGCCGTCGGCGAAGACCCGCGCGGTGCGTTCGGGGTCGCCGGTGTAACCGCGCATCAGCCCCGTCGGCCGGTCAGCGAGCTGAACGCACAACTCGCCGGGGGTGCCATCCGGAACGGGCCTGTTGGATTCGGGGTCGACCAGCGTGATCTGGTAGCCGGGCAGTGCCTTGCCGATGCGGCCGGCGACCGCCTTCTGGCCGGGGGTGGTGCCGATCTGAGCGGTGGTCTCGGTCTGGCCGAAACCGTCGCGTAGTTCCATGGCCCACGCCTTGCGGACCGCGGCGATCAGGGGCTCATCCAGCGGCTCGCCGGCCGAGACCGCCTCGCGCAGCCGGGGCGGCCTGGCGCCGAGGCCCTGGGCCACGAGGGCTCTCCAAACTGTCGGAGGCGCGCAGAAGGTCGTCGGCTCCCGGCTGCGCAGGACGTCGAGAACCCTGCCGGGTGTGGCCTGTTCGGCCGGCAGCGCAAGGACGGTGGCTTCGGCGTTGAAGGGGACGAAGAAGCTGGACCAGGCGTGCTTGGCCCAGCCGGGCAGGGAGATGTTGAGGTGCAGGTCGCCGGGCGTGACGCCGTTCCAGTACATGCCGGACAGATGGCCGACGGGGTAGCTGGTGTGTGTGTGCTCGACCATCTTCGGCGCGGAGGTGGTGCCGGAGGTGAAGTACCGGAACAGCGGTGCGTCGGCCGGAGTGGTGCCGTCGGGGATGAAGCCGGTGGGCGCCTGGTGGGAGGTGGTGTAGTCGATCCAGTCGTCCACGGGTGGGCCGACGCTGATCGGGGTCCAACCATTCGGGGTGGGGAAGCGGTCGGTGATGGCGGCTTCTGCGATGACGTGGCGGACCTGGCCGCGCGCCATGCGGTCGGCCAGTTCGGCCGGGGTGGCTGTGGTGTAGGTGGGGATGACGACAGCGCCGAGCTTGATCGCGGCGAGTGTGGCCTCCCAGACCGCCGCCCGGTTGGCGAGCGCCAGCAGGATCGGGTCCCCGCGTAGCACGCCGTTGCTGTGCAGCCAGGCGGCGACCTGGTCGGAGCGTGCGGCGAGTTCGGCGTAGGTAAGCGTCGTGTCGGTGTCCGGTGCTCCCTCGCCCACGAGGCGCAGCGCGGGCCGTGTGTTGCTGTCGGCGACGACGTCGAACCAGTCGAGCGCCCAGTTGAACTGCTCGAAGACGGGCCAGCGGAACGCGGCGCGGGCGGCGTCCAGGTCGGCGCGGTGGGTCAGGAGAGTGTCCCGGGCGGTACGGAAAGCAGCGTGGGCGGTGTTTGGCGTACGCATCACAGGGCCGTCCTCGCGCCTGCGGCGGTGAGCGGCCGGAGGGTGTGGTCGCTGGGGGCGAGCAGGGCTTCGGCGATGGCGTCGGCGTCCCGGTAGAACAGCGTGCGGCCGGTGCCGGGGCGGCTGGAGCCGACCTGGGTGAACCAGCGGGTGTGCTCGGTGGGAATCCCGAGGGCGAACAGGCCGGGGTGGGGGGTTCCGTCGGCGCGGATGACGCGGAACGGCGACGGCGTCACATCCAGACCGCCCGTGCGGTGGTGTCCGTCGGGGCCCTGAATGGTGAAGGTGCGCACCAGGTTGTCCGCGATGAGCCGCTGGATGAAAGGGGAGGTGTCGCGCTCCAGGTCGGGGGTGGGTATGCGGGCGTCGATGAGGGTGCGGGCCTGCCGGGTGGATCCGGCTACCTGCGGCGAGGAGACGGTGAACGTGCCGGAGGCATCGTTGGTGCTGAAACGGGTTCCGGGGCCGGCGATGTCGACGACGCCTTGGGCGATCAGGGCGTAAAGCTGCTCGACCCGCTCGAGCGGCGGGCCAGCCGAGAGCAGGGCGTTCGTGGGCAGGAAGGCGCGGTTGAAATCATCGGTGTGGGACTCGGGCAGCAGGCCGCCGAAGTCGACGGCTTCGCGAACGGTGTTGCGGATGTCGCGCAGTACGTCCAGGGCCGCCTTGAGCGGGCCGTCGGCGTTGCCGAGACGTGCCTGGTCGAGGTCCTCGCGCATGACGCCGAGGAGCACGGTACGGAAGTCGTCGGGGCCGGTGAACTCGGCGCCCTCGAAGGGACGGGCCAGGGCCTTGAGGTCGATGGCCGGCAGGTCGTCCAAGTGGGCCGAGGCCAGGAGAGGCGCGAAGTCGTGACCGCGGTGCAGGGCGTCGGCGAGCTCGCGGGCGAAGCGGACGTCGTCGGATCCGTGTCGGACGCGGTGCGCGGTGGTGTAGTAGACGTAGGCGACTTCGTCGAGGAGCAGGGGTAGGACGTCCTGGGAGAAGTTGAGTTGGGCGCTGGCGGTGGTGGCAGCGCGGGCCGTGCGAGCGGCGGTGAGCGCGGCGGGGGTCAGAAACCGCGGCTTGTGGCTGTGGTTGGCGGGCTTCTGGTTGATACCGCGGGCGGGGATGGGCAGGCCGCTGCGGGAGCCGGCGACGATGTGTGGTTCGCGGCCGGAGGGCACGTAGGTGTAGGTGCCGTCCGCTGCGGCTTTGAACTCGCCTCCTCGTCCGACGGTCAGGGAGAGCATCACATCATAGAAGGACAGGCCCAGGCCTCGGATGGCGACGGTGCTTCCGGCGGGAATCGTTGACTCGCCGAGCGGCATGTCGGCGGCGGAGTCACCGCGCAGGTAGTGCACGGCATGGCGGGAGGCGAAGACCTCCATCGCGGCGTCGAAGTCGTCGGCGGCGTTGCGGGGGTGGCCGGTGGCGAGGGTGACCCGGTCGACGGCGAGACGGCCGGGTGCGGCGTCGAGCTGGAGGAGATAAGTGCCGTCGGGCTGCGGGGTGAGCGCGGTGACGGCGGCGTTGTGGCTGCGAAGCTGCACGTGGGCGGGCAGCGCCTCGGCGATGGTGCGGTAGACGTCCTTCAGGTAGCGGCCGTAGTCGGCGCGCGAGGCGTAGCCGTTGGGGCCCAGAGGCGTCTGGCCGGGTGGGGTGTTGGCTGCGTGCCACTGGCCGAGGGACGGCCCGGCGCCGGGGCGGGCGGGGCCGTCGTCGCTGTCGCCGGAGTACATGGTGATCTGGCTGACGACGGTGTTCATGGTGAACCAGGGGTCCTGGTCGGTGCGCCAGACCCGTCCCGCGCCGATCTCGGTGTTGTCGATGAGGTGCACGGTGACCGGCCGGGCGGGTGCGCCGCTGGCGTCGTGTTCCTGGATGAGCCGGCAGGCCAGGCGCTCGAGGACGGACAGGCCGCGGGGGCCGCTGCCGATGACGGCGAGCTGGAGGGGGGCGGGGCTGGTGAGCACGGAGGTGTCCTTGTTGTTGCGGGTCAGGAGGGGTTGGTGCCCAGGGCGGCGACGCCGGAGGGGTTCAAGGCGGCTCGGTCGTAGGTGTCCTGGACGTGGCCGAGCATCTTGAGGAGGTCTTCGGCGCGCAGGCTGAGGTCGCCGCTGCCGCGGGCGGTTGTGACGGGCATGGCGCCGGCCCGGTGCCACTGGAGGCTGCCGCGGGCGTCGATGAAGCTACGGGCGCGCTGTGCGTTGTCGGCGTGCAGGCAGTAGGGGACGTCGAGGATGCCGCGCTGGAAGGCTCGGATGAGGCCCTGGCCGACGTCGGGGTGGAGTTCGAGGACGGCGTCGACCAGGGTGCGGGCTTCGGCGAGGACACCGAACTCGCCGTTGGGCCGGGCGGCGTCGGGCGCGGTGCGGGCGGCCTGCGCGGCTTCTTCGAGCGCGGTGATGTTGTCCGCGATGGTAGGGATGCGGTGGGCCTCGGCGGGCGTCTTGACGATCATCCGCTCGGTGCGGGTGGCTGCGGCGAGGCGGGCGGAGTCGCGCAGGAGTTCCAGGGCGCCGTCGACGGTGCGGGGGAAGACCCCCATGTAGCTGTAGAGGACGACGTGCCAGTCGGTGCTGTCGAGGTGTTCGGTTGCCAGGGTGCGCAGCGCGTGGAGGGCTTCGATGTCCTGATCGCGGTTGGTCTGCTGGGCGTAGCTGAGGGAGACGCTGGTCAGGCCGTGCTGGCGGAAGAAGATGCATTCCAGGACGGACAGGGCGACCAGAAGACTCGGGGGGCAGAGCTGGCCGAGCATACAGCCGCCGAAACTTTCCAGGTGGGTTCCCGGGTGGGAGGCGAGCAGGTCGCAGCTGCGGGCCCAGGCGTCGACGGAGTCGGTGATGGGGGTGCGGCTGTAGGGCAGGCAGTAGGAGATCGGTCCGCCTTCGGTGGCATCCAGGCCGGCGTCGAGGAGAGCCTGGATGATGTCGTACGGCTGGGCGGAGCCGTGGCGGACCTGGATGGCGAAGGGGTCGCCGGGAGCGGTGACCTTTTCCTTGAGGGCCCGGGTGGCGTCGGGGCCGTGCGCGACGATCGGGTAGCCGTTGAGGTCGGACCCGTTGTCCAGGGCGCGGCGGGCGGAATCATGGTCGCCGACGCGGGTGTAGCTGTCGAGGGTGATGGTCCCGACGACACGGGCGCGGGCGCGTTTGACGGCGCTGAGGCCCTGGCCCATCTCGTTGAGGGTGGGCATGCCCATGCGGGGCTGGACGACGAGTTCGCCGTCGTGGCGGGCGTGGGCGATCGCGGTGGCGAAGGCGCCGAGCGGGCGGGTGGGCGCGGGCGGGAGGTTCACGCTGCGGTTCCCTGCAGCGCGGGGGCGGCGGCGGCGAGGTAGCGGCGGAAGGGCGTGATGCCTGCGGCGTCCTCGAAGACGGCGTCGAAGCCGGCGGCCATGAGTGCCTGGCTGTGGGATTCGCCTTCGGCGCCGCGGATGCCGAGCTTGCCGCCGATGACCACCTTCAGATCGGACAGGTCGGGCTGCTCGCGCAAGCGGCGGATGAGCCGGCTGCCGTCGAGGGCGCCGTGCCCGTTGACGCTGGAGAGGACCACCATGTCCGGTTTGACGCGGCGGCATTCGGCGATGAGCAGCTCGTCGGGGACGCAGGAGCCGATGTTGGTGACCTGGTGGCCGAGGTCCTCGAGGAGGAGCTGGAGGAAGACCAGATTCCAGGTGTGGGAGTCGGAGGAGACGCTGGAGACCAGGACGCGCTGGCCGGTGGTGGTGGCCTGGGCGGAGGTGCCGTGGGTGGGCGCGGGCAGAGACATGGAGGCGTTCTTTCCGGTGGCGTGTTCAGCGGCTGGACTAAGGGACGGGGACGGGGCGGGGCCAGTCAGGGCGTGGATGCTGCGCCCCGTCCCGTCCGGTCAGATGGCGGCGGTGACGCCGACGGGGCGGATGTCCTTGGCCGGGGTGCGGGCTTCGGCCGGCCGGGTGCGGATGGCGAGCACGGTGCACCCGGTGCGGCTGGACATCTGGTGCTCGCTGCCGGGGCCTTCGACGATGAGGTCGCCCTTGACGTAGGAGGGGCCGTCGCTGTGGTCGAGGACTCCGTCGAGGACGAGCATGAGTTCATAGCCGGTGTGCTCGTGGAAGTCACCGTGGGCGCCGGGCGGGAAGCGCAGCAGGAGGCCGACGGAGTCTTCGTCGTTCTCCGTGTCGGGGGCCCACAGCACGGCGTGTTCGACGCTGACCCTGCCCGGCTCGTTCCAAGAGGTCCACTCGAGGCTGTCCAGGTCGAAGCCGCTACGGAACACATTTGGGACGTAGAGGACGTTTTCCATGATCTCCCTCAGACGCTTTTCGTAAGGCGGATGCATTACCCGCCACTCGAAAAGGCTACGGTTCAGGAAAACTGTTCGATTCGAATGTTTTCGATAGGAGATATCTGGGTAGCCGATGGTCCCGGCAAGGCCCTTAGGACAGCACAACGGCACGACCATCGGCGGAATACGAATTTCCGCTTAAATGGCCGTGCCGAGGTCCGTTTTCTTATGTGTTTACGAGGCGATCCCCGCGGAGACACCGTGCGTCCGGCCGGGCAGGGTGGCGGTCAGCGGGGAGACGGCCGCCAGGTGGACTTCATCGCCCGCGGGGGCGGGGAGCCGGCGGATGAGTTCCGCGACGGACTGGGCGGCACGGCCCAGGTGATCGGGTCGCGCGTAGACGAGACGCACGTCGATCTCGGCGTACGGCAGGGTGGGCACGATCTGCAGATGCTGCCCCGCCAGCGAGGCGTCGGGCGGCAGCATGGCCAACCCGTAGCCGGCACGCGCGAGTTCGCGGACACCGCCGACCGACCCGGCCTCGATGACGGGGGCATCTATCCCGTACCGGCTTCGCAGGGCTTTGACCAGGGGAAGGTGGCTCGTGCACTCGGCGTTGACGGTCAGCACCCGCACCGGGCGCAAGGCTTCGCCGAGGTGAGCGGCGTTGGCCAGCGAGGGTGCGGCGACCGGGGCCAGGGTGAGGGGTGGCAATTTCTCCGTGATGAGGTCCGCGGGCAGGGCGGGAGCGTCTGCCGCGCGCGCGACTAAAGCGAGAGCCAATTCTCCGCGCAGGACGTCTTCGGCGAGACTCCGGGTGCTGGTGGGCCGCGGCGAGATCTGGACCTTGGGGTAGCGGTAGCGGGCTTCGCGGACCAGGTGGCCCAGGCGTTGTTCCATGAGGAGCGGGTCGGCGCCGACAGAGACCCGCCCCTCGGCCTCCCCTCGGGGGTGCAAGGCGCCGGTCAGCTCGTCCATCGTTTTGAAAATCCGCTCGGTGTATTCTTTGACGATTTCTCCGTGCGGAGTGAGGGAGACGCCGTGGGGAAGCCTCCGAAATAGCGGATACCCGAGCTTCGTCTCCAGCGACTTAATGTGTCCGGTGACGCTTGACTGGGCATATCCGAGATTATGTGCGGCTCTCGTGACGCTTCCCTGATGGGCCACTTCACGGAATGTGCGCAGCTGATGAAAGGCAAGATCCAAAGCCATGGCTGTCCCCAAGAGTGAGAGATCCGGCGTCGGAACGAACCCGGGGCGGCTCTGCCGCCGACGGGACACGTTCGTCGAACAGTTCTGCGAGAACGCTCCTCCGGGTCGCACCGACCCTCCTCGTCACACTCGCCCCCGAGTGCCGGTGCGGCGTATCCTGCCGCATCAGGATGCCTAACGCGTTTTGCGGATACCCCCGTTAGATATGTGATCGTGACATGCCGTCGCCTCCCTCGGCAAGTCGGCCGGAAGGAAAGCCCGTTGAAGGACACCGCATGACCCCCCACACTCCCCCCGCCCCCCACGCCCCCGCCGAAGGTCCGCCGCTGCTCGGAGAGCCTCTCGCCTTGGAGTTCGTCAACACCCACTACGCCGTGCGCGGCGCACTGCGCGACGGCCTGGCCGGACCCGGGGAACTGACCTGGTGGCTGTGGGCCTGTCGCGAACGCTTCACCACCGACCTGCCCGAAGAAACCCTGCGCCACGTCGGCCCGGCCGACGTGGTCGGCTTCCAGCAGCTGCGCGATGCCGCACGCCGGCTCATCGATGCCCGCACTCACGAGCACGCGCCTGACCAGCGGGACATCGCCCAGCTGAACCGGGCGGGCGGCCTTGGGCGTTCCTGGCCCGTCCTGCTGTGGAACGCCGACGGCCGCCCAGCGGCCGCCCGGGCCGGCACCTGCAGCCCCCTGCTGGAATGCCAGGCCGAACTCGCCCACTCCACCGTCACCCTGCTGACATGCGAAAGCATCGACATCAAGCCCTGCCTCGCGCCGGGCTGCGTCCTCTACTTCGAACGCAACCCGCCACGGCGCGAATGGTGCTCACCGGGCTGCGGCAACCGTGCCCGCGCGGCACGCCACTACAGCCGCCATCGCGCACCCAGCGACTGACCCGAAGTATCTAATGTTTCTTTCGTAAATTGCTGTTAGAGGTAGGGTGACGTGCTGGTATCGGATTCCCCCATATCAGGCATCTGTGACGCCATCAGGAACCCCCTGTCCACGGCCCTACCTTCGAAAGCGGACCGGCCACGCTGTGCCCACGGTCCCGCTCCACCGCCCCTCCCTGGCCCGTCCACCTTTGGACCGGCCCCCGGGGGGTGATGACCCGCCGTCAGACAGATAAAGGACCCTTGATGCTTTCCATACGTCCGAGCCGCCGTTCCGCCAAGGCCGCCATCGCCGGCCTTGTGCTTGCCGCCGCCGTCTCTACGACCCCGGCCAACGCGGCCTCCTTGGACACGGGCACAGAAGCGGGTAGCACCCCCGACCGTGTCCTGTACTGGAACAACGCCATCCTGGACGCCTTCCGCCAGGTTGGTGGCACACCGGGACCGCTGACCCGCGGCGGCGCCATGATGAACCTCGCCATCTACGACGCCGTCAACTCCATCTCGACCATCGGTAAGCCGTACCTCACCAAGGACGCTTCCGCAGCGTCCCAGCACGGGGCGATCGACTCCGCCGTCGACTACGCCGCGTACACCGCCCTGAAGAACGCCTTCCCGAACGTCGACTTCACCGCGGCGTTCAACACCGCCCGGGCCCTGCCGGACCGTGGAACCGCTGCGCAGCGGCAGCTGGGCAGCCAGCTGGGCATCAAGACCGCCAACGCGATCATCACCAACCGCACCAACGACGGGTCCACCAACACCACCCCGTACGTCGCCACCGTGGGTCCCGGCCACTGGATCCCGGCTCCCAACAAGCCTGTCGGGGGTGCAAACTGGGGCAAGGTCAAGCCGTTCGCGCTCACCACCGGCTCGGAGCTCCGTCCGGCCAAGCCGGCCGGGTTCACCACCCCGGAGCAGATGCTCAAGAGCCCCGAGTACGCTGCCCAGGTCAACGAGATCAAGGCGATCGGCGGAAAGAACTCCACCGTCCGTACACCCGAGCAGACCCAGATCGCGCACTACTGGGCCAACGACGTCGACGGCACCTACAAGCCGGTAGGCCAGCAGTACGACCACACCATCGCGATCTACAAGAAGCACCGGCCCTATGGCACCTCCTACGACTCCGCCAAGCTGTTCGCGAAGCTGTCGGTCTCCCTCGCGGATGCCGCCATCGCGATCTGGGACTCGAAGTTCAACACCGACTGGGACCTGTGGCGCCCGGAGCACGCGATCAACTTCGCCGACCAGGTGCCCAACCCCAATCTCGTCGCCGATCCGACCTGGAAGCCGCTTGAGAGCGACGCGGCTGGTAACAGCTTCAGCCCGAACTTCCCGACCTACCTCTCCGGCCACTCCGGCATCGCCGCCGCATGGGCTGGCGCGGTGAAGAACCACTTCGGCCGGGACGACCTGACGTTCACTGCCGGCACCGACGACCCGTACGCCAAGGGCGTCACCCGTACCTTCACCTCCTTCACCGCAGCCGCCCAGGAGAAGGCCGACAGCCGTAAGTACATCGGCGTCCACTTCGAATGGGACAACACCGCCGCGCTGACGCTGGGCTACCAGGTCGCCAACAAGGCCGCTGCCCGTTTCTAGCCCACATCCCAGGGTGTGCCGGGGCGCCGCTATCCCCCGTGACGGTGGCCCCGGCACCCCCTTCCATCTCCCTCTTCCCTCCTCCGATCCATTCAGGAGCTGCTGACCGATGGCAGACACCCCGCTGACCTCCGTGCCCGAAGCCCCGGCGCCCGCCCCCAACCGCACGGCAAGCAAGGCCCCGGCCAGGCCCACGCTTATTGCGGTCGCCGTCTCCACCACCGCGGCCGTCGCTGCTCTGACCGCGCTCGTCGCGATCGGCACCGTCCTGCACCAGCCGATGCTCGTCCCGCCGCTCGCCGCCAGTGCCGCCCTCGTCTACGGGGCCCCGGCCCTGCCGCTGTCCCAGCCGCGCAGCGTCGTCGGCGGACAGCTCGTCTCCGCGGCCGTCGGCTTCCTCACCCTCGCCGCCGTCGGATCTTCTACCTGGGCTGCCGCTCTGGCCGGCGGCCTCGCCCTGGGCGCAATGATGCTCGCCCGCACCCCGCACTCCCCCGCCGCCGCAACCGCAGTCATCGTTGTCGTCACGCAGCCCCCGACGCTGCTGTTCCTTGCGCTCCTGGCCCTGGCTACCGTCGTCCTGGTCGCCGTCGGCCTTGCCCGCTCCGCGCTCGATTCCGCAGCCCCCCGCTACCCCGTCTACTGGTGGTGATCTCCTTCCGTGTCGAGCCGCTACGCGCAGTTGCTGTTCACCCCTGACGTACAGCACCACCAGGACGCCGTCGGCAGCGGGAGGGCATACCGGCACATGGCGGCCGCCGCGGGCCCGGATCCCGACCAGCTAGGCCCCGACGAGCAGGAGTTCATCCTCGAGCGAGACAGCTTCTACATGGCCAGCATCAACACCGGCGGCTGGCCCTACGTCCAGCATCGCGGCGGTCCCCCGGGCTTCCTGCAACCGCTTGACGGCCACACCCTCGCCTACGCCGACTTCCGCGGGAACCGGCAGTACATCACCAACGGCAACCTCGACAGCGAGAACCGCGTCGCCCTGATCCTGATGGACTACCCCCGCCGGATCCGGCTGAAGATCCTCGGCCGGGCCCGCGTCAAGGCCCTCGCCGACAACCCCTACCTCGCCGAACGACTCCGGCCCGTCGACTACGGCCACCCCCACATCGTCGAGCGCCTGGTAGTCATCGACATCGAGGCCTTCGACTGGAACTGCCCGCAGCACATCACCCCCCGGTTCACCCCTGCCGAACTCCAGCAGGCCCTCGACCCGGTCCGGTCCCGCATCAACCACCTCGAACAGGACAACGACGCTCTGCGCAAAGCCCTCGCCGACCACGGCATCCCCGACCCCACGAGCAGGAATCACACCGCCGACTGACCATGGCACGGAGCCGTTGGGCGACGCTGCCCACGAACCGAGCGTCCCGCGGCTCCGGGACCGTCGCGGGCAGGCCACGCTGGGAGACCGGACTGAACGCCTTAGACATCACCTTCGCCGGCCGACTCTCCGCCCGCCAGTAACGCCAACCACCCCCGATACACCGTTCAAATGACAGACCTCGCTGCCGCGCTAGGGGTCGCGCAAATCCGGATATGCCTCAGCGCACCCGACCCTACGACGAGCTTCGCGGAGGCAACCGCGACTCGGCGCAGTGATCACCGAAAGGCGAAACGTGACGGCGTTCGTCGTGCGCCGGTTCGTCCACCGCTGCCTCCTGGGCGGCCTGAGCGCGAACCCGGCCGGGACGCTCCACCAACCCCGGCCAGGTCGACCAGGTCTGCCGGCGCGAGGACCTGGCGGACCTGGTCGCCGCCGACACCCCGCTCGGACCCAAGCAGGCCGCCCGCCTCCGGGTGCGACGTCGCACCCCTCCTCTCAGCGACATCTGCAGCCGGCGCCCGCGACAGCGCTCCGGAGTTCCTCGAAGGTCTCCTACCAGCGCTCACACCCGAGACCGCCGACACCGTGGTCCTGGTCGTCTCCGAGCTCGTCACCAACGCCCTGCGCCACGGCGGCGGCACCTGCACGCTGGACCTGACCGCGCGCCCGGACAGCATCGAAGTGGCCGTGCACGACCCCAGCCCGCACGCGCCGGGCATGCGCACCCCCGACCTGAACGGCGGCACCGGAGGCTTCGGCTGGCCCATGGTCAACCGCCTCGCCCTCACCACCGCCGTCACCCGCCAGGCCACCGGCGGCCAGACCGTGAGCGCCCTACTCCCCCGGTAGCGCCAAGATGCCGACGCAGCCGGTCAGCGGAGCATGCGGCTGCGGCGGCCGGAGCGCCTCAGAAGCGCGGCGCCGGGGAGTGCCTGTGGTACCTGGGGGGGGGTGCGGTGCGGGAGTGGAGAACGCCGGCGCGCTCGCGCAGCGTGGGCGGCATGGTGGTCTGCGCTCAGCGGCTTCAGAGCCGTCCCAGTTCCCACAGGCGCCAGATTCCGTTGCCCTCGGCCAGGTGGTGGCCGCCGGTGACGGTCGCGCGGGTTACCACGTATTCCTTCTTCTGCCACAGCGGGACCAGTGGAACGTCTCGCGCGACGGTCCGCTGTATCGCCAGGAACTGCGGAATGGTGTTCGCGCGGTCGGCGTGCCGCTGTGTGTCCTGGATCGCCCTGTCGACCTCGGCCGACGTGTATCCGTTGTGCAGGGTGTTACGTGTACTCACCAGCGGCTGCACAAAGGTGTCAGGGTCGAGGAAATCGGGAGCCCACGCGGTGGTGAAGGCGTCGAACTCGCCGCGCTCGCATCGCTTTTGGTAGGTGTTCCAGTCGGTTTCTTCGACGAGTTTCACTTTGAAGAGGTGATTCTCTTCCAGTTGCCGCTTCAGTTCCTTTGCTTCCATGGCGGCGGGGCCGTTCTGATGGCCCAGTGTGATGGGCACCGGAGTGGTGATGCCGGCGGAGCGGAGGCGCTGTGCCGCGTACCGGGCATCCGTCTCGGGGTATTCGTCCAGGAAGGCGGTGTCGTGACCGGGGATGCCTTGGGGAACGAGGGAGTACAGCGGCGTCACTGTGTATGCGAACACCTCTGTGGCCAGCTTCCCGCGGTCCACGAGGGCGGCGACGGCTCGGCGAGCGGCGAGCTTCGTCAAGGGGTTGCCTGAGGAGCGCAGGTTCATGGCGAGGTAGCGCGCATGTGTGCCCTCCCCGGTGAAGAGGTGGAGTTCCGGGTCGCCGGGATCGATCTTTGCAACGGTCGCGGACGGCAGTCCGCTGTAGGCGACGTCGATGGTCCCTGCTGTCCAAGCTGTCTCGACGCCCTGTGCCGTCGGGTAGTAGCGCACGCGAACCGGTATGCCTGGTCGCTTCACGGCCCCCTTGTACGTCGGGTTCGGTTCGAGGTCGACGCCCTTTCCCTTCGTATAGGAGGAGACCACATAGGGACCGGATCCGACCGTGTTCCCGTCCTTGCGCAGCTGGTCAAGAGGGAACTCGGCCGGATCGAGAATCGAACCGGCTCCTGTGGCGATCTTGTGGGGCCATGTGGCATCTGCTGCACTGAGGTGAAATGTCACGAGGGAGTTGCGGACCTCGACCGAGCGCAGATTTCCGAACAGCGTGCGCGGCCCCAGGGGGTGGCTGATGCGCAGGATCCGTTCGAAGGAGTGTTTCACTGCCATGGCGGTGACCGGGTGACCGTTGGAGAAGACGAGGTCGTCACGGAGCTCGCACTGGTAGGTGTCGAGTGCGGAGTCGGTGAAGGCACACGTCTTGGCCGCGTCGGTTCGCGGTACGGGCGACCCCGCGTCGAAGGTGAGCAGGCTCTGGTAGATGTTGTTGTACACAGCCAGTGACCCGCTGTCGTATGTTCCGGCGGGGTCGAACCCTGACAAGCCGCTGGCCGTCCCGATGACGATCGGTTCGGGTTCCGGTTCCATGGCCGCCAGCGTGTGGCACCCTCCGAGCAGCAGTAACGCCACGGCCGCCGCTGCGAGGCCCAGGCTCTTCGGCTTCATGAATGTGGTCTCCAACATGTGAGGCGCCCGGCGACCGCCGCTCGGGGAGCGATCAGCGCCGGTGGGGAGGCGGTTGTCATGCAGGCGCCGGTGCCGGTTGGTTCAGCCGCGACTGCCTGTGATGCGCAGCCAGCTGCGGGCCGCCCTCACCGCGCGCGGGGCCCTCGCCCGCGTCAGGAACGGCGGCGCCCGAGTCCGGGGGTGCGGATGGCACGGTGGCGCGCGGGGGTGTCAGCCGGCAGGCGACGAGGTCACGGTGCCGGCGTACGGATCGCCCGCCTTGCCGGCCGCGTACGTCAGCATGGGTTTGACCTGGTTCCAGAAGGTGTCCTGGCACGAGTACGGCGGGTGGAAGCCCCCGCAGGTGCCGCTGCTCGGACCGATCTCCCAGGTGAAGGCGGGGACGCCGAGGTGGTCGTAGGCCCAGTCGTCGTGGCCGCCGCCGGCGTCGTAGAGGATCTCGCCGGGTTGGCCGTACTGCCATCCGCCGGCCAGTCGGGCCATCTCACTCCCCATGGCGCGCAGCGCCACGTCGTTGCCGCTCTCCCTGCCGTCGTCGAAGCCCCAGGGGAACAGGACCATGTTGGAGTAGCTGTGCAGGGTGATGAACATTCCCTTGGTGCCGGGCGCGGCGGCCGCCGTGTCACCCGTGGCGCGGGTGTCGGGGAACAGCTGGCGGTAGAAGCCCTGGAGTGCCTTGTTCTCGGACTCGGAGTCCGCTGACCTGCCCTTGTAGACCGGGTCGCACGGCCGGGAGCTGGCGCCTGCGCCGCCCCAGTGGCTGCTGTTGTTGCGGTTGAGGTCGATGCCGCTGCCGCTGTTGGGGCCTTCCGTGCAGGCGGTGGTGGAATGGGTGTGGTTGGCGTTCTTGCGGTGCCACTGCTGACCCGTCGGACCTCCCGTGAAGCCCTGTTGCACCATGTCCACACCGTCGGGGTTGCCAATCGGGACCACCCAGATCTCGCGGGTGTCGAGAATCCTCGTGGTCGTGGCGTCGGCGCCGTAGCCGTCGGTGAGGTGGTCGATCCAGCGGTAGACGATCTCGCCGGTGGTCAGTTCGCGGGCGTGCACCTGCGCCTGGACGAGGACCCGCGGCTTGCTGGAGTTGGGCGTCAGCCGGCAGCTGCCGCTCTGCTTCTTGGTGATGCAGATCGCCTTGAGGTCGTATCCGCCGGTTCTGCCGGCGGACTTGCGCCACGAGTCGCCGATGTCCACGACGGTGGCGAACGTGGGGTGGTCGGCGGCGACCTGGTCGAGGTGGGCGTACTGGGCGTTCACCGTGCGGTAGCCGCCGTAGTACGTCTCCTCGGCGACGGCCTGGGTGAGCGCGGGTGCTTGGCCGCTGCGTTTGGGCGGCTCCCAGGCGGCCGGGGTCAGCCTCTGCTCCACTTTCGGGCGCAGGCCGGCGGCCCTGAGGTGCAGGGCGGTGGTCGCGTCGCCGAGGACGAACAGGTCATCACCTTCGCGGTCCTCTATCAGGTCGAAACCGGCGAGTTCAGCGGGCGGCAAGTGGGCGCCGCCGGGGATGCGGTAGATGTAGGCGCGGTCGTCGCGGGGCGCGCTTGGGCCGGCCGGTGCGGCCATGCCGTACCCGGTGCCGGCGGTGACGGCCGCGGCGGTCGCGGCTGCGGCGAGCCAATGGGCGAGCTTCGATCGCACGGGAACCTCGTTCGGCGTGGGGGGAGTGGCGAGGGAGCGGAGCCCATGGCCTGTCCGGTCGGCGGGCGGAGAAGTGGGGGGTACCGGCCGGACAGGCTGTCACAGGGGTCAGGCCGTCACTGGCCGATGAAGCCGGTGTAGAGCAGGTTGTTGGGCGATCCGGCTCCGATGCCGGTCAGCTTGCCCTTGGTGGCGTTGTTCTTGAGGGCGGACTGCACCTGGGCGGGTGTTGCCGTCCGGTTGGCCGAGAGGTAGAGCGCGGCGGCGCCCGCCACGTGCGGGGCGGCCATCGACGTGCCGGACATCGTCGCGGAGGCGGTGTTGCTCGTGATGCCGGCCGAGACGATGGCATCACCGGGCGCGAAGAGGTCGATGCAGGGGCCGATGTTGGAGCGGATCCACCTGCTGTCGTTGCGGGTGCTCGCACCAACGGTGATGGCCTCGGGCACCTTGGCGGGCGTGACGTAGCAGGAGTCGGAGCCGTAGTCGTTGCCGGCTGCGGCGACGTTGACGATGCCGGAGGCGACGGAGTTCTTCACTGCCGTAGCCACGGCCTGGCTGGGGTACTCCAAGCTCATGTTGGCGACGGCGGGCTTCACTGCGTTGCGCGTGACCCAGTCGATGCCGGCGGCGATACTCGTCGAACTCAGGTCCCCGGCACAGTCGGCGACCTTGACCCCGACCAGGCTGACGCCCTTGGCCACACCATAGGACGTGCCGCCGAGGGTGCCCGCCACATGGGTGCCGTGCCCGTGACAGTCGGTGTTGTTGCTGTCGATGGTGTTCGTGCCCCAGGACGCGCGTCCACCGAAGTCGCTGTGCGACGTGCGGATGCCCGAATCGATGACGTACGCGGTGACGCCCGCGCCGGTGTTGGGTGCCGTGTAGGCGCCATTGAGTGGCAGAGCCCCCTGGTCGACACGGTCCAGGCCCCAGGAAGAAACCGCCTGCAGGGAGCCCTTGGCGTCCTGCTCGACGTAGGCGACCGCCGCGTCGGCGGCGAGCCGCTTGGCCTGCTTCTCGGTCATCCTGACCGAGAAGCCCTTGAGCGCGGAGGTGTAGGTGTGCCCGACCTTGCCCCCGTACCGCTTGGTGAGGGCGGCCTTGTGCTGCTCCACACCCTTCGCCGTCGCGCTGCCGTCCTTGAGGACGACGATGTAGCTGTCCTTGACGGTGTTGCGCGCGCCGGCTCCCACAATGCTTCCCTCGGCGCCGGCAGCCGTCCCCGGCAGGGCTACCAGCGCGGTGGCGGCCAGACCGGCGGCGATCGCGGTGCCGAGTATCTTCCGTGCGGGCAGTGCGGTTCTGTGCTGCATCGCTGCTCCTTATCCAGGCATGCCATCGCTGTGGCCGGGGGTGGCCTGGGCCCGTGGGGGTGGTGACGGCGGGGGAAGCTCCGCCGCGCGAAGGTGGGCTGAACGGTCGCGGCGGGAACTGCGCCAAGCATCGGGCCGCCTGCAACTGCCTGTAAACAAGCGCGCACTTCCGGTTCCGGACAATGTCCTGTTCAGCACGGACGTGCAGGATGAACCGGGCGGAACACCCAATTTCTCCGAACCGGTGCATTCCTGGGCGTCGCCAGGAGGACCGTGACGTTCACCGGAGTGCCACCGACAGCCCGTACAGTCGCCCGCGGTCGGCGTGGGAGGTCCACGTGTTCCACTGAATCCGGTCGGCCTCGGCCGGCTCGAGAACGACGCCTGCCTCACCCTGCCCGACCTCAAGGGGCCACGACAGAAGCGTTCGCGGCGATCACCGGCTCCTTCGCGGCCGAAACTGCGCCCCGCCATACGTCACCTCTGGACCACGGGCTGTCCAGCAGATCGGCTTCACTCCTCCGCTGTACGCCCATGTCGCACCCGACGAGGCCCGCTCTGCGCTGATCAGGCGCTGGCCGCGATGCCCCGGCTGCACACCGGGCCCCCGGTCGGGACGGGTGTTGGTGCGCCATTCCCCGGCGGCGACTGGTGGTGCACAGGGGAGGCCTGTGTACGGGCAACATCTGAACTTGGCGGAGCGTCACTCGGAGGTCCGGAGTAGGACATGACGATGGCATTCACGGACTTCAGCGAGGCCCTGCGCGCTTCTCCCGTGGGAGCGGACGCGTTTTGCGGATGTGAGGGGACGGATCGTGCTGGGTGCGGGCTTCCCGAACTATGCGCAGAGGCTGCAGGCGCTGGAGGTGGGTCTCGGGGATGGTCCGCTGCGGTCCGTATGCCATGACAACGGGGCCTGATCGCTGCTGGAACCCCGTAGTGCGCGAACGGGGCGTGGGGCCTGCCGATGCCCTCCTCGGCATCGGCAGGCCCCTGGTTGGGACTAGAGGTGTGGATGGGTCAGAAGGTCAGGCTCCAGGAGTCGATGTAGCCGGTGTCGCCGCTGTAGACGTCCGTGACCCGCAGCTTCCAGGTGCCGCTGGCGGCCGCGCTGGAGGCGTTGACGGTGTAGGTGGTGATGACGTTGGCCGCGCTGTCGCCGGAGCTGGTGGCCTTGAGCTGCGTGGTGCCGCCGTTCGGGGCGACGAGCTCGATGCGCAGGTCACCGCGGTAGGTGTGCTTGATGTCGACAGCGACCTTGAGAGTGGTCGGGGCGTTGCCGCTGATGCCCGTCACCGCGAGTGAAGAGGTGATCGGGGTACTGGTGTCCGGGATGGTCACGTTGGCTGCGTTGGTGAACACCTTGCCGGTGGGCTCTGGGTCGGTCCCGCCGGACGCGCCGAGCGTCCGGGCCGCGTCGGCGAGGCCCGCGCCGCAGCCGCCCGTGCAAGCGCCGGGCAGCGCGCGGGTGTTGGACTTGATCGCCGATTCGATCTGGGCGGGCGTCAGCGTCGGGGTGGCCTGCTTCAACAGGGCGGCGAGGCCCGCGATGTGCGGGGCGGCCATGCTGGTGCCCTGGTACGCCTGGTACGTCTCGTTGCCGACGCTGCGCAGGCCGCTGTTCACCGTGGACCAGATGCCGTTCGCGGAGACGAGGGCGGTCTCGCCGCCGGGAGCGGTGACGTCGATGATGTTGCCGTAGTTGGAGTAGCTGGCTCGGTTGCCCTCACGGTCCGAGGCGGCGACGGTGATGACATTGTTGCAGTTGGCCGGCTGGAAGTTAGCCGCGTTCGCGTTGCTGTTGCCGGCCGCCACGACGACGGTCGTGCCACGGCCCACCGCGCCGTTGATGGCGTTCTGGGTGCCGGGGTTGCAGGCGCCGCCACCGCCGAGGCTCATGTTGATGACGTCGGCCGGGTTCGGGTTGGCGGGCACGCCCTGCACCGGACCGCCGGACGCCCAGGTGATGGCGTCGATGATGTCGGCGTCCGTGCCGCCGCACCACCCGAGGACGCGGACGGGCTGAATGGTCGCGTTGTACGCGATACCGGCGATGCCCTTGTTGTTGCCGGTGGTCGCGGCGATGGTGCCGGCGACGTGGGTGCCGTGCCAGGAGTTGTTCTTGTCGCGGTCGGGGACCGGCTGGCCGAACTGGTCGACGCCGCAGTCACCCTTGTTCATCCAGTCGCCCACGTCGGCGGCGTTGTTGTCGCGGCCGCCGTCGCCGTCGCGGGATGTTCTCTCGTCGGAGATGAAGTCGAATCCGGCGATTACGTTGGCGGCGAGGTCGGAGTGGGCGACGTAGCCGGTGTCGATGACAGAGACCTTGACGCCTTCACCGGTCGCCTTGTCCCAGGCGCCGGGGACGTTCATTCCGGCGGCGGCCTCGAACAGGTCCCACTGGCGGTTGTAGTCGGTG
Source organism: Streptomyces sp. NPDC016459 (assembly GCF_040632845.1). Classification (NCBI taxonomy): domain Bacteria; kingdom Bacillati; phylum Actinomycetota; class Actinomycetes; order Kitasatosporales; family Streptomycetaceae; genus Streptomyces; species Streptomyces sp. NPDC016459. The sequence continues at coordinate 25,948 of NZ_JBEYCR010000023.1, forward strand.
TCGTTCGGCGCGGCGGCCGTGGCGTACACACGGCGATCCGGGACGGCGTACGCGACATCCGGGTCGGCACGGAAGGCGGCCATGACGTCGGCCGCGTCCTTCTGACCGAGCTCGGCACCGAGGTCGACCAGCGCGGCTCCGGTGCCCAGGCGGCGCTCGAAGTCGAGGGACTCACCGGCCTTCTTGCCCTTGGCCTCGGCGTCCTTGGCGGCTGCGTCGTCGGACTTGGCCTCCGTGGCCTTGGGCTTGTAGCCGACGATGAGGCGCTCGACCGGCCCGTCGGTCGCCGGTGCCGCGGCGTCCGTCTGCGGAGCTACCGGCGTGGGAAGCGGCGCACCGGCTCCCGGGACGCTTCCCTCGACGGCGTCCGCCGTCCCCGGCACGACCGCCAGCACTGTGGCGGCCAGACCGGCGGCGAGCGCCGTCCCGAATATCTTCCGTGCAGGCAATGCGTATCTGTGGTGCATCGATGCTCCTTGTCCAGGCATGCCGTCCCCGTGGCCGAGGTCAGCCACCGTGGGGAGTGACGGCATTGGAAGCTCCGCCGCGCGACGCTGAAGGATGAACAGCGGCGGCGGAACTGGGACCAGGATTGGGGCGCCTGCAACCACCTGTAAATCTCTGTGCACTTCCGGTTCCGGACAATGTCCTGTTCAGCAGGGATGGGTGGGATGGAACCCTACAGACACCGAATATGCCGCGAAACGTCCTTTTCCTCTGCGCCGTAATGAGACCTTGACGCCCACCGGAGCGCGACCTACAGTCCCCACCACACCAACGACCCCCACCGTTGGCATGGGAGGTCCACGTGTTCTCGTTGCAGCCCGTCGGTCTCGGCCAGCTCGAGAACGACGCCTATCTCGCCCTACTGGACCTGAAGCGGGCCACGACAGAAGGGCTCGCGGAGAGCACCGGCTGCTCCCCGGCCGAACTGCGTCCCGCGATACGTCACCTCCTGGACCACGGGCTCGTCCAGCAGATCGGCTTCACTCCCCCGCTGTACGCCCTCATCGCACCCGATGAGGCCCTGCCCGCGCTGATCAGCCGCCGACGCGGCGACCTCGCCCAGATGCAGATGCAGGTGGAGGAACTGGCCGACCGGCTCCGTGCCCGGCCACATCGGGGGACGCCGGTCGTCGAGCTGCTGGAGGGCGAGGACGCCGTACTGGCCGCCGTGTCCCGACTCCAGCTGGAGGCACGCGAGGAGATCGTCGCCGTCGACGCCCCGCCGTACATCGGCGGGCAGAGCAACCCGAACGACCTCGAACTGCGCCGGCTCCAGGACGGGGTCGCCTACCGCTTCGTCTACGCCCGCGAAGCCCTGGCCTCGCCCGAGCACATGGCGGCCATGCACCGCTGCATCGACGCCGGCGAACAGGCGAGAATACTTCCCGACGTCACCCTGAAGATGTTCATCGTCGACCGGACCACCGCGATGCTGCCCGTCTCCTACACCGATCCGGACCCCGGCGTGCGGCTGCTGGTGCACGAGTCGGCCCTCGTCGACGCCCTCGTCTGCTGCTTCGAGAGCCTCTGGGCACGCGCCACTCCCCTTGGCGCGGCCGCGACCCAGTGCGGCCCGTCCGAAAGGGACCGAGAGCTGCTGTCGCTGATGGCCTCCGGCATGAAGGACCGCACCATCGCCCGCACCCTCGGCGTGACCGAGCGGACGGTGGGACGCCGGCTCACCGAACTGATGGCCGAACTCGGCGTCGAGACACGTTTCCAGGCCGGTGTACAGGCGGCTCACAGAGGCTGGCTCTGACCGGTCCTGGAAGAGAGGAGTGCCGGCGGGCATCAAGGCCCTGGTCGAGGCCTCGGCCCACCGTCGGCGGAACTCAAGCCGACTCCGATGCCCAGCTGCGCGCGATGATCGCGGAACCCTGGCAGGACAGGCGAATGGCCGTGCCGGGAAGCCGCTTACAGCTCGAAGCACGGAGGGTGCTGCTCGGGCTCGTCTGCGGTACTCGCCACAGGGTGCTCCTGGAGGCGGGGCCGGCCTATCCCGCCTTCACCTTCTGCAGGGCCGGTTTTCCGCTCTCGTGTGACGCCCAGGCCCCCTCTCCCCCGGCACCGCCCGGCGCGGTCAGCGCTCCCGTGTTGCGGGTGCGTGCGCGCCGCTCGGCACCGGTGTCGCGGTCCCTGACCTGGGAGGGGTCGGAAGGGAGTTGCGCCCCGGTCTCGGCGTCGAACGCGACCCCGGTCGGGGACAGGCGCACCGTTCGGACGGGGGCCTGGTCCCCTTCCTTCCAGGTGTCCCCGCCGACCGCTATCCGGACCGTGACGTCGGCCATGGGGTCCTTGACCGGCACCGCGATCTCAGGGGTCTTGGCGATCCAGGGATCTGTCCCCTTCGTGGCGTGGGCGCTCTCCCCTGCCGCGTCGAGCCGCAGGTACCTGCTCCACAACTGGACTCCACGAGGCATGGACACCGCCCTCTACTGGATCAACCACCCCACCAACACCACAACCAACGCGGGCACCCAGACCGACCGCTGGCCTGTGTTTGCCCAGGTCAGAGCTGCAACGCCCTGGCGTGTTGCAGAGCCGGTGCTCACGGCCGAGCGTGTGCGTTGCGGTCGCCGGTGTCGCGTCACCGCTTCGAGTGGCGTGTTCATCACCGGCCCGGGGAGCCTTGCCGGGAAGCACGCACTCCTGTGGTCCCCGTCGGCTATCTCGGAGCGGAGCCGACTGCCTTGCTCGCCGTAGGAGAAGGAGCCCACTGCCTCATGACCGACGCTGCGAACGCCCCTCTCACCACGTGTCAGGTGAGGTTCCAGCGGGTGACCTCGCCGCTCTCCTGGGCGACGTAGAGGGTGTCATCGGGGGCGAAGGCGAGGCCGTGGGGTTCGCACGCGGGGGTGGGGAGGGGGAACTCGGTGGCGGTGCCGGCCGGGGTGACGCGGCCGATGCGGCCCGTGGCCCATGCCGTGTACCAGCAGGAGCCGTCTGGGGCCACCGCCACGGCGTGCGGGCGGCATCGAGGATCCGGCAGGGGGTGTTCGATGATGCCCCCGGGGGTCAGGCGGCCGATGTGGCCAGTGCCGATCTGGGCGAACCAGAGGGTGCCGTCCGGGGCCGCGGCGAGGCCGACGGGGGCGGCGCCGGGGGTGGACAGAGGGTGGAGGGTGGTCTCGCCGGTGACGGTGATCCGGGCGAGGGCGTCGCCCTGGTTGAGGGTGCACCAGAGGGCACCGTCGGGGGTGGTGGTGAGGAAGGACGGGAAGGAGCCGTCTGGGAGGGCGTGCTCGGTGAGTTCGCCGGCCGGGGTGATGCGGGTGACTGTCGCGGTGTGGAGGGTGGTGAACCAGACGGCGCCGTCCGGGCCGGCGGTGATTCCGTAGGGGCCCGGGTCGGAGCCGGGGACAGGGTAGGAGCGGGCTTCGCCGTCGGGGGTGATGCGGCCGATGCGGTGGTCGTGGTTGCGGGTGAACCACAGGGCACCGTCGGAGGTGGTGGTGATCAGGGTCGGGCCGCAGTCGGGGGAATCGAGGGGGAACTCGTCGATCCGGCCGTCGGGGGTGAGGCGGGCGATGCGGCCCGCGTGGACCAGGGTGCACCAGATGTTGCCGTCGGGGCCGGCGGTGAGTGCGTAGGGGCCGGCGCCCGGAGTGGGGAGGGCATACGTGTGGATCAGGCGGGCCAGGGTCAAGGGGGGCCTTTCAGAGAGGGGGAGGGGGTCAGGCCGCAGCCGGGGCTGCCGCTCGGAGGGAGAGGTGGTCGCCCTGCCAGCGGGTGCGCAGGCGGCGGTCGTGGCTGACGACGACCACGGCGCCCGGGAAGGAGGCGAGGGCCTCGTCGAGTTCCTCGGCCAGGGCGGGTGAGAGGTGGTTGGTGGGCTCGTCCAGGAGCAGGACGTCGGCCGGTTCGGTGACCAGCCGGGCCAGGGCAAGCCTCCGGCGCTGGCCCGCGGAGAGGGTGCCGACCGGGGTGGTGAGCTGCCCGGGGGCGAACAGGCCGAGTGACAGCAGCTGTTCGGTGTGTTCCTCGGGCGGGCCGGGGCGGCCCGCGGCGAAGGCCGCGAGGAGTGGGCGGTGGGCCGGCCCGGGGTGGGTGTGCTGGGTCAGCAGTCCGGTCCGGACAGGGCGGACCACGTGGCCCCGGTCGGGGATGACGGTGCCGGCGAGGACGCCGAGCAGAGTGCTCTTGCCGGCGCCGTTCGGACCGGTGATCAGGAGCCGGCCGCCGGGCGACAGGGTGAGGTTCACCGGCGCCAGGCGGCCCGTCAGGGACACGTCGTATGCCGTGAGGGACGGGCCGTGCGCAGTGGCGGGGGAAGTCGTGCGCGGCACGGCGGTGAAACGGAGCGGCTCGGGTGGGGCGGGGACCGGGTTGGCCAGCAGGCGGGCGAGGCGTTCCTCGGCGTTGCGGACCCTGCTCGCCAGGGAGTGCTGGACCCGGCCGGCCGCGCGGTCGTAGGCCATCTTGTTGCCGTCCTTCATGGCCCGGCCGGGGGCGACCTTGCGGGCGGTGACGGCGGCGGACTCCCGCAGCCGGTCCGTCTCCTCGCGCCAAGCGGTGTAGGCCTGGGAGCGGCGTTGCCGTTCAGCGGCGCGGCTGGTGAGGTAGCCGGCGTAACCGTTGCCGTAGCGGACCGTACGGTGCAGGTCACCGTCGACCTCCAGGAGGGCGGTGGTGACGCGTTCGAGGAACTGCCGGTCGTGGGAGACGGTGACGGTGATGCCGCGGCGGGCGCGGAGGTGGTCCTCCAGCCAGGTGAGGGCCGCGTGGTCGAGGTGGTTCGTGGGTTCGTCGAGGAGGAGGACCTCGGGGGCGGAAGCCAGCAGTGCGGCCAGGCGCAGGCGGGCCTGTTCGCCGCCGGAGAGGCCGCCGACGGTGCGGTCGCGGGGCAGTCCAAGCAGTCCGAGGCCGTGCAGGGCGCGTTCGGTGCGGGCGTCGGCGTCGTAGCCGCCGCGCAGTTCGAAGGCGGTGAGGAGGTCGGCGTAGACGGTGAGGGTCTCGTCGGTGGTGTCGCCGTCGGCCATGCGTGCCTCCAGGCGGCGCATGCGGTCCTCCGTGGCGCGGAGTCCGGCGAGGGAGCGGCCGAGGACCTGCTGGACGGTGAGGTGGGCGGGGAGGTATTCCTCCTGGGGGAGGTAGCCGATGCCGCCGTCGGCGCGGACGATGACTGTGCCGGTGTCGGGGCGTTCGGCGCCGGCGAGCAGCCGGAGGAGGGTCGACTTGCCGGATCCGTTCTCGCCGACGATGCCGAGGCGGGTTCCGTCGATGACGGAGCAGTCGACGGAGGCGAGGACGGTGCGGCCGGCGTAGGACTTGCCGAGGTCAGTCGCGGTGAGATGGGCGGTCATGGAGCGGCTCCAGGGGTTCGGGGGCGGGAGGGAGGGCGACGTGGTGGTGGGAGGGGCGGGTGAGGATCACCGGAGACTCCTTATAGCGACGAATGTTGCTTTAAGATCGTTCCATGGATGCTGTTGAGCACACAAGTGAGAGTTCCAGCCATGAAGACCATCTGGATTCGGCCACACCACGGCGCCGGACGGGAGGCCGCAGCGCCCGGGTCCGGGCCCAGGTCCTGGCGGCGGTGGGCGAGTTGCTGATGGCGGGCGGGTACGACGGGCTGACGATCGACACGGTCGCCGAGCGGGCCGGCGTACACCGCACCACCGTCTACCGGCGCTGGCGCGACGTCGGCGGCCTGCTGGCCGACGTACTCGACGCCGCGGCCGACGACACGTGGAGCCCGCCCGACACCGGATCACTGGAGGGCGACCTCACTGCGCTCAACCAGGAGGTCTACGAGGCCCTGGCGGGCAGCGGGCCCAGTCTGACCACGGCGCTGATCGCCGCGGGCTTCCGCTCGGCCGAGGCGGCCGGCGCCCTGGCCCGTTTCTGGGAGGACCGCTACGCACGCTGCGCGGTGGTCGTCACGCGTGCCGCCGGGCGGGGCGAAGTGCCGGGCCCGGTCGACGCCCGCGCGCTGCTGGTCGCGGCGACCGCCCCGCTCTACCACGAGCTGCTGCTCCTGCAGGCGGCCCCGGACCCGGCCCTCCCCCGCCTCGCCGCCGCCGGTGCCGCGGCGGCGGGGCGGGCGGGCGTTTACGGGGCCCCGGGGGCGTGACGGCGGGCGGCTGCGGTCCGCCGCTGGAGCAAGGGGGTCACGGGGCCTCCAGGACGTAGGCGTAGACGTCGGGGTCCAGGCCGGTGCGGGGGCGCATCAAGGGATCGTCGGCGGGGTTGCGCAGCACACGGCGCAGGTCGAAGTACAGGCCGTCGGTAACAGGTCGTGGGCGCCCTCGTGGCGGGCGCCGATCGAGCGGACGACAACGGCGACGAGGCTGGCAGCGTCCGGTCGTTGTCAGTGCCGGCTGGCAGGATCACCGACATGACACCGTTTCTTCTCGCCGACATCGAACGAGCCGTTCGCAGCAGTTGGAGTGCCGAGACGTGCACGCCTGAGTTCCGATCGCGCTGGACCCGGGAGAACCCGGCCCGGGACCAGTGCGGAGTGACCGCCATGGTGCTCAATGACCTGCTGGGGGGCGAGTTGATCCGGGGCGAGGTCCACGTCAACGGAGAGCGGGTGGACTACCACTGGTGGAACCGCCTGGGCATGGGCATCGAGATCGACCTCACCCGCGAGCAGTTCAGTCCGGAGGAGATCGTCACTGGAGGCATCGTGATTCCCCGACCGCCCGTGACCGAATGGCGCAGGCTCCGCGAGGAGTACGGACTTCTCCGCGACCGTGTCTTGGAGGAGCTCACTCGGCAGCAGGGGACGGCCTCTGCGGCCGTGTCTCGTCAGCCGGCTTGAACCTGTTCGGCTCGGGCGCGGGTGCTGGCGAGTCGGTAGGAGTCGGTGCCGGTCTCGATGATCGTGTCGTTGAAGGTGAGCCGGTCGACGATGGCCGCGCAGGGGCGGGGATCGGTGAAGGTCTTCGTCCAGCCGCCGAAAGACTCGTTGGAGGCGATGGCGACGCTGTTCTTCTCCTCGCGTTCGGTCAGTACCTGGAACAGCAGCTCAGCGCCATGCCGGTCCAGTTCACGCGGCCGTAGCGAGCGATCGTCTTGTTCGACTGCTTCTCGTCGGCAGCCTCGACCAGTTCGTTCACGAGCTTCGTGGCGAGCGGGACGGGCGTCATCAGCCTTCAACTGCCGGATCCGTACACCTTTCGACCTGTCGTGAGTCTGAACGGGTGTGGCGCATGGTGCGCCAATGCTCCGGAAGGAATACGAACGTGGCCTACGCCCGCTCGACTCGCAGACGGCTGGCCGTCGCCGTCTCCACCGTCCTCGCCGTCACCCTCGGCGCGGGGGCGCTCGCCGTCCCGGCGACCGCAGCCTCCCCGGGCCGGATGGCGTCCGTCGCTGCGGAAGCCTCTGCGGATCCGATCGTGTTTCCGAAGCAGCACAAGCTGGTCGACGCCGGAGTGAAGGGCTTCCTCACCCAGCCCGTGGGGAGCAGCGCTTCGAGTCGTTTCGCCTGGTACGCGAACGGCGCCGCGACGGGCTACAGCGGCCGGACCTATCTGCGGTCCACGCGGACCGGGGACTTTCTGGTCTTCGCGGACCACTACAAGGTCAGGCTGCGGGACCTGACGACGATGGGCATCCGCGAGGTCGGCCTCGATCCGCTGGTGGGCAAGCCGGTGTTCGCCGGCTCGGCGGCGGACGCCGTGTTCACCACCGACGGCACGGGCCTGCGCAAGCACACCCTCGCGGTCAGCACCGGCCCTGTGACGGGCCTGCCGGCCGGTGCCACCTCGGTCTGGGTGCAGCCGGGCACCGCCGACGACGCTCTGGTCCAGTTCACCGTGGACAACGTGCGGAAGTGGGCTCTGCTCGATCTCGCCACCGACACGATCGGGAAGAGAGCTACGAGGTCCCCGCGGGGGCCACGATCAGCGCCGTCTCCGAGACGCACGTCGCCTGGTCCAAGGGCGACGCCGACACCCACCCGGAGATCTTCCTCCTGGACCGGGCCACGGACACCGTCCAAGAGGTCCCCGTCAGCGGAGCGGTGCACGGCGGGTTCCTGGTCCGCCTCGTCGGCGGTCGGGTCGTCTACGCCACCACGGGCGTCTTCGACAGCATCAACGTCGCCTCCACGCTGGCCGACGTCGCCGCGTACAACCCGGCGACGAAGACGACGAAGAAGCTGCTCGACCACATGACCTCGGCCGCCGTGGCCGGTGACGGCAGCCTGTACGTGCGGGGCGGCAGCGTCGCCCAAGGCGAGGGCATGTACAAGGTCACGGCGACGGGGGACGACGTCCCGGCCGTCACTCTGGTGGCGAGCACCGGCGAGCCCACCGCGATACAGGTCACGGGCACCGACGTCCCCGCCACGGTCGACCTCGACAAGAACGGCGGGACGGCGAAGTTCACCTGGAACCTGTCCCGGCCGCCCGCCCACACGATGCTCCGGATCCGGCACACCCGGACCGGAGCGGACTACAGGTACTACGACTACCCGGACGTGGCGCGGACAACGTTCGACTGGCAGGGCGGGTACAACGGCGACTACACCTGGGAGCTGACCGCCGTACCGTCCAACTACATCGGTCCGACCCTCACCGCCACCGGCTCGTTCACCGTGGTCCGCAAGACCGCGCCGCACGACTTCGACGACAACGGCACCCCCGACGTCTTCCTCCGGGACACCTCCGGCCAGCTCTGGCGCACCGACACCGCATACGACACGCAACTCCAGGCCGACCGCACCGGCTGATCGGACCTGGCTGGCAGATCTACGACCAGATCGAGGTCACCGGGAACGTCGCGGGCTCGGCGGTCGCCGACTCGCCGACCTTGTGGCCATCGACAAGGACGGCGACCTGTGGCTGCACAAGAGCACGGGGTCCGCTACGACCCCGTTCGCCGCCCGCAAGAAGATCGGCCCCGGCTGGGGCGTGTACAACCAGCTGGTCGCCGTGGGCAACGTGGCGGGCGGAGCGGCCGGCGACCTGTTCGCGCGGGACAGGGCCGGCGTCCTGTGGCAGCACCTGGGCAAGGGTGACGGGACGTTCGCGGCACGCACGAGGGTGGGGGGCGGCTGGAACGCGTATCAGCACCTCGTCGGCCTCGGTGACGCCAACCGGGACGGCCGTCCCGACCTGATCGGCGTCGGCACCCAGGGCGAGTACCTCTACCGCGGCACAGGCGACTGGAAGGTCCCGCTGCGCGGCCCGCAACTCGCAGCCCTCACCTTCGACGGCGGACCGTACAACAGCATCTCCTGAACGCGGGCGAACCTCGCACTCACAGAGGTGTACCCGGGTGTACCCGCTGACCCGGGTACACCTCTGTGAGGCGACGCGGGAAGACATGGTGGCGACTGCGACATGTGCGCGCAGCGTGTATCGGAATTTACGCTGGAACCGGCGGTCGGCGCGGTGAGCGGCCCCCGGTCGTCATCCGTGGGCACCTGCCCCTCCCCCCTCGCGCAGGTGCCGCCACCAGGGGCCATCTGCAGGACGACGCGGCGGTGCTCTGCGTGGACTGGTACGGCACGCACGGCACCAGCCGTCACACCGAGGCCGACGAGGCCGACGTCGCGGTCCGGGACCTGCCCTCCGGGGCGTGGCAGGGACCCCGTCGGCACCCCTCGCCCCCCTTTTTTCACATGTCACTTCTCATACGTCACTCGATACGGGTGTCGCCGAGGGCCTCCAGCACCTGCCGGAGGCCCTCGCCGGTCGTCGCCACCAGGTCGCGGTCCACATCGGCGAGGAGCCGAGCGTAGTTGGCGAGGTGGTCGGCGAAGGCGGCCCGGGTGACCTCGTGCCCGTGCTCGGTGAGGCGGATCTTGATGGTTCGGCGGTCCTCTCCGTCGCGCACCCGCTCGACCAGACCCTTGGCCTCCATCCGGTCGATGCGGTTGGTGATCGCGCCGGACGTGACCATGGAGGCGTTGAGGAAGGCTCCGGCGGTGAGGGCGTAAGGGGGCCCCGATCTCTGCAGCGTGGTCAGGACGTCGAACTCGCCGTACTCCACGCCGTGCGCGGCTGCCGCGGCCTTGGCGGACTTGTCGACCACCCGGGCCAGTCGCTGGATCCGCGCGAAGAGCTGCACGGGCCACAGGTCGTCCGCCACGTCGGGGCGCTCCTCGATCCATTGACCGATGATCGCGTCCACGGCATCGCTCATCGCCGCACTCCTCTCAATAGGCATCTTCTCAACGTTAAGATACTTGACGTTGGGAGAGACGGGTGCTTTTATCTCAACGTTGAGATTATCAAGGTTGAACGACAGGAGCATCCCATGTCCGAGCTCGCCCTTCACCCCGTCGCCCAGGACCTCCTCTTCCGCGAGGCCCGTACCGCGAACACCTTCACCGACGAGCCGGTGACCGACGAGCAGCTCCGGGCGGTGTACGACCTCGTCAAGTACGCCCCGACCGCCTACAACCAGGCTCCGCTGCGGATCGTCCTGGTCCGCTCGGACGAGGCGCGCGAGCGGCTGCTGCCCCACATGGCCGAGGGCAACCGGCCGAAGACCGCCTCGGCGCCGTTGGTCGCGATCCTCGCCGCCGACAACGAGTTCCACGAGGAACTCCCCGCCCTGCTCCCGCACTTCCCGCAGGCCAAGGACCTGCTCTTCGCCGACCGGCCGGTCCGCGAGGAGTCCGCGCTGCTCAACGCGACGCTCCAGGCCGCCTACTTCATCCTCGGGGTGCGCGCGGCGGGCCTCGCCGCGGGGCCGATGACCGGGTTCGACTTCCCGGGCGTCCGGAAGGAGTTCCTGGACGACGACCACACCCCGCTGATGATCGTGAACATCGGCCGCCCCGGCGATAACGCCTGGTACCCGCGCTCGCCGCGACTCGCGTACGACGAGGTCACCACGACCATCTGACCGCACCGCACCGCACCGCACCGCACCGCACCACACCAGACCGGACCGCACCGCACCGCACCGCACCGAGGCCGTCCCGGGCCGTCCGTGCCACCGTCGCCCCACGAACCCCGGAGTCCACCGTGCCCCTGCTCGACCGCGCCCCCTCCCCCACCCCCGCCACGGGGGCCGCCCGGAGTACACAGCACGTGCCCGCCGTGTGGCTGGCGATACTCGCCACTCCGCTGGCCGCGAGCGCCAACAGTCCGGTCCTGATCCTTCCGGACATGGCGGACACGTTCGGTGTCCGTACCGCCACGGCGACCTGGCTCGTCACGGTGTTCGCCTGGGCCGTCGCGGTCGGCACCCCGCTGATGGCGGGCCTGTTGCGCCACCGCGGCCTGGGCGCCACCCTCCGGCTGAGCGCGGCGCTGATCGGGTCGGGCACGGTGGTCGTCGCCGTGGCGCCCTGGCTGCCGCTGGCGATGGCGGGCCGGGCGGCCCAGGCGATGGGCGGCGCCGGTCTGGTCACGGCGGCGATGAGCCTGGCGGGGTCGGTCCGCCGCATGGGCGTGATCACGGCGGGCTTCGGGACGCTCGGCGCGGTCGGACCGCTCCTCGGCTCGCACCTCGCGGGCGCGGCGTCCTGGCGGGTCTCCCTTACGATCGGAGCGGTCGCCCTCCTCGCCCTGCCTGCGGTCATGCGCCGCGCCGACCTGCCCGCCCCTCCCGGGGCCGGGCGCACCCCGTTCGACGGCCGGGGCGCCGCCCTGCTGGTCCTGTTGGCGACGGCCCTGGTCCTCATACCGCGCTTCCCGCTCCCCGCGGCGGCCGCCTCCGTCCTGGCGGCTGTACTGCTCGCCCTGCACATCAGGTCGCGGCCCACGGGCTTCCTCCCGGCGTCCCTGCTGCGCAGGCGGACGTTCGTCCTCTCCACCGCGCTCGCGTGCGCCTTCTCGACCTCGTACTTCACGCTGCTCTTCACCGTCCCCCAGCTCCTGCGCGACCGCACCGACTGGTCGACCTCCACGATCGGCACCGGCCAGATGCTCGCCCTTCTCACCGGCTCGGTGCTCTCCATGGCGCTGGCGGGGGCCTCGGCCCGGATGGGCCGCCCGCGCGTCCTGACGATCCTCCTCGCGGTCGGCGCCCTGGCCCCGCTCACCGCGACCCTGACGCCCTGGCCATCCCTGCTCCTGCCGGTCGCGACGCTGGCCGTCTTCACGACGAGCGCGGGCCAGGCCACCCTGGCGGTATACGCGACCGGGTCTGCCCCTGCCGCGCAACGCGCCACGGCCATCGGCCTGTTCAACCTCGGCTACCAACTTGGCGGCGCCTTCGGCCCGGCGCTGGCCGCCCTGCTCATCCTCGGCGGCTGACGCGCGCGCCACAGGGACGCTCCTGTCATGAACGGCTCAGGAATCCCTGACCGGCACAGCCGCACACGTTCGCAACCGCCTGGACAGGCTATTCCTCTCCGGTTGTCAAGAGCGCTAGGCGCTGGCCGAGAGCCCAGCCCCGCCGATCGTTCAGGTGCCGGAGTCACCTCGGCCGTGTTGTCTACTACAAGACCTTGTCCACATTTGGCTGCCAGGAGATCCGAAAATGAGCGAGCTGTACCCACCGGTCGAGCCGTACGAGAAGGGGATGCTCGACGTCGGCGACGGCAACCTCGTGTACTGGGAGGTCTGCGGCAACCCGGACGGCAAGCCCGCACTCGTCGTCCACGGCGGTCCAGGATCAGGATGCGGGATCAGGGCACGCCAGTACTTCGACCCGGACCGCTACCGGATCGTACTGTTCGACCAGCGCGGCTGTGGCCGCAGCACCCCCAATGCGAGCGAACCCACAACCGACATGCGGCACAACACCACCCAGCACCTGATCGCCGACATGGAGGGGCTGCGGGAGCACCTGGGTGTCGACCGCTGGCTGCTGTACGGCGGCTCATGGGGCTCCACCCTGATCCTGGCCTACGCCGAGACATACCCGGAGCGGGTGTCGCAGATCGTCATCCCCGCCGTCACCACCACCCGGCGCTCCGAGATCGACTGGCTCTACCGCGGGGCGGGCCGGTTCTTCCCCGAACAGTGGGAACGCTTCCTAGCGGGAGCTGGCGGCACACCGCGTGACGGTGACATTGTCGCGGCCTACGCACGCCTGATGGAACATCCCGACCCCGCAGTACGAGAGAAGGCCACAGCTGACTGGTGCGCCTGGGAGGACGCAGTCCTGTCCGGGGAAACGAACGGCACCTCCCACCCCTACGGCGACCGCCCGCCAACCGCGCAACTGGCCCTGGTCCGCATCTGCTCCCACTATTTCTCCCACGGCGCCTGGCTGGAAGAAGGCACACTCCTGCACGACGCACACCGGCTGGCCGGCATCCCGGGCGTGCTGATCCACGGCAGACTCGACCTGGCCGGCCCGCTCGACACCGCATGGGAACTCGCCCGCGCCTGGCCCGATGCCGAGCTGACCATCGTCGACAACGCAGGCCATCTGGGCAACGACACAACCCGCGCCCATGTACTCAAGGCACTCGACCGATTCGCTCGCCAGGAATGAGACCAGACCGCGCAGCGAGTCACTGAGCGTTTTCAGAGGGGCCCCTGATCGAGTGACCCTGGCCGAGTCAGGATGAGGACCGCAACGCACAGGGCTCCCGCGCCGTTGAGGGAGGTGTTCGAAGTCTCAGCCCATCGGCGCAGGAGCCCTGTTGGTCCCCATCCTGCCGCACTCGACCTGCCTCATGCTCCGATCGAGTGGGTATCCATGCTCATCGTCACCCGTGAGGGTGACCGGCGCTGCAAGCTGCCGCCCCACCAGCGTGCCCTCGTGGGCCTGGTCTATCTTCGCCGGCACGACACGCTCGCGCAGATCGCCGCCGACTTCGGCATATCCGTCGACACCGCCCATGCTTACGTCAAGGCCGTCGTCCAGCACCTGTCCGGCCGGGCACCCGGCCTCTTGTGTGTCCTGCGTGAGGCCGATCCGGATGACGTCCTGCTCGACGGGACGCTCGCCGAGTGCGACCGTGTCGGCGACAGCCGGGCCGACTTCTCCCAGAAGCACCGCCGTCACGGCGGGAGCGTGCAGGTCGTGGCCGACCCCGCGGGCAACCTGCTGTGGATCTCACCCGCGCTGCCCGGCCGCACACATGACCTGACCGCGGCCCGCACCCACCGCATCATCCGGATCTGCGAACGCCAGGACGTCCCCGTCCTCGCCGACCGCGCCTACATCGGAGCCGGCCCCTGGGTGACCACACCCATCAGACGGCCTCCTCGCCAGGACCTCACCACAACCCAGCAGACGATCAACCTGGCCCTGTCAGCGGCACGAGCACCGGTCGAACGAAGCATCGCGCGACTCAAGTCCTGGCGCATCTTCCGCAAAGCCCGCTGCAGCCCCAACCGCATGACCGCCATCGCCGCAGAGCGGCAACGCTGAAAACGCTCAGTGACACCTCACCTGTCGCCGACCGCTGACACTTCGTGTCGCCCGACATCTTCATCCGTTCCGGTGTTGTGCGGATGTGTGAACAGGCACGCCCGTGGCAGCGAGCCATCCTCGCGCGTGGGCGCCTGACGGCCGCAGGTTGGTCACCTCGTGACAACCGTGATCACTTTCGCTGCGCGCGGCATGGAGCAGGAAGCGCCCTCACGCCTTGCTGACGCCGATCCAGTGCCACCGCCGCGCCCATTCACACTCGACCCCGCGCCGCTGCTGCGGGTCGGCGTCCGGAAGGACGAGCTCCACGAAGCCGTACTGAGGATTGCGGCGACGCCCCGCGGGCGGCTGAGAGCGGCCCGCGGGGCGTCGGGGATGCAGGCGGGGCTCAGACCGGGCGGATGTTCTCCGCCTGCGGACCCTTCTGGCCCTGGGTGACGTCGAACTCCACCTTCTGGCCCTCCTGCAGCTCCCGGAAGCCCTGGGCAGCGATGTTGGAGTAATGGGCGAAGACGTCCGGGCCTCCACCGTCCTGCTCGATGAAGCCGAAGCCCTTCTCGGAGTTGAACCACTTCACGATTCCCGTAGCCATGTCTCATGCCTTCCAGTCGATGAACACCGCCCACACGGTGTGGGAGGCGGAGGTGATCGCCCTGGTTCCTGCGGCACAGCACAGCAAAAAAGCCCACGCCGAGGCATGGGCAAAGGGAGGATCCGAACCACGACAGCTAACCGGGACAGTACACGCCCGTACTTGCTGTGACCACAGGAAACGCCGGCCACCCAGAGGCAGATGACCGTCAGGACGTAGAAGGCGCGGCGCGGGCCACGGTTCGAGGTCGCCGTTAGAAAGCGGCGTGCAGGGCGGCGGACAGGCCCCGGGCCCGTACCTCGCCGTCCAGGTCGTCGAGCACGACGGAGACAGGGTCGGGGAAGGAGTCGGGGCGGATCTGCCGGGAGTCGATCAGGCAGCTGACGGCTTCGTGGACGGCTTCGTGCACCGTGGTGTCGACGGCGCGCTGCGGTGCGTGAGCACGTCGGTCTTCACCGTCCACCGCAGGCCCAGGCGCTCGATGACGACGAACACGACCCGCTGCCCCCTGGCCATCCGGTACTAGGTTCTGTCGTCTAATGTCACGCCCACATCAGGAGTGAGGCGAGGGTGACGGCGGCTTCGTAGGACCGGGCGGTCTTGTCGTAGCGGGTAGCGATGCCGCGCCACTGCTTCAGGCGGTTGAAGCAGCGTTCGACGACGTTGCGGTGCTTGTAGGCCTCGCGGTCGAAGGCCGACGGGCGGCCACCTCGGCTGCCTCGCCGGGTTCGGTTGCGGACCTGGTCGGCCCGCTCTGGAATCGTGTGGGTGATGCCCCGGCGGCGGAGCCACGCGCGGACCGCCTTCGAGCTGTAGCCCTTGTCGCCCAGGACGTGATCAGGCCGGACCCTGGGCCGCCCGGGGCCGATCCGGGGCACCCGGATCGCTTCCATCACGGCGGTGAACCGGGTGCAGGCGTTGGTGTTGCCGCCCGTGACGACGAAGCCGAGCGGGCGGCCCCGGCCGTCGCAGGCCAGGTGGATCTTGCTGGTCAGGCCGCCTCTGGACCGGCCGAGGGCCGGGTCGCGGAGCCCCTCTTTCGGGTCCCGGCCGCATGCTGGTGGGCCCGGACGATGGTGGAGTCCACGGACACCAGCCAGTCGATGTCGCCCGCCGCGTCCGCCTTGGCCTGAGCGACCCGCAGCATCCGGTCGAACGTTCCGTCCGCCGCCCACCTGCGAAAAGAGTGTGGAGCGTGGCCCACAGCCCGTATCGCTCGGGCACGTCCCGCCAGGCCGTCCCAGTCCGGAACTTCCCCACGATCCCGTTCAGGACCCTGCGGTCGTCCGGCCGCTTCCGCCCCCGCAACGACTCGGGCAGCAACGGCCCGGCGAACTCCCGCTCAGCATCGGACAGTTCATGGCGACGTATCACGACACCATGATCCACCAGCGGTGATCAATTGAAGACACTGCCTAGTTGTCACCCCAGGCGTCAGTCAGGCGGGACGAACCCATGGAACGGAGCACGACGGCTGTCACTATCCCGTCTCAAGTGACCTGGTCCGAAGCCGCCACTGTGACGTGGGGCGACCAGAACGGTTGAGATGCCTGAGGGCCGAAAATCTCAGTTGATCTGGACCTAGGCGTATGAATACTGGCTGTCGTCTCAGTTGATCTGGTCTGCTTCAGGCGTTTCGAATCGGACTGGTGGAAGGGCCTGCGAGGATGACCATGCACGAGGACCAAGTGGACGTGACCACCGAAATCGTGGCGACCTTGATCCAAGAACAGTTCCCTCAGTGGAGAGGCAAGGCGCCCCAACGCCTGTCATCGACCGGGACGGTCCACGCCATCTTCCGCATCGGGAACGACCTCTCGGCGCGTTTCCCACTGCGTCTGGCCGATGCTGCCGAGGCACTGGCGGTTCTGGAACAGGAAGCCCAGGCGAGCGCGGAGCTGGCCCATGTGTCTCGGTTCCCCGCCCCGGAGCCTGTCGCCTTGGGAAAGCCTGGAGTGGGTTACCCCACGCCGTGGTCGGTTCAGACGTGGGTGCCGGGAACGGTCGCCTTTGACGCCGACCCGCGTGGGTCGGACGCTTTTGCCGAGGACCTTGCGGCCTTCATCGCAGCCCTTCGGGACGCCGATACGAGGGGGCGGCTTTTCAGCGGCAAAGGTCGTGGCGGCGTTCTCGCTCACCACGACGATTGGATGGCGAAGTGCTTCGAGGAGAGTGAGGGGCTGCTCGACGTGCCCCAACTGCGTCAGGTGTGGAGCCACTTTCGGGAGTTGCCACGCACAGGTGCCGACGTGATGAGCCACGGTGACTTGATTCCCGGCAATGTACTGGTCGCGGGAGGCCGGCTCAGCGGCGTACTCGACACCGGCGGCTTCGGCCCGGCCGACCCCGCGCTGGATCTGGTCAGTGCCTGGCACCTGCTACAGCCAGGCCCGCGGGACGTACTCCGGCGGACACTGGACTGTGACGATCTGGAGTGGGAGCGCGGCAAGGCATGGGCGTTCCAACAGGCGATGGGCGTTGTCTGGTACTACGCCGAGAGCAATCCGACGATGAGCAGAATGGGGCGCCGGACACTCGACCGCATTTTGGAATCGATGGAGTGATGTGCCCCGGCTGCAGGCCGTGACCAAGACGATCGCTTGCCACCCCACCGACAGCAGCGCCAGCGGGCCAGATCATCTGAGATGCCGAGCGAATCGGACCAGATCATTTGAGATAGGGACCAGATCGCCAGAGACGGGACAGTCACCATCTGCTCGCACTACTTGTCACTCTCGGGAGTTGATCAGCCTTCTCGTCACCTGGTGTTCGTCAAAGATCACCATCGGGCGCGCAGCACACCGTCGCTGTCAGGTAGGGCGGCGCAATGCAGCGGGTGGCGTTCGTCGAGGTACATGGGCAGGGCGCAGGCCGCCCGCGCATCGGCCACCAAGGCGGCGAGCTCCTGGTACTCGGTGTCGTCGACGACCGCGTGGCTGATCGTCCCGTCCTGCGCCTCCCAAACAAACTCCACGGATCCCTCCTCTGGCAGCGAGGCGAGGACCGCGCCTACATCGGGAGTCAGGTCGGGCCAGACGGTCAGAAGGGCACGCGGACCGAGGCCGGCGCGGTCCACTGGCAGCACCCTTCGTTCCTTGGTTACTACCCGACCCAGACCAGCCCCGCGTCGGTGGTCGGCGAGCTGCTGGCCTCCGGCCTGGCGGTCCAGCACATGATGATGGCGCCGACCCACTGAGCAGGCTGTGCCGGGCTCCGATCGGAGGAGCCAGCCGCTTCTGGTGGGAGCTCGCCCGCCGTGTCACTGCCCGGCCTGGTGCGGCGGGCGCTGGGGCGCTCGCAATGCTGGTCGTGATGGCCTGGCCCGCAAGGGGCCTGCGCTTGGGCGCGATCGACGAGCGGACGCTGCCGCCGATCGCTCGCAATGCTGGTCGTGATGCTGGCCGCGCTCACCATCGCCGAGACCCTCGATGCCCCCTCCCGGGGCACGTAGCCCGTGTCAGTTCGCTCGTTGGGGCCGGCGCCGTGTCGGTGCCGTCCATGCTCACCAGGTCGGTACCGGAACGGCGCGGTTATCCTGAAGCGTGCCCAGCCCTGCCGCGGTCGAGTTCCTCAACTACGACGTCACGTTCGTCCAGTACCCGTCACCGGCCCTCACGCCGTGGGAGCGCAGCGAGGTAGACCGCCTCTGGACACAGACCCGCGCGCTCACCCCTGAGACATTCGACGGACCGCTGGCCGTCACGCTCGGCGTGGACGGTGTCGGGTCCGGTGCGCCGGTGGTGCGCTGGGCGGCGATGACGTACCGGGACCGAGCACTGCGCCGTCTGTGGCCAGCGGAACGGGTTCCGGGGTCTCTCTTCGTCACCGTTCTCCTCCCCACGGAAAGCGGCCTCGTGGTCGGCCGGGGCTCACCCACCACAGCCGCGCCCGGTCGCTGGACCCTGCCGGGAGGGGCTGTCGAACCGCCGCCGTCCGGAGGCCCTCTGGACATCGAGGTTCTGCGACGGCATGCCGCCCGTGAGCTTGCCGAGGAGATCGGAGTCCACGTCGATGACAAGGCGCTTCGGCTTTGGGCCCTCACCCGTGGCAACCGGTTCGGTAGCCTCGGCTTCCACTTTCTATGCCCGCGCACATCCAGCGCGCTCGTACGTGACCTTCACTCGGAACAGTCCGTCGCGCAGGGCGGTCACGGCGTCACCCCGGAACTCGACGAGATCGACTTCGTTCCTTCGCCGATCATGGTCGGGCGCCTCGGCCGGACGGCGGACTATCTGCCGCAGGTCGTCGACCGGTACTTCACCGCCGACAGGTCCAATCGGTGAGGGAGGGACTTTCTCAAGCCGCCTCCCCCCGAGGCATGTGCCGCGGCAAGCGCGGCACCATTCGCCAGGCGTACCGCGACAGGATGGGGGACCAGCTCGGCGCCCTCGGTCCGGAACTCAAAGGTCTGTCGTCCTGATGTCAGGGGTAGGCCCGTGGGTTCGCGGGGAGGTTGCAGGCTGGGCTTGCTGAATGCTTGCCGGCTGTGCACGAACTTCACGGAGGAGCACTGCCTTCGCCAACCTCAGTAACAACCCCCGAAGGCGGTTGGTAAACAGGTCGGCGCCGCCGCGCGCGGAGGTGCACCGGCATGGCACCGCAGCGGCAGAGTGGCGCGAGTCGTGGACCGAGCCGCTTCCCGGACCGGCGGCGCTCTCGGCGAGGTGCAGCAGAGAAGCGGCTGGAGACCGTGATGTAACAGATTGCCCGTCGTTGTCCAGCTCGGGTCGCCCTGTCGATGCCCTGGCTACTCGTGTGCGTCGACGATGTCGGTAAGAGCGCGCAGACCCGCGACGATTTCAGAGGCGTCGGCAGCCTGGTCGGGGTCGGTGAGCCACTGCGTCATCAGACCGGTGAATAGGGCCATCTGCGCGGCGCCCAGGGTGCGGGTGGCGGTGTCGCCGACCTCGTCCTCGGGTGTGCCGAGCAGCAGCGCGGCCAGACCCCGGCGGCCCTGGGCCTGACTTCCGGCCAGGTAGCGGCGCAGATCATCGGAATGTTCCGCCTGGAGCAGGGCTTCGAGTGTGGCCAGCCACAGCGTCCGGTCGTCCTGGAAGGACTCGATGATCTCCGCCCACATCGCGGCGGTCGGCGGCGGCCGCGGCTTCGGCGGCGAGCTCGGTCTGGACGACGTCATCGCTCTCCGGGTCGTAGACGGTCCCTGGCGGCGCGGCGGCGAGCGGCTGGTCCAAGCGCTCCCACTCCGCGAGGTCCGCCCGGCCGCGGACGTCGTCGACCAGGTCCGCGTGGCGGGAGTCCTGCCGCGCGTCGAGGTGGGCGTCCTCAAGGGCCGCCGCGACGGCGCCGGCGTCCATCCCCTTCGCCCGGCGCCGTACGACGCGCCGCCCGATGCGGGCGGGGTCGACCGACTCCCGGGGCACGGCGACGTGCGGGGCGAGCGGACGGCCGGCCGTGCGCCGGGGCGGCCAGGGCGTGGTCATTTTCGGCCTCGCATTCGTGGTGCGGATTCCGGAGCGGGCCGTCGTCAGAGCGCTGTGCGACGGCCCGTCGGATACGTTTCCGGCAGGTCCTGAATTCGGCCGGGTCAGAACCGGAACTCCATTTTCAAGATGTCGGTGAAATCTGCGGAGGCCAGCGGCACGGGTGCCCCAATCCGTGAAATATGACTCCGTGATGGCCTGAGCGGCGATTGGATGCAAGTCCTCCTCCGTCGCACCGGCCTCCTGGAGTTCGAGGATCTGCTTCGCGTAGTAGGGCGAGATCGCCGTGGTGATGCTGCGCTCGCGACCGTCGTCGGAGCTACCCTTGCAGGTGAATCCGAAGCGGGTCGTCACGTCCACCATCATGCCGGTGGACGTGGACGCCTGCTCGCGTGCCTGCGCTCTGACCTGCGGTTGCCACTCAGATTCCGTCTCCTCCACCAAGGCGGCCTGGAGGCACTTCTGCGGGGTCGTCAGCTTCCCGGCACGGTAGCGCTCCACCGTGCGGCCCGAGACGCCCACGCACTCCGCCAGGGCCTGCGTCGCCCCCTTCGCCCGCATGAGCTGGAATTTCACCTGAGCCTGTGCGGATTTCGGCGCGGGCCGGGTGAACACCTTCCGCTCCGCCCGTGCGAGGGCCTCCAGGACCTTGCCGCGGCGCGGGGCCGGCTGCTGCTGCTCGTGATCGCTCATGCCGTCCAGTCGGCCATCGGCCACCTGTGGACAGGGGTCGGCGCCCGCCGTGAGGTCGTGCCGATCGTCGGCGTCCCGGCGCTCGTCCGTACGGTGGGAGACGTGACGACGTCCTTCGCCCCCGAACCGCTGCCAGTGCCCATCCGGGTGCTGCTGCCCGGGGACCAGGAGGTCGTCGCCCGCCTGTGGTCCCAGTCGCGGGCGGGCTGAAGAAGACGAGCGCGGACCCGCAGGTGCGGCAGCAGCGGAAGGCGTTGTTCCTTGGCCTGGTGCACCCAGGAATCGCACCCGCGCGCCGGCCTCCTGCGGCCGAGCCGGCTGTCGGCCTTTCGGGCCGCCGGCAGTAGGGCCGGGATCCTGCGCCTCGTCACCGCCTGGCGGGAACCCGACACCTCTGTCCCCGACGCCGACGGCACCGAGCTGCTCCATCCAGCACGCGGGCACCACCTGCGTATTTGGACTTGCTGTTTACATTTGGATTTGGCGTCTAGCATGGGGGCATGACAACCGAACAGCACCTCGACGCCGTCGGTCTGTACGACCGGTCCGGGGAGCGGTATCCCCTGCACGAGCCCCGTTGGCGGGGTGAGGACGGCGGTCCGCTCGCCGTCAGTGCGCTGCCGGGGCTGCGGCCCGAGCAGATCGACACCGCCGAGCGGTCCCTGTGGCGCTATCACGCCGTCCTTCCCGTCCCTGTCGCCCGGCGGGTGAGCCTGGGTGAGGGCTGTACGCCGATGGTCCCCCTGGAGTGGGGTGGTCGGCGCGTTCATTTCAAGTTGGAGTGGTTCAACCCGACCTCCAGCTTCAAGGACCGGGGCGTGTCGGTGATGATGTCCCACCTCGTGGCGCACGGCGTCGACCGCGTGCTGGAGGACAGTTCGGGCAACGGCGGTGCCGCGGTGGCCGCCTACGCCGCCGCCGCCGGTATCCGCGCCAAGATCATCGTTCCCGCCGCCACCTCGGCCGCCAAGATCCTCCAGGCCCGCGCCTACGGAGCCGAGATCGAGCTCGTGGGCGGCACCCGCGAGGATGTCTCGGAGGAGGCGATCCGGCAGTCGGAGCGGATCCCCTACGCCAGTCACAACTGGCACCCCATGTTCCTCCAGGGCACCAAGACCGTCGCCTACGAGATGTGGGAGTTCCTCGGCTTCACCGCGCCCGACAACGTCGTCCTCGTGGCTGGGGCCGGCAGCAACGTCATCGGGTGCGACCTCGCGTTCGGCGAACTGCTCGCCGCCGGCCAGATCGACAGGCGCCCGCGCCTGTTCGTCGGGCAGCCCGAGCACTGGGCGACCATCGCCGACACGTTCAACGGCATCGACCCGGCCCACCGCGGCGAGCGGGTGCCGACGATCGCCGAGGGCGCGTCCATCGCCCACCCGGTCCGGCTGCCCGAGGCGGTGGAGGCCGTCCGCCGCTCCGGTGGCGGCGCCTGCGCCGTCTCCGAGGCCCAGATCCACACCGCGGTCCGCGCGCTGAGCGCCCGAGGCCTGTACGTCGAGCCGACCAGCGGCGTCGCCGCGGCGGCCCTCGATCACTTCATCGCGTCCGGGCAGATCGCTCCGGACGAGACGACCGTGGTCGTGCTCACCGGTGCGGGGCTGAAGTCCGCCGAAAAGATGGCCGCGGTGTTCGCCCAGGAACCCGGCGGCGCCCGATGACCCACCCCACCGGCCGCCCGGACGACGAACACCTCCTGCGGGAAGCCGAGCGCATCGCCGTCGCCGTCGGACGCATGTTCCCCGGTCTGTGCGAGGTCGTCCTGCACGATCTGCGCCGACCCGACCACGCCATCCGCGTCATCGAGAACAACCTGTCCGGGCGGCAGGTCGGCGACCCCGCCACCGAGCTGGGCCTGCGCCGCATCGCCGACCCCGACTACCCCGGCGTCATCCAGAACTACAGCAACCGCTTCCCCGACGGGCGCCCCGCCAAGAGCACCTCGATCGGCATCAAGAACGCCGAGGGACGTTATGTCGCGGCCCTGTGCCTGAACCTCGACGTCAGTACGCTGTCGCCGCTGGCCCTGACCCTCGCTAACCTCGTCGCCACGGACGTCGCGCACCAGGGCGAGGCCGCCCTGGAAACGCTGCGCGACCGCACCGGACGCGAACTCCGTTCGGCCATCGACTCCTTCGCGGCGGAGCGCTCCAGCACCCCGCGGAGCCTCCCCCGTGACCAGAAGCGCGAGCTGGTGCGGCAGCTGCATCGCGAGGGCCTCTTCGAGACCCGGAGCTCCGCACAGCTCATCGCCGACCAGCTCGGCGTCTCCCGGGCGACCGTCTACAACTACTCGAAGTAGCGTCGCGGAAACCGATCCGGCCGGGTCGCTCGTCCTGGAGAAGGAGACGAGCGGAGGAAAGGGCAGGTGGAGGCGACGCTGCCCTGGTGGGAGCGGTCGTTTGGATGCGGGCACGGGCGGATCCCCTTCCACCGGGTGGTGGGCAGGCCGATGTGGCCGAACCCGAACTGCGGCTGGCGGGTGGTGTAGCGGAAGCCGGTCAGGATGGTGCCGAGGGCGGTGTCCATCGCGGAGGGGACCGCCTCGTAGCGGATGACGGCCACGTCGTCATTGCGGTCGGTTTCGACCATGTCGAGCGCCGCGCGGTCGAGCCGGGCGTGGGGCAGCGTGTCGACGACGACCTGGGCGTCGTCGTTGAGGTAGACCATGACGCCCCCCTGGTCCTCGTCGGTGAGCGGCTGGGGCGGTGCCACGTGCAGGCTGGCGGTGGCGAGGTCGAGCCGCACCTGTTCGAGGAGGGCCTCGGGGGCGACTGGTGGGAGTTCGTCGGCCAGGCGGAGGGGGGCGGCCCCTTCCTCCTCCTGGCGCTGGTACTCGTCTTCGCCTGCGCGCTCGGCGTCGCTCTTGGGGTCCGGGAACGGATAGTTGTGACTGAGCGCATCAGCTGGCGAGTTGAGCGTTGTAAGCGGTGAGCAAGCCGATCTCGCCCCGACACACAAGCTCGCGCCGCCCGGATTGACCAGGACGTTACAGCCCGGCCCGCCCACGCGCATGAGTGCACGAGGTTCGCGTGTGGGGATGTGGTCAAGGCTCCGCGTCAGGACCGGGCGAGGACGCAGAACTCATGACCCTCTGGGTCGGTAAGACACGTCCACGGGACGTCCCCCTGGCCGACGTCGAGGTCGGCGGCGCCGAGGGCCCGCAGCCGGGCGACCTCCGCTGCTTTGTCGTCACCGGGGTCCGGTACAAGGTCAAGATGGACGCGGTCCGGCACAGCCTTCACGTCGGGCGAGCGGAGGAACTCAAGATACGGGCCGATCCCCTTGGGCGAGCGCCACACCACATGGTCGTCCGTCACCTCGTGCAGGGTCCAGTCCATCGCCTCGTCCCAGAACCGGGTTATGGCCCGCGGATCCGTGCAGTCGACCACCCCCCGGGCGATCGGCCCGGTGTCGCGGTACATCTCCCGAGGCTCCAGCACGCAGAATTCGCTGCCTTCCGGGTCGGCGAGGACCGTCCACGGCACGTCGCTCTGGCCCACGTGGGCGGGCGTCGCACCGAGAGCTTCAAGGGATGCGATCAACTCCGCTTGATGGGCCGCAGAGGTGGTGGCGAGATCGACGTGCACACGGTTCTTCGTTGCCGTCTTGGGTTCTGGCACGGCAATGAGGTCGATGCATATGCCGACCGGGTCCAGCCAATCGAAGCCAGCGGGTTTGGCGGCAGTCGCGCCCGATCCCTCGCCGGTAACACTCCAGCCGAACGCCTCCGCCCAGAACCGGCCGACCGCCGAGTCATCAAGAGCCTTCATGTTCACCAGGACAGGTCGCAGTGTCATGCTGGCGATCCCATGCACCCCCTCTGCAACGGCATCCGCAGATACCGACACCCAAACAGAGATCAGCTCCCTCACAAGCCGCAACGTCACACGGGGGGCCAGATGCTTGGTACGAGGAGCCGGGCTACAGCTCGAACTCGAGGTGCTGCACGTCGGTGAAGCGGACCTCCTCCAGGGAGCCGGCGCGGCGGCCGCCGTCCTGGAAGTACACCTCCTTGAGCGCCTCGGCGGCGATCTGCTGAAGCTCGTCGTCGCCGGCGTCGGCGTCCTGGGCCTCGAAGAGACGGGCGGCGTACTGCGGGGGCAGGGCGACGGTCAGGTGCCGGATGCGGTCCTGGTCCGTCGACCCGATCGGTGCGGTGTAGCCCATGCGGGCGCGGGTGTCGATGATGATGCCGCCCGTCGATGCGGCCTTCGCCTTGGCCTTCGCCCGGATCTGCGGCTGCCAGCGTGCCTTCACCTCGCGCTCCAGGCGCGCGGCCAGGCCCGGGCGGGGCTTCTTGATCTGGTCCTTCACGTACCGCTCGACGGTGCGCTGGGAGACCCGCAGCATCTGGGCGACCGCCTTCGTGCCCTTGAGCTGCTTGACGAGGTACCGCATCTGCGCGCCCGCGCTCTTGGGTGCCGGGCGTGTGAACGCCTTCTGCACCGCGGCCTCCAGGCCGTCCCCGAACAGGCTCATCGTGGCCCTCTCCTACTCTCCACTGTCAACGTCGGTGACGGTGCCGTCCTTGATGTACCGGGCGAGGTTGAGCTCCCCCGCGTTGAACCGCTCGCGGACTTCCTCGCCCCACAGGACGTCCTGCGTGCCTTCCCACTTAACGAGGCCGGGGTTGATGCCGAGCTTGAAGCCGCCGGGCAGCGGCTTGCCCTCCCGGTAGGGCAGGAAGTCCAGCGGCGAGGGCCCGTTAGAGGCGTACACGACGCAGTCGGACAGGATCGCGATCGGGTACTGCCCGGTGAACGCCGCGTGCTTGACGATCTTCCGGTGCAAGTTGATCCGGGTTCGGGAGATGACCGCCGCCCGGATGTCCGGCCGCCAGGTCGGGCGGGACAGGGCGCGCCACGGCTCGCCCGGTCGCCAGCCCTCGCCCCGGGGCCGCTCGCGCAGCTTGCCCAGGCCGCCCTTCACCGTCGCCTTGACCGCCGAGACGACGATGGCCAGCTCCGGGTCACGGGCCTTGTAGCCGTCCATCGCCGTGAGGAAGTCTTCGGGCGCTAGGTCGGCGTCGACGCCGAGGTCGGCCATCGTGGCGAGGTAGGCGTCACGGAGCCGGTTGTACCAGCCGTCCAGGTAGCGGCCGTTCTCACGCCGCACCCACGCCTCGGTCGGGCGCACCTCATAGCCGAGCTCCTGTGCGTAGGCGACGGTGGGCGTCGAGTACCAGGCCGGGCCGGTCGGGCCCTCGCCCTTCGGCGTGAACGGGGAGGGCAGCAGGCTGCCGTCCAGCTCCGCCCACTTGTCCTTGGCGACCTTCACGCGGGACAGGTCGACGTGAGAGAGGTCGACCAGCCACGAGCCGGGCAGCTTCGGGTCGAACGCGGGGGCCTTGACGTGCGTCGCCTCGCCGAGGCCGACGTTCAGGCCGTTGGCGCCGGCGGCGAAGGCCATGTTGACGTCGATGCCGACCAGGTGGCGCAGGGTGCACTCGGCATCGGTCATCGGCCGTGCCCAGTCGTACGCCTCCTCGAACAGTTTCTCGCCGGGGCCGCGCACGTGGAACCGGGGCAGGTCCCTGAGGACCGGGTGGCCGTCGGGGACCTCGCACGGCGGCCAGTTCATCGGGTCGAGGGCGTCCTTGCCCAGTGAGCCGGGGTTGTGCTCGGAGTGCCGCTTGCCGTCAGCATCCGGCTCGGAGGCGCGCGTCGGTGGGTGCAGGGCGGTCATCAGCTCCAGACCGGTCACGGCGGTCGAGCCGCGCGGCGTCATCACTCGGGAGGCGTACACGCCCAGGACCCGGGCGAGCTCCGCCGGCGGGAGCTGCCCGGCTTCACCCCAGTGCCGCGTGTCGAGCGCGTTCCACGACGGGATGCACAGCTGCACGCAGGCCCGCTCCGAGCCGGTCGCGGGGCGGTAGATCCGCGCCCACGGCCCGAACCCGCGCTTGGTCAGCTTCCAGTCCGCGCGGGCCAGCTGCTTGATGACCTTGTGGCCCTCCGGCAGACGCCCGGCGAGGCGCTCCTCCTCCGTAAGCGTTGCGGGCAGGCCGTAGCGCTCCAGCGCGGCCTCGGTGAGCACGAGCAGCGGGTCGGCGTCCTTGCCCGGTCCGGCGAGCTTCGGAGCCCCGAGCTTCGCCTCGCGCAGCGTCCAGTCGACCAGGGCCGGGATGCTCTTGGCGGGCACGTCCAGGACCAGGCCGCCGGTGCAGTACGCCAACGCCTTCCCGTCCTCGACGTCGACGACCGCGAGCGGTCCGTTCTCGAACCGCGGATCGGTGCCGGGTGCCGGGGTGCCGGCCGGAGCCGCCTTCTTCGCACCGGGGCGGCGCGACGTCGACGACGTCGGCCTGGTGGTGCGCGCCGGGCGGGTCGCGGCGGCCGAAGCAGCGGCGACGGGGGCAGGGGTCTGGGTGTCCTCGGTTGCAGTCATGGCCGCAGCCTCGGACGCCTGCCCTGTGGACATAGTCTGCGCTTCCGACGGATCGGGTGCGCCGGTGAACGTCGCAGGCACCGCAGCGTCGGCGGCGGGGGTGGGCGTGGCCGGGGCGGCCGGGGCGGCGGGGTAGAGCTCCGCGAGCTTGTCCAGCAGTCGGGCGTAGGCGTCGCGCTCGGGCGGGCGGGGCTCCGTCTTGCCGGCCTCCCAGCCGGACACCGTGGCCCGGCGCACCTTCAACGCGGTGGCCACCTCGTCGATCGTCAGGCCGTGCGCGGCACGCAGCCGCTTGCGCTCCGTCGGCGACGGCAGCGTGGCGCGGGACGCGAGCAGCGCGTCGACCGCGTCGAACAACTCGGACATGGAACACCTCCCGGGCAACACCCTACCCCATGAAGCGTACGCATCGCGTACGAATGGCGTACCTGTGGCGTACGAATCCGCCTCAGGGGTACGCGGACTGCAACGTTCCGGCGCTGTTCATCGGCGCGGCGGGAGGGGACGATGCAGATGGCTCCCTTTGGACGCGTCTTGGACCCTCGCTCCTATGAGCCCCTGATGGCCTGCACCCTGAACGCAGCCGGCCTGACGGCCTGACGCACCCAGGGCGGCGTTCAGCCCTCTGCTTGTGATCACGGGGTTCTCGGTGGCGAGGCCGCATCTCGAATCGCCATGCCATCGGATGACACGGCTCGGCCAGACGAGTGACAGCGGCCGCCGCGGGGCCGCTACCGGACGAACCGGTCCCCCAAGATCAGTTCCGCCGCCGTCTCCCGCGGCGGCTGCCCTCCACCGCGTCTGCCGTGTGATCGGATCGACCACGGCTGTTCGAGGAGTCTCATCCATGCGTTCACGCGTCATCGCCGTCATGGCCGCCGCGCTCGCGGCCATCGCGGCACTCGCGCAACCCGCCCACGCTGCCCCGCTCGTCGATGGGGTCTACCGGTTCGCGGCTCTCACGGACGGCAAGTGTCTGGTCTGGCCCAAGACACACGCGAGTATCGGCGTGGTTTCGCTGGGTGACTGCACGGAGACCGCGTCCACCTCGGCGAACTGGCAGGTGCTGAGCCGCCCCGACGGAGTGATGGAGGTATCCCCGTCAGGCTCGAACCCGCGCACCTGCCTGAAGGTGACGTCGCAGCACAGTGTGTCGGTCACCAGCTGCGGTGACAGGTACGGCGAGTGGACCGTCTCCTACGGCTCCGCCGGGCCCGGCAGCGTGGTATGGGCCGATATCGAGCACACGCCCGGCGACCTCTCCCCCTCGTACGGAAAGATCGTGGACGATCCCGGCGCGACCGGCCGGATCGTAGTGAGGCATGCCCCCATCGAACCGCACTACTGGGCATTGCAGCCGGCCGGATAGGAGTCGTCGGGGAACTCGTTGCGGCTCGACGGCAGCCGCAGCAGGCGGAGTCGATCGCGGCGTCGGCGGCCTGCTCGGTCAAGCCTCGCTGGCGGGGCATGGTCACTGCGCTTCTCCCTCACGGTGGCCGCTGCCGCTGGTGCGGCTGCGTCGGAGCAATTGGTCGTAGTGGGACACCGAGGGCAGCGGCCTGGTGTCCGGCGGAAGATGCGCCAGGCGCCACCCGTGCAGGGACGTCACCGTCGCCGGCGTCTGGCCGAGGGGCCGGGCATCAGGCGCGGTCTCGGTCTCGGCCTGGGCGGCCATACGGGCCTCCAGCGCGACCGCGTCTGCGGTCATCGCCCCGGCCCGCAGGGCTGCTGCCAGGCCGGCGACGACGTGTTCGTGTGACATGTGGCGTCCGAGCAGCAGCACCTCGATCAGCGCGCGGGTCCCGTCCCACTCACCGTGGATCTTCATGGCCTGGGCCGACCAGGCGTCGTGGACCGGGGTGAACTTGCCGCCCGAACGCGCCTGTTCGAGAGCGGTCGAGCCGGGGAAGGCGCCGGGCTGGCGGACCAGGACCTCCAGGTAGTGGTCCAGTTCAAGACGGACGGAGCCTTTGGCGATCAGCCGCTCGTGCCGGGCCACCTCCACGTTCTGGTCGTAAACAACCAGTTGAGAGGCGTGAAGGATGACCCTTTGCCGATCAGCCGGATGGGGACCGAGTAGCGGTTCGTGCGGACCGGGACCTGACCGTCGCGGTCGACTCGCGGGGTGAACAGTCGGCCGGTCTCGAACGGCTCCTCCGGCAGCGGCATCAGCAGCGGCCGTTCGAGCGCGAAGTCCTCGGCGATGGTCCGGGACCTTGAGCCGATCCGGCGGGCGTCGTCCTGCCGATTCCGCTGCTCGACCATCTCGTTCAGCTCGGCGAGCGAGGACACGTCGGGAACCGGAACGAAGTGGTTGCGGCGGAAGTAGCCGATCTGCCCCTCGACGCCGCCCTTCTCGTGGGCGCCCTCGATGCCTGGGCGGCAGTAGAGGCTCTCGATGCCGTAGTGCGATTTGAAGGCGATCCACCGGTCAGCTTCCACCGTCGCCCGGCTCAGCCCGAGCACGCGGGCGACGGTCACCTTGAGGTTGTCGTAGCGAACCTTGCTCCGCGGAACCCCGCCCAGCGTCCGCAGCGCGTGGACGTGCCCTTCGAAGAACGCCCTCCTGCCCGCAGGACGCGAACACGCGGTGGACGGCCTTGCCCGAATACGACAGACGGAAGGAGAACAGGTAGCAGGTCACCAGCTCGCCGGCGAGGCGGATCGTCACGTCGCCGAAGTCGACCTCCGCCTCGTGACCGGGCTGGTGGGTCTGCGGGACGAACGCCTCCAGCGGCGCCTTGCCCGACTCGACCAGGATCTCGGGCTTCCGGGCCGCGACGTAGTAGCGGACCATCCCGTCGGAGACATCGGCGCCGTGTTCCTCGACCAGCCGGTGGAAGATCCGGGTGACCGTGCGGCGCTGCTTGCGCGGCGCGTCCAGGTCCGCCCGCAGGATCTCGTCGATCACCGACTTGTAGCGGTCCACTCCGGTCGCCCGCGGCGGCAGCTTCTTACGCGGCTCCGGCCAGGACGAATCCAACGCCTTCCGCACCGTCCGCCACGTCACACCATGCTTGCGCTCAAGCTCCCGCATCGACATGCCGCCACGGTGGTCACGCCGGATCGCCGCGTACAACTCGACCTTCGACATCCGCGGCATGACCAGCACCTTTCACCAGGAGCACCTCGATGCTGCCCTGGTTAAGAACCCCGGCGCCTCCCCAACTCATCGACATCACACATCCGTGGGCGGATCCGGCCACCGGTTGCCTGTCGCAACGCGGCTTCCAGCCGGTCGCGGGCCTCGGTCTGGGCGGTGATCCGTTCGTTGAGGACCGCCAGCCGTTCCAACGCGACCCGCAGGCCCTTCTCCGAGGGCGGTGCGGCGGCCACATCGCCGTCTAGGCACGGCAGGAACACTCGCACGTCGTCCAGGGTGAGCCCGGCGGCCAGCAGGTAGCGGATATTGCGGACCCGCACCACCGCCCGCTCGTCGTAGATGCGGTAGCCGTTGGGGGCCCGCTGCAAGGAGATCAGTCCGGCCTGCTCGTAGTGCCGCAGCGCACGGGCGGTTGTCCCGGTTGCCCTGGCCAGCTCACCGATCCGCACCCGTCCCACCTCCCGGGACACTCCTATCACGCCACGACCGCTCCGCCGTCGACCGGGAGTACCACTCCGGTGATGAACGAAGCGGCCGGTGCGGCAAGTTGGGTGACTGCCCAGGCCACCTCCTCGGGGCGGCCGATCCGGGCCAGTGGGGTGTGCGCCAGCTGCCACTCCCGCACCGCTGCCATTCGCTCCGGCGTCAGGCCCTGGTGCTCGCCGATGGGGGTATCGATCGCGCCAGGGGCGACCGCCACCACCCGGATCCCGCGGGGTGCCAGCTCGACCGCCCAGCTGCGGGTCAGCAGCTCCAGAGCGGTCTTGGTAGCCGCATAGACCGAGCTGCCGGGCCAGGCCCGCTGCCCCACCGACGTACTGACATTGACGATCACCCCGCCCGACTTCTCCAGGAGTGGTAGCGCGACCTGGGCCAGCAGGATGGGGGCGACGAGGTTGGTGGCAAGCTGAGCTGTGATCATCTCCGGCGTCAGCGTGCCGAGGGCGCCACTGCGCACGATGCCTGCGTTGTTGACCAGCACGTCCAGCCGGCCGTGTGTCTCCAGCACGGCCCGGATGATCCGATCCGGCTCGCCCTCGGCGGTGATGTCGGCGACCAGCGGCGTAATCCGGTCGTGCCTGGTTCCGGTCTCCTTGAGGGGCTCGGCCCGCCGCCCGATCGCGACCACGTGGGCGCCCTCAGCGGCGAAGGCGCGGGCGGTGGCCCGGCCGATCCCGGTGCCGGCTCCGGTGACGGCGACGATCCTGCTGCTCTGCGGTGCGGTGCTGTTCATGCCGGTCATCGTGCAACCCTGCCCCCAGTGGCAAGGTCAAGCAGCGCCTGAGGGGGATCGAACTGGCGACCTCGCGTAATTGGGAGTCACGTATGCCTCCGCTGTTGAGTGCTCGTGGTGATCGTGAGTGGTCGCCAGGGGCGTAGTGACGCCAGGTTCCTACGGCCTCGGCGGCGAGCTGGACGGTGGCGTCGTCGTGGTAGCCGAGCATCCGGGCCACCACCGGAGCCGGGGCCTGGAGGACAAGGTGGTGATCGCCGCTGCGGCTTCACTGTGCTGACCACGTGCGAAGTCGCATCAAGATCAACTCATCGCCCCTTCGGTACGTGTCTCGGGTGTACCCCGGGTTCGGGACTGCCGATCAGGCTTGGGTGGGCTCTGCCCCGAATCGGTGGGGGTGGGCTGCTCTGAACGTCCGCTCGGCCTGGTGGTCACGGGTGGCAACACCAACGACTGCACCCAGTTCACCGCTGTGATGGAGGCGATACGGGTACCCCGACTCGGGCCGGGACGGCCGCGTGTCCGACCTGACCACGTCATCGGCGACAAGGGCTACAGCTCGAAGGCGATCCGCACTTGGCTGCGGCGCCGGAACATCCCGCAAACCCTTCCGGAAAGGGCCGACCAAGCGGGCAACCGGGCCCGGCGCGGCAGCCGGGGTGGCCGCCCGCCAGCCTTCGACAAGCACGTGTACAAGCGGCGAAACGTCGTGGAACGGTGCTTTAACCGCTTGAAGCATAGGCGCGGAATCGCCACCCGGTACGACAAGACTGCCGAGTCCTACCAAGCAGCCGTCACTCTTGCCTCACTCCTGATGTGGGCGTGACCCTTTGACGACAACACCTAGCTTGTTCTTTAACGTGCGCCGTCGAACGATGCGTCGTACTTGATCACTCGGTTCGGTATCCGCCGTACGCGGAAGCGGCCTTCGTCTGAACATGTGCTCCGACCAAGGAACACACACGTCCAGCACGAAGGCCGTGAGGATGAGTCTGCTGCATCACGATGTCCGGCAGGAGCCGCTGGCCGAACTGTCACGCTTCCGGGGTGAGTTCTACTCCTGTCTCACCGCTCGTTCGGATGCTCTGTTCGAGCTGGCCGACGCGGTTCTGTGCGGTGACGGGCCGGTGAGGTCGCTGGCCGAGTTGCCGCTGGTGGGCGAACACCGCCGTGGGCACGGAGGGCTCTACGCCGCGGTCTCAAGGGGCCGGGTTGACGCGGATCGGATGCGGCAGGCCCTGGCCTCGGTGCCATTGCCGCGGGCGGTCGATGGCCGGCTGGTCCTGGCTGTCGATGTCACGTACTGGCTGCGGCCGGACGCCCACACCTCACCGCAGCGGATCCTGTGTCACACCTACGGCCGGGGCAAGGACCAGCACATTCCCGTTCCCGGGTGGCCGTACTCGATCGTCTGCGCGCTGGAGCCGGGCCGCAGCTCGTGGACCGCCCCGCTGGACGCTCTGCGTCTGGCGCCAGGAGACGACACCGCCACCGTCACCGCCCGACAGTTGCGCGAACTAGAGCGTGTCCCTTTGATCAGTTGGTCAGTTGATCGGATGTGGCTGTCCGCTTAGTAATCACCGATGCGATGTGGGACCGGATCGAGCCGCT
>NZ_JBEYCR010000024.1:0-58019 GCF_040632845.1 Streptomyces sp. NPDC016459
GCCCACGCCTCCGGGGGTGGCGCCTCACCCCACCCCCGCGTGAACCCCGCCCGGGCCGCCCCCCGCCCCCCGGGGGGCGGGGGCCCCGGCCCGGGGGAGCGGCCGGAGGAAGGCTCAGTCGTCGAGGGTGTCCAGGACGGTGCCGAGGTCGACGAACTTGAAGTTGGTCGCGGCGCGGTCGCCGTCGGCGGGGGCGTCGTGTCCGTCCTGCACGACGAGCAGGCCGCGCGGGTACTTCGTGCCGAGGGGGGCGTTCAGGGCGGCGGCGCCGTCGCACTCCTCGGAGCCGTCGAGCGCGCTGTGCGCGGCCCCGACCCGGAACCCGCCCTCGTACTCGTTGTCGTCCCCGAGCTCCCGGTCGTAGGCGGCGAAGGTGTTGTCGCCCTGGCTGGAGGTGAGGAGGTATCCGTCGCCGTCGGACTCGGTGACCAGGGTCAGGCCCTCGACGTCCGCGGAGATCCGGTTGCCGCCGAAGCCGGGGTCGGCGCCCGGCGCGCACTCCTCGGTCTCCTCGTCGTAGACGCCGGGAACGCCGTACTCGCGGACCTTGTCGATCAGCTTCGGCGTGCCGGTGAGGTCGGCGCGCAGGCGCCAGACGCCGATGTCCTCCTGCCCGGCGTAGAGGGTGCCGTCGGCGGGGTCGACGACCATGCCCTCGACCTGCGGCAGCTCTTCGGGCTCGCCGCAGGGGGACCACGAGGTGCCGTCGGGCAGCCGGAACGTGGAGGGCAGGTCCAGGGTGCGGATCTTGCGGTACGTCATCCTGTCGCCCGCGGCCGGGAGCAGTTCGAGCAGCGCGATGCTGGTGCGCTCCCGCCGGCTGACGAGGGCGAAGGACTTGCCCGTGGCGCGGTCCGTCCAGGTCGCGAGACCGTAGGCGGTCCGCTGGTCGTTGATCTCGGCCTGGTCCCGGGAGAACACGGGCGGCGCCGCCGGGTCGGTGATGTCGGTGAGCGGGCCGCCGGCGCGGTCGCGGTCGATGCGGTAGAAACGCAGCCGGTCGTGGCCCCGGTCGCTGGTGACGGCCAGGTCGGCCCGGCCCGAGGGGAGCCGCAGGCCCTGGACGAGGTCCACGTTGTTGAAGCGGCCAGGGACGTCGTCAGGACCGGCGGCCGGGGGAGCGGCGATCGACTGCACCGGTCGCGCGTCCAGGTCGTAGACGCGCAGGCCGCCCTCCTTGGCGGTCGCGATGACGAGGCTGCGGCCGGGGGCGGCGGCGTTGCGCCAGATGGCCGGGTCGTCGGCGTCGGCGTTGCCGCCCGCTTCGTCGTCGTGCAGCACCGGCGTCTCCGCGCGGGGTGTCACGGTCGGCAATGGGCTTCCGGAGGCGCGGTGGTGGGCCTGGGCCGGTACGGCAAGGGCCGCTGCCGCGAGCGCCGTGGTCATGACGAGCGCGAGCGAACGGGCGGTGGTGGGGCGAGTCACGCAACTCTCCTCTGCAGGGGGGTCGGTCCTGCGTGAGCGTGCTGCCTCTCCGTGTCGGCCCGGGGCCCCCGGACGGCCGGAGGCCCGAAGTCCAGGTGTACGTGCGATGAACCGCCGCGCGGACCGCGAAACGTGTCGCGGTCCGCGCGGGGTCCGCCCGACGGCGGCGGGCGGGGTTCGGCGATCAGGCCGGGTTCTTCACGTCCGCCAGGTGGTTCGCGCCGATGAGGCAGTCACGCATCTCGTAGCGGGGCGCGACGGCCCCGGTCCAGCGGAGGAACCCGGTGGTCCCGGTCGCCGTCGACATGTCGATGAACCGGCACCCGTCGTACAGCACCTTGCCGGAGGTGGTCGCGGTGGCCCCGGTCGTCAGCTGGTGAGAGCCCATCAGCCCGCAGTCCTCGTACCGCACCATCGGACCCCGGGCGCCGTTCGCGTGGAAGTCGTACACGTGGGTGACCGCGTTCGGCGCCCAGGACTTGAAGCTGAGGGCGGTGTCGTCGCACGACACGAAGGTGATGTTCCCCTTGTACCAGCGGGAGTCGATCACCTTGTGGCCCACGCCCCGCAGCTCGAACCGGATGCCCTGGGCGTACAGCCGTGCGACGGAGTCGGCCCGGGTGGTCGCGTCGGCGGTGAGCTGGAAGAACGTACCGTTCGACGCGGCGTCCGTGAGGATGTAGGAGCCGCCGATGAAGTTCATGGAGCCGCCCCGGTTGTTCTTCACGAACACACCCGACTGGTACTCCACCTTGCAGTCGCGGAACCAGTAGTTGAGGAACTGGTCCTGCTGCGTCGCCGCCGGGGTCATCCCCAGGACGAGGAACGCGTCGGAGTAGGAGCCGCCGACCTGGCAGTGGTCCCAGCCCATCTCACTGTTGAGGTTGGACGTCGTGGCCGGGCCGTCAAGACCGATGCCGCGCTTCCAGCTGCCACGCCACTCGACGTCCGTGTACCAGGTGTCCTGGACGCCGTAGTCGGCCGAGGAGTAGGCGTAGTTGAAGCTCGATGTGGGGTTGGTGCTGGTGAAGGTGAGTCCGGAGATCCGGATGTTCTTGTAGCGCTGGTAGTTCGTCCACAGCGTGGTGTCGTCGGCCGCCGGCGAGTACACGATCCGGGACAGCCGCTTGCCGTAGCCGGTGATCGACACGCCGTCGACGATGCCGCCGTTGCCCTCGCCGTTGACGTTCGGCAGCAGCGAGTCCGGCTGGGTCAGAAGGTAGGTGCCGGGCGGAATGACCAGGACCTTCTTCGGAATCGCTCCCGAGATCGGGCCGGGCTGGAACGAGGCGAGCACCTCGGCGGCGGCCGCGCGGAACGCGGCGTCACTGGCGGTCGCGCCGGTGGGGTCGGCGCCCTTGCTGATGACGTCGACGCTGTACGGGTCGTCCCCGGAACCCGCCGCGTACGCCGGTCCGCTCCCCGTCGCCAGTGCCCCCACCGTCGCGCCGGCTCCGGCCGTGGCCAGTCCGCGCATGACGGAACGCCGGTCCATACCTCTGGTCATTCTGCCCCCTATATGACGATCATGAGAAAGACAGGACATCGGACCACGACGGGGACGTGAACGCAAGATCGTTTCTTCCGGACGGATGTGGGTGCCGTCACAGGCAGGAAGGGGTGCGGGACCGGAGGGGGAGCGTCCGGCGCCAGGTGTCCGGGAACGCGGACGACCCGTGGGCCTTGGTCCCGTCCGCTCGAGTTCGGACGGGAGCCGGCCGGAATACCGGCGGCCCACGGGTCGGGTGACTGCGTGGTTTTCGGCAGGTGACCTGCCGAGGTGCACAGAGTGCGACGGCAGGCCGTTAGCCCGCAGTCACCTCACGAATCCGAAAAGAAACCATGTTCTCGGACCACCTCCTTTCAGCGTGTGCCCACAGCCTAGGAAAGCCGGAGACGACGCTCAACCCATTTAACCGAGCACGTGCGTCCCGGCCCTCGTCAGCGGAGTTCCGCCGCCACCAGAGCCGCCGCGTCGGCCACCAGCGGATCGACGGGCGGGGCGTCCTCCTCGAACCGCGTCGTCATCACGACGAGCAGGATCGGGCCGCCGTCCGGCGGCCACGTGACCCCCGCGTCGTTGTTACCGCCGTACCGGCCGCCGCCGGTCTTGTCGGCGAGGAGCCAGTCCGCGGGCAGCCCTTTGCGGAACCGCTCACCGCTCGTGGTGTTGGCCAGCATCCAGCGCGTGAGCCGTTCCCGGTCCTCGCGCGCGAGCGCGTCGCCGAGCAGCAGCCGCCCGTAGGTCCGGCCGATGGCGCGGGGCGTCGTGGTGTCGGTCTCCCGCCAGGGCTCCGCCGAGTTCAGCTCGGGCTCCCAGCGGTCGAGCCGCGTCGTACCGTCACCGACCGACCGGGCGAACCGCGTGACCGAGGTCGGGCCCCCCAGCTCGCGGAGCAGCAGGTTCCCTGCGGTGTTGTCGCTGTAGCGCAGGGTGGCGTCGCAGAGCTCGGCGACGGTCATCCCGTGGGCGAGGTTCTCCGGCAGCTCGGTCCTGGGGGACCAGCCCGACCGCTTGACGTACGCCTCCGTGTAGCGGATGCGCCGCGCCAGGAACGTGCCGTCGTGATCGAGGTCGCGCAGCACGGCCGCGACGGCGAGGGTCTTGAACACCGAGCACATCGGGAAACGCTCCTCGGCGCGGTACGCCACCGAGCGCCCCGACCGCACGTCGTGGGCGAACACACCGAGCCGGGCCGCGTGCCGGTGCTCCAGCTCCCGCAGCTCTGCGACGAGGCGCCTACCGCCGGGGCCCTTCCCGCCGGCGTTCGTCGGTCCGGGCGAGGAGGCGTACGCCGACCCGACGAGGGGGGACGCGGACGCCAGCACGGCGCCGGCGCCGAGGGCGAGAGCGGTGCGACGGGACGGGGTGAGACCTGAGACGGACAACGTTTTTCCTTTCCTCCGTGGCGATCACTGCACAGGGAAACACGCGTCAGGGCCCCCGAACGGTTGCGACCCGTACCGACCCGGGACGCTTCAGCGCCCGTCGAAGGACCAGGCCTCGATGTCGCGGTAGCGGATCGGCCCGGGCCCCCGGCCGAAGTCGCTGCCGACCAGATGGAGGCGTTCCGCCCGCCAACGACGGCCGGTGAATCCGGCGAGTCCGCCGGCGATGTCCACCACGCTCGACTGATCGTCGCGGCGGGCGCGGGCCAGCGTCAGATGGGGACGCAGCGGCCGGTCCTCAAAGGGGACACCGCAGTCCCTGACCACGGCACGGACGCCGTCGGCGAGTGCGTGCAGCCCTTCCAGGTCCCCGGCGAGCCCGCTCCACAACACCCGCTCGTCGAAGTGCCCTCCGCCGCGCAGCGCCAGCTCGACGGGCCGCAGCGAGGCCGCGAGGTCCGCCAACGGCGGACGCAGCAGCGGAACGGTCGCGACGGGGAGCTCGCCGAGGAACGCGAGCGTGATGTGCCAGTCCTCGATGCGGTTCCACCGCAGGCGCGGATACGCGTCGTACGCGGCGCCCAACTCCCGCGCCAGCTCGTCCTTCGCCTCGTCGGGAGGGGCGAGAGCGACGAAGACGCGCACGGTCGCGGCCCGGTCCCGCTCGTCCCCGCCCGGCTCCGTCCCCCGCCCGCGCACCTGCGTCATCGTCCGTTCCCCGCTCGCCCTGCGTCCGTCGTCCCGCGATCCGCGTCGCCCCGGACCCGATGTCCCTCGTACGCTCCGCCGCTGTCCCGCGACGGCCGCCATTCCGAGGTGAGGTTACGCGGTGCCCCCCACGTCAGGGCCGCCGGGCCGGTGAGGTTACGCGGTGTCCCCAGGTCCGGGCCGTCGGGCCGGTGAGGTTACGCGGTGTCCTCCACGTCCGGGCCGCCGGGCGGTGAGGGTACGCGGGGCTCCGCCGTCCCTGCCGAACCCCCCGCCCCGGCCGCCGGGCGGTCCCGTCGTGACGGGAGACCGGTGGTTCTGCCGATGCCCGCGTGCCGCGCCGCGTCGACAGTGACCGGGCCAGTCCAGGACGTGCCGCCCCCGGTTCCAGCCGAGGGTGGCCGCCACACGACACGAGAGGACGACTCCGTCGTGAATCGACACCTTGCCGCAGCCGCCACCGCCACCGCCGCCTGCCTCACCCTGCTCGCCACCCCGGGTGCCAGCGCCGCCGGTACCGCCGCCAACCCGTACGAGCGGGGCCCCGCCCCCACCCAGTCGAGCATCGAGGCCCTGCGCGGCCCGTACGCCGTCTCCGAGACCAACGTCTCCTCCCTCGCCGCCAGCGGCTTCGGAGGCGGCACCATCTACTACCCGACGTCCACGAGCGACGGCACGTTCGGCGCGGTCGTGATCTCGCCGGGCTTCACCGCCTACCAGTCCTCGATCGCATGGCTGGGACCGCGCCTCGCCTCGCAGGGCTTCGTCGTGTTCACCATCGACACCCTCAGCACCGTCGACCAGCCGGACAGCCGCGGACGCCAACTCCTGGCCGCGCTCGACCACCTGACCCAGCGCAGCACCGTGCGGGGCAGGATCGACGCCACCCGCCTCGGCGTCATGGGCCACTCCATGGGCGGCGGCGGCAGCCTCGAAGCCGCCAAGAGCCGGCCCTCGCTGAAGGCCGCCATCCCCCTGACCGGGTGGAACACGGACAAGACCTGGCCCGAACTCCGCACGCCCACCCTCATCATCGGTGCGGACGGTGACACGGTCGCCCCCGTCTCCAGCCACTCGGAGCCCTTCTACCAGAGCCTGCCCAGCTCGCTCGACAAGGCGTACCTGGAGCTGAACGGCGCCACGCACTTCACCCCGAACACCTCGAACACGACGATCGCGAAGTACAGCATCTCCTGGCTCAAGCGCTTCATCGACGACGACACCCGGTACGAGCAGTTCCTCTGCCCGCTGCCGCGGCCCAGCCTGACGATCGAGGAGTACCGGGGCACCTGCCCGCTCGGTTCCTGACGATCGACGGCCGGCGTCCGGACGCTCTGTGCGCCGTCACAGGACACGGCTCCCGGGTCTGGGCCCTTGCCCACGCCCACGCCCGGGAGCCTTCCGCGGATACCTACGGGTCGGTAACGTGATCGTCGTGAGCGGAGCGACACATGCCGCCGCCCCCGGCCCGCGGTTGTACGACCGTACGACCGAACTCGCCGCGGTGGCCCGGCTCTCAGCAGGCGCCGGCACCGGAACGGGCGGCGTCCTCTTCGTCACCGGCGACCCCGGTGAGGGGCGCACCGCGCTGCTCGCGCGGGCCGCCCACGACTTCCCCGGCACCGCCCTCTGCGTCGCCGCACCCCCGCACCGGGGGCCGTGGAGCGGGGTGCGATCCCTGTGCGCCGCCCTCGCGCCCCACCCGCCCGCCGGGCGCCGCGCGCTCCGGCTCGCGCGGGGCGAGGCAGGCCTCGCCGCCGCAGTCGGAAGTCTGACCGCCGGCCGTCCCGCCCTGATCTGCCTGGACGATCTGCACCTGTGGGACGCCCACTCGCGCGCCGCGCTCACCACGGCCTGGCGCGAGCCGGGGAGCCGCTGGGGCGGCACGGTCTGGCTCGTGTCGGCGGCCCGCCACCACCGTCTCCCCGACGTGCCGGACGCGGAGGCCGTACGGCTCGGGCGGCTCACCCGGGACGGCGCGCGGGCCCTCCTGGGCGACCTGTGCGCGGTGCCGCCGTCGGCCGGGCTCGTGGAGCGGCTGCTCGACGAGACGGCCGGACACCCCGGTGTCCTCGCCGCGGCGGTACGGCGGCTCGCCTCCGCTCCCGTGACCGGAACCGCGGTCCCGTCCCGGCCCCTCGTCGACGGCGCCGTCCTCGCCGAGGTGTACGGCGGTCTCGTGGACAGTCTCCCGGCGGATTCCCGCAGGCTGCTCGCGGTGGTCGCCCTGACCGGCCGCACGGAGGCCACCGACCCGCCGCACCCGCCCGGCCGCAGCGAAGCCGACACTCCAGTCCCCAAGTCCCCCGGCCGCACCCACGTCGACACCCCGGCCCCGGAACCCCCCGGTTACTCCGAAGCCCCTGACCACGCCGGGTCCCTCAACCGTTCCGAAGCCGCCGAGCCGCCGCACCCCGCCGACCTCCCTCAAGGCACGGCCGCGCCCGTGGGAAGCCCCCGTCCCCGCGAGCCGGAACGGGCCGGAGCGGGGCGATCGTCGCAGGCATACGAGGTCGGTCTCGGCGCGGTCCTCGCCACCGCGCGGGCGACCCGCACCTCCGTCGAGCCGCTGGACGGCCTGATCGCGGGCGGGCTGCTGTGCCGCACGGGTGACGCGCTCCGCTTCGAGGACCCGTTCCTGGGCCGGGCGGCGCTCGCCTCCGCCCCCTCCGGGATCGCCCCGGTCCCTCCACCCGTCCCGGCGTCGGACCCGACACTCGTCCGCGGCGAGGGGCACCGCGCCGACCGGCTCGGCCCGCCCCCGGCCGTACGCGCCCTCACTCCCGTGGTCCGCGGCCGTGCCCAGCTCGTCCGCGGTCTCGCGGCGCTCGCGGGCGGCCCGGTCATGGACGCGCACGAGGCGCTGCTGCAAGCGGCGGAACTGCTCGGCGACCGGGAGCCGGCCGAGGCGTCAGACGCCCGGTTCCTCGCCATGGAGGCCGCCTGGGCCGGGGGCGACGTCGCCGCGTGCCTGGCCGCCCTCGACCCCGGCAAGGCGGCCCGGGGCACGGAACGCGACTTCGTCGTGGGGCTGCGCGCCGCCCTCGACATCCGCCTCGACCAGGCCCGCTCCGTCCTGGCGCGGGTGGTCGCGCGGGACGGCGTCGAGGACGACCCGCGCCTGCTCCTGCGGGCGGGCTCCGCGGCGCTCGTGCTCGGCGACACCGCGTCGGCGGCCCGGATCCACGCCCGTGCGCTCGTCCGCGCCCGCGCCGAGCACCGCAGCGCCCTGGTGCCCCGGGTCCTGGAACACCTCGCCTACGCCGAACTGAGGGCCGGCCGGTACAGCCGAGCCGCGCGCACCGCGCACGAGGGACTGCGGGCGGCCGAGCAGACCGGCCAGCACAACGTCGCCGCGCACCAGCACGCCGTCCTGGCCCTCGTCGCCTCGGTGGCGGGTGACGGGCGGACCGTGACGGAGCACGCCGGGCGGGCCCTCGACACCGCGCGCCCGCACGGCCTCGTCCAGGCCGCGACCCTCGCCGAATGGGCGCTGGCCAGAGCCGAGTTCGGGCACGGTCTCGCCGCCCAGGCGACCGCGCGGCTCCTTCCCCTCGTCCGCCAGGGCCCACGGAGCGGCCACTTCGCGCTGCGGATGCTGGTGA
This sequence comes from Streptomyces sp. NPDC016459, assembly GCF_040632845.1. Lineage (NCBI taxonomy): Bacteria > Bacillati > Actinomycetota > Actinomycetes > Kitasatosporales > Streptomycetaceae > Streptomyces > Streptomyces sp. NPDC016459. Next base: position 8,628 of record NZ_JBEYCR010000024.1, read on the forward strand.
TCCCCTGTTTCGTGGAGGCGGCCGTCGTGTCCGGGCGGCGCGCCGAGGCACGGGAAGCGGCAGAGGAGTACGCGATCTGGGCCGTCCAGGGCATCGACGGCACGGCACCGGCCCAACTGGCCCGCTGCCGGGCGCTGCTGGCGCCGGGCGAGGAGCCGGCGTACTGGTTCGGTGAGGCCGTCCGCCGCCACGACAGCTGCGGCAACGACTTCGAACGCGCCCGTACGCTCCTCGCCTACGGCACCTGGCTGAGGCGCCGTCGGCGGCCCGGCGACGCCCGTGGTCCGCTGAGCGACGCCCTGGTCACCTTCGAGCGGGCCGCGGCGGAGGGCTGGGCAGAGCACGCCCGCTCCGAGCTGCGTGCCACCGGCGGCACCACCGGCGGGGTCACGGACCCGGCGGCGCTCGGCCGGCTGACGCCTCAGCAGCAGCGCATCGCCCGCCTCGTCGCCGGGGGCGCCACCAACCGGGAGGTCGCCGACCGCCTCACCCTCAGCCCCCGGACGGTGGACCACCACCTCCGGAGCGTCTTCGCCAGGCTGGGCATCCGGTCCCGGGTCGAACTCCCGGGCGTGGTCGGCCGGTGGGACGCCCGGCCGTCAGGGTGACGACGGGACTCGGCCGTCGCCCCTTCGAGCGCTGGGCTCCTCGTCCGGCTCGCCGACGGCGACGCTGATCGCGCTGTGCGCGCCCCGGGGGCCGAGCCGTCGTCGCCCGCTGGTGTACGTGATGGTCGAGCCGTCGCTCCGCACGTTCATCCTGGACCAGACGTAGGGGGTCCGGAACACGGCGGGCGGCGTCTGCGGCATCGCAGCACGATGCCGCAGCCCGTGTCGCCGGTGGATCGAGGAAAGGCGGCCCTCCGTGGGGAGGGCCGCCTTCCGAGCGGCTCACGGCGCGGCCGTCACGCCGGTCGGTGGTGCGAGCCGGGGAGCGGTGGTGACTACGGGGCCACCTTCAGCAGCTTGTTCGCGGTGCCGGAGGAGGGGTTCTTGATCGCGTCCGCCGTGGCCGCCCCGGTCAGCGCGGCGGCGGTGTCGGCGGGCGTCGCCGACGGGTTGGCCGCCAGGTACAGGACGGCTGCGCCCGCCACGTGCGGCGCCGCCATCGACGTACCGGAGATCGTCTTCGTACCGGTGTCGCTGTCGTTCCAGGCCGAGGTGATCTCCGAGCCGGGCGCGTACAGGTCCACCACGGCGCCGAAGTTGGAGAACGAGGACTGCTGGTCGTCCTTGGTGCTGGACGCCACGGTCAGCGCCTCCGGCACCCGGGACGGCGAGCCCTGCCCGGCGTCGGAGGACTCGTTGCCCGCCGCCACCGCGAAGGTCACCCCCGAGGAGATGGCCCGCTTCACCGCCGCGTCCAGCGCCTCGTCGGCGCCGCCGCCGAGGCTCATGTTCGCGACCGAGGGCCCGGAGTGGTTCTGGGTCACCCAGTCGATGCCCGCCACGACCTGCTCGGTGGTGCCGGAGCCGTTGTCGTCGAGGACGCGCACTGCGACGATCCTGGACTTCTTGGCGACGCCGTGGGAGGTGCCGGCGATCGTGCCGGCCACGTGGGTGCCGTGGCCGTTGCCGTCGTCGGCGGTGGCGTCGTTGTCGACGGCGTCGAAGCCGTGGCTCGCCCGGCCACCGAAGTCCTGGTGGGAGATCCGCACGCCGGTGTCGATGACGTACGCGGTCACGCCCTCGCCGCCGTTGTCGGGGTAGGCGTACTTCTGGTCACCGGCCGTGTCGGCCTGGTCGATCCGGTCCAGGCCCCAGGACGGGGGCTTGTCCTGCGTCTCGTTGATGCTGAAGCGCTTGTTCTGCACGACCGTCCCGACGGCGGGGTCGGCCGCCAGCCGCTTGGCCTCGTCGACGCTGAGGCCGGACGCGGAGAAACCGTTGACCTCGGAACCGTAGGAGCGTTCGAGGGTGCCGCCGTACTTCTTCGCGAGTTCCGCCTTGTTCGCGGATGCGTCGAGGATGACGACGAAGCTGCCGGACACGGCGCCCGGTGCGCCGAGTCCGTGCACGGTCCCTGTCGCCGGAGCGGCCGCCCCGGCGATGTTGCCCGCGAACAGTGCCGCGGTGACGGCGCCTGCCGCACCTGTGGCGATGACCGCGTTGCGAAGACCGTGGGATCGCTTGTGAGTTGCCATGAAAGGGGATCTCTCCTCGTGTTGACGTGTGGGGCGTCAAACGTTCGAGAGAACCCTGTGCGGGTTGGCAGGAGCAAATCAAGAGGGCAACCGGCGAGCGGGCTTATTCAACAAGGTTTCTTAATGATCCCTTCGCATCGCCTCCACGGCCCACACGCCTTCTCACGCACTCCTGCGTGAAATGGGCACGATTAATGATTTGTACATCGGGCCTCCGCTCTGCATCCTCGGCACCGTGAACTCAGAGAGCGACACGCCCGAGCGGTGGAGCGAGGCCAGCGTCTACCCCGACATGTGGGCGGACCCCGACAAGGATCCCCGCAACAGCGAAGGACCCGGTCCGGAAGGTGAGTTGGCAACGTTCCAGGACTTCCTGAGCGGCTACCGACTGACCCTGCGGATGAAGTGCGAAGGACTGGACCCGGAGCAGATGGCCCGCCGTTCGGTGCCGCCGTCGACCATGTCCCTGCTCGGACTGGTCCGCCACCTCGCGGAGGTGGAGCGGGACTGGCGGGGTTGGATCCCGCCGGGAGACCCGGAACCGACGCTGTACGGGGACGCCGACGGCGACTTCGAAGGAGCCGTCGCGCAACAGACGCTCGTCGACAGCGCGTTCGCCGACCTCGCGCGTGAACAGGCGGCGACCGACGCCGCGCTCCTGGCGTGGCCGGACCTGGGTGCCCGGGTGATCCGGGACGAGACCGCCGTCCGCGAACTGTGGGTCCACCGGATCGAGGAGTACGCCCGCCACTGCGGGCACGCGGACCTGCTGCGCGAGTGCGTCGACGGCAGGGTGGGACAGTAGCGACCTGACGTGGGCGTAGGGAGGGACGATCCGCGCCGGTCGTGAAGGCGGTGGACGTGTAGGTGTCGGGGTCTGCGTGCCGGTCGCGTACGCGATGGGTGCGTACGCGCCGGGGCTCCGCGGCGGTCGTGAAAGCGGTGGGTACGTACGCGCTGGGGCTCCGTGCCGTTCGGGCGCGCGGTGGGCCCGGCCGAGTGACGAACCGCTCCGCCGGGCCCACGCCGCCGTCCTCGTGCACCGCGCGGACCACCGCGCCGGGGCGGCGGTCAGCTCGCCCTGGCCCGGTCCGGCGACGGACCCCCTCCGGGGGGCGTGCGCGGGGACGGGAACCCTTCGAGGTCGCCGTCCTCCGCGCCCGCCACCTGCCCCAGCAGGTGCAGCGGCCCCGCCTCGACGCCCGCCTCCTCCATGACCCGCCAGTGGGCCCTCGCGATCCGGCCGTCCACCAGGCCGTGGACCAGCGGGAGTTGCGGGTGCGCTGCACGGAGCAGCGACTCGAGCCGGCACGAGGCGATCGTGCCGGGGAGCCCCGACCGCGCCGCGTACCCCGCCGCCGCTGCCGGCGGAAGCCCCGGCGCCGTCCGGCGCTCCACCGCCCCGACGGACAGCAGACCCCCGCCGACGATCAGCACATCCCGCCGCTCCCGCATCCTCGCCAGGGCGCCCGCCACGTCGAAGCAGTGCGGGAACGAGTCGTCGACGACGATCGAGCCCGGCCGCAACCGCGACACGTCGAGCACCGCCCCGCCTCCGCTGACCGCCGTGACCAGGACGTCCGCCTCGTACACGGCTGCCGGCAGCGCAGGACCGGACTCGTGGACCTCCACGCCCCGGACGAGACCGCGGGCGATCAGGTCGTCGGCCAGGCGCCGCAGCCGGGGCGCACTGCCCGCGACGTCACACAGGAGCAGCCGAGCGGGCGGTTCGGCGGCCCGCGCGAGGAGCAGTTCGAGGGACGAACCGCCGATGGAGCCGAGACCGGCCACCGCGACGACCAGACCGCCGAGGTCACGACCCGTCCGCGCGAGCGCGGCATGGACGGTCGTGACCACGGACACCACCGTCGCCGCATGCCCGGTGGTGACGGCGATCGGCGTGGCCGTCTCGCGCAGGACCCCGTAGCCGTACGCGGTGAGGGACGGGATCATGCCCGCGAGGGAGACACAGCGAGCCCCCAGCGCCGCCGCGTGTTCGACGGCTAGGGCCGTGCGCCCGGCCAGGTCGGGCGTCGACGCCAGCTCGTCCGCGAACAGTGGAAGGCAGACGAATCCGGACCGCCCGAGCCGGGTACCGATCTCCTCGACGAGCCGGGGACGCCCGTCGGGGAAGAGCAGTCGGCGCAGCTCGTCACGTGACGCCGCGTCGACCTCCGCTCCGCCGAGCGCGGCGAGCTGACCGGGCGGGGGAAGGTAGCCGACGAGAGCGGAGTCCAACGACACGCCGAAGGCGGGAGGCAACCCCGCGGCCGACACGCGGGCTGATGCCGATGCCGATGCGGATGCCCGTGCCGACGCCGGCCTGGAATCGGGGACCGAAGCCGACTCCGGGACCGATGCCGACTCCTGGGCGGGAGCCGACTCCGGGACCGCTGCCGACTCCTGGGCGGGAGTCGGCGCCATGACTGGAGCCGCGTCCGGGACCGCCCCTGCCCGTACGTCCACCGTCATCCCGCTCCGCAGGGCGCCGGTGAACGCGGCGAACGCCGTCTCGTCGGGGAAGGCGGCGGTGGACGCGCGAAGCGTCACCCTCAGTTCTCCCGCACCGACCGGACGCACCGCGAGGAACGTGTCCGTGCCCGCCGGAGGGGGCGCCAGGACGGCGTCGCCCTCGTCCCACCGCAGACTCAGCGTGTCGCCGCGCAGCGGGCCGAGCGACGAGAAGTCCAGGAACGTGAAGAAGAACTGCGCGGCCGGCGGCAGCCCGCCGTCCCCCCGAGAGGCCCCGACTCCTTCCGTACGAGCCGCCTCCACCTCGGCCACGACCGCCCGCAGGTCCTCGGCGAACGTGCGGCCCGCCCCTCCCGCACCGGGCGGTGGGCCAGGCCGCAGCGGTACGGCGGCGGCGTACGGCCCGAACACCCGGTCGGCGTCGCGCCGCGCGTCGTCCCGGCCGGAGACGGCCAGGCCGAGGATCAGGTCGTCCTGCCCGGTCGTCGCGGCCAGCGTCCGGTAGTACGCGGTGAGGACCGGCGCGAAGAGCGTCGTACCCGCGTCGGAGGCGATCCCGCGCAACGCGGCGACCTGGTCCGCGTCGAGGGTGAACCCCGTGGAGCGGTACGGCGGTGCCGTGGCGACCGGGTCGGGCGACCCGGCGCCGACGCGACCCCCGAGGACCGGGCGCCGATAGGGCTCGTCGAGCCCGGCCCTGCCCTCGGCGGAGCACGGCAGGCGTTCCTGAAGGCTCGCATGGTCGCGGAACGTGCCGTGCAGTGGCGGGAGTTCGGCGGACTCACCCCGTACGACCCGGTCGTAGACGGAGAGGAGCTCCCGGCCGAGCAGCGCCACGCTGTAGCCGTCACCGATCAGATGGTGCGCGTGCACGACGAGCGCGTGCTCGGCGGGCCCGAGCGTCAGCAGCCGCAGGCGCAGCAGCGGCCATGCCCAGGGCTCGAAGCGGCGGGCCCGTTCCTCGGCGATCCGCGACGCAAGGAGGCCCGGTTCGGCGAGGGTCTCGAAGTCGACCGGGAGCCGCAGGGCGGGCGGAAGCTCCTGCTGGACCGGCGGGCGAGCACCGGCGGGGAACACGGTCCGCAGCATCGGGTGCCGCACCACACAGGCGTCGACGGCCCGCTGGAACGCGTCTCGCCGCAGCGGCCCGTCGATCCGCAGACACGACAGCCACGCCGTGTCGGAGCCGGGTGCCATCGCCTCCGCGAGGAGGAAGCCGCGCTGGGAGGGAGTGAGCGGGAACGGGGAAGGACCGTGCGCGTCACCCCGGGGGACGGGGCCCGCGTTGTCGACGGTCTCCGCGTCCGTGGGGGTGCGGTCGATGGCGGCGGCGAGGGCGCCCAGGGTGCGGTGGGCGTACACGACCGTGGGCCTCGGCAGGGACGGTATCTCCTCGCGCAGCCGGGCGAAGACCTGGAGCACGAGCAAGGAGTCGCCGCCGAGTTCGAAGAAGTCGTCCTCACGCCGGACTTCCTCCGTGTCGAGCAGCTCGGACCAGACGCGGGCGAGCAGGACTTCGGTCGGTGTGGTGGGCGGCGTGGAAGCCGGGAGTGGGGTCGGCGTACCCAAGGCCCCGACAACGGGACCCGGGGTCCCGGCCGCAGACCCCGCGACGGACCCGGGCGCGGCGATGGACCTGTCCCCGGCGACGGCCTCGGTCGCAGACCCGGCGACCGACCCGGGCGCGGCGACGGACTCAGGTGCAGACCCGGCGACGGACCTGGGCGTGGCGGCAGTCCCGGACCCGGCGACGGCCTCGGGCGCGGACCCCGTGACGGGCCCAGCCGCAGACCCCGTGACGGGCCCGGGCGCAGACCCGGCGACCGGCCTCCGCCCCGGCATCCCGAGCCGGGCACGGTCGATCTTCCCGGTCCCCGTGAGGGGAAGGTCGTCGACGACATGGATCCGGCCCGGGAGCATGTACTCCGGCAGCGTCCGGGCCAGGTGCGCGCGCAGAACCGTGGAATCCGGAGCCGGCACGCCCGGCCGGCGCTGAACGAAGGCGCTCAGCCGCTCGTCCCGGTGGACCACGGCAGCGCGGGCGACAGCCGGGTGCGCGAGCAGCACCGACTCGATCTCGCCCGGTTCCACCCGGTGCCCGCGGACCTTGACCTGGTCGTCGAGTCGGCCGAGGAACTCCAGCACACCGGCCCCGTCGCGCCGGACCCGGTCACCGCTGCGGTACCAGCGGCGCCCGTCGCGCTCCACGAACGCGGCGGCGGTCAGGCCGGGTTCGCCGAGGTAGCCGGGCGTGAGCCCCACACCCGCGATGAGCAGTTCGCCCGGCTCACCCGACGCGCAGCGCCGCCCGTCCGCCGCCACCACGTCGACCTCCGTACCGGTGAGGGGCGTGCCGATGGGCAGGACCCGTACGTCGTCGGCGGGGCGGCTGCCGACGATGTGGAACGTGGCGTTGATCGTGGCCTCGGTGGGCCCGTACAGGTTCGCGATCCGCTGACCGGGGCCGAACAGGTCGTACCAGCGGCGCACATGGGCGGGAGGCAGCACCTCGCCGCCGACGTGGATCCACCGCAGGGCCGACAGGTCCGGTGGCGGTGCGCCGTCCCGCACCCGGGTCTCGGCGGCTTCGAGGAGCCGGGACCAGAGGCTCGGGACCGAACTCCACACCGATATCCGGGCCGACTCGACGCGGTCGAGCAACGCCTCGGGATCGCGGAGCAGCTGTCTGGGCAGGGTGACCACCGTGGCCCCGACGAGCAGGGGCGCGAGGAGCTGGCGTACCGATGCGTCGAAGCAGACCGACGCCGTCTGTGCGAGGCGGTCACCCGCGTCGTACGCGAACGTCGCAAGCGCCCAGTCGAGGTAGTTGGTCATCGCGCGACGGGTGATCGGCACCGCCTTGGGGCGTCCGGTCGAACCGGAGGTGAAGATCACATACGCGAGTGCGTCGGGTCCGGAGGCCGGGAACTCCGGTGTCCCGGAAAGCGGTTCGGACGCGGGACTGTCGAGCATGACGAGGGTGACGCCGGCGGCCGAGGCCGGCTCCGCCGCCGACGCGCGGGTCTCCGCATGACAGACGAGGGTACGGGCGCCGGACCGCTCCAGCTGGTCCGCCAGACGGGCGGGCGGATGCGCCGCGTCCAGCGGCACCCAGCCCGCTCCCGCGCGCAGGATGCCCACCACACCCGTCACGGTGTCGGCGCCCGGTGCGGTCAGGAGGCCCACCGGGTCACCCGGGGCGACGCCGTGGGCGCGCAGGCGCCCGGCGAGCGCGCGAGAGGCCCGGTCGAGTTCGGCGTAGGTCATGACGCCGTCACCCGTGTCGACGGCGACCGCGTCCGGCGTCGCACGGAACCGGGCGCACAGTCGGGCGACGATGTCCGGGTGCACGTCCGGGTGCACGTCCGGGCGGACCTCCGGGGGCTCGCCCGAAGGGGTGGGGGAGGGGCCGGTCGTCGCCGTGAGCCCGGCGGCCTCGGTGATCTCGGCCAGGTGCTCGTGGGCGAGCCGCGCGATCGTGGTCCGTTCGAACAGCCGGGCCGGGAAGTTCCACGAGAACGACAGCTCCCCCTCGGACTCCCAGCACAGCAGGCTGAGCCGGGTGGCGGCGGAGGCCGTCCCGGCCGAGGTCGGACGGACCCGCACCGGGCACTCGGAGTCGAGGGAGACGGGGAACCGCGCGAAACTGAACGACGCGGGCCCCGCCGTACGCGGTCCCGCCCCGTCCACGGGCATGAGCCGGGCGAGATCCGCACTCGTCAGCCGACCGTGCCGTTCGCTCTCCGGCCACGCGTCACGCAGTCGCACCGCCAGCGCGAGCACCGGGTCGTCCGGGCGGACGTGGACCGGGATCGGTAGGGTGTCGGCCAGGGGTCCCACCAGCCGGTCGATCCCGGGGAGCCGCGTCTCGCGGCGGGCCCGTGCGACGTTGACCGACACGTTCTCCTCGCCCCCGCCCCAACGGGACAGACAGCGCGCGTACGCGGCGAGCAGCAGGTGGAACAGCGACACGCCGTGCGCCGCGGCCACCTCGCGCAGCGCGGCCGACACGCCGGGCCCCGGGGTCACCTGGTGGGCGAGGAGTGGGGGAGCGGGCGGCCCCAGCGGATCCCCGTCGTAGGGCAGCGCGAGCGGCGCACCCCTCCGGGCGAGCACCTCGCGCCAGTACGCCCGGTCCTCGGCGAGAGCCGCCTCCGACCGTTCCGCCCGCTCGTGCGCGGCGTAGGTGGCGAAGTCGGTTGTCAGCGGCGGGAGTCCGGGGGAGCGGCCCCGGGAGAGGGCCGTGTAGAGCGTCCACAGCTCCTCGCCGAGGACGTTCAGACTGAAGCCGTCGGCGGCTGCGTGATGCACCACGACGACGAGACGGGCGGAGACGGCGGCCTCGGGGGCCCGGGCGACGCCGCCGGTGCGGGCGGCCCGCGCGGCCCGCGCGTTCCCGGTGGCCGTTTTCGTCGCCCCGGTCGCCCCGGTCGCCCCGGTCGCCCCGGTCGCCCCGGTCGCTCCGTCCGCTGCGGCCGCCCTGGCCGCTCCGGTCGCCCCGGCGGTGTCGGCGATCTCGGTGCGGGCGAGCACCGCCCGGATCGGGGCCTCCGAGGTCAGGTCGAAGGGCCGGTTGCGCAAGGCCTCTTCGAGCCGCGCCAGCTCCTCCCCGGCCGGGACGTCACCGGGCAGGTCGCGCACCTCGTACCAGGGGGGAACCGGCTCGTGACCGGACGGGACGGCGACCTGCGTGGGCCCGGCCTCCCCGGGGAGGATCCGGAGACGGAGCATCGCGTGCCGCTCGGCGAGCAGCCCGAGCGCCCTGCCGAGCAGGTCGGCGTCGAGCGGGCCCCTGACGTCCTGGGTCACGTACCCGTAGGCGGCGACGTCCGGGTACAACTCACCGAGGGTGTGGAACGCGAGCTGAACCGGTGTCAGGGAGAAGGGAATGCCGAGGCCGGCCGCCCCCGCCGACGGTGCGTCCGGGCCGGGGGTGGGGGGCAGGACGTCCTCGGATCCGAGTTGGCGGGCGAGCTCCCCCAGTGTCCGGTGTTCGAAGAACAGCGTGATGGGCAGGGAACGGTTCAGCTCCGTCTCCAGCCGCTTGACGAGATCGACGGCCATGAGCGAGTCCAGACCCAGACCGAGCAGCGGTACGTCGTCCCCGAGGTCGTCCGGGGACACGTCCAGGGCCTCCGACAGCAGCAGCCGCAGGACGGCCTGTACGCCACCTGCCGCTTCGGGGCGGCGCGCGCGGGGCTCGACGCCCGTCCCCTGCGGCGGCGACGGCTGCGCGGCGGCGGCCCGCGCTACGCCCGCCCCCGCCCCCGCCCCCGCCCCCGCTCCGGCTGCCGCGCCCGCTTCCGGCGACGGGGGTGCGGCAGGAGCGGGGGCCGACACGAGGTCGGCCACCATCAGCTGCCCGGCGTCGGTACGGCAGGCGGCCCGCAGCGCGTCGAGCGCGGCCTCCGTCTCCAGCGCCACGGGCCCGCGCCCGGCACCGGTGCCGACGACCGACGCGCCGCTCGCCGCGAGCAGTCCCGTACCGGCGAAGGCGGCGAAGTTGACGGCCAGCCACGGGCGGCCGGCCGCACGCTCGGCGACGGCGAAGGCGTCGAGATACGCGTTGGCGGCGGCGTAGTCACCTATCGCCCCGGCCAGGCCCGGCAGCACCGAGGCGACCGACGAGAACGCGACACACAGGGCGGGACGCAGCTCGTGGGCGAGGAGGCCGCGGGCGAGCAGAAGGGTGCCCCGCGTCTTCGCGGCCAGCACCTCGGCCACGTCGTCGGGCGACTTCGCCCGCAGCGTCCCGGGGCGCACCGTACCGGCCGCGTGCATCAGCACGTCCAGGCGCGGGAGACCGGCGAGGAGCCTTTCGACGTCGGCCTCGCGGGACACGTCGGCGGTGCGGTACTCCGCGGTGGCGCCGAGCGTACGGAGCTCGGCGAGGAGCCCCTCGGGCGGCACCGTCGAGCGACCGGTGAGGACCAGCGTCGGCCGCCCCCGCCGGGCGAGGCCGCGGGCGAGCGCGCCACCGACTCCGCCCGCCCCGCCGGTGATCAGATAGACGCCGTCGACCGGCAGGACCTCCCGCGACCCGGGCCCGTCGACGACCGATGGGGGCACCGGCCGAAAGGCCCGGCCAAGACGGCGGCCCCCACGCCAGGCGAGAACGGGCGCCGGCTCGAATCCGCCTCCGCCGCCGTCCGTCGGCACGGCCCGCGCCGACAGCTCGTGGTCGAGCGCGTCCAGCCGTACGGCGACCTCGTCCAGGGTCGACAGGTCGACGCTGCGGGCCTCGACACCGGGCAACTCCTCGGGCAGCGCCAGGGTGAGGCCGGTCAGCACCGCCTGCGCGGGACGCGGGCGCTCCGGCCCGGTACCGGTGACATGGACGTCCTCGGTGACGACGAGCACGCGCGGGCGGTGGAGCGCCAGGTGCGGCAGCAGGTCCTGAAGCGCGGTCACCATGGCACGGTGGGCCGCGTCGAGCTCCGCCGCGGAGTCCGGCTCCACGGCCGGGCCGGCGAGCAGCACGGCGGCGGAGGGAGCGGGTACACCGTCGGGCAGAGGCTCCCCGGCCCGTCGGACGGTGACACCGCGCCCGGTGAGCCGTTCGGCGAACGCGCGGGCGAACGGCGAGTCAGGGCCGCCGACGAGGACGGTGCGCGGCCCGGGGCCGGGCGTCAGAGGAGCGTCGTCCCAATGGAACCCGTGCAGCGACGGACGAGGCACGGGGACGGCATCGGGCCAGTGGCGGCGCCGCCTGAACGGATACGTCGGTACGGTGACCCGGCGCCGCCCGGCGTCCATCGCCGTACGGTCCAGAGGTACGCCCCGCTGCCAGAGCCGGCCGACGTCGTCGAGGAGCCCCCGTGCGCCGTCCCGGTTCCCCGCCGTGAGCGCGAGCACCCGGGATCCGCGTGGACGCCCCGCCGCGACGGCGCGCACGGATCCGCCGAGGGAGGAGGAACCGAGCTCGACGAACGTGTCGTAACCCTCGCTCAGGAGGCGGTCCACGGCCGCGCCGAAGCGGACCTGCCGCCGCGCGTGGTCCCGCAGGTACACCGGGTCCAGGACCGGCTGCCACGCGGCCGTCACCGTGCTGAGCAGGGGCGTGGCCGATGTCCGGAACGTGAGGGCACGTGCGGCGGCGGCGAGCGGGTCGAGCGCGGGCTCCATCAGGGGGGAGTGGAAGGCCCGCGCCACACCGAGACGGCGCGCGGCGATCCCCCGGGCGGCGAGTTCGTCGAGGGCGCCCTCGACAGCCGCCTCCGTCCCTGCCAGGACGACCTGGTCGGGGCCGTTGACCGCCGCCACAGTCAGAGCGCCCCGAGCGCCCGCCACCAGAGGGGCGAGCGTGGCCTCGTCGCAGCGCACCGCCGCCATGGCGCCCGGCGCGCACAGCTCCGCCATCAGCCGGCCGCGCTCGGCGGCGAACCGTACGGCGTCGGCGAGCGACAGCGTCCCGGCGACGCACGCGGCGGTGATCTCACCGACACTGTGCCCGGCGACCGCGTCCGGGGTGATGCCCCACGCCCGGACCTGGCGGGCGAGCGCCACGCCGTACGCGACGAGGAGCGGCTGCGCCACCTCGGTTCCGGCGAGCGCGCGGGGCGGGACGTCGGTGTCGAGACACCAGGCGTTGAGGCTGCGCCCGCCGACGAGCCCCACATGACCGGACGCCTCGTCGAGCGCCTCCCGGAAGGCCGGGGCGTCCGCGTACAGGGCGCGCGCCTGGCCGAGCGGCCGTGTGCCCTGCCCTGGCAGGAGGAGCACGAGACGTGCCCGCGACCGCACCGGGTCACCGACCGGTGCGGCCCCGCCGAGAGCGGCGAGCCGGTCGGCGAGGTCGCCGTCGGCGACGACGGCGAGGCGGTCGGGCCCCTCGTCCCGGGCCGCGGCGACGGTGGCGCAGACATCGCCCTCGTCGAGATGGGGGTGGTCCCGCAGGTGATTCGCGAGCCCGACCGCGGCGGCCCGCAGCCCGTCCGCTCCGCACGCCGACAGGGTCAGCAGCCGGGGACCGCCCGACGCCGCAGCCGCCGAACGGCGCGGAGCCGGGGCGGGCGCCTCCTCGGGTCCGTCGTCCCGTACGGAGGGGGCGGGTGCGTCGTGCCGTACGGAGGGGGCGGGTGCCGCGTCCAGCACGTGAGGGGCTGGTGCCTCATCCGGTACGGAACGGGCGCGGGTCGGTTCCCGTACGGTGTGGTCGCGTGCCGGATCCCGTACGGCCTGGACGGGTGCCTCCTCCAATACGGCATGGGCGTTGGTCCCGCCGAAGCCGAAGGCGCTGACCCCCGCGACCAGCGGACCGGGCGCCGCCCAGGCCCGTTCCTCGTCCACCAGGGCGAAACCGGAACCCGCCAGGTCGAGCGCGGGCGCCGGGGCCGTGGGACGCGGGGGCGGCGGCAGCCGGCGCCGGCCGAGGGCGAGCACCACCTTCACCAGGCTCGGCATCCCGGCGGCGTTGAGCAGGTGCCCGACGTTGGTCTTCACCGAGCCGAGCAGCCTGGGCGTCCCGTCGGCGCGCGGAGGGAAGGCGTGCGCGAGCGAGCGCACCTCGACGGGGTCACCGACCGGCGTACCCGTGCCGTGGGCCTCGACGTAGGAGACGGTGTCGGGGTCGACGCCCGACTCGCGGTAGGCGCGCGTGATGACCTCACGCTGTGTCAGGGGGTTGGGGGCCATCAGGCTCAGCGAGCGGCCGTCGTTGTTCACGGCGGTGCCGCGGAGAAGCGCCAGGACCGGATCACCGGCGCGCTCCGCCTCGTCGAGACGCGTCAGGACCAGCGCCGCGCCGCCCTCCCCGGGGACGAAGCCGTCGGCCGCCGCGCTGAACGCGTGACAGCGCCCGGTCGGGGACAGCGCCTGTGCCTTCTCCAGGAGCGCGTACCCGCTGGGTGTCAGGTTGAGGTGGACGCCACCGACGACCGCGATGTCGCATTCGCCCGCCTGGAGACTGCGGCGCGCCAGGTGCAACGCGACCAGCGCCGACGAGCACGCGGTGTCGACGGCGAGCGCGGGCCCGGTCAGGTCGAGACAGTGAGCGACGCGGGCGGCGAGCATGTTGGGGAGGTTCCCCGTCAGCGCGGACACCGGCAACTCCCGCTCGCCGTAAGCCTGTTCCAGGATCCGTCGGTAACCGCTCTCACCGGCGGCGACGAAGACGCCCACCCGACGTCCCCGTCGGCGCGCACCCGCGTACCCGGCCCGCTCCAGGGCCTCGTGGGCGAGCTCCAGGAGGATCCGTGCCTGGGGGTCGGTCGTCCGGGCCTCCTCGTCTCCGATGCCGAAGAACTCCGCGTCGAATCCGGCCGGGTCGTCGAGGAAGGCGCCCCAGCGTCCCTCGCGGTCCGAGGCGTCCGCCCACCGTCCGGCGGGTACACCGGTGACGGCGTCGTAGCCCTCGACGAGCCGGTCCCAGAACGCCTCCGGGGTGTCGGCCCCGGGAAGACGACAGGCCACCGCGGACACGGCGACCACGGGCTCGACCCCATGGGCTGACCGCTCGGGGGAGGGGGACGACGGGGGCCCGCCCGAGGCACGCCTGTCGGACGGGCCGTCGGACGGGCCGTCGGACGGGTCGTCGGACGGATCGCCGGCCGTGAGGAGCATCCCGGCGAGCGCGGCCACGGTGGCGTGGTCGCGCATGTCCGACGGACGCAGTCGGGCGTCGAACTCGTCCTCCAGGGCGGCCAGGACCTCCATCGCCTTGAGCGACGAGCCCCCGAGCGCACGGAAGTCGTCGTGGGACCCGATCTCCTCGACGGGCAGCCCCAGGACCCGCGCCCAGACACCGAGGACGACGGCCTCGACCTCGGACAGGGACCGGGGCGCGGGGCGCGACGCCGACCTCCCGACCGCGCTACGAACTTTCCGCGTCGCCCCGCCTTCCCGCTCAGTCCTGGCGCCAGCGGCCCCGCCTTCACCCCCTGCCCTGGCATCAGCCGCGCCGCCTTCCCGCCCGGTCCCCGAACCGGCCGGCCCGCCTTCGCCCTCTGCCCCGGCGTCAGCGGCCCCGCCTTCGCCCCCCGCCCCAACGCCAGCCCCGCCGCCTTCCCGCTCAGCCCTCACGTCAGCCGTGCCGCCTTCTCCCCCCACCCCGACCCCAGCCGACCCGCCGTCGCTCTCTGCCCCCACGCCAACCGCCTCGGCTTCCCGCCAGGCCCCCACGCCGGGCGCGCCGCCCTCCCGCCCCGCCCCGAGCCACCCCGTCGCCCCCCGCTCCCGGATCTGCGGATACTCCCCGCGTTCGAAGCGATCGCGCAGCGCCCCGCGCCGGAGCTTGCCGCTCGTCGTGCGCGGCAAGGCCCGGACGGGCAGGGCCAGGACCCGTACGTCGTCGTGGCCCACCGCCACCCGCACCCGGTTCCGGACCTCGCGCAAGAGCCCCGAAGACACGGACAGGGGCGCGGCCGCCGACGGAGCCGCGAGGAACACCACCACCCGTTCGCCCCGGCCCGCCGGATCGGTGGAGCCCACGACGGCGACCGGGCCACGCCCGAGCCCCGGTGTGCCGGCGGCCACCTCCTCCAAATCGGCGGCGTGGAACGTACGCCCGTCGACGAAGAGGACGTCCTTGGACCGACCCGTCACGCACAGCCGTCCGTCGCGCAGGAAACCGAGGTCACCGGTGCGCAGCCATCCGTCGACGAACGCGTCCGCCGTCGCCTCCGTGGCCCGGTGGTAGCCCCGGGCCACCTGCGGGCCCCGGACCTCGATGTGGCCGACGCGGCGGTCGTCGACGGGCTCGCCCGCGTGGTCGGTGATCCGCACGACGCACCCGGGCACGGGACGGCCGACGTCCATCAGCTCGACCGCGTCGGGACCGGGCACGGTGTCCACCGCGCGGCCGAGGCCGAGGGCGGCCCGGTCCAGGGTGAGCGGCTCCGCCACCTCGCCGGGCGGTGGGAAGGTGACGGCGAGGGTGGCCTCCGCGAGGCCGTACACGGGCTGCGGTGCGCCGGCCGCGAGCCCGGTGGGCTCCATCCGGCGCGCGAAGCGCCGCCACACGGCCGGCGAGATCGGCTCCGCGCCGACCAGGATCATCCGTACACGGCTCAGGTCGAGACGCGCGAGTACGTCCTCCGGGACGCGCCGTTCGACGAGGGCCAGGGCGAAGTTGGCGGCGGAGAGCAGCGTCGCCCGGTGCCGTTCCGCCGCTTCCAGCCACCATGCGGGACGCCTGGCGAACGTGAGGGGTTCGAGCCGCACCTGTTTGATCCGCGCCGCCAGCGGGACGAGATGGGTGCCGATCAGCCCCATGTCGTGGAAGTACGGCATCCAGGTGGCGATCACGTCCTCGGAGGTGATGCCCGCAGCGGCACGGATCTGCGTCAGGTTGGCGAGGACGGCGGCGTGGGTCAGCTCGACCCCCTTGGGTGTCCCCGTACTGCCCGAGGAGAACTGCAGGAACGCCACGTCACCGGGGGCGCGTTCCGGCAGCCGCGACGGAGCGGGGTGCTCCCGCAGCGCGCCGAGCGTGAGGGAGCGTACGGAGTCGGGCAGGGCGTCGAGCAGCGGCGCGGTGGACTCGCCGACGGCCACCGGCGGCCGGTCGAGGAACTCCCAGACGGGCAGGACCCTTCGTACGTTCGGGGCGAGCGGAACCGGTACGAGACCGGCGGCGACGACGCCCCAGAACAGCGGCAGGAACTCCTCGCTCCGTTCGGCCGGTACCACCACGTGGCTCCCCGGCGCGAGCCCCGCGTCGAGCAGCCCTCCGGCGACCCGCAGGGTGTCGGCGAGAAGTGCGTGGTGTGTGACGGTCCGTTCGTCGCCGTCGCCGCGCACATGCACGATCAGCTGACCGGGCGCGGCCTCGGCCGCACCGGCCAGCACGTCCAGCAACACCGTCTCGCCGTTTCCCCGCATCAACGCCCCCGGTCCGGTCTGTTCTGCCGGAGGAGTCGGCAGCGCCGCCACCAGCATAGGTCGCTCAAAAGAGGCCCTTGAGCTGGGAAGATACCGGTTCCCTCTTCTTGCTGGAGTGTCGACCGGATGGCGGCCGGGGCGGCGCGAACCTACGCGCGTCAGCAGGTGCGCCCTCCGCTCCCGTGCGCAAGCACGGAGGACGAACAATATGGATGTTAACGCTCACAAGCACGAGGTCAATACTCGGCGTTCGGCTATTGAAGGGGGCGACGGCGACGGGACGCCGCGATCTCCGCCCAGGCCTTCCGGCTCGGCGTGAGAGCCAGTCTTTCGCTGGCAATCACAAGCCCCGCCTGGTCCTTGGGTCGCCTCTCCGTGCGTCCGCCGAATCCCTCTCCCGTGCATCAAGAACCGGTAACGGTCGTACGAGCCCTTGAGTTACGTCCGCGTTAGCGCTCACAATGTGTCGCGTTCGCCAGCCCGCCGATCGCCGGGGCCGACGCTTCACCCGCTCGCCCGCAGCCACCGTCCCACGCGCAGCCACACCTCCACCGGGCCCGTCGCCTTCACGGTTCCGCCTCGGTGTCACGCACGTTTCGAGAGGAAACACGACATGGCCCACAGAGCCCTTCGCATCATCGCCGCCGCTGCTCTGGCCGGCAGTGTGCTCACCGCCTGCACCACTGAACCAGCGACCACCGGCAGCACCGGCGGTGCCGGAAAGGGCCCCTCCGACGGAAAACTGGTGCTGGGGTTCGCGCAGGTGGGCGCCGAGAGCGGCTGGCGTACCGCCAACACCAAGTCCGTCCGTGAGGCGGCCGAGAAGGCCGGCATCACGCTGAAGTTCTCCGACGCGCAGCAGAAGCAGGAGAACCAGATCAAGGCGATCCGCACCTTCATCCAGCAGAAGGTGGACGTCATCGCCTTCTCCCCGGTGGTGGAGTCCGGCTGGGACACCGTCCTCAAGGAGGCCAAGAGCGCCGGCATCCCGGTGATCCTCACCGACCGCGCGGTCGACTCCGCGGACACCTCCCTCTACCAGACCTTCCTCGGCTCCGACTTCGTCAAGGAGGGGCAGGAGGCCGGCAAGTGGCTCGTGAAGGAGTACGAGGGAACCTCCGCGCAGGTCAACGTCGTCGAGCTCCAGGGCACCACCGGCTCCGCGCCCGCCAACGACCGCAAGGCCGGCTTCGCCGAGGCCGTCAAGGGCGACCCCAAGTTCAAGGTCGTCGCCTCCCAGACCGGCGACTTCACCCGTGCCAAGGGCAAGGAGGTCATGCAGGCCTTCCTCAAGTCCCACAAGGACATCGACGTCCTGTACGCCCACAACGACGACATGGCACTGGGCGCCATCCAGGCCATCGAGGAAGCGGGCAGGAAGCCGGGCGTCGACATCAAGGTGATCTCCGTCGACGGCATCAAGGACGCCTTCGTCGCCATGCAGCAGAAGAAGATCAACGTGGTGGTCGAGTGCAACCCCCTCCTCGGCGACCAGCTCATGGAACTCGCCAAGAAGGTGGCGGCGGGGGAGAGCGTCCCGCGAAGGGTCGAGGTCAAGGAGGGCGTCTTCACCCAGGACCAGGCCGCGGCCGCCCTGCCCGGCCGGCAGTACTGACCTTCCGCCCGCACCGGACCGGGGGCGGCCCACGAGCCGCCCCCCGACAGGAGAGGAGGGCGGATGGCAGCCCCACCCACCCCCACCGCGCGTACCCGCACCGACCGGCCGGTCCTGGAGGCCCGCGGCATCCGCAAGGCCTTCCCCGGAGTCCTCGCCCTCGACGGCGTGGACCTGCGCCTCTTCCCGGGCGAGGTCCACGCGCTGATGGGGGAGAACGGCGCCGGCAAGTCGACCCTCATCAAGGTACTCACCGGGGTCCACCCGCCCGACGCGGGAACGATCTCCGTCGACGCACGCCCCCAGCGCTTCGCCGAGCCGCTGGAAGCGCAACACGCCGGGATCAGCACGGTCTACCAGGAGGTGAACCTGTGCCCCAACCTCTCGGTCGCCGAGAACATCCTCATCGGCCGTGAGCCCCGACGCCTGGGACTGGTCCACTGGTCGGCCCTCCACGCACGCGCGGCGCAGCTCATCACCGAGCTGGAACTCGATCTCGACGTCAGGCTGCCGCTCAGCGCGCACTCCCTCGCCGTCCAGCAACTCGTCGCGATCGTACGGGCCGTGGACATCCGGGCGAAGGTCCTCGTCCTCGACGAACCCACCTCCAGCCTCGACCGGGACGAGGTGGCCCAACTGTTCGCCCTGGTGCGCCGACTACGTGACCGAGGCGTAGCGATCCTCTTCGTCACCCACTTCCTCGACCAGGTCTTCGACCTCTGCGACCGGGTGACCGTCCTGCGGAACGGACGGCTCGAAGGCGAGTACCGGATCGACGAGCTGACCCCCGTCACCCTGGTCCACCGCATGGTCGGCAGCGAACTGCGCACTCTCGACGAACTGGCGGAGACCTCGCACACCGGTACCACCGCGACCTCCGACCCCACGGACGCGCCCTTCCTGAGCGCCCGCGGGCTCACCAGGACCGGTTCCGTCCAGCCCTACGACCTGGACATCCACCGCGGCGAGGTCATCGGCCTCGCCGGACTCCTCGGCTCCGGACGCACCGAGGCGGCCCGACTGCTCTTCGGAGCCGACCACGCCGACGGAGGCGAGCTCCGGATCGACGGCCGACGCGCCGTGCTGCGATCCCCGCGGGCCGCGATCGCCCGCGGAATCGCCTTCTGCTCGGAGAACCGGAAGGCCGAGGGCCTGATCGGCGAACTCACGGTCCGCGAGAACATCGTGCTCGCCCTCCAAGCCGCACGGGGCTGGATCAGACCCCTCTCCCGCGCCCGGCAGGACGAGATCGCCGCCCGGTGGATCGAGGTGCTGGACATCCGCCCGGCCGCCCCCGAGGCCCAGGTCCGCAACCTCAGCGGAGGCAACCAGCAGAAGGTACTTCTCGCCCGGTGGCTGCTCACCGACCCCGAGCTGCTGATCCTGGACGAACCCACCCGGGGCATCGACATCGGCGCCAAGACGGAGATCCAGAAACTGGTCACCCGCCTGGCCGCGGAAGGCACCGCGGTCCTCTTCATCTCCGCCGAACTCGAGGAAGTGCTGCGCCTGAGCCACCGCGTGGGCGTACTGCGTGACCACCGGCTCGTCGCCACTCTCCCCAACGACCCGTCTCTGACGCCCGACCGGATCCTGGGCGCCATAGCCACCGGAGCCACTTCATGACCCCACCTGACGACACGGGCGCCGGAACGCGTCCGGCGGCCGGTGCCCGGCGGTTCACCGAGCACCGGCTGTTCTGGCCCGCCGCCGTCCTCGCCGCCCTGCTGCTGGGGAACGTCGCCCTCACCCACGACTTCTTCGCCGTCCGCGTCCAGAACGGCCACCTGTACGGCAGCCTCGTCGACATCCTCCAGTTCGGCGCCCCCCTGATCCTGGTGTCGCTCGGCATGACCCTGGTCATCGCCACCCGGGGCATCGACCTCTCGGTCGGCTCGACCGTGGCCATCGCCGGCGCCCTCGCGTGCGAGCACATCGCGACCTCCGAGGATCCCGGCAGCCTGGGCACCGTCCTGTCGGCGGTCGCGGTGGCGGTCGGTGTCGCGGCCGCGATCGGACTGGTCAACGGCTGCCTCGTCGCCCGGTTGGGCGTCCAGCCCATCGTCGCCACCCTGGTCCTCATGGTCGCCGGCCGCGGCGTGGCGCAGCTGATCACCGACGGGCAGATCATCAGCGTGTCCAGCAGCGCCTACAAGATGATCGGCGGCGGCTACTGGCTCACCCTGCCCTTCGCCGTCCTGCTCGCCGCGGCGCTCATCGCCGTCACCTCCCTCGTCACCCGACGGACCGCGCTGGGCATGCTGATCGAATCAGTGGGCGGCAACCCGGTCGCGAGCCGGCTCGTGGGCATCAGGGCGGGCGGCATCCTGGTCATGGTCTACGTCGCGAGTGCCGTATGCGCGGCCGTGGCCGGTCTGATGATCAGCTCCAACGTCTCCAGCGCCGACGGCAACAACGCGGGCCTGTGGATCGAGCTGGACGCGATCCTCGCCGTGGTCATCGGCGGCACCGCTCTGACGGGCGGCCGGTTCTCCCTCGGCGGCACGGTGCTGGGCGCGCTGATCATCCAGACCCTCTCGACCACGATCTACACCCTCGGCGTACCGCCGGAGACCACGCTCGTCTTCAAGGCCCTGGTCGTCATCGTCGTGTGTCTCGTCCAGTCGTCCGCGTTCCGCGCGCGGCTCTCACGCCGTCGCGGACCGGCAGCCCCGGCCACCGCTGCCGGCGACAGGGGAGCCCGCAAGCAGGAGGTCCACCCGTGAGCACCACCCTCGCCTCCCTCACCAAGCCGCTCCACCAGCTCTCGGCCCGGCACGCCGCCCGCCTGCCGCTCGTGGTGACGGCCACCCTCCTGATCGCGATGTTCTCGATCGGCTCCGTCCAGTACGAAGGCTTCTTCTCCGCGCAGGTCCTGCTCAACGTCCTCGTCGACAACGGCTTCCTGCTCGTCGTCGCGATCGGCATGACGTTCGTCATCCTCACCGGCGGCATCGACCTGTCCGTGGGTTCCATGGTGGCCCTCTCGACCATGCTGACGGCCTGGCTCGTCGAACTGAACGGTCTGCCCCTCGCCCTGGCCGTGCCGGTGGTGCTGCTGGTCGGCGCCGGCGGCGGCGCGCTGATGGGCTGGGTGATCCACGCCTTCGAGATCCAGCCCTTCATCGTCACCCTCGCGGGCATGTTCCTCGCACGGGGCCTCTGCTACATGATCAGCACGGAGTCCATCTCCCTCACCGACCCGGCCACCACCCGCATCGCCCAGACCCGGGTCCTCCTGCCCGGAGGCCTGTTCGTCTCGATCGGCGTGGTCGTCGCCCTGGTGGTGCTGGTGCTCGCCTTCCTCGTCCTGCACCACACCCGCTTCGGCCGTACCGTCTACGCCCTGGGCGGCAACGAGTCCTCCGCCCGCCTCATGGGCCTGCCCGTGGGACGCACCAAGGTGGCCGTCTACGCCGTGAGCGGCCTGTGCTCCGCCCTCGGCGGTCTGCTCCTGACCTTCTACATGCTGTCCGGTTACGCCCTGCACGCCGTCGGCATGGAACTCGACGCCATCGCGGCCGCCGTCATCGGCGGGACGCTGCTGACCGGAGGTTCCGGCTTCGTCCTGGGGACCGCGCTGGGCGTGACGGTCCTCGGCCTGATCCAGACCATCATCAGCTTCCAGGGCACGCTCAGCTCCTGGTGGACCCGCATCGTCATCGGCGGCCTGCTGTTCGTGTTCATCCTCCTCCAGCGTCTCTTCGGCGGATCCCGCCGGGGGGAGTGAGCAATCCACGTCACGGCCGCGTCCCCTGCGAACAAGGACCCCGTATGAACCCGTCCCCGCCCCCCTTCGCCGGAGGCCCGCCGACCTGCCGTCCCAGCACGGTCACCGGGCAACGCTGGACCTTCGGCTTTCCCGACGGGCTCGTGGCGGAGGTGCACACCCGCGGCGCTCGTCTCCACGGTCTGTGGGTGCCCGACCGGCACGGCACCCCGGCCGACATCGTCCTCGCCCCTCGCGACCCTGCGCTGACGGCGACCGGCGCCCGGTACTTCGGCGCCACGGTCGGCCGTTACGCCAACCGCATCGCGCACGGCAGGTTCACCCTGGACGGCGAGCCGTACCAGCTCACCACCCAGGCCGACGGCCACTGTCTGCACGGCGGGACCGACGGGTTCGACAACCGGATCTGGGAAGCGGAAGGCGTGCACTCCCCTGACCGGACCGGTGTGCTGCTGCACCTCCGCAGTCCCGACGGTGACCAGGGGTTCCCGGGAACCCTGGACGTCACCGTCGGCATCCTCATCGGCCGGGACGGCGAACTGACCCTCTCCTACACGGCGGTCACCGACGCCGCCACCCTGGTCAACCTCACCAACCACGCCTACCTCAACCTCGACGGCGAGGGCGCGGGCGACATCCTCGACCATGAACTGGCCGTCGAGGCGGCCCACTTCACCCCGGTCGACGCGGACCTCATCCCCCGCGGGGACCACCGCCCCGTCGACGGCACCGCGTTCGACCTCCGTCAGCCGCTCAGGATCGCCGAGGCACTGGCCCGCCCCGGCGGCCGGCCCCTGCACACGGGCGGTGGATACGACCACAACTTCGTCCTGAGCCCGTACAGCGGCATGCTGCGGCGGGCCGCCCTTCTCCATGCCCCGGCCACGGGCCGGTGCGTGGAGGTGCTGACGACCGAGCCGGGCCTCCAGGTCTACACCGCGGGGCAGTTCGACGGAACCGTCGTGGGAAAGAGCGGCACGCCGTACCGGGCGGGCGCCGGCATCGCGCTGGAGACCCAGCACTTCCCCGACTCCCCGAACCGCCCCGACGACCCCTCCGCGGTGCTGCGCCCCGGCGACGAGTACCGGTCGACGACCGTCCTGCGGTTCAGCACCCGCGACTGATCGCGGGCAGGACATCCGGACATGGTGGTGCCCGCCGACGAAAGCGCCGGCGGGCACCAGCATGTCCGGAGCGAGGTCAGGCGCCCGCCCTGCGCTTGTTCCACACGTCGAAGCCGACCGCGGCGAGCAGCACGAGTCCCTTGATGACCTGCTGCCAGTCGGTCCCCAC
The DNA here is from genome assembly GCF_040632845.1 of Streptomyces sp. NPDC016459. Taxonomy (NCBI): domain Bacteria; kingdom Bacillati; phylum Actinomycetota; class Actinomycetes; order Kitasatosporales; family Streptomycetaceae; genus Streptomyces; species Streptomyces sp. NPDC016459. Next base: position 31,701 of record NZ_JBEYCR010000024.1, read on the forward strand.
CCCGACCAGGTTCATGCCGTTGTTGAGCACACCGAGGACCAGGCCGCCGATGATGGCCCCCAGCACGGTGCCGACGCCACCGCTCATCGACGCCCCGCCGATGAACGCTGCGGCGATGGCCTCCAGCTCGAAGTTCACCCCCGCCTTCGGCGAGGCCGCGTTGAAGCGCGCCGCGAACACGAGCCCGGCGAGCGCCGCGAGCATCCCCATGTTGAGGAACACCGCGAAGGTCACCTTCCTGTCCTTGACCCCCGACAGCTTCGCGGCGGGCAGGTTCCCCCCGATCGCGTACACGTGGCGCCCGATCACGGCGTTGCGCATCACGTAACCGAAACCGACCAGCAGCACGGCCAGGATCAGGAGGACCACCGGCGCGCCCTTGTAGCTGGCGAGCAGGAGCGTCGTGACCAGGACGGCGGAGACCAACGCCGTCACCTTCAGGGCGAACAGGCCCGTGGGCAGGGTCTCCAGTGTGAACTCCCGCTGGCGCCGGCGGTCCCGCACCTCCTGGAACACCACGTAGACGATCAGCCCCAGGCCCAGGAGCAGGGTGATGTTGTGGTAGTTGGTCCGAGGCCCCACCTCCGGCAGGAAGCCGTTGGCGACCTTCTGCAGCCCGTCCGGGAACGGGCCGAGCGTCTGCCCCTTGAGGAAGATCTCCGTGAGCCCGCGGAACAGCAGCATGCCGGCGAGGGTCACGATGAACGACGGTATGCCGACGTACGCGATGAAGAACCCCTGCAGCGCGCCGGCGACCGCTCCCAGCAGGAGGGTGAGGAGCACCGCGACGGGCCAGGAGAGACGGTGCTCGACCATGAGGACGGCCCCGACGCCACCCACGAGGGCCATCAGGGAGCCCACCGACAGGTCGATGTGCCCGGAGATGATGACGATCATCATGCCGATGGCCAGGATGAGGATGTAGCTGTTCTGCAGCACCAGGTTGGAGACGTTGCGGGGCAGCAGGAGGTCGCCCCCCGTCCAGATCTGGAACAGGAGCACGATCAGGCCGAGGGCGAAGAGCATCCCGTACTGGCGCATGTTCCGCCGGACGCCGTCCAGGAGGACCCGGACCACCGGTGCCCCGGCGGCCGGGGTGCCGTCGCCGCCCGGGGGCGACGCTGTCGTGGTGTTCGTGCTGACGTCGGTGCTCATGCCTGGTGTCCTTCGCTGGGGGTGGTGCCCGCCGTGCCCGCCGGCGGTGGGGGAGGGTCCTGCGTCATGTGCCGCATCAGCACTTCCTGCGTGGCGTCCTCGCGGGCGACTTCGCCGGTCAGCCGTCCGGCGGCCATGGTGTAGATGCGGTCGCACATGCCGAGCAGTTCGGGGAGCTCGGAGGAGATGAGGAGGATCGCCTTGCCCTCGGCGGCGAGCCGGTTGATCACGGTGTAGATCTCGAACTTGGCTCCCACGTCGACTCCGCGGGTGGGTTCGTCGAGGATGAGGACGTCCGGTCCTGACAGGATCCACTTGCTGAGAACGACCTTCTGCTGGTTGCCGCCGGAGAGGCGGCCGACCGGCTCCAGGACGTTCGGCGCCTTGATGTTCATGGTCCGCCGGTACCGTTCGGCGACCTTGCGTTCCTCGTGCCCGTCGACGATGCCGTGCCGGGCCAGCGCGCCGAGGGACGCGAGTGAGATGTTCCGGCTCACGGAGTCCCCGAGGTCGAGACCGTAGTGCTTCCGGTCCTCGGTGACGTACGCGATGCCGTGGGCGACCGCCTCGGGAACCGTACGGGTCCGCACCTCACGGCCGTCCCTGAGGACGGAGCCCTGTTCGTAACGCCCGTACGAGCGGCCGAAGACGCTCATCGCCAGTTCGGTCCGGCCGGCCCCCATGAGTCCGGCGACGCCGACGATCTCCCCGCGGCGGACCTGGAGCGAGACCCGGTCGACGACCTTGCGGCCGCGGTCCAGGGGGTGGCGCACGGTCCAGTCCCGGATCTCCAGGGCGGGGTCGGTCCCGGCCGTGCCCCCGTACGGGGCGCGGTCGGGGAAGCGGCTGTCGAGGTCCCGTCCCACCATGCCGCGGATGATGCGTTCCTCGGTGGTGGCCGGGTCCCTGACGTCCAGGGTCTCGATGGAACGCCCGTCGCGCAGGATGGTGACGGAGTCGGCGATCCGGGCGATCTCGTTGAGCTTGTGCGAGATGATGATCGAGGTGATGCCCTGGCCCTTCAGCTCCTGCATCAGTTGGAGCAGCTTGGCGCTGTCCTCGTCGTTGAGGGCGGCGGTGGGTTCGTCGAGGATCAGCAGCCGGACGTCCTTCGCCAGCGCCTTCGCGATCTCCACGAGTTGCTGCTTGCCGACCCCGATGTCGGCGACCCGGGTCTCGGGATGTTCGTCGAGGCCGACGCGTCCGAGCAGTTCCGCAGCACGCCGCAGCGCTCGACGCCAGTCGATGATCCCCCGTCGGGACGGTTCGTTGCCCAGGAAGATGTTCTCGGCGATCGACAGGTACGGAACGAGTGCGAGCTCCTGGTGGATGATGACGATGCCGCGCCGCTCGCTGGCCCTGATGTCCTTGAAACGGCACGGCTCGCCGTCGAAGAGGATCTCGCCCTCGTAGGTGCCGTGCGGGTGGACGCCGGACAGGACCTTCATGAGGGTCGACTTGCCGGCACCGTTCTCCCCGCACAGGGCGTGGACCTCGCCGCGCTCCACGGACAGGGTCACGTCGGACAGTGCCCTGACTCCGGGGAAGGTCTTGACGATGGAGCGCATCCGGAGGACGGGGCCGGCCGGGAGCGGGGCCGGTGCGGAGGCAGAGGAACGGTGAGCCGCGGCCGAGGTCACCGGAGCTCCTCGGCGTCGATGTAGCCGGAGTCGACCAGGACCTTCCGGTAGTTCGACCTGTCGACGCTGACCGGGTCGAGCAGGTAGGCCGGAACCACCTTCTTGCCGTTGTCGTACGTGGTGTCGTCGTTGATCTCCGGCTTCTTGCCGTCGAGTACGGCACGCACCATGTTCGCGGCGACCTGCGCGAGAGCCCGTGTGTCCTTGTAGACGGTCTGGGTCTGCTGACCCGCGATGATCGACTTCACGGAGGCGACCTCCGCGTCCTGGCCGGTGACGACCGGCAACGGCTTCGCGGCGCTCCCGTAGTCGTCGGACTTCAGGGCGGACAGGATGCCGATGGAGATCCCGTCATAGGGGGAGAGGACGGCGTCGACCCGCGCGGTCGAGTAGGAGGAGGTCAGCAGGTCGTCCATGCGCTTCTGCGCCGTCCCGCCGTCCCACCGCAGGGTGGTGACCTGGCTGAGCTGGGTCTGCTGGGAGCGCACGACCAGCTGCTTCTTGTCGAGGTAGGGCTTCAGCACCTTCATGGCGCCGTTGAAGAAGTACTTGGTGTTGTTGTCGTCGTTGGACCCGGCGAACAGCTCGATGTTGAAGGGGCCCTTCTTCGAGCCGTCCTTCAACCCCAGCTTCTCGACGATGTACGTGGCCTGGAGCTCGCCGACCTTCTCGTTGTCGAACGAGGCGTAGTAGTCGACGTGCGCGGAGCCCAGGATGAGCCGGTCGTAGGAGATCACCGGGATGTGGGCGTCCGCCGCCTGCTGGAGGACGTTGGACAGGGCCTCACCGTTGATGGCGGCCACGACGAGGGCGTCGACGCCCTGGGTGATCATGTTCTCGATCTGGGCGACCTGCTGGTCGGGGTCGTCCTCCCCGTACTGCAGGGTCGTGGAGAAACCGGCCTTCTTCAGGCTCTCGGTCATGTTCCGGCCGTCGGCGATCCACCTCTCGGAGGACTTGGTGGGCATGGCGATGCCGATGGTCAGGTCCTTCTCGGCCTTCGACTCCTGGCTCCCTCCCTCGCTGTTCTGCCCGCAGGCGGTGAGGAGCAGGGCACAAGCGGTGGTCACGGTCAGGAGGGCGGACGCGGCTCGGAGCTTCTTCATGGGCGTTACCTGGCAATCCCGTCGTCGAGGGCGTTCTGTTCGGTCCGGAACGGGCTCGGCGGCAGCGCGTGTCCTCGCACCACCGGAAGAGCTCGTCGCGACGTGGCAGCCGGGGCCCGGCAGCCCCGGTGGAGCTAGATTGTTAGCGCTCACACCGATGTGATACAAGAGGCGCTAGGCTTTTTCTCACATCGATACACAGCCGTGAGCGGAAAGAAGGGAGGCAAACGTGGCACATTCCGCGGAAGACGTCCGCCCGCCGACGATGGCCGACGTCGCGAAAGAGGCGGGCGTCTCCCACCAGACCGTCTCCCGGGTGCTGAGCGACCACCCCAACGTGCGTGCGGCCACCCGCGAGCAGGTCACCCTGGCCATCGAGCGGCTCGGCTACCGGCGCAACTCCGCCGCACGGGCGCTGGTGACGCGCCGCACGAAGACCCTGGGCGTCATCGCGGTCAACACCTCCCTCTACGGCCCGGCCAGCACCCTGACCGGTGTTCAGGAAGCGGCGCGGGACGAGGGCTACCTCGTCTCCACCGTCAACCTGCGCACCGGAGAGGGACAGGGACTCAAGGACGCCATCGACCACCTCGCGTCATGGGGCGTGGACGGTGTCGTCGCCATCACCCCCCAGCGCTCGCACGTACAGGCGCTCGCCGAACTCGCCGCGCCCTTCCCCGTGGTCACCGTGGAGGGCGGTCACCAGCTCGACCTGCCCGGAGTCTCCCTCGACCAGGAGCTCGGCGCCCGCCTCGTCACGGAACACCTGCTCGCCGCCGGGCACGACACCGTTTGGCACGTGGGAGGCCCCGACGACTGGCTGGAGAGCGAGGCCCGCGCCGAGGGCTGGCGCGCCGCCCTGGAGGAGAGCGGCATCCGCCCGCCACGCGTACTGGCGGGCGACTGGAGCCCGCTGTCCGGGTACCGGGCGGGGCAGGAACTCGCCGGACTCGTCCTGGCCCGTCGCGGAGCGACCCCGGTCACCGCCGTCTTCGTCGCCAACGACCAGATGGCGCTCGGTCTCCTGCGGGCGCTGCGCGAAGCCGGCATCCGCACTCCGGGACAGGTGGCCGTCGCCGGTTTCGACGACATCCCGGAAGCCGAGTACTTCCCGCCGCCGCTGACGACGGTCCGCCAGGACTTCACCACCATCGGGCGCCGGAGCATCGGGCTCCTGGTGGACCACATCGAGGGGCGCGCCCGGAAGGCCGAGCACCTCCTGGTGGAACCGCAGCTCATCATGCGCGCCAGCACCCGCCCTTCGAGCGACGCCTGACGCGACCGCCGCTGGCGCCGCCGGCCTCGCGTCCTTACGGTGACGTCTCAGACGACCGGCGGCTTCCGCTTCCGCCGCCGTGCTTGTGACCGTCTCCGACAGGTCCGTGCGCTGGTCGGCGTCGGGGTCGTCGTTCCGCCGGTCCGGCGCGGGCGCCCAGGCGGCATTCCCGTCCGCTGGTCGGCGTCGGGGTCGCCGTTCCGCCGGGCCCGCCTGCGCCGAGGCGGCATTGCCGTCCGCCCCGGCGCCAGGGTCGTCTTCCCGTCCGCCCCCCGGTGCCGGGGGTGTGGTCCCGCCCGCGCGGGGCCCCTGCCTGCGCGGCACCTCACCCGCGTGGCGCCCTGCCTGTGCGGCGCCTTGCCCCCGCGGTGCCCCGACCGCGTGGCGTCCCGCCCGCGCAGCCCTCCGCCCGCCGCCCCGCTCCCTGCCGACCGTGCCGGAAGCGGAGCGCCGGGCTGTCCTGCGACCGTGAAAGTGAGCGCTCACTTCCGACGGGCCATTTCCCTTACCGAGTTCGACGGAAGTGCACGTGGGTCTTGTCGAACCCCAATATGAGCGCTAACAATCAGCGGGGGCGCTTCTCTGCCCCCCGCCCACGAGGAGAGACCGCATCGTGACCACACACGCCCTTTCCGGCCCTGCGGACCGCCACGATCCCGAGGCCTGCACGATCGGAGTCGACTTCGGCACCCTCTCCGGGCGTGCCGTCGTGGTCAGGGTCCGGGACGGTGCCGAACTCGGTTCGGCGGTCCACGAGTACCGCCACGCCGTCATCGAGGACCGTCTCCCGCGGACCGGCGCCCCCCTCCACCCCGACTGGGCCCTGCAGCACCCGGAGGACTGGCGCGACGTCCTGCGCACCGCCGTCCCGGCGGCGGTCGCCGACGCCGGAGTCCACCCCACCCGCATCATCGGCATCGCCACCGACTTCACCGCCTGCACCGTCCTGCCGACCACACCGGACGGCACCCCCCTCGCCCTCACAGCCGAATGGGCCGACCGCCCCCACGCCTGGCCCAAACTGTGGAAGCACCACGCGGCCCAGGGCCAGGCCGACCGCATCAACGCCCTCGCCCACGCACGGGGCGAGAAGTGGATCGCACGGTACGGCGGCAAGATCTCCTCCGAGTGGCAGTACGCGAAGGCCCTGCAGGTGCTGGAGGAGGACCCCGCCGTCTACGCCGCCTGCGCCCGCTGGATCGAGGCGGCCGACTGGATCGTCTGGCAACTGACCGGCACCGAGTCACGCAACACCTGCACCGCCGGCTACAAGGGGATCCACCAGGACGGCGCCTACCCCTCGCCCGACTTCCTCGCCCGACTCCACCCGGACTTCGCCGACTTCCCCGCCACGCGCCTGGAGCACCCCCTGTCCCCACTGGGCTCCCGCGTCGGCACCCTGAGCAGCCGGGCCGCCCACTGGACCGGCCTCCCCGAAGGCGTACCCGTCGCCGCGGGCAACGTCGACGCCCACGTGGCCGCGCCCGCGGCGGGCGCTGTGGAGAACGGCCGGATGCTGGCCATCATGGGCACCTCCACCTGCCACGTCCTCAACGGTGCCACCCTCGCCGAGGTCCCCGGCATCTGCGGCGTCGTCGACGGTGGCATCGTCGAGGGCGCCTACGGCTACGAGGCCGGTCAGAGCGCGGTCGGCGACATCTTCGCCTGGTGGCTCCGACAGGGCGTCCCGGACCACTACCGCACCGAGGCCACCGCCTCGGGCGAGGACCTGCACCAGCTCCTGACCCGCAAGGCCGCAGGACAGCCGGTCGGCGCGCACGGCCTGGTCACCCTGGACTGGATGAACGGCAACCGCTCCACCCTGGTCGACCATCACCTGTCCGGAGTCATCGCCGGACTGACCCTCGACACCCGGCCCGAGGACGTCTACCGGGCTCTGCTCGAATCCACCGCCTACGGCACCCGGATGATCGTCGAGGCGTTCGAGGACGGCGGGGTTCCCGTCGAGGAGTTCATCGTCACCGGGGGCCTGAAGAAGAACGCCCTCCTCATGCAGATCCACGCCGACGTGCTCCGCCGCCCCGTCTCCCTCGGCACCTCCGAACAGGGGCCGGCACTCGGCTCGGCCATCCACGCCGCCGTCGCCGCCGGCGCCTATCCCGACGTCCGCTCCGCCGCCCGCGCCATGGGAAGCGTCCAGCGGCACGCGTACGTACCCGACCCCGCGCGGGCGGACGCCTACGACGCGCTCTTCCACGAGTACCGCGCCCTGCACGACCACTTCGGCACCGGCGCGGACCTCCTCCTGCACCGCCTGCGACGGATCCGCAACGCCGCACACACCACGACCGCCGACTGACCGGACCGCGCACCGGCGCACCGCCCCGACCTCTCCACCCCAGCACCTCCGAGGAGCACACGCCACATGACGCTTCCCCAGCCCGACCGCGAGATCTGGTTTCTCACCGGCAGCCAGGCCCTCTACGGCGAGGAGACCCTGGCCCAGGTCGCCACCCAGTCACGCGCCATCTGCGCGACCCTCGCCGACCAGCCGCAGATGACCGTCCGCCTCGTGTGGAAGCCGGTGCTCACCGACGCGGCCGCCATCCGCGCGATCTGCCTGGAGGCCAACGCCGACGACCGCTGCGTCGGCCTGATCGCCTGGATGCACACCTTCTCCCCGGCCAAGATGTGGATCTCCGGCCTCGACGCCCTGAGCAAACCCCTGCTCCATCTGCACACCCAGGCCAACCGTCAACTGCCCTGGTCCACCATCGACATGGACTTCATGAACCTGAACCAGGCCGCTCACGGCGACCGGGAGTTCGGCTTCATCCAGACCCGCCTCGGTGTCCCCCGCAAGACCGTGGCGGGCCACGTCTCCACCCCTGACGTCGCCGACCGCGTCGCGGGATGGGCCCGCGCGGCCATCGGCCGCTCCGAGCTGACCACCCTCAAGCTCGCCCGGTTCGGCGACAACATGCGCGACGTCGCCGTCACCGAAGGCGACAAGGTCGAGGCACAGCTGCGGTTCGGGGTCTCGGTCAACACCTACGGCGTGAACGACCTCGTCGCCGCGGTCGACGCCGCCGACCAGGACACCGTCACCGCGCTCATCAAGGAATACCAGGACCTCTACGCCCTGGCACCCGAGCTGCGACCCGGCGGCGAACGCCACGACTCCCTGCGCTACGCCGCCCGGATCGAAGCCGGACTGCGCACCTTCCTCACGGAGGGCGGCTTCCGCGCCTTCACCACCAACTTCGAGGACCTCGGCGGCCTGCGCCAGCTGCCCGGCCTCGCCGTGCAGCGCCTGATGGCGGACGGCTACGGCTTCGGCGGCGAAGGGGACTGGAAGACCTCCGTCCTGCTGCGCACGCTCAAGGCGATGGCACACGGCCTGCCCGGCGGCACCTCCTTCATGGAGGACTACACCTACGACCTCACGCCCGGCCAGGAACTCATCCTCGGCGCCCACATGCTCGAGGTCTGCCCCTCCCTGACGACGGCGACACCCACCTGCGAGATCCACCCGCTCGGCATCGGCGGCCGCGAGGACCCGGTCCGGCTCGTCTTCGACGCGGCCCCCGGTCCGGCCGTCGTGGTCGGCATGGCAGACATGGGCGACCGGTTCCGCCTCGTCGCCAATCACATCGACGTCATCTCCCCGCCCGAGCCGCTGCCCCGGCTCCCCGTCGCCCGGGCCGTCTGGCGCCCCCGGCCCGACCTGCGTACCTCCACCGAGGCCTGGCTGACGGCGGGAGCACCGCACCACACCGTGCTGACCACCGCCCTCGGCGGCGAGGAGCTCGACGACCTCGCCGAGATGCTGCGCACGGAGCTCGTCGTCATCGACCAGGACACCACCGTTCGGAGCTTCACGCGCGAACTGCGCTGGAACCAGGCCTACCACCGTCTGGCACAGCGCCTGTGACCACCCCCGCCCCGCACCCCCGCCGCCCCGCGGCGGCGCACATGACCGCCTCCCGCCCAGGACGGAGCACCGCGTGAGCACGACCGTTTCCAAGGAGCTGCGCCGAGAAGTACTGGAGGCCAACCTCCGCATCCCCCGAGCCGGGCTCGCCACCCTCACCTGGGGAAACGTGAGCGGTGTGGATAGACAGGCCGGCGTCTTCGTCATCAAGCCCTCGGGAGTGGCCTACGAGATCCTGAGCGAAGAGGACCTCGTCGTCGTCTCCCTGTCCGACGGGCGGGTCGTGGACGGCCGCCTGCGCCCGTCCACCGACACGGAGACACACCGCAGCCTCTACCTGGCCTTCCCCTCCATCGGAGGCGTGACCCACACGCACTCCACACACGCCGTCGCCTTCGCCCAGGCACGGCGTCCCATCCCGGTGCTCGGCACGACCCACGCCGACACGTTCAACGGCCCCGTCCCCGTCACCGACGCCCTCACGCCGGAGCAGTGCGCCGAGGACTACGAGTACAACACCGGTCAGGTCATCGTGGACCTGCTGGACCGGGACGACACCAGGGCCCGCGAGATCCCCGGCGCCCTCGTCGCCCACCACGGCCCCTTCACCTGGGGCACCGACGCCACCACGTCCCTGGAACACGCCGTCATCTGCGAGGCGGTGGCCGAGATGGCCCTCCACACCATCACCCTGGGCGCCGTCGAACCCCCGCAGCACGTACTGGACCGGCACTTCACGCGCAAGCACGGGCCCGACGCGTACTACGGCAACCCCGGCAGCGTGTGACCACCCCCGGTACCGCCGCGGCGCGCCGCACCCGCCCGCGCGCCGCAGCGCGACGACGCCCTGACGTCACCGCGCACATCGGGCCGACGGGAGTCCGCATGCCGATGAACGCCAGGGCCCCGCCCGTACGGCACCGGGCACCGAGAGCACGACGACCCGAACCGTCCACCTCAAGGAGAGCCGCCTTGCGCACGCGCAACCGCACCACGAGAAAAGCCGGTGTCCTCGTCAGTGGCCTGCTCGCCACCTCGCTGGCGACCGGTCTCCTCACGCAGTCCCCGGCGGCGGCGGACCCCGCCGTGACGGACTACACGCTGTCCGTCGACGCCGACCGTACGGGACCGGCGATCGACCCCACCATGTACGGCGTCTTCTTCGAGGACATCAACAACGCCGCCGACGGCGGCCTCTACGCCGAACTCGTACAGAACCGCTCCTTCGAGTACAGCCCCGTCGACAATCGCGCCTACACCCCGCTGACCTCCTGGCAGCAGACCTCGTCCGGCGGTGCCACCGGCACCCTGAAAGCCGTCGACGACGCCCAGCGGCTGAACGAGCGCAACCGCACCCACCTGCGCCTCGACCTCGCCGGCACGGGCGGCGCCACCGGCCGCTTCGGCATCGTCAACAGCGGCTACGGCGCGGGCATGGCCCTCAAGGAGGGCGCACGGTACGACTTCTCCGTCTGGGCGCGCACGGACAGCGCGGCCGGTACGCGCCTCACGACCGAACTGCGCTCCGGCGACGGCACCGTCCTGAGCGCACCGCTGGACATCGCCGTGCGCGGCGACCGCTGGGCCAAGTACACCGGCACGCTCGTCCCCAAGGTGACCACCACCGCCGGACGGCTCGCGGTGACGGGTCGGGGTGCCGGAACCCTGCGCCTCGACATGGTCTCGCTCTTCCCCCGCGACACCTACAAGGGCCGCAAGAACGGGCTGCGCAAGGACCTCGCCGACAAGATCGCCGCGCTGGACCCGGGCTTCCTCCGCTTCCCGGGCGGCTGCCTGGTCAACACCGGCAGCCACTACGCCTACGAGGCCCCGAACTGGGAACGCCGCCGCTCCTACCAGTGGAAGGACACGATCGGCCCGGTCGAGCAACGGGCGGTCAACGCCAACTTCTGGGGTTACCACCAGAGCTACGGCCTCGGATACTACGAGTACTTCCAGTTCTCCGAGGACATCGGCGCGATGCCGCTGCCCGTCGTACCCGCTCTCGTCACCGGCTGCGGGGAGAACCGCGCGACCGACGACCCCGCGCTGCTCAGGCGGCACATCCAGGACACCCTTGACCTGATCGAGTTCGCCAACGGCCCCGTCACCTCCCCCTGGGGCCGCAAGCGCGCCGAGATGGGCCACCCGAAGCCCTTCGGCCTGACCCACCTGGGCGTGGGCAACGAGGAGAACCTGCCCGACGCCTTCTTCGCCCGCTTCACCGAGTTCCGCAAGGCCATCGAGGCCAGGTACCCGGAGATCACGATCGTCTCCAACTCCGGCCCCTCCTCCGGCGGCGCCACCTTCGACCGGCTGTGGGACCTCAACCGTCAGGCCGGTGTCGACCTGGTCGACGAGCACTACTACAACACCCCGCAGTGGTTCCTGGAGAACAACAACCGCTACGACTCCTACGACCGCACGGGCCCCAAGGTCTTCCTCGGCGAGTACGCCTCCCGCGACAACCGCTTCTCCAACGCCCTGTCCGAGGCGGCGTTCATGACCGGCCTCGAGCGCAACGCCGACGTCGTCAAGCTCGCCTCGTACGCCCCGCTGCTGGCCGACGTGCACCAGAACCAGTGGCGGCCGGACATGATCTGGTTCGACAACAACCGTTCCTGGGGCTCGACGAGCTACGAGGTCCAGAAGCTGTTCATGAACAACACCGGTGACCGGGTCGTACCGAGCCGCGCCTCCGCCACACCTTCCGTGTCGGGCCCGATCACCGGCGCGATCGGCCTGTCGACGTGGGCCACCGCGGCCGCCTACGACGACGTCGAGGTCACCGCCGCGAACGGCACGTCCCTGCTGAAGGACGACTTCTCCGCCGGTGCCTCCCGGTGGACGCCGGCAGCCGGACGGGGCGCCTGGGCCGTCGAGGACGGAGCGTACGTCCAGTCCGACGAGGCCGCGGAGAACACCCTGGTCACCGCGGGTGACACGGGCTGGCAGGACTACGACCTGAAGGTCAGGGCCACGAAGAAGTCCGGCCGGGAGGGCTTCCTGGTCGCCTTCGGCGTACGCGACACCGGCAATCTCTTCTGGTGGAACCTCGGCGGCTGGGGCAACACCCGCTCCGCCGTGGAGAAGACCACCGACGGAGGCAAGCAGACCCTGCTGGAGAACGCCACCACGATCGAGACGGGCCGCCCCTACGACATCCACGTCCAGGTACGGGGCCGTCAGGTCACCCTCTATCTCGACGGGCAGAAGTGGGGCTCCTTCACCGACGACAAGACCGCCGAACCCTTCCGTCACGTGGTGACCAGGGACAAGGGCGACCTGGTCGTGAAGGTCGTCAACGCCCAGGCCACCGCGGCCCGTACGAGCATCGACCTCGGCACCGTCGACGTCGCCCCGACCGCCCGGCTGACCACCCTGGAAGGCGCGCCGGACGCGGTGAACAGCGCCGACGCCTCCCCGATCCAGCCGCGCAGGTCGACGCTGGCGGGCATCGGCCGTACCTTCACGCACACCTTCCCCGCCCATTCGGTCACCTTCCTGCGCGTCAGGGCCGGCTAGCGGAATCGGCGGCGGGTCGCATCGCTGCCCCACGTCCCGGCCGGGGAGGGCGATCGCCCTCCCCGGCCGGGACGCACGTGGTCACGGGCAGCGAGGTACGAGGACCCGCGTCCCCGCGGTCAGGCCGGGACGTCGAGGACGTCCACCACGGCGTCCAGGGCGGCACGCCACGGGAAGGTCGTGGGATCCCCCTCGCCCGGCTCGTGGGGTACGAACCCGCCCTCGCCGTACAGGACCCGCACTCCGGCACCCCGGAGCGTCTCGATCGACCGCTCGAACTGGGGATGCGCGGCGTACGCGGAGTTCACGCACGGCATCAAGGCCATCGGGATCCCCTTCCCGATGCCCTCCGCGACCACCCCCGCCAGCCACGTGTCCGTGATGCCGAGCGCCCACCGGTTCACCGTGTTGAACGTGGCCGGCGCGACGACGATCGCGTCCGCGCGCGGCCACGGCTCCGGGTCGCCGGGGAAACCGTAGTCCCAGCGCACGGGGTGGCCGGTGAGCACGGCGAGGCCGTCGAGGGAGTGCGCGAGCCAACGGGCCGCCGTCGGCGTGAGACCGAGGCAGACGTCCCAGCCGTCCGCCTGGGCCTCCTCGATGACCCGGGCGACGTCGAAGACCGGCGGGGCCGCGCTGCTGAACAGGTACAGGGTCCGAGAATCCATGGCCCTATCCGATCACAGGCCGTCGACCGGCCCCCTGCCGCGCCCGGCGGCGGACCGCTACCGTGGGCGCATGGCACGGGAGATCAGGATCGAGATCAGCGACGAGGCGTACGAGGCGCTGGAGCGGGCCGCGGCCGAGAGGCACGTGCCCGCCGAGGACTACGCGGGCCGGGTCCTGGACGCCGACCTGACGCGCACGCGGTTCGTGGAAGGCGCGCGTTCCTTCGTCGACCAGCACGGCAAGGCCTTCGCGGAGCGGTTCGGCGGCCCCGCGCGGCCCGGCGCCGACGCAGCCTGAGCCGGGTCCGTGACGTTGCTGCGGATAGATCTGTCCTGGCTGCTCGACGTCGCCCAGGCGGAGATCCCGGGCGACCCGGAGATCTCCGACTGGGGATCGTTCGAGGCGGCCCGTGCCCGCCATGTCTTCCGTGTGATGGACATCCCGGTCTACGACCAGCCGCACCACCGGGCCGCCGCGCTCCTGGAGCAGTTCGTGCGCGTCCCCGCCCTCGAACACTCCAACGAGCTGTACGGCGTCGTCGTCGCGGCGGCCTACCTCCACGCGTCCGGGTTCCCGGTGAGCGTGACGGCGGAGGAGGCCATCGACCTCGTCGAGCGGGTGGCCGAGGGCCGCGTCGACGTCCGTCGGATCGCGGCGGTCCTGCAGGAATGGACCCGCTGACACGCCCGCGGGTCAGCGGGGACAGCTCGAAAGACTGGTGAGGTGCCCGAGCCGGTCCAGGGCCCAGGCGCCCAGCGGGGCGCGGTCCTCGATGGTCTCCAGGACGCCCAGGAGATGCGGCACCGCCTTGACGAGCGTGTCCCACGCGGGCGCGTCGGGGCCGTCGAGCCCGTCGGCGCAGGTGTCCCCGACGAGGTGGCGCTCACCGTCACGTCCGCCGGCCGGCGCGACAGGGCGGCGCCGGTCACGCGCCACCTCGGCCGGCTTCGCGGCGTGCCCGACGGGACGGCGGAGCAACTCATTGACGAGTGATCGTCTCGCTCGGGCGTACGGACGGCCCCGCCCTGGTACACGGTGGAGGGGCCGGACCACGGTCGTTCCGTGACCCGGCCCCCCGCCTACCGCACCCGCCCCGCTGCTACGCGGCCGGCACCGAGTCCTCGAAGGTGGTGCCCGCCGAGCGGTACGCGCCGATCTTCGCGGCCACCTGGGCCGGTGTCAGCACCTGGTCCTTCACGTGCAGGACGTAGTCGACCTTCTGGTCGTAGGCGCGCGGGGTCGTCGACGTCTGGCCGGCCAGGTCGATCAGCCATTGGTTGAAGTTGATCGACATCGGGCGCTCGGGCAGGTAGCGCGCGTCGTGCCGGCCGAACTCCTGGCCGTCGACGTAGTAGACGATCGCCTGGTCGTCGACGGTCAGGACGAGGTCGTGCCAGCCGGCGTAGCTCGCCCGTACCTCGGAGTGCGCGTTGACCGCCTCCCACGGGTCGGGCCGGTAGGTCTCCCACGACGTGGTGTAGAGGATGTTGGCGGGCTCGCCCCAGCCGCCGTTGGGGAGGTACTCGAAGTCGTACTCGGCGTAGTCGTCGGCCATCGGCGCCTTGAGGTCGTTGATGGTGAAGAAGGTCTGGACGACGCGGTCGCCGTCCGGGCCGGAGAGCGGCGCGTCGGAGAACCGCACGCGCGCCGCGTACGTCCCGTTCTTGAACTTCGTCGCCCGGGTCAGGATCTCGGTGTGCCGGGTCGACTCGCCGGTCCCGGCGGTCGAGGTCCGCAGGTTCATGATCGAGTTCGTGCCCTCCTTGGCGAAGGTGACGTTCTCGGGGGCCCAGGTCGCGCCCGGCACGCCGGGACCGCCGGAGTTGGAGCGCACGCTCCAGCCGTGGGCGTTGATCGACGGGTCCGTGTGACCGGTGTAGTCGAAGTCGTCGAAGAGCGCCGCTCCTCCCGCGGGCGGAGGCGTCGTCGGGTCCGTGGGCGTCGGGGTGGGCTCGTTCCCCGCCGGGGCCGTGCCCCAGACCGGGACGCCGCCCACGGTCGCGGTGACCTTGGACCAGTTGGCGTAGGTGGTCCTGTCCCGTCCGAAGGAGTAGTCGTCGTTCTGGTTCAGCGGCTGCCAGTTGGAGCGGTGGAAGCGCAGCTGCATGTCGCCGGTGTCCGCGCCCGGGGCGAGCGAACCGGCGCCGGCGGTGAAGCCGACCTCCAGGTAGCGGTCGGCGGTCGCGGTGGGATGGGCCAGGGTGCCGAAGGTCCCGGTGAGGTTCGCGCAACCCTTCACGGCCCAGGAGCAGGCGTAGGTGTACGAGGCTCCCGCGTCGGCCTTGAAGTAGTAGCGGACCTTGACCTGGCTCAACGGGACGCTCGCCGTACCGGTGTTGACCACCTTGAGCCAGGGTTCGACCTGGTCGCTCCCGGTGGCGCTCTGCCGGTACTGGACGGTGACGGCCTCGCCGGCCGCCGCTGCCGGGAGCGCGGTGAGGGCGGTGGCACCGAGCCCGGTCACCGCGGCGGCGGCGAGCGCGGCGCGGAGCCGCAGCTTCCTGGTCCTCGTCGGGTCGCTCATGGGGGATTCCTCTCCTTGGATGGGGTGGAGCGGGGGTACGGGGGTGGTCACGGGGACGTGGGGGCGAGACGGCGCGGCACCCCGAGGGTGTCGAGCCGGGTCCTGTGGTGGCGGAGGCGGTCCTGGAAGCCGGGCCAGTCGTGGCGGCCCGTCCAGACGACTTCGGCCAGGGCGCAGAGCCGGGGGAAGGTGAGGTATTCGGCGTGCGCGTCGGTGGGCACGTACTCGGTCCACAGCTGGGCCTGGGCGCCGAGGACCCGGGCGGACTCCTCGGGCGTCCAGTCGGCGGGCGCCGGGTCGTTGCCGTGGACCGTGCGCAGGTCGACGACCTCACCGGCCTGGCCGGGCGGCTCCGCCGGGCTGGCTGACTGGGGGTAGTCGAGGTAGGTGGTCCGGTGGGGTGCCATGACGACCCGGTGGCCGCGCCGGACGGCGGTGCGGCCGTGGTCGGCGTCCCGCCAGGGCATCACCGTGAAGTACGGGGGGAGGTCGGCACCGTTCTCGGTCCAGGACAGCGGCACGCGGCCGGCGTCGAGGAGGTGGCGTCCGACCCGCTCCATGAACCAGCCGTGCAGGGCGTCGGGGCCGGGCAGCCCTTCCTCGGCTGCCCGGCGGAGGGCGGCGGGGGAGGTGTGCCACTCGGTGGTGGGGCACTCCTCGCCGCCGATGTGGACGTACGGGGAGGGAAAGACGTCCATGACCTCGTCGAGGACGGTGCGGCAGAAGTCGAGGGCCTCGTCGTGGACGCCGAGAATGGTGTCGCAGACGCCCCACCGGTCCCAGACGTCATAGGTGCGGCCCGGGTGGTTGCCGAGCTCGGGGTAGGCGGCGAGGGCGGCCCGGACGTGGCCGGGCATCTCGATCTCGGGCACGACGGTGACACCGCGCTCCGCCGCGTACGCGACGAGGCCGGTGAGTTCGGCGCGGGTGTAGGCCCCTCCGTGCGGCAGCCCGCCGACCTCGGTGAGCCGGGGGAGCGCGGCGACCGGCATGCGCCAGCCCTGGTCGTCGGTGAGGTGGAGGTGGAGCACGTTGAGCTTGTGGAGGGCCAGGAGGTCGACGTAACGCCGCAGGTAGGAGACCGGGCGGAAGCGACGGGCCACGTCGAGCATGGAGCCGCGCCACGGGAAGCGGGGGATGTCGGTGATCTGCACGCAGGGGACGGACCAGGCGACGCCCGGCACGGGCTCGCCCTGGAGGGCTTCGACGGGCAGGAGCTGGCGCAGCGTCTGGACGCCCGCGAGGAGGCCCTGCGGGCGCGCGGCCCGCAGCAGCACGCCCTCGACGCCGATGGTGAGGCCGTACCCCTCCTCCCCGAGGCCGGTGAGGGCGGGGTCGACGGCCAGGACGACGGAGCCGTCGGAGCGCGCGGGCAGCGGCAGCCCGGTGGCGGGGCGGAGGAGGGAGCGGAGCAGTCGGGCGGCGGCGTCGGCGCCGGGCGAGACCTTGAGGGCGGTCGTGGCGTCGAAGGTGAACGTGCCGGGCAGGGAGGACAGTTGGGTAGGTTCGGGAACGAGTCGGGGCAGGGGCATCGCGGGGCGTTATCCCTTCACGGCTCCGCCGGTCATTCCGGCGGCGACCCGGCCTTGCAGGACCAGGAAGAGGACGAGGACGGGCAGGGCGAAGAGGGTGGAGGCGGCCATGGTGGCGCCCCAGTCGGTGCCGAAGACGTTGGAGAAGGACGAGAGCCACACGGGCAGGGTGCGGTCGTCCTGGTTCTTGATGATCAGCATGTTGGCGAAGGCGAACTCGTTCCAGGCGGTGATGAACCCGAAGAGCGAGGTCGCGAGCAGACCGGGCGCGAGCAGGGGCAGGGTGACCCGCCGGAAGGCGGCGGCGCGGGTGCAGCCGTCAACCTGGGCGGCCTCCTCCAGCTCGGCCGGGACGGCGGCCAGGAAGGAGCGGAGGGTGACGATGGTGAACGGCAGGGTGATCATGAAGTAGACCAGGCTGAGGGTCGCGAGCCGGTCGAGCAGGTCGGCGTCCCGGGCGATGACGTACATCGGGATCAACAGCGCTTCCCACGGCGCCACCTGGGCCAGGAAGACCATGAGGATGAAGCCCCGCCGGCCGCGCCAGCGCATCCGGGCGACGGCGAAGGCGGCGGCGAGCGCCACCACGAGCGCGAGCAGGACGCACCCGGCGGTCACGAGCAGACTGTTGCGCCAGAAGATCCAGAAGCCGTCTGCCGCCACCGCGTTGCGGAAGTGCTCCAGGGTGACGGAGCCCGGCAGGAACCGGGGGGTCTCGGACTGGATGTCACGGGTCGGCCTGAAGGCGGTGAGGACCATCCAGTACACCGGGAAGACGGCCAGGACGAAGACGAGTGCCGCGGCGGTGTTCAGGGGGAGTCGGCGCAGGGCGCGCGGTGTCACCGGTCGGCCTCCTGTCGGAGCATCTGGCGGAAGTAGGCGAGGAGCACGGCCACGAGGAGGAGGACGGTCAGGGTCGAGACGGTCGCCCCGAGGTCGTAGCGGTGCAGGGACCTGGCCACCTGGTAGGCGTAGACGGGCAGGGTGGTCGTCGCCTCACCGGGCCCGCCCTTGGTCACGGCCCAGATCTGGGCGAAACACCGGAAGACCCAGATGACCTCCAGACAGAGCACGAGACCGAAGATCGGGCGCAGGAGGGGCAGCGTCACCGAGCGGAAGATCCGCCAGGCACCGGCCCCGTCGAGCCGGGCCGACTCGTACAGCTCCGCGGGAACGGTCAGCAGCGCCGAGTGCAGGGTGATGGCGGCGAAGGGGACCGACTGCCAGACCACGAGCAGGACCAGGACGGTGAACGCGGCGGGACCGTCGGCCAGCCAGGAGTAGCCCTCGAAGGACTCGAACCCGAGCCGAACGAGAACCCAGTTGACCACCCCGAGGCGCGAGGCGAAGAGCCACTGGAAGACGGTCGTGGTGGCGATGACCGGGCTCGCCCACGCCAGGACGAGCCCGCTCGTCACCAGGACGCGCGCCCACCGGCCGAGCCGCTGCATCATCAGGGCGACCAGGGTGCCGATCACCATGATCAGCGTGACGTTGACCAGCGTCCACCAGAAGGTGCGCCGGACGACCTCCCAGAACTGGGGATCGGCCAGGACCGTCCGGTAGTTGCGCAGCCCCACGAACCCGGCGCCGCCGCGGATGAGTTCGCCCATGCCGTACTCCTGGAGGGAGATCAGCAGATTGCGGACGAGGGGGTACGCGAGGAGGAGCACCCCGCCGATGACGGTCGGGGCCACCAGCAGGTAGGGCCAGAGGACCGGCCCGTTCGGCCGTCTCACGAGCCGAGCGTCCTGGTGATGCTCTGCGACGCGGTCGCGGCCGCCCGTGCGGGATCGGTGCCGGTGAGCACGGCCGTCATGTACTGCTTGATGGGATTGGTGGCCTCGACGGCCGCCCACTGGGGGGAGTTCGGCGTCGCCCGGCCACGGGCCGCGCCGGCGGCCATGGCGGCCGTGCCCTCGTCGTCCTGGATGACATGGGCGAGGGAGGTGCGGTTGGGGACGTAGCTCATGGTCCGCGCCATGTCCGTCTGCCACTTCTCGCCCGCCAGCGCCTTGACCACCTCGTAGGCGGCGTCGGGGTGGGTCGAGGCCTCCGGGACGATGAGGTCGGAGCCGCCGGTGAAGACCGCGCCGGGCTTCTCGGCGGACTTGCCGGGGACGGGGAAGAAACCGAGCTTCCCCTTGAGCGCGGGGTTGATCTCCTCGACGATCTTCGCGCCGCCGGGGACGGCGATGATCTGGGCGACGTCACCCTTGGCGAAGACCTCGGCCTGTGGGGGCTTGGCCTCGTCGGCGTCCTTGGGGCCCTTGCCGAGTGCCTGGAGCTTCCAGTAGAAGTCCATGCCCGCGAGGGCCTGCGGGGTGTCGAGCGCCCCCTTCCACGTCGTGCCTTCCTGGACGGCGAGGTCGCCGCCCTCCTCCCAGACGAAGCCGGACAGGGTGTACCAGTTCTGGCCGGGCAGGTAGATGCCCTGGGTGGCGCCCCGGTCGAGCTTCGCGGTGACGGCGAGCCACTCGGCCTGCGTCTTCGGCGGCGCGGTGACGCCCGCCCTGGCGAAGAGGTCCTTGTGGTAGATCACGACCCGGTTGGCCGCGTACCACGGGATGCCGTACTGCCTGCCGTCCACCTTCCCCGGTTCGGCGAGGCCGGGAAGCCAGTCGGCGCCGTTCAGCTCGGAGGTCTTCGCGCTGAGGTCGCGCACGCCGCCGCTCGCCGCGTACTGCGCGACCTGGGTGTTGCCGACCTCGATGACGTCCGGGGCGTCCTTGCTGGCGAGGGCGGCCGTGACCCTCTCGCCGATGCCGTCCCACTCCTGGATCTGGATGTCGAGGTCGATGTCCTGGTGCTCCGCCTCGAAGCCGGAGCGGAAGCGGTCGAGGAAGGCGTCGGTGACGCTGTCCTTCATGATCCACACGGTGACCTTCTCCGGTCCGCCGGAGGTCACCGGGTCGCCCGGACCACCGCAGGCCGTGGCGGCGAGGGCGACGGCCGCCGCGAGGGCGACGGGGCCGGAGAGGGGACGAGTCTTCACGGGCACCTCGATGCATGGTTGACCAATTGGTCAAGTGGTCAGGTGTGTGACCAGAAGGTGGCACGGACCGATGGAGCCGTCAATCCCTTGAAAACCATGAGCTGTTCACCCATCGACAGCACAACGGAGCCCGTTAGTATCGGACTTACCAGTTGACCAGTCAGGGAGAGCGGCATGAAGGACGGCTCCTCCAGCGGAGTGCTGAAGAGGGAGCGGGTTCGGGAGCACCTGCTGGGCCTCATCGAAGGAGGCGGCCCCGGCGACCCGATCCCCTCCGAGCGCACGCTCTGCGCCACCCTCGGGGTCTCCCGCCCCACCCTGCGCGCGGCCGTCGACGAACTCGTCGCCACGGGCGCCCTGGTACGGGAGCACGGCCGCGGCATGTTCGTCGCCCCCGCCAAGATCACCCAACGACTCGCCCCGGACGACGCCGCCTTCACCGTCCCGCGCGCCTCGGGCAGCTGGTCGAGCACCGTCCTGGAGTCCGCCACCGTCCGGGCCGGCGCCCGCATCGGACGCAGACTCCGCCTCTCACCCGCCGCCGAACTGCTCTACGTCGCACGGCTCCGGCTGGTCGACGGCGCGCCCATGGCCATCGAGCACCTGCACATCCCGGCGGACCTGGTGGGCGCCGCCCTCACCCCGGAGGAACTCGAAGCCGGCGACCTCTACGACCACCTGCGCGAGCACCATCGGGTCCACGTCCAGGAGGCCACCCAGTCGATCGAACCCACCGTCGTCAGCGAGGACGAGGCCGCGCTCCTGGACGTCCCCGTCCTCTCGCCCGCGCTGCTGATCGAACGCCTCACCCTCGACACCGCCCGCCGCCCCGTCGAGTACGTGCACTCGGTCTACCGCGGCGACCGCTACCGGATCGTCTCCCGGCTCGACTTCACCCGCGACGGCCTCGTGACCTCCTCGACCGAAGGAGATGCATACTGACCCCCAGCCGACGGCGCACGGGGAAACCCCGGGGGAGGGGACCCTCCGGCCGACGGCGCACCAGGGAGGGGACGCGATGGAGCTCAAGCGCGAGCGGGTGCGGCAGCATCTGCTGACCGTGATCGACGGACGCCGCCCCGGTGACGCCATCCCCTCCGAGCGCACGCTCTGCGCCACCCTCGGGGTCTCCCGCCCCACGCTGCGCGCGGCCGTCGACGAACTCGTCGCCACGGGCCTGCTGGTACGGGAGCACGGACGGGGCATGTTCGTCGCACCCGCCAAGATCACCCAGGAACTGGTCGCCGAACATCGGGCGCCCGGCGAGCCCCGGGGCCGCGGCGCCTGGACGAGCACGGTCCTCGAACTCCGTACCGTACGGGCCGGTGCGCGGATCGGCCGCAAACTGACGCTCTCCCCGGCGGCGGAGCTGGTGCACGTCACCCGCCTCCGCCAGGTCGACGGCGCTCCGATCGCCCTGGAGCACCTGTACCTCCCGGCCGACCTCGTGCCCGGACTCACCGCCGCCGACATGGAGGGCGGCTTCTACGCCCACCTGCGCGAGAAGCGCGGCATCCGGACCGCCCACGCCGTCCAGTCCATCGAGCCGACCGTACTGAGCGAGGAGGAGGCGGCGCTCCTCGACGTACCGGTCCTCTCGCCCGCCCTGCTCTTCGACCGGACCACCGCCGACACCACGGGCAGACCGGTCGAGTACGTCCGCTCGCTCTACCGGGGCGACCGCTACCGCATCGTCTCCCGGCTCGCCCTCCGCGAGGGAGTGACCGATCCTCCGCCGGCCGGGGACACCCGGGGCGGAGCGTGGTGGGAGTCGGTGGAGTGACCGCGTGCCCGGCCGTGCGAGAAGTCCTGTAAGAAGATCGGAACGGTGAGTGTAGGGACGGGCGGGGTGGGGGAGGACTGCAGTGGACGCCCGCAAGAGGGCGCCGCAGCGGACCGACACCGGGGCCGCTGCCGGATTGACCAGAAGGACGAGCATGGCCAGCGGCACCGTGAAGTGGTTCAACTCCGAGAAGGGCTTCGGCTTCATCGCCCAGGACGGCGGCGGACCGGACGTCTTCGCCCACTACTCCAACATCTCGGGCAACGGCTATCGCGAGCTCAACGAGGGCGAGGCCGTGACGTTCGACATCACGCAGGGCCAGAAGGGTCCGCAGGCGGAGAACATCGTCCGCGCCTGACCCCGGTCCCGCGCACCCCTCTTCAGACGGCGCCCGCACTTCGTACGGGCGCCGTCCGCGTGCCACGGCACCCGCGACCGCGCGCCCCTGGGCGGGCCCCGACCGCACCGGCCCCGTGTGACCGCCCGCGCCCGGGCGGCGCGGGCGCGGCATGCGCATGGGACAGGTGGAGAAAGGGCAAAAGGTACAGAGAAGGCTGGTGAGCGCATGGTGGACGAAGAGCGTGCCGGAGAAGGGGAGGGACTGCCAGGCCGGTTCGCGGTGGACGTCCGGCCCGTGCCGGGCGGTGACGCCGTCGTCCTGGTGCTGGCGGGCGAGCTCGACCGCGACGGTGTCGAGCCCCTGCGCGAGGCCTTGGAGCAGGGGGACGGCAGCGGGCGGATCATCGTCGACTGCTCCGGCCTGGGCTTCTGCGACTCCTCCGGACTCAACGCGCTGCTCAGGGCCCGGATGCGTATCGTGGAGGCCGGCGGAAGGCTTGAACTCTCCGGACTGCGGCAACCGGTGGACCGGATGTTCGAGATCACCGGCGCCCGAAGCGTCTTCGAGGTGTACGAGAGCACGGACGAGGCACTCGCCGGACGCGGCCGCGAAGGCGGCGGATGACATGCCCGAGAGCGTTGACGGCTTCCCGGAGCAGGTGCGCCGGCTCGCGCTGTACGGGACCCGGGGGGTGGTGGCGCGGTGTCGGGACTTCACCGCCGCCGCGCTGAGGGACTGGGGCTGGATCCCTCCGGAGACCGAGGAGGCGGAACAGCGGGTCGAGGACGTGCTGCTCCTGGTGTCGGAGGTCGTCACCAACGCGTGTCTGCACGCCGACGGTCCGGAGGAACTGGTCCTGCGGCACGGGCGGGCCGGGCTGCGGGTCGAGGTCGCCGACACCAGCCCCGAGCACCCGAGCGTCCAGCAGGCCCGGTCGCCCGCGCTGCCCGGCGGTCACGGGCTCATGGTGCTCGACCGGCTGGCCGGCGACTGGGGCAGCGAGGACAGGGGACAGGGAGTGACGGGGAAGGTGGTGTGGCTGGAGATCAGCCGTCCGTCCGGTCCTCAGTGGGGTCCTCCTGGAGAAGACCCGTCCTGAGCTCCTGGAGGATCCGCGTCAGCAGACGCGAGACATGCATCTGGGAGAGGCCGATCCGCTTGCCGATCTCCGCCTGGGTCAGCTCCTCGCCGAAACGCAGTTCCAGGATGGTCCGGTCCCGCTCGGGCAGCCGGTCGAGCAGCGGCCGCAGCGAGGTGAGGGACTCGATCAGCTCGTACGAGGGCTCGCAGGCGGCCAGGTGCCGCGGGCTCGCGCCGGGGGCGGACTCCTCGTCCCCCGCGGGGACGTCCAGGGACCGGGCGGCATAGCCGTGCGCCGCGAGCTGGCCCTCGGTGACGTCGTCCTCCGTCAGGTGGAGCTGCGCGGCCAGCTCCGCGCGGCTGGGACGCCGACCGAGACCCTGCTCCAGGGTGTCCGCCGCCTTGGCCAGGTCGATCCGCATCTCCTGGAGCCGACGGGGCACCCGTACCGCCCAGCTGGTGTCACGGAAGAAACGCTTCATCTCGCCGACGATCGTGGGCAGCGCGAAGGCGGAGAAGTCGACGGCGCGCCCGGGGTCGAAGCGGTCGATCGCCTTGATGAGACCGATCGTGCCGACCTGGATGATGTCCTCCACCGGCTCGGCTCGGTTCCTGAACCGGCGGGAGGCGAACTTGACTAGGCTGAGGTTGAGCTCCACCAGGGTGTTCCGGACGTAGGCGTGCTCCGGGGTCCCCTCTTCCAGGACCCGCAGCCGCTCGAAGAGCGCGGCGGAGAGTGTCCGGGCGTCGTCCGTCGAGACGGCGGTGGGGCAGGTCGGCTCGGGCAGACCGTCGAGCGCCGCCCGACGCGTCACGGCTCCCGGCGGACCTGCGGCTTCCGGCGCGTGGGGCGAGGTGGCCGAGCGGTCTCCGACGGTGGACATGAAAGCTCCTTCGACGGTGGCGGTGGGCCTGCGTCGCTGCCCTGGGCGGGAGCGGCGGGGGTCCCGTCAGTCGAACGTCCTGAGGGGAGGATGCCCGTTATGGTGATGTTTGACACGATTCTGCCGTAATTCGTACATGCGTGTCGTCGCCACTACTGCATTCGAGCCCAGGGCGATGAGGGCAGGCGCGTCCAGGCGGACGTGCATGAACGCACCCGGACGTTTCGTCCGGGCGTGATGTCTTCCATGTCGAGGGGTCCCCGCCTCGCCGCGTCGGGGTTTCCCCCATCTGTACCAGTTCATGTGCGCTGCGGAACTCCTCTTGCTTTCGACAGGTTTGATCGGCGCGCAGACGGTCAGCCGTAGAGACGATGGGGGGTAGGACCGCACCGGACCGCAAGAGAGGAACACGTTGTGTCGCTCGACGGAAAGCCCGCCCTCGACGGAAAGAACGTCCTCGTCCTCACCACGAACTACGGGACGGAGCAGGACGAACTCGAGAAGCCGATCGCCGTCCTGCGCGAGGCCGGCGCCCGCGTGACGGTGGCCGCGCAGAAGGACGAGCCCGTTCAGACCCTCGTCTCGGACCGCCGGCCGGGCTCCGCAGTCCAGGCCGACACGACACTGACCCAGGCCACGGCCGACGGGTTCGACGCGGTCGTCGTACCGGGCGGCACCCTCAACGCCGATCAGCTGCGCACCGACGACGACGCACGACGCCTCGTCTCGGCGTTCGCCGAGGCCGGCAAGCCGGTGGCCGCCATCTGTCACGGCCCCTGGCTCCTCGTGGACAGCGGGCTGGCCCGGGACCGGAAGCTGACGTCCTACCCGTCGCTCCGCCCCGACCTGGAGAACGCCGGGGGTGAATGGGTGGACCAGGAGGTCGTCGTCGACACCTCCGGCGCCCACCCCCTGATCACCTCCCGTACGCCCGACGACCTCGACGCCTTCTCGGCGGCGATCGTCGACGCGCTCGACGGCGGCGGGAACCGAGGCTGACGAGAGAGGAATCGACTCATGGCCAAGAGCGGGATGGAAAAGGGCAAGGGCAAGATCAAGGAGACCGTCGGCAAGGCGACGGGCAAGAAGGGGCTGGAGGCCGAGGGCAAGGCCGACCAGATGAAGGGCAAGACCCGAGAGGCCGGCGAGAAGGGCCGCAAGCGCGGCACGAAGGCCGTCGACGACCTGAAGCACCGCGCCTCCTAGACCACGGGCGCGCATCGGCCCCACCCGTGCCCCCGGCGGTCCTCCCGCCGGGGGTGCGGGTGACTGCGGCCGCAACGGCGAGGAATGGGAGTACCGGCCCGGGGCAACCGCTCGTGAGGCCGACGACAAGGAAGGGGCCCGTGATGGACGGGATCGTACTGCTCCGGGACGACCACAAGACCGTGGAGAAGCTGTTCAAGGAGTTCGAGCGGGCGGACGACGACGCGTACGAGCGGAAGCGGGAGATCGCGGACGAGGTGATCCGGGAACTCACCACGCACGCGTGGATCGAGGAGAAGGTCTTCTACCCCGCCGCCCGGGAGGCCGCCCCGGACACCACGGATCACGTCCTCGAGAGCGTCGAGGAGCACCACGTCGTGCTGTGGATGCTCTCGGAACTCGCCGGCCTCGACCCCAAGGACGAGCGGTTCGACGCCAAGATGTCCGTACTCATGGAGAACGTGCGCCACCACGTCGAGGAGGAGGAGCAGGAGTGGTTCCCCGACGTGCGCAAGGCCATGGGACGCAACCGCCTGCTCGAACTGGGTGAGCGGATGGAGGCCGCCCGGAAGGACGCTCCGAGCGACCCGCTCGACGTGCCGAGCGCCGACGAGTAGCGCCCGGTAGCGGGGAGAGTCGCGGCGGGCCGCCTCCGAGTGCAGCCACTTCAGCGTCCAGAAGTCGGCCTCCCTCCTCGGCCTGGGGAGCG
>NZ_JBEYCR010000025.1:0-9210 GCF_040632845.1 Streptomyces sp. NPDC016459
GCGTGCTCTCTCGCTTTGTGGGGGGGGGGGGGGCGGGCCGGTCGGGGGCGCGGGCGGGCGACGCCACCCGGGCCCCGGCGGGCTGACCGTGGGGGCGCGCGGCCGCGCCCGCCCGCGGAGGTGGAACGTGACCTCATGGAACACCTCGTCGTGTCGCGGGAGGGGGAGTGTGCGGGTACGTCTGCTGACGGCTTCGCGGGCAGGCGGGTGCGGGGCCGTCAGCAGGAGCTCGGGAGGGTCAGGCGGTGGTCCACCAGGCGGTGGTGTCCGCGGGCAGTACGGTCCGGGCATTGCCCACCGTGATGTGGTCGCTGGCCATCAGGGGAGTACCGGGGGTGTCGAGGGTGACCGGGTCACTGGTGACGTTGACGGTACAGACGAACGTGGGCCCGTCGTCGGTGGTGCACTCGAAGACGAGCATGCCCTCGGGTGCCGGGAGCCAGCGCAGGTTGTCGGCGCCGCCGAGCGCGGGGTGGCTGCGGCGCAGGGAAAGCGCGCTGCGGTACATCTCCAGCGTGGAGCCGCCCCGGTCGGTCTGCGCCTCGACGCTCAAGTCCGCCCAGGCATCGGGCTGGGGAAGCCAGCTGGGTCCGTCTTCGACCTGGTTGAAGCCATAGGGTGCGCGGGTGCCGGACCAGGGGATCGGGACCCGGCAGCCGTCGCGGAAGCCGTCCTGGCCGGCCCCGCGGAAGTAGGCGGGGTCCTGGCGGACGTCGTCGGGCAGGTCGGTGACGTCGGGCAGGCCGAGTTCTTCGCCCTGGTAGATGTAGGCGGAGCCGGGCAGGGCGAGCATGAGGAGGCTGGCGGCACGGGCTCGGCGCAGGCCGAGTTCGCGGTTTCCGGTCTCGCGGAGCTGGGTGCCCAGGCCCGGCGGGTTGGCGAAGCGGGTGGCGTGCCGGGTGACGTCGTGGTTCGACAGGACCCAGGTCGCGGGCGCCCCGACCGGCCGCATGGCGTTCAGGGTGCCTTCGATCACCTCGCGCAGCGGGCCGGCCTGCCAGGCGGTGGCGAGGTACTGGAAGTTGAACGCCTGGTGCAGTTCGTCGGGGCGGACGTAGTTCGCCGTCCGTTCCAATGTCGGAGCCCACGCCTCGGCGACACCGATCCGCTCGCCGGCGTACTCGGCGAAGATCGTGTGCCAGTGGCGGTAGATCTCGTGGACGCCGTCCTGGTCGAAGCAGGGTCCGGCGTCGTTGCCCAGCAGCCGCATCCGCTCGTGGTCACCGAGGTCGGGCAGGCCGTCCGCCTTGACCAGGCCGTGCGCCACGTCGATGCGGAAGCCGTCGACCCCGAGGTCGAGCCAGAACCTGAGAATGGAGCCGAACTCGTCGCGTACGGCGGGGTGTTCCCAGTTGAAGTCGGGCTGCTGCGGGGCGAACAGGTGCAGGTACCACTGGCCCGGGCTGCCGTCGGGGTTCTTCGTGCGTGTCCAGGCAGGGCCGCCGAAGACGGACTCCCAGTCGTTGGGCGGCAGCTCCCCGTCCTGGCCCAGACCGTCGCGGAAGTGGAAGCGTTCGCGAACGCGGGAGCCGGGGCCTTCGCGCAGGGCCTGCTGGAACCAGACGTGCTGGTCGGAGCAGTGGTTGGGAACGAGGTCGACGAGGATGCGCAGGCCCAGTCGGTGTGCTTCGCCGATGAGGGTGACGGCGTCGTCGAGGGTGCCGAACATCGGGTCGACGACCCGGTAGTCGGCGACGTCGTAGCCGGCGTCGGCCTGCGGGGAGGAGTAGAACGGCGACAGCCACACCGCGTCGACGCCGAGGTCACGCAGGTAGGGCAGGCGGCTGGTGATGCCCGGCAGGTCGCCCATGCCGTCGCCGTCGGCGTCGGCGAAGCTGCGGGGGTAGACCTGGTAGATCACCGCCTCCCGCCACCAGTCGGCGGCAGGGGTGGATGCGGTGTGGGCAGCGATGAGCGACTGGGTCATGGAAGCGAGTCCTCATGTGAAGGGCGCGGCAGGCATGGCGCCGGGCGCGGACAGGGTGGAGCGAGACGGGGCGACTTGAAGACGCCCCGGGTGGAGCCGGGCTTCAGCCCTTGGTGCCGCCGGCGGTCAGGCCGGCCACGAGGTGGCGTTGTACGACGTAGAAGACCGCGCCGGCGGGAATGGCGATCAGGACCGAGGTGGCGGCCAGGTAGTTCCACTGGGAGTTGAACTGGCTGATGTAGCTCTGCAGGCCGACCGCGAGGGTGTACCTCTCCTCGGTGAGCATGAACTTCGAGGCGAACGCGACCTCGCCCCAGGCGGTGATGAAGGTGTAGAACGCGGCGACCGCGAGACCGGGCCGGGCCAGCGGCAGGATCAGGCGCCAGAAGGTGCCGAACGGGGACAGGCCGTCGATGCGCCCGGCCTCGTCGATCTCGGCCGGGATGGTGTCGAAGTAGCCCTTGAGCAGCCACGCGCAGTACGGCACCGCGGTCGAGCAGTAGATGACGACCAGGCCGCCGTAGGTGTCCAGGAGGCCGAGGCTGCCCATGATCTTGTACAGGGGGACCATGAGGACGGCGACCGGGAACATCTGCGTGAGAAGGAAGGTGTACATCAGAGAGCCGCGGCCGAGGAACTTCATCCGGGACACGGCGTAGCCGGCGCTCGCGGCGATGAGGACGCCGATGAGCATGGTGCCGAAGGCGACGATGATGCTGTTGAGCATCCAGGTCCCGAAGCCGGTGTTCTGCAGAACGTGCGTGTAGTTGTCCAGCGTCGCGTTGCTCAGAATGCGGGAGGGGTGCTGGTAGTCGTTCTTGTCCGGCCCGAGGGAGATGTAGAAGATCCACAGGACCGGGAAGACGGCGATGAAGGCCGAGGCCGCCAGGATCGCATGCAGGGAGACCGAGGCCTTGCGGCCGCGGCGGCTGAGCATGCGGCGGGGGTCGTTCGGGGATTGCGGGCCCCCGGCCGGCGGGGTGGTGAGGGTGGTCATTTAGAGGGCCCCCTGGTCGTTGCGCTTGAGCCAGCGGCGGTAGACGCTCGTGAAGACCACGAGGAGCGACAGGCACAGGATGCCGACGGTCGCGGAGCGCGCGTAGTCCTGGGGCTGCTGGCCGAAGAAGAGCCGGTAGGCGTAGGTCACCAGGATCTGGACGCTGTCGCTGTTGCCGCCGAAGAGCAGGAAGATCACGTTGAACTGGTTGAACGTCCAGATGACACCGAGCAGGATCACGGTGCTGCTGACGGGACGCAGGCCGGGCAGGGTGACGTGGACGAACCGCTGCCACGGGGTGGCGCCGTCCATCTCGGCCGCCTCGTACATCTCCCGGGGGATGGACTGCAGTCCGCCGAGCATGGAGATCATGATGAACGGGAAGCCGCACCAGATGTTCACGCCGATCGCGGCGACCTTCTGCGCGAAGGGGTCACTCAGCCAGGACGGTCCGTCGAGCCCGAGGCCGATCAGGAGCTGGTTGACGACACCGTCGTCCGCGAGGATCAGCCGCCACGCGAAGATCGTCACGAAGGTCGGCACCGCCCAGGGCAGGATCAGCAGCATGCGGTAGAAACCGCGGCCCTTGATCTGCCGGTTGATCGCCACCGCCAGGGCCAGACCGAGCGCGTAGGTCAGGGCGACGCACGCGACCGTCCAGATCACGGTCCAGGCGAAGTGGGGCCAGAACTGGTTGTTGGAGCCGGTGAGGATCTCGGTGTAGTTCTTCAGCCCGACCCAGGAGAAGGTGTCGGGGATCTCGTTGACGCCGATCGTGCGTCCGACGTTCTGGCTGGTGGCGTCCGTGAACGTCAGATAGATGCCCTGGAGCAGGGGATAGGCGACGACGGCGAGCAGGACCAGGACGACGGGCACGCACATGGCCCAGGCGTACCAGCGCTGGTCGTAGGAGTTCTTGATGCGCTGCATCGGGCCGCGGCCGGAGCCCCGGCCGCGGTGGCTCTGGCGGGCAGTTCTGCCCTCGACCACTGTGGTCATCTCGGCACCTCATGGGACAAGGACGGGAAGAAGCGTCAGCGGAGCGGGCTGCCCCCTGGTGCGGCAGGGAGCAGCCCGCGATGGTCTTACGGGGTGCTGAACTCCGGCAGCAGCTTCTTCGCCTCGGCGGCGGCCTTGTCCAGGCCGGGCTTCGTGCTCTCCTGCTTCGAGACGATCTTGATCAGCTGGGTCTCGAACGGCGTGTACAGCGAGGAATACTCGGCCAGCGGCTGGCGCGGCTCACCGTCGGCGAGGAGCTTCGAGTAGCCCGCGATGCCCGGGTTGGCGTTCACCTCCGCGCTGTAGGCGTCGTCCCGGGTCGGCAGGGTGCCGTTGGCGAGCGCGACCTTCACCTGGGACGGCGCGGAGGTCATGAACGCGATGAACTTCTGCGACGCCTCCTGCTGCTTGGCGTCCGAACCGGCGTAGGCGACGAGGTTGTGACCGCCCAGCGGTGCGCCCTGTCCCGCGCTGCCGGCGGGCAGGGCGGCGATGCCGAGGTTGCTCTTGTCCTTGAACGCGGCGCCCTTGAAGACGTTCGCGTTCTCCCAGGGGCCCTGGATGATGGAGGCGACCTTGCCGGTGTTGAACGCGTCCATGATGTTGGCGTACGCGTTGCTGGTGGTGTCGAGCTTGCGGATGCCGGGGGCCGCCAGCACGGAGTTGAGGGTGTCGATGCCCTTGACGGCGGCCGGCGAGTTCAGCGTGATCTGCTTCTTCGCCGCGTCGACCATGTCGGTGCCCTCGCCGTACAGGAACGGCATGGCGTAGTAGGACTGCGGGTTGAAGGCGAAACCGTCGACGCCGGTCTTCTCCTTCACCTTCGCGGTGTCCGCCTTCAGCTCGGCCCACGTGGCCGGCGCCTCGGTGATGCCCGCCTTCGCGAACAGTGCCTTGTTGTACATCAGCGCGAGCGTGTCGGTGACCTGGGGGACGCCGTAGAGCTTGCCCTCGAACTTCGCCTGCTCGATCAGGTTCGGCTTGAACTTCGCGCTCTCCGCGGCGGCATCGGTGCCGTCGAGCGGGGCGAGGAAGCCGGCTTTGGCGAAGCCGGGCGTCCAGCCGACGTCGGCCCGCAGCACGTCCGGGGCGCCCTTGCTGCCCGCCGCGGTCTGGAACTTCGTCTGCGCGTCGCCGAAGGGCACGCTGACGTACTTGACCTTGATGTCCGGGTTGGCCTTCTCGAAGTCCTTGACCAGGGCCTTGAACGTACCGGCCTCGTTCGTGGCGTCGGAGGTGTCCCACCAGGTGATCGTCACCGGGCCGGAGGTGTCGGAGCCGGAACTGCCGCTGGAGCAGGCAGTCGCGGAGATGGCGAGAGCCGCTACGACGACGGCTGCCGCAAGACCACGGCGCATGGGGAACTCCTCGAAGAAGGTCTGACCGGAAGGGCGGCCCGGGTGCTGCCGCCGGAGCGGGACGGAACCGGCGGCAGCCGGCAATCATGCACCTCCCGCCCATATCGGTCGTGGAGGGAGGCCGGGCCGCGGGTGGACTCCCTCGCCGCCCTGGGTGGTTTTCCGCCACCGGAAGGCGAGGTGAGCCCCTCGCGAGCTCTTTGATGTCGCAGACGTTAGCAGGTTATTAACAGGAGTTAGTTAACGTTTGCGTAACGCGGTTGTCGAAGGGTGTCCTCGGGCCGAAGGGCCGACACACCGCGGCTGGAAGCCATGGTGACCTGCGGAAACAGCAAACCCCGCCTCACCGGGGCGGCGGGCGGGGGAGCGGTGGGGTCGGTGTGTCAGTCCGTGGTCCGGGGGTGGGCTGTCGAGTCCCTCACGATCAGGTGGGTGCCGAGGAGCTGATGCGGATGCTGGTCCTCTCCCCGGATGGCCGAGAACAATAGGTCCGCCGCCGTACGGCCCTTGGTCGTGATCGCCTGTCGCACGGTGGTCAGGCGGGGCCGCATCCACGAGGCGTCGGGGAGGTCGTCGTAGCCGGTGACGGTCACGTCGCGGGGCACCTCGAGGCCGATGTCGTGCAGGGCGTCGACCGCTCCGAAGGCGAGGATGTCGGACATGGCGACGATCGCGGTGGTGGGCCGGGAGGACATGAACCTCTTCGTGGCCTTGAAGCCGTCCATGCGCGTGGCGGGGACCTCGACGATCTCGATGTCCTCGAGCCCCAGCTCGGAGTCCTCCAGGGCGCGGGTCACGCCGGCCATGCGGCGGGCGAGGGGGCCCCGGTAGCCGCGTTCGGCGTGCTCGGGTCCCGGGTCGATCGACAGCAGCGTGATCCGGCGGTGTCCGAGGTCGAGGACATGCCGGACCGCCTCGTACGCACCGCCCTCGTCGTCCACGTCGACACTGGACACTCCCTCATGGGCGCTGCTGTCGACGAGCACGAAGGGGATCCCGCGCCGGCGCAGCTCGGCCACTTCCCCCCGATCGTGCTCCAGGCCGCAGACGATGAAGCCGTCGACCGCCGCGTACGGGATCGCCTTGAGCATCGAGTCACGCAGCGGTGGGGTGAGCAGCAGGGTGTACCCCTGTTCGTCGCAGACCTGTCCTACGCCGGTGAGGAAGCGGGAGTAGTACGGGTTCTCCATCACGCGCGCGAGGTTCTGCGGCAGCAGCACGCCCAGCGACTGCGTCTGTCCGGCCTTGAGCATGCGGGCCAGCGTGTTCGGGACGTAGCCGAGGTCCTTGGCCACGCCCAGGATGCGATCCCGGGTGCCGACCGAGAGCTTCTCGGGGCTGTTGAAGGCGAATGACACCGCCGACCGTGACACGCCCGCCGCCTTGGCGACGTCGTTGGCCGTCGGCCGGGACCGCCCGTCGCTCGGGGCGGTCCCGGATGTGGTGGTCGGCATGTCTGGCCCCCGTGTCGGTAAACGATTAGTAACGGTATAGCGCACGGTCACCGCCCGGCGCCAGCAGGATGGAGGGCCTCGAACGGGAAGTGGGCAAGCCTGACCATCCCGGGTCTTCGGGCTGTCATTAACTCATTAATAAATTGAGTTAGCAAACCTCGAGAGTGTTCTGGAGGCAGGCGCCGACCCGACGGTGTTCTGCGGTGACCACAGCAGGATCGCCTAACGAGGATGGCGACCGCTCCGTCGATGACAGCACGAATGGGGAGACCCTGTGCACACGAGCGACGCGACCGGGACGGACCTGCCGGATGCACGCATGAGGCAACGCCCCGCTACCGCCCGGGAAGCCGACTTTCTGACGGCGATGCTGCTGGAGGCGGTCAACGGGGATCGGTCGTGTCTCACCCTGGAGGAGATCCTGCGGACCCGATCGGACAGGTGCTGTGCTCCCGGGACCCGGGAGATCCTCCTGGCCGATGGGCTCAGGCGTGGCCGGTGACGACGAGGTTGGAGCGGTAACGCTTCCTGGAGTCGTCCCAGTCGGCGCAGGTGATCAGTGTCAACTGGGGGTGGAGAGTGGGAGCGTAGACGCTCTGGGAGGGGAAGTCGCCCTTGGAGTAGACGGCCATGCGGGTGACGGTGAAGGTGACTTTGGTGCGGTCGCGGCGTGTGAGGGTGATGCGGTCGCCGTTGCGCAGGGCGCCCAGTCCGTAGAAGGCCGCGGGGCCGTTGGAGGAGTCGAGGTGTCCGACCACGATCGTGTTGCCGTGTTCCCCCGGGGTCGGGGATCCGTTGTACCAGCCACCCTGGTCCGCGTCCGCCGGCATGGCGATGGTGCCGTCCGCGGCCGTGCCGACGGACACGATCTTCGCGGTCAGCCCGATCTCAGGGACGTCGATGTGCTCGGGCTGGGATGCCGGCAGAACCCGGGCAGCTCCCTGCGGCGGCCGCGGTGAGGGATCGGACGGCCCCGCAAGGACGGATTCGGGCGCGGCGGGGGGTGTCGAGGGGGATGCCGCGACCTTGGCCAGGAGGGCGAGCGCGGCCGTGGTGAAGGCGATGGCCGTCGCAGTGTGAACACTGCGACGGCCACGGGGCCGGAAGCCGCTCATGCGGGTCAGTTCTGGCGGATGCCGCGACGACGCAGGTACATCACGCCGCCGGCCGCGACCAGCAGACCGCCGGCAGCGGTGAGTGCCACGGTGTCACCGTCCTGGGTGCCGCCCATGCCTCCGGCGACCGCTCCGGCCGGGGCCGTCTTCAGCGGTCCGCACAGGGCCGGGTTGGTGGCCTCCGAGGGCAGTGTGGCGTCGAGGTCGCTGGCGCCGAGGACGTTGTCGTACTTGCCGTTGCCGTTGTAGTCGATGCCGTGGACGACGACGACCGCGTTGTTCGAGCGCAGGCTCTTGGCGGTCTCCTCGTCGACCGTGATGGTGCGGTGGTAGGTGTAGGAGGAGCCCTTGGGGAAGCGGTCGACCGCGAGAGCGGAGTGGGAGGCTCCGGTGTCGCCGGTGGTGGTGAGGGAGGCGCCGATCTTGCCGTAGAACGGCAATCCGTCGGTCGTGTTCATGCTCAGCAGGCCGTTGTGCTTCGTGGCCGCCGACGCGGGCGGGCACTGGCCCTTGGCGCCGATGTGGAAGTGCTGGGCGTGCGGCGCGCCGGCGAGCAGACCCTGGGTCTTGATCGTGACGGTCGCCTCGTGCCCCTTCAGATGCACCGTCGCCGTGCCGGAGCCGGTCACCTTGTTGGTGGGGACGGGGGACAGCGTCGCGTGGAGGCTCTTGTCCTCCGCGTTGTCCGCGGCGAGCGCTGCGGGAGCGAGGGCGGTGCCACCGGCTATGACGGCGAGGACGGCGATCGCGGCGGGGGTGGCCTTCTGCACGGGGTGCTCCTACTCGATTGACGTCGGGAGTGCTGCGCTGCGTAGTACGTCGAGCGCATGAAGTAATGCTTGCCCGCTTGGCTCCGTTCCGGCCACCGCAGTGGAGCGTTAGGGCGACGTCACGTGGAGTGGTGCAACACACCGCAGTCATGCCGGACCCTGTGCAGCCCCCAAAGCTCAGCGAACCGGCGGGCCCGCGAAGCGCATGACCCGGGACGCACGTCATCGGTGTCCGCCTGGCCGAACAGTGTCGCGGGCAGTCCGACGTGTTCGCCCGGCCCAACAGGAAGGTGGCTACGAGCACCGCGGCGGCAGTCGCCAGTGCGAGAGCGAGTCTTGGGGCAAGGCCTGTTTCCCACTGTCCCTGGACGTATTCACGGAACCGCTGGTGTCGCCTTCGATCGTGCCGGAGCCGGCGGGAGCGGTCGCTTCCTGGGGCAGCTTGCGGTTGAGTTCGCTCTTGCCCAGGCCGAAGTCGTCATGCCGTTGCCGTCGGGGGGGGGGTCCGTCCGGCCGCTAAATGATCCGGCACACCGCCGCAGGCGATACGCCGAAGAGCGTGGTGAGCTGCCGCGTCGTGAGGTTCGTGC
>NZ_JBEYCR010000025.1:9302-45813 GCF_040632845.1 Streptomyces sp. NPDC016459
GTTCGTGCGGTGCAGGCGAGGACAGCAGCCCGCACGCCGAAGAGCGTGGTGAGCTGCCGCGTCGTGAGGTTCGTGCGGTGCAGGCGAGGACAGCAGCCCGCAC
Source organism: Streptomyces sp. NPDC016459 (assembly GCF_040632845.1). NCBI lineage: Bacteria > Bacillati > Actinomycetota > Actinomycetes > Kitasatosporales > Streptomycetaceae > Streptomyces > Streptomyces sp. NPDC016459. The sequence goes on from NZ_JBEYCR010000025.1 coordinate 9,406, forward strand.
GCCGAAGAGCGTGGTGAGCTGCCGCGTCGTGAGGTTCGTGCGGTGCAGGCGAGGACAGCAGCCCGCTCGGCCGGGGCAGGGTCTGCCGGCCGAGCGGGCCTCGACCGGCGTCAGCGGTCACGCATGTCGTCGTCCGGTGTGTCGGTTTCGATCTTCTCCTTGCGGACCTCGCCGGTCACGGTCTCCTCGTCGGTCTGTTCCTCGGTGGTCAGGCGGACGCGTTCCACGGGAACGGCTTCGGTCTGCACCACGGGCCTCTCCTCGTGGAGGATCACCTCGTGTTCGGCCTCGGTGATGTCGGTGCCGGACATGGCTGCGTCGCGGTTCTCGTCCGTTATCGGTTCGCGTTCGACGCGAACCTCCTCACGGCGTACGGGGACGGTCTGCTGGACCTCCTCGGTCACGACGTACTTGCGCAGCCTGGCGCGGCCGACTTCCTGGCGTTCGGTCCCGACATGCAGCTGCTCCTCGGAGCGGGTCATGGCGTCGTCGCCGGATTGCTCCATGCCTGCCGACCTCATGTCCGCGGAGGTGTCGGTGTCGCCGCTGTGAGCCCAGCCGCCGGTGCCGGGCTGGTTGGCCTGGCTCCACGCGGCGTCCCAGTCGATGCCGTAGTGCTCGTAGAGGCGGTGTTCTTCCTCTTCGGAGAGGTGGCCGCCGGAGTCGACGTCGACGTTGGGCGCGTCCTTGATCTTGTCCTTGGCGAAGGGAACCTCGAGGTGGTCTTCGACCATGGTGGCGTCCTTGATGGGGACGAAGGACTCGTTCATGCCGAACAGGCCGGTCTTGATGCTGACCCATTCCGGCTGGCCGGTGGCGTCGTCAAGGAAGACGTGCTTGGCCTCGCCGAGCTTGTTCCCGTTGGAGTCGTAGACCGGGTGGTCGAGGACCGACGAGATCTGGTCCTGGGTGATCATGTTCACTCCCTTTGCGTGGATTTCTTCCCTTTGGTCCTTTTTGCGCCTACCCCTCTGGGGCGCACGCAACCGCCCGTCCCGCCCGGCTTCGGTGATGCATGGGGCGGGCGTGATGGGAAAGCTGCCGGGTATGACACGCACACCGAAACCCGAGCATGGTGAGGACCGTGAGCCCACTGCCGACGGCGGCAGGCCCGGCGGCGTGGGCCCCGACGAGCAGGTCGAGGAGCGGGCTCCGGATCAGCTTTCCGACATGCCGAAACGGTCGTGGATGGCGGTGCTGCGGGGCACTTTGAAGGAGTTCAAGGACGACGAGCTCACCGACCGGGCCGCGGCGCTGACGTACTACGGCGTGCTGGCTCTCTTCCCGGCCCTGCTGGTGCTGGTATCGCTGCTGGGCATCGCGGGTGAGTCGGCGACCAAACAGGTCCTGGACAACCTGCAGAAGATGACACCCGGTCCAGCGCGCGACGTGATCAGCAACGCGGTCCAGCAGTTGCAGGGCAATGCCGGCATTGGCTCACTCCTGGCAATCGTGGGCATCGCCGTGGCGATCTGGTCGGCTTCCGGATACGTGGCCGCGTTCATCCGTACCTCGAACGCCGTCTACGACATGCCCGAGGGCCGCCCGGTCTGGAAGGTCCTGCCGCTGCGGTTGGCACTGACGATCACGCTGATGGTCCTGGCTGTGGTCAGTGCCCTGATCGTGGTGTTCACCGGCGGGCTGGCCCGCCAGGCGGGCGCCGCCCTCGGCATCGGTGACAGTGCGCTGACGGTGTGGTCGATCGCGAAGTGGCCGGTTCTGGTCCTGCTCGTCACGGTGATGATCGCGATCCTGTACTGGGCTGCCCCGAACGCCAAGGGCCGCGGGTTCAAGTGGGTCACTCCCGGCAGTTTCCTGGCACTGGTGATCTGGATGCTCGCCTCGGTGGGCTTCGCGTTCTACGTCGCGAACTTCGGCTCGTACAACAAGACGTACGGCACCCTGGCGGGTGTCATCATCTTCCTGGTGTGGCTGTGGATCACCAACCTGGCCATCCTTCTCGGTCTGGAGTTCGACGCCGAGATGGCCCGTCAGCGTGCGGTCGCCGGCGGGCACCCGGAGGACGAGGAGCCCTATGTCGAGCCCCGCGACACCCGTAAGTGGAGCGATGAAGACCGCCGTCGCCTTGAGTGATCTCTGTGTGGAGGCGCCGCGGGCGGGCAGGGTCACAGCATGGGGATCCTGACGGCGCTTCGAGAGGGATCACCAGATGACCCGGCGGATAGCCGCAGGGGACTGCGACTGGGCCCGCCAGCTCCTGCCCCCGGTCGAGGAAGCAGCCGAACACGCAGGTGAGCGCTGAGCCGTGAGCCGGACTGGCTGGCAGGCGGTACGGCGGCGCGACGTCCTGAGCAGCCGCTTGCTGCGCCCGCCCCCAAGACGCCGCCGTCCGCTCACGGCAGGTTCCAGGCTCCAGCACTGCGGCTGAGACGCAGCCAGAAGCGAGATCTGTGCCTGTCGCCCACGGTCTTCCCCATCCCCACCCGGGATCGACTGTGGTATCGGGCCCAGCGTCTGCTCCCTATCAGCCGACACGCTGTGTCTCGGCTGCCACCTGGGCGGACACGTTGGGCAGCGGGACGGTGCAGGACGCGCAGCGGCGGGCCTGGGCAGGAACCGGGCTGAGGCATTCGGTGGCAGTCGCGCTTGGGTGCCTGGACGTCCTGGTGGGGGGCGAGACGCTCGTGGAGCTTGTTGATGGGCAAGGACCACCAGGATGAAGCTACGAAAGCCTTTCACCTGGGTCTCCTCTGCACTCAGGCCCCCCCGGGACAGCCAACGGTGGCCGTTCCGCTCTCATCCTCGCGTGCCCTGCGTTCGCATCTTCGATGCCGTTCAGCGGCGGGCATGGCGGGCACGGGGACGCCGGTGCAGCGCAGCGGTCCGCGAGGCGAGGAGGAGTTCCTCGTACCGGCCGAGGGCGAGAACGCCGGCCAGGAGTGCTCCGGGTAAGCCGAGCGCGAGGAGGGCGGCGGTCGGCGCCGCCGGGTCTGGCATCACGCGCCGGGCACGCCGGTGAGGGCGGCGCCGGGAAGGACCTCGGCCAGGGGGAGGTCGAGGGCGTGGGCGAGTTCGCGCAGCTCCTGCTCGGTGGGGTGGATGGGACCTGCGGTGCCGTCCTGGACGAAGACTCTGATGCGTGGGGTGCGGATACCGGTGCGGTCCGCGAGCGCCTGCACACTGAGGTGCCGGCGGCGCATGGCTACTTCGAGGACGTGCGACAGGTCGGCCATTTCTCGCTCTTGCCCCAGTCCCTGGCCCTTATGCCGTCCGCGCCGGAGGACACCCGAATGCGCGTGAGTTACAGCGAGGCAGCAGACGAGGGACCTCCTGCGGCACCGCGGAGGCGGTTCAGGCGCCTCACCCCGTAAGACACCTGGGAGCGGGCCGAGGGGCGAGGCGAACAGAATTGCACTTGGGGGCGGATCTACAGCTGTACTACGTGTCGGCTCGGGCTTGTTTGCGTGCTCTGCCCGTGCGCGGCTGCGTACCGACGGGGCAGCTCCGCTACCTCCAGCAGGGAGCTGCCGTCGAGTCCCAGCCGAGTTCCATCGTTCAACCACGTCCTAAGTGCCTCGCTGGCTGGCCTGGGGCACGTGACGTCAACAGCACCGGCTGCATCGTGAGCCCGGGCTGGTTCAGAGCCAGCCGTTGCGGCGGAAGGCGCGGTAGAGGAGCCCGGAAGCCAGAACCATGAGGCCGAGCGCGAGCGGATAGCCGTAACTCCAGCGCAGCTCGGGCATGTGCTCGAAGTTCATCCCGTAGACACCGGCGACCATGGTGGGGATCGCGAAGATCGCCGCCCAGGCCGAGATTCGGCGCATGTCGTCGTTCTGCCAGGTGCCCACCCGCGCCTGCTGAGCGTCCAGGACCGAATTCAGCAGCTCGTCCAGCGACCGGACCTCTGTGTCGGTGCGGTTCAGGTGATCCGCCACGTCGCGGAAGTAGGGCAGCACCTTGGGCGGATGGCTCTGCCCGTCCTGGCCCGGGCCGGTCAGGAGCCCCTGCAGGACGGGGACGAGGGGCTGCACCGCGTCGCGGAACTCCCGCACCTCCCGCTTGAGGGAATAGATCGCCTCGGTGTGGTCCTCGCGGGAGGTGGAAAAGACTCGGTCCTCCAGCTTGGTGAGTGCGGCCCGTACCCTGTCCGCGGCATTGCTGTAGGCGTCTACGGCCACGTCGAGGACGGCATGCAGAACGGACAGCGGACCAAAGCGCAGCATGTCGGGGTCGGCTTCGAGCCGGCGTGTGGCTTCGGCGGCCGGATCGGCCCCACCGTGCCGCACGGTGAGCACGTACCGGGGGCCGACGAAAACCATCATCTCCCCGGTCTCCACCGCCGCCTCCGCCTCGACGTACCAGAGCGTCTTGAGCGCGACGGCCAGGACTTCGCCGAAGCGCTCACGCTTGGGACGCTGCTGCGCCTGGACCGCGTCCTCGACCGCCAGGGGATGCAGGCCCAGCTCTTTCGCCAGCCGTGTCAGCTCTGCCTCGGACGGGTCGATCAGGCGCACCCAGCCGAACTCGCCCTCACCCAGGCCGCGCAGCTGCTTCAGTACCAGCTGGCAGGCCTCCTCTTCCAGGCCGCATTCCACCGTCTCCGACCGGCCCGACTGCTCCTCGTACATCACGCATTCCATCCCCTACGCATGCTTCGACCCGCCGATTTCATGCACCACCGGTTTCCCCCCCCATAACCACCCGCGCAGGTAGAGCGGGCGTTCGGAGGGTAGAGGGCTCGGATGTCATTGCCAGGAGAACTGCTGTCCGAGTCCTCGGTGCGGGACGTCATAGGGTGGCTCGTCCACGTGATCGAAGCCGCCGGCGCACTCATCATCTTCACCGGCGCCATCTGGGCCTTCGTCCGCTTTGCCACAACCGCACTCCGCAGGCGTTCCTTCATCACCGAGTTCAACAAGATCCGGCTCAGCCTCGGACGCTTCCTCGTGCTGGGACTGGAGTTCCAGCTCGCCGGAGACGTCCTGCGCACCGCGGTCGCTCCCAGTTTCACCGAAATCGGCCAGTTGGCAGCCATCGCCGCCATCCGGACTGTTCTCAACTTCTTCCTCACCCGGGAGATCGCCCAAGAACGCGCAGAGATAGAACACGACCAAACAGAATCAACTGCGTGCCCCGCCGCCTCCAGGTAGGCAGGGGGACTCCGTTGATCCGGGTCGTCGTCTTGGCTCCGGTGTTTCACGGGTCGGAGGCCGTGATCCGGGCCAGCCAGCGGGAAGATTGGTGAATGCTCCGGTAGCGACCACGCCAAGGGGGGCGCCGGACCTGGCGCGCTGCCCGGTAGGAGGGGCCCTTCGGCTGTTGGCCCGCCCCGCCCGGCAACGGCGAGAAGATCACCGAGCTGGTCGGCCTAGAAGCCAAGCCTTCTCGTGCGGGCCGGGACTTCGTCACGCGAGTCCCTGCCCCGGGTCGTGACCATGTGACGGGGTGATCCGGTAGGGAGACATGACGCCAGTGCAAGGCACCCCGGCGTGTGCAGAACCCGGCGAGCCCGCTGAACGGGCCGGTCCGGCAGGCATCGATCCGTCGGTACGCGCGATGGTCATGTGCCGCCACTGGGCACTGCCGTGGAAACGGCAACCGAGGCCGCTGGACTTCGGCGTATCGGCAAGGCCGAGGGAAGTGAGGATCGCCTTCTTGATCGGCTCTACCTTGTATTCCCCCGGGCTCTCAGCACGTCACCCGCAGGGGCGAACCCTCTGGTCGGGGGTGCTGGGTAAATCGGTCGCGCCTGGTGATCCACCTCCGCAGACTGTGGTCCATGGATCGCTTGGCGAGGATCGCGAATCGGCTGGTAGAGGTCAAGGGCGTCGTTGGGGTGTGTCTGGGGGGCAGTCGGGCGAGAGGTACGCACCGCTCCGATTCCGACTTCGACCTGGGCCTGTACTACCGGCCACCGCTCGACACCGCGAGGCTGCGTCTGCTGGCGGCCGAGCTGACCGGTGAGCCGGTAGAGGTCACCGAGCCGGGCGGCTGGGGACCGTGGGTGGACGGCGGCGGCTGGCTGACGATCGACGGCCATCACGTCGACTGGATCTACCGCGACATCGACCGTGTCCACCGCGTCTGGCAGCAGTGCCAGGCCGGGCAGTTCGAGATCGGCGCACAGCCCGGCCACCCCCTGGGGGTGTACTCCCACGCATATGCCGGTGAGGTGGCCCTGGGACGTATCCTCACCGACCCCACTGGCGAGCTTCAGGCCCTGCAGGAACAGACGCGTCTCTATCCGGAGCCTCTGCGCGAGGCGCTCATCGGCAACGCGCAATGGGAGGCACCGTTCATCCTGGCCGGCGCTCGCAAGGGAGCATCCCGCGGTGACGCCTTCTACGTCGCCGGTTGCCTGTTCCGCGCGGTTGGACTTCTCGTCCATGCCCTCCACGCCCATGCCAGAGGATGGGTGCTCAACGAGAAGGGTGCCGTGCAGGCCGCAGGAGGCCTCACTGCTGCACCTGAGGACTTTGCGGGACGGGCTCACGGGTTGTTTTCCGCGCTCGGTACGACTCCGGAGGCGCTCGCTGCTGCCCTTGATGATGCTGACAGGCTGGTCGCGGAGGTAGGTCGCGAGCTCACCAGGTGAGCAGTGCTGCAACTGTGGAAGTTCGCGATGAAGCCGGCGGTCCAGTTCAGAAGTGCACTGGCATCTGGTCATCCCCGGTCACCCGCCCTTGTTCAGGATGTCACGGGGCATCGACGCGAAGCAGTGGTCGGGGTCTAGGGCATCGTCGTGGGGCCCACAGCGACATGTTTCCTCCGCGCGGTCCGCCTGGTGGGTGATCTCCTCAAGGATTCGTGTGGCCTCTACGAGTGCCGTGCCGTGGACGGGCCACCGCCTCGGGCGGTCGGCATGGCTGACGCGCGCCATGTCCGTCGCCCGTTCGCAGTGGTGCTCAGCGTCCTGGATGTGGCGTCGGAGCCGGCTGGGGTCCTCCGGCCCATGCGGCGGGTTCAGGCATTCAAGAGCTGTGGCGGTGGCTTGTAGAAGTGCTGCGTATGAGACGAGGAAGTCCTTGGGGCCGGATGCTTCGGACACGCTGGTCGGTTCGGACGTTTCGAAGGCCTGCCGTTCATAGGTCAGGGCCCGGGCGATGGACCGCACGTAGGTACCGATCCGCTCGACGGTGCTGATGGTCTCGTCGTAGCGGTGCAGGATGGCCTGGGTGTTGCTCCACGGCTGTCGCGGGTTCAGCTTGGTGTTCTCCTGTTCTCGTTCGAGGTCCGCGCGGGTGCGGGCCGCCTGCGCAGCCAGTTCCTCGCAGCGGTGTGACCAGTCGCTCCACGCATCCTCGCCGGAAGTCTCCCCTGCGGCGGCCCGGGCCAGGTCGTGCAGCAGTTCCTGGGTCAGTCCGGTCAGGTCGGCGACCCGTCCGCGCGCCCGGTCGGAGTGCGGAGCGGGGGCGATCACGAAGTGGGCGGCGAGGCCGCAGCACACCCCGATGACCGCGGAGGTCACCAGATGGCCGATGTAGTCGATCCGTCCGCCGCCGCCCACGAACGCGAAGAGGGCGACGACCGGTACCTGGGAGCGCTGCCCGCCGAGCAGGTCGGCCCGGGCCACCACGAGGGCGAGAAAGACCAGGACGGCGAGGGTCCACACGTGGACGCCGACGGTACTGCCGAAGCCCGCCGCCACTGCCGTTCCGATGGCCATAGCCCCCAGATACTGCGCTGAGTCCCGCAGCGACCGGTAGACCGTGGACTGCAACGCCAGCAACGCGGTGAACGGGGCGAACGTGGTGACAGCCGTGGGCAGCAGCCAGGAAGCCAGACACCACGCGGCGGTCGCGGCGACCGCCCCCTTGGAAAGCAGTAGCATGGCATCCCGCGCTTCTCCCGGCTCCCGTATCGCCCCGCACACGAACGCGCGCGTGGCGCGCCTGCGGTCCCGGAACCACTGGGTTACCGGTGATCCCGCCGTACGTTCCGGCACGAGTCTCTCTGCCCTTCGTCGCTTTCGGTGGTTGTGCCCCCCTACCCGTCCCGGCGGCATGTACGTCCACGGGACGTTCGAGAGAACGGTCCACCCGGCATCGAGGAGCCCGCGAGCCGGGTATATGGGAGTCGCCGGAGTGCGACGGCTGCCTGCGACACCGTGGTCGCCATTCGGCTGCCCGGCCGCCGGGTTCTGCCCGCGCGGATCGAGGCGCCCCAGGAGCTGGAGGGCCCGACCGCCGTACGGGCCTCGGCGGCGGTGAGCAGGGCGAGGTGAGGTTCGCTTGGTAGGTGCTGGTGGCCACTGGACCATGGACCTGGTTCTGCCGGCCCTTGGTGACGCTGGGCTTCGCCCCCGCGCCCAGCCGAACGATTTCCCGTGCTGGTTCGGTGCTGATCTTGGTGGTCTGGAGGCGAGGAAGGCGCAGGTCCTAGCGCTGATCGAATGAGTTGGCGTACCACTCGATGGTGGTTCCGATGAGGCTGGCGGCGACGATCCGCTTGAGGGAGTCGAGTGGCGTCGGCGCACGTCGGCGCACGTCGGCCGGCTCGGCGGATCGAGAAGACCGGCAGGCTCGAGGTGGGCGTGGACGGCTCAAGACGGTCCGCCGGAGGATCCGGCGGACCGTCACGAGGGGACGAGGCTGTCGGTCAGCTGGTGGGGAAACTGTCAGGAGTGCTGATCCGGCCCTTGAGGAGCGCCCCTGACTCGGTCAGCACGTCGCTGCTGCTGTAGTTGCTGCCGTTGCAGGTGCCAGGCTTGAACGCGGCGCTGCTCTCGGGGGCGTCGGAATACGTCCAGTTCGCATAGCCGATCTTCAGCTGATCGAGCAGGTCCAGCCAGGCCGTCGTGCTCGCCCGGTCCATCGCTCCACCGCCGGTGGCGCTCACCGTGCCGAACTCGGTGACGAACAGCGGCAGTCGGGAGGCCGCCCGGCTCACCGCCGCGCGGTAGTTGTCCTTGTGGCTCGCGGCGTAGAAGTGGAACGCGTACATGATGTTGGTGGCGTTGACGGGATTGTTGACGACCTCGCTCTCGTTGGAGCCGTCCGAGACGCCCAGCGAGGACCAGCCGCGGGTGCCGACGATGACGACGGCGTCCGGGTCGGCGGCCCGGATCACCGGGATGACCTGCTCGGCGTAGCTCTTGATGGCCGTCCAGCTCACACCGTTGGGCTCGTTGGCGATCTCGTAGATCACGTGCTTCTTGTCGGCGTTGCGGGCCGCGACGGACGCGAAGAAGGTCTTCGCGCGCTCCAGGTTGAAGTTCGGGTCGCCGGGCGTCAGGGTGTGGAAGTCGATCATCGCGTACATGCCACGGGCTTCGGCCATGTCGACGAGGCTGTTCACCCGGCTGGTGAAGCCCGCGGGGTCGGTCTCGTAACCGCTTTCCTGCACGTACATCGCGATGCGCAGCAGGTCCGACTTCCAGTCCTTCGCCAGCGCGTCCACGGACGCGGTGTTGTAGCACTTGCTGAACCACTGGATGCCGTGCGTGCTCATCCCACGCAGCTGTACGGGGCGGTTGTACTGGTTGCACAGGTTCACGCCGCAGACGTGGAGCTTCCCGTTGACGTCCACGGGGGTGCCGGTGCCCGGGACGGGCGGGGGCTCCTCGCCTCCGGGCGGGGGCTCCACGACGGAGCCCGTACAGGCGACGCCGTTGAGGGTGAACGCCGTGGGCTTCGGGTTGGCGCCCGTGAAGGAGCCCACGAATCCCACGTCGGCCGCCGCGCCGGTGGCCAGCGTGCGGTTCCAGTCGAGGCCGACGGTGGTGACCGTGGAGCCGGACTGCGACCAGGTGGCGTTCCAGCCCTGGACGAGCTTCTGCCCGGCGTCCGGCATGGTGGTCTTGAGAGTCCACCCGCTGATGGGGTCACCCAGGTTGGTGACCTTCACGGCGGCCTGGAAGCCGCCCTGCCACTGACTGGTGACCGTGTAGTCGACCTTGCATCCGCCGGCGGCCACCGCCTCGGGGCCGGTCAGGGCCGTGAGACCCAGGGCCGTCGCGCAGGTCGCCAGTACAGCCACTAGGCGTCGTTTCATAGCGTTGCTCCTCGTGTGAAGTGTGGACGACGCAACGGGGACGTTCCCGAAAGGCGTCGTCCCGAGAACGGCCGGCCTCGCCCGTGAGCGGAGTCGGCCCCGGCACGTGCCCGTGTCAGGCCGGATCCCTCATCGTTGGGCCGGCATCCCGCAGGCCCGGTCGTTCAGTCGGAAGACCTTCGGGTCGTTCACGAGGCCGGTGGACCGGCCGTTGAAGCCGAACCGCACGGTGCCGCCGGGCGCCAGCCGGGCGTTCCAGCTCAGCGCCTCGGCAGTGACCCGGGGGCCGCTCTGCCGGACGTCGGCACCCCACGGGTCGGTCAGCCGCTGCTGGTCGGCGAAGGTCCAGTCGAGCTTCCAGGGTGTGATGGCCGAAGCGCCGGTGTTCTTCACGACGACCTGGGTGGTGAAGCCGCCGCCCCAGCGCTGCGAGGTGTAGGTGACCTCGCACTGCGCCTTCCCGGGCGCACCACTCCCCAGATCGTCCACGTAGGACGCGACCCAGACGAGCGGGGCGTTCCAGTTGATGGTGATCTCGTTCGTGGCCCAGGACTCGATGTCGTCGATGTAGCACATCGACGGTGCGCAGCCCCGCAGTTTGGCCTGCGCGACCGGGTCCTGGATGGCATCGTTCGGGCCGCCGGCCAGGGATCCGGGGGCGGGGTTCGGCAGAGCGGGGTCGAGCTGGTTGGCCCAGAACCGGTGGTGCTGGTTGCGCGAGTCCCGCTCGCCGTATCCGGTGATGTAGGACTGGTTCAGCGCGTTGCGGCCCAGCAGGTAGTCCAGTCCGCGCAGCACGGCGTCACGGTAGGCGGTCCTGCCGGTCAGGTCGTGTGCCGAGCCGAGGACGACCATGTTGTTGGCGACCTGGCTGTTCGAACCCCATACGTAGTGCCCGTCACCGGGCGCGTACGGAAGGCCGTACGCCGCTCCGGCCGAGTCGGCCGCGTAACCGTCGGCGGCTTCGGTCACCATGCCGCGCACCGTCGTGAGCTGGTCGGCGGACAGCCTGCTCGGCACGGTCGCGAGGTTCAGGGCACCGAGCCCGGCGACCGCTCCCCATGACATGCCGCCGCGCGGGAAGACCGCGTCGGTGTGGCCGTGCAGCGGGGAGCGCAGGACTTCCTGGCGGTACGCGTCCTCGCCGGTGGTGAGGAAGAGTTCCGCCGCTGCCCAGTAGAACTCGTCCCGCACGTCGTCGTCGGGGTAGGCGCCGCCGCCCGTGCCGTCCTGGGGATCGGCGAGGACGTCCGGGTGGGCCTTGGCGGCCGTCCACGCCGCTCGCGCGGCCGACCGGCACCGCGTGGCGAAGTCCGCGTCGTAGACCTGGAAGAGCCGGGCGCACTGGGCGGCGGTGGCCGCCAGGTTGAGGGTGGCCGCCGTGGTCGGCGGGTGGAGTTCCCGGGGCTGGGGGTCACGGTCCGGCCGGGTCGGCAGTCCCGTCCACTCCTTGTCGTGCAGCTTGTGGTGGGCCATACCGGCCAGCGGCTTCCCGGCGGGCACCTGCATCCGCATCAGGAACTCCAGCTCCCAGCGGGCCTCGTCGAGGATGTCGGGAGTCGCGTTGCCGTGTTCGGGAAGCCGGAGCCGACCGTCACCGAGCGGGCCGGCGTCGGCGGTCTCCTCGTAAAGGGTCCGTTCGAACGTGGACATCAACTGAGCGACGGCGATACCGCCGTTGACGACGTACTTGCCGTGGTCGCCGGCGTCGTACCAGCCCCCTGCCGCGTCGAGGCGGTAGTCGCAGACACCCGGCTGGCAGGGCACGTCGTTGTCGCCCTGGTTGGGGCTCACACCCACATGCCCGGCCGGCCGCGCGTACCGTTCCCCCACGATGTCCGCGTCGATCTCGATGCCGCTGCGGTTGTGGTAGAAGTACGCGAGCGCGTCGGTGCGCAGCGACGCGTACAGGTCGTCGCCGATGGCGAACGGCTCACTCTTCTGCCCCGCCACCGTGACGGTGTAGCCCTCTCCCGGCGACGTGACCGCGCTGAAGTCGAAGGTATGGACGTTCTGCCGGGAAGCGGTGTCCACGTTCGCCGGAGTGGTGGTGCCCCCGGCGAGGCGCGTCCCGTCGGCCGAGTCGAGCGTCCAGGGCAGCGGGCCGGTCTCGTCGGTGACGAAGGTCCCGCCCTTGGGGCCGTGGGTGAGGTACCCGACCTGGTTGACCCGGACCGGCGATCCCGTGTCCGGTTCGTACGGTGGTGGCGCGGTCCCGCCGCGCAGCGACACGTCATCGACGCAGAAGGTGAGGGCCTCCGCGCCGCCCCCGATCTGGAAGGCGAGCTGAGCGGCCTCGTGGTCGGCTCCGGCCGTGAAGGTCTCGGTGACGCGTTCGGCGGTCGTCCCGATCGGCTGCGCGGTGGAGAGTTCCGTGCTCCACGGTTCGGTCGCCATCTGCACGTTGGCGCGAATGGTGACCGGCACGGTGGATGTCGCCGTGTAGCTCAGCGTGTACGCCTCGCCCGCGACGAGGGTGAGCCCGTTCTGACCGACGATGGCGTCCCAGGCATGGGTCGTGCCTGCGGGGACGTCGGCGCACAGGCGTCCGTCCACGACCGCGACGGGACTGTTGGCCGTCGACCACCAGGGGGCGGTGCCCGCGGAGAAGTCTCCGTTGACGATGATTTCGGGGGCGTCGTCAGCGGGTTCGGCGGCACCGGCGGGCGTGACCAGGCCGGCGGCCACCAGCCCGGCGGTGGCCGCCGCGCCCATCAACACGCTTACACGTCCGGAGCGGCCCGGTCGGCGGTACGGACGAGGCACGGGGGAGGAGGGGGACTGATGTCGCGGCACACTGAAGTCCTTACGGGGAGGGGAAAGGCACGCGGTGACTGGGGCACCGGCGTGATGTCCGGCAGTGCGGCACAGCGAGTGGGAGCGCTCCCAATCTCGTGGTCCCGAGATGCGCAGTCAAGCTGTTCGACGGGATTCGCCACCGTCATCGGGTTCACCAGACGCCGGCCGCGACTGCACGAGACTCCGGCCCCGACGGGGGACCGCGTCCGGATCGAACACAGCGACACTCCGCGCCCGCACGGCACCTGGCGGTCCGTCAGGACATGTGGTCCGGCCCCTGTCGGGCCGTAGGATCTGGTGTTCTTGGGGGTGGGATCATGCTGAAGCGAGGTTCCGGCACACCGACGCTGGAGGAAGTGGCAGTCCTTGCCGGAGTGGGGCGGGGCACGGTCTCCCGGGTGATCAACGGCGCGTCGGGCGTCAAGGCATCCACACGCCGTGCCGTACAGCGCGCCATCGACGAACTGGGTTATGTGCCCAACCTGGCCGCGCGTTCACTGGCCGGGCGGCAGGCGGGCGCCGTCGCACTGGTGATGACGAAGTCGGACTGGCGGCTGTTCGGAGAGCCGTTCTTCTCGGAGATCGCGCGGGCGGTCGGCGACGCCTTGGACGAGGCGGGAGTGCAGCTGCTGCTCACTCTCGTCCGCACGGACGCCGAGCGGCAGCGGCTCGTGGAGTACCTTCGCGGCGGCCGGGTCGACGGGGCGCTGCTGATGTCCGTGCGGGCCGAGGACCGGTTGCCCGACATGCTCGCCGACGCCGGCCTGCCCACGGTGCTGCTCGGCAGGCGCTCGGGTGACGAGCGGGTGACCTACGTGGACGCGGACAACGTCGGCGGCGCGCGGGCCGCGGTCGGCCACCTGGTGGGCGGGGGACGGAAGCTCATCGCCGCGATCACGGGCCCGCCCGACATGTACGTCGCCCAGTGCAGGCTGCGCGGCTACCGGGAAGCGCTGGGCGACGCCGGGCTCGACGAGCTGCCGTCCCTGGTCGTGGAGGGCGACTTCACGGAGACCAGCGGGCGGCGGGCGATGGCCGGACTCATCGAGCGCCACCCGCAGGTCGACGGCGTCTTCGCCGCGTCGGACAGCATGGCCGCCGGGGCACTGGCCGCCCTGCACGCGGCGGGGCGCCGGGTGCCGCAGGACGTGGCGGTGGTCGGCTTCGACGACTTCGAGCTGGCCGAGCAGACGGAGCCGCCGTTGACGACCGTCCGCCAGCCGATGGAGGAGATCGGCCGGACCATGGTGCGGCTGTTGCTGGAGGAGATGGCGCAGCCGGAGGTGGCCTGGCGCCATGTGATCCTGCGGACGCGGTTGGTGGTGCGCGAGTCGGCCTGAGGCGTCCTCGCGCGCCGCGTCGGGATTCGTGACACCGGGTCGTCGTCGGTCCGGCCCGCCGTTCGGTGGGCCCGTAGACGTGGTGGGCCGGCCTGCTGAATGCCAGATGTCGCGTTGCGGGAATCGTCGAACAAGCGGGGCAGCGGCTGGGCGTCGGCGGCCATCGGTACCGTCCCGGCGGCACCGGCACCGGCACCGGCACCGGCACCGTCCCGGCGGCACCGGCACCGGCACCGCAGCGCCGGTTTCGGGAGCGCTCCCAAGCGGTCGGCGATGTGCCGACGCGCATCGACGGATCGCTTCGCCGTCCCTGGCCTGCCCTTTCGGAATTCGCTCGACGCATCCTGTCCCGATGGGTTGTCAGAGCACGGCGCCGCTCCTACAGTCCCCTACGAGCCAACGGAGTGGGAGCGCTCCCAAAAGCATCGGACGGTACGGCGTTCTCGCCGATGCCGCCCTGCCCCTTCACCCGCGACGCCGGCTCGCCGGTGTTCGGGCCGTCCTCCCCACCTGCCGTGCCGCCCCATTCGCCCCCGGGCGCCCGCCCCTCTGATCCGCGCATGCCACACCCCCAGACTCCTCGCCCGTCCGGCGGTCACCTGTCCCGGGCGGGCGAGGGTCGCATCACCGGACGCTCGCCGCACGAGAGAGACCCCGACCGCAAGATAGTCCCCACACAGGCACAGGAGACACCATGATTCGACGGAAGAAACGACTCGTTTCCCTGGCGGCGGTGCTCGCGACGCTGCTCAGCGGGATCGCCCTGACATTAATGGGACAGGGCAGCGCGCAGGCGCACGGCGTGACGATGACGCCGGGGTCGCGCACCTACCTCTGCTGGCTGGACGCCAAGACCAGCACCGGTGCTCTGGACCCGACCAACCCGGCGTGCAGGGCGGCACTGAACGAGAGCGGCGCGACCGCTCTGTACAACTGGTTCGCCGTGCTCGACTCCAACGCGGGCGGGCGGGGGCCGGGTTACGTCCCGGACGGGAAGCTGTGCAGCGCCGGTGACCGGTCGCCCTACAACTTCACCGGTTACAACGCCGCCCGTTCCGACTGGCCCCGCACGCACCTGACGTCGGGGAAGACGATCCAGATCAAGCACAGCAACTGGGCCGCGCACCCCGGCTCGTTCCGCGTCTACCTGTCCAAGCCCGGCTACTCGCCCAGCACCGAACTGGGCTGGGACGACCTGGAGCTGATCGAGACCGTCACCAACCCGCCGCAGACGGGCTCGCCGGGCACGGACGGCGGCCACTACTACTGGAATCTGAACCTGCCCTCGGGCCGCTCGGGTGACGCGGTGATGTTCATCCAGTGGGTCCGCTCGGACAGCCAGGAGAACTTCTTCTCCTGCTCCGACATCGTCTTCGACGGCGGCAACGGCGAAGTGACCGGTATCCGCGGCTCGGGCAGCACCCCGACCCCGACACCTACTCCGACGCCGACGCCTACTCCCACCCCTACTCCGACTCCCACTCCGACCCCCACCGACCCGCACACCGGGTGCATGGCCGTCTACCGGGTGACCAACTCCTGGAGCGGCGGCTTCCAGGGTTCCGTCGAGGTCATGAACCACGGCACGACGGCGCGTGACGGCTGGGCGGTGAAGTGGACGCCCGGCGCGGGCACCAAGGTCAGCAGTGTGTGGAACGGCGGGCTGACCACCGGATCCGACGGCACGCTCACGGTCAAGAACCTCGACTACAACCGGACCATCCCGCCGGAGGGCAGCGTCACCTTCGGGTTCACGGCGACCTCGACCGGCAACGACTATCCGGTCGGCTCGATCGGCTGCGTCAACCCGTAGCAGCTCAGGGAAGCCGCGCCGGTTCCCGCGTCACGCGGGGACCGGCGCGGGACGCCGGTAACCCTTCGGCGCAACTCCCGGTCAAGAAGGATGCCAGGCGCGGAGGGTGCTGGTGGGGCGGACACCTGGTCGCGATGCCCCAGCCACTCGGCCGGTCCCCGCCGGCGGCGGCGTGCTGATGGGCGTCCCGGCCGAGCGGGATGACCGACGGTGGAGCGTGACCGGTCATGTCCGCCGGGCTGTCGGTCAGGCCCACCGGGCTGTGGGTCAGGCCCGCGGGGCGCGTGGCTCCAGCCGGAACTCGAGGCCGAGGGTGCCCGGGTCGAGTGCGGTCGCGCCGCCGTCGACGGTGAGCGTCGCACCGTTGACGAACGAGGCGGCGGGCGACAGCAGCCAGGCGATGGCCTCCGCGACCTCGTGCGGCTTACCGGGCCGTCCGGCGGGCAGGACCCGGGTCACCTCCTCGTACGCCGCTTCCAGACCGTTCCCGCCCAGGCCCGCCTCGTCGGCGAACCGGTTCATTCGACGGTCGGCCATGTCGGTGCGCACCCAACTCGGGCACACGGTGTTGGCGCGGAGCCCCGCGCCTCCGTAGTCGACCGCGAGCGAGCGGCACAACTGGAGCAGCGCGGCTTTCGAAGTGGCGTAGGCGGCGTTACCAAGGCCGTTGCGGAGAGCGGACACCGAGGCCACTGCGACCACCGCGCCGCGGGCGTCGAGCAGATGCGGGAGCGCGGCGCGCAGGAGCAGGAACGGACCGGTGAGGTTGGTCCGCATGACCTCGTCCCAGTCCTCCAGGGTCACCTCGCCCACCCCGCCGCCCCGCCCGATGCCGGCGTTGAGCACCAGACCGTCGAGCCGCCCGTACTTGCCGACCACCGTCTCGACGAGCGAGGCCACGGCGGCGGGGTCCCCGATGTCCGACGGTACGGGCAGGGCGCCGGTCTCCTCGGCGACCAGCCGCAGTGGCTCGGGGCGACGCCCGGACACCGCCACCCTGTGTCCGGCTCGGGCCAATGACCGCGCGGTCGCGGCCCCGATCCCCGTTCCGCCCCCGGTCACCAGGTACACGCGCTCGTTCGCCATGCCCGCTGCCTCTCCCGTGTCTCGTCCGCCGTCCCCGTCCCGGTGATCTTAATGAGAGGGCGCCGGGGCGCCCCTGTGAGCTGTGACCTCCCTTCGGCACCGCCCGCCGATGTGCGCCGCAGGCTGCGGGAGGTCAGATTGGACGTATCCGACTCGTCGCACGGAAACGCCGACGGGCAGCCCAGAGAGGCAGGAGGAACCTGTCATGACGACCCATGTGAGGGAATCCGGCTCGAGAAAGACCACCCACGGCAGCGGCTGGCTGGTGTTCGCCGCCGTGATGATGATCTTCAGCGGCATCATGACGCTGCTCGCGGGCATCTCGGCCATCGCCGATGACGACGTCTTCGTCGCCACCGACGACTACGTCTACAAGCTTGATCTCACCGGCTGGGGCTGGATCCACCTCGTCCTGGGCCTCGTGATCGCTCTGGCCGGCTTCGCCCTGTTCAAGGGGGCTACGTGGGCCCGGGTCGTCGGCGTGGTGCTGGCGGGTCTCAGCATGATCGCGAACTTCATGTGGCTCCCCTACACACCGTGGTGGGCGTTGCTCTTCATCGCGATCGACGCCTTCGTCATCTGGGCCCTGTGCGTGGCCCCCGGACCGCGGAGCGACTGACGTCCGGGATCTCGACGTCCGTGGCCGGCGCGACAGGGGAACGGCCGCTGCCCGACCTGGTGCTCATCGTCGGCGTCGCCGGGTCGGGCAAGTCGACGGTGTCGGTGCCCGACCTGGGCGACTTCCGGGCGGAGGTTCACCCGAAGGGCCGCAACGGGCCGTGCGGCTGCCGGCTCGTGTCCTTCGGTGGCGCCATGAGGGTGGCGGCACCGAAGTTCTTCGCGCGGGCGTGGCTCCGGTCGCGGGACCCGGAAGAAGCGCCTTTGCTGGACTGGCGGCGGGTGCTCCGCCGCTCGCGGCCCCCCGCGGAGTGCTCTCGCAGGAGATCCGTATGGAACCTCAGCCCAGCAGGCCGGATCCCTCACACCGCATGTCGTCTCCCGAGGGGCAACGGAGCACGTCGGTGGATCCGCAACGCCGCATCACGGAGCCGGCGGCCTCATGAGTACGCCGCAGGGGGGTGACCGAAGCCGGTGGCTGCGCGCGCACCGCATGCGCCTGCTCCTGCCGCTCCTGCGTTCCACGGCCGTGGTGGCGGCGGCCACCGTGGCGTACTTCCTGCTTCCCCTCGGCCGTGACCTCGATCAGCACACCGTCACGGTGCTCGTCATGGGGCTGTTGGGAATCGGCGCATTGCTCGCCCTGCAGGCGGTCAGCATCATCGGTTCGTCACACCCCCGGCTGCGTGCCGTCGAGGCGCTGACCACCGCCGTCCCGCTCTTCCTGCTGCTGTTCTCGGCCACCTACTTCCTCTACGCGCGAGAACAAGGAGGGCACTCCTTCTCCGAGCCGCTCAGCCGGACCGACTCCCTGTACTTCACCGTGACCGTCTTCGCCACCGTCGGCTTCGGTGACATCGTGCCCGTCTCCCAGACGGCCCGGGTGCTGACCACAGTCCAGATGGTGGCGGACATCATCCTGGTAGGCCTGATCGCGAAGGTCATGGTCGGAGCGGTACGCCTCGGTCTGGAGCGACGCCGGTCCTCCCCGGCACCGGAACAGCGTGAGCAGTGATCCTCGTGTCCCCGGCCCGGAAGGACTGAACCGATGACGCCGCCGAGAGCCCGCCCGGCTCCTGACCGAGGTCCAGCGGAGTCCGTGGAAGCCGATCGGCTGCGCGACCTGTTGCGGACGCCCGCGTACCGCAAGGTCCTGATCTTCAGTGCCCTGATCGGCATCCCGATCTCCTTGGCGGCCTTCTGGTTCCTCGTCGGTCTGCACGAGCTGGAACACGTGCTGTGGGCGGACGTGCCGAAGGCACTCGGCTGGGACACGCCGCCGGCCTGGTGGCCGCTGCCGCTGCTCTCCGTCGCGGGGGTCCTCGTGGGGCTGGTCGTGACCCGTCTGCCCGGCTCGGGCGGTCACGTTCCGGCGTACGGCCTGCACGCGGGAGGCCCCTCGGCCGCCGCCCTGCCCGGAGTGGTCATCGCAGCCGCCGCGAGCCTGCCGCTCGGCGCCGCCCTCGGCCCCGAGGCACCCCTGATCGCGTTCGGCGGCGGCCTCGCCCTGCTCTTCCGTCGTCTCGTCCGCGTCCCCGCCACCCCGCAGAGCACCGCACTGCTGGGAGCGGCCGGCGCGGCGGCAGGCATCGCCGCCATCTTCGGCAACCCGCTCGTCGCCGCGGTCCTTCTGATCGAGGTGGCGGGCGTGGGCGGTCCGCAGCTGTTCGTCGTCATGCTCCCCGCTCTGCTGTCGAGCGGCGTCGGGGCGGTGGTGTTCACCGGCTTCGGACGCTGGACCGGCCTTGAGACCGGCAGTCTCTCCGTGCACTTCCCCACGCCACCCCCACGCCTGGACACCGGCGACGTGGTGTGGTCGATCGTGCTGGCGGCAGGCATCGGTGCGCTGGTGCATCTGGTGATCACCGGTGGCCGGCTGGCCGCTGCCTTCGTGGCGGACTCCCCGTTCGTCCGGACGGTGATCTGCGCGGTCGCCGCCGGAGGCTGCGCCGCCCTCTATACGGTCGTCACGGGTCGCACCCCGGTCGAGGTCGCCTCGTCCGGCCAGGCCTCCCTGGCCGAACTCGCCGCCGATCCGCACGCCTGGAGCGTGGGCGCACTTCTGGCCGTCCTGCTGTTCAAATCCGCCGCGTACGCCCTGTGCCTGGGCAGCCTCCGCGGCGGACTCGTGTTTCCCGTACTCTTCCTGGGCGCGGCGGCGGGCGTACTCCTCGCGCCACTGCCCGGCCTCGGGGTGATCCCCGGTGCCGCCGCGGGCATGGCCGCGGCAGCGACGGCCGCACTGCGGCTTCCGGTCAGCAGCGTGGCCCTCGTGGTCCTGGTCCTCGGGAACTCCGAGACGATCCCGGTGGTGATTCTGGCGGCCGTGACGGCCTTCGTCACCGCCGAGCTGCTTCCGCCCGGCCCGTCGCCCAAGCCCCGCCGCCGACGCGGTAAGGCTCCTGGGGGTGGACTTGTGCGGGCCTGACGGACGAGGGGGCCCGACGGCCGCGCTCAGCAGAACCATCCATCCCGCTCGCCGACCGTGCCGTTGGCGGCCTGGGCGGGGCCGGAGGAGAGCAGCAGGGTGGCGCCGATGGCGGCTGCCACCGCCGCGGTGCGGAGGGCGCGGACGGTGCGGGGTGCGGACATGACGTTTCCTCGCGTAGTCCGGCTCACCACGAGCCGTAGCCGCCGATGCATTCGTGGCGCACGTAGCCCCAGTCGTTGGGGCCGAAGTCGAAGGTGGCGGCCCAGCCGTTGTAGACCGGGTGGGCGCCGCGCGTGTGGCCGACCTTGTCGCCGTAGGACAGGGTGCGGACCGGGCCGGTGGGGCCGGAGGAGCTGTTGTGGTTGGCGTAGAAGCCGGCGCTCTGACAGGTGACGACCGCATGCTCCGGGACGACCGCGGACTGGGCCGGGGCCTGCAGCAGTGCGGCGGCGGCGACCGCGGTGGCACCGGTCGCAAGGACGCGCTTGATGTGCGGATGGCGCATCGACTCGTCGCTGATGATGGCTGGTGGACGCGTGTAAACCGTGGCTTTCTTGTCGTGCACTCAATATGACCGCGACGGGTTGGCCTTCGCTCGCGAGGCGAGCCGGGAGCCGGCCGGTCAGTCCGTGCAGCGAACAGCACGGCCGTGAGAAGGCGTTGTCGACCGGAATCGCACGGTTCACGGCTGACAAACATGTGTCATGGCGAGGACTTGCCGTCGCGAAGCCTTCACGACGGCTTCCACCGGTCGGTAGACCCGGGGCATGTACTTCCCCTCTCATGCTTCCGCCTTCTGGCGCAGGCGCCGGCGCCTCATCTCGGCGGCCACCGCCGTGCCACTGCTGGCGTCGGGCATCGCCGTTCTCCAGGCCCCTGCACAAGCCGCCCCGAGCAAGCCCGCCGTGTCCGCCAAGCCGTCGGCGACCCACAAGGTCACCCTCGTCACCGGCGATGTCGTCACCGTGACCACGGCGGCCGACGGCAGGCAGACGGCCGACGTCGACCGTCCGGACAGTGCCGTCGGCGGCGTCAAACTCCAGGAGGTCAAAGGCGACTTGTTCGTCATCCCGGACGAAGCGGCGCCGCTGCTCGGCACGGACAAGCTGGACCGGAGGCTCTTCAACGTCACCGACCTGATCGAGATGGGGTACGACGACGCGAAGTCGGCCGTGGTACCGCTGATCGCGACGTACGCCGGACCGACGTCACGCGCGGCCGCGGAGCCGACGACCCCCCGGGGCAGCAGACTGACCCGCAAGCTCGAAGGCATCAGGGGTGCGGTGCTCAGCACCGAGAAGCGGCAGGCGCGCACCTTCTGGACCGCTCTTGCGCCGCAAGGCAGCGCCACGCTGGGCGCTGGACTCGAAAAGCTGTGGCTCGACGGTCGCGTGAAGGCCACGCTGAACGAGAGCGTGCCGCTGATCGGCGCGCCTCAGGCATGGGCTGCCGGATACGACGGCAAAGGCGTCAAGGTCGCGGTGCTCGACACCGGCATCGACGTCAACCACTCCGACGTCGCCGGCCTGATCGACGGCACGGCGAGCTTCGTGCCGGGCGAGGGCGTCACCGACGTCAATGGGCACGGCACGCACGTGGCCGGCACGATCGTCGGTTCGGGTACCGCCTCCGGAGGCACGAACAAGGGCGTGGCCCCCGGCGCCGACCTGATCGTCGGCAAGGTGCTCGGAGGTGCGGAGGGCTCCGGCCAGAACTCCTGGGTCATGGCCGGCATGCAATGGGCCGCCGAGTCCGGCGCGGACGTGGTCAACATGAGCCTCGGCGACTCCTACCCGACGGACGGCAGCGACCCGATGTCGCAGATGGTCGACGCGCTGTCCGCGCGGTACGGCACGCTGTTCGTGACAGCCGCCGGCAACGCGGGGCCGGAGAGCATCTCCGCCCCGGGCGCGGCCGCGTCGGCGCTGACCGTGGCCGCCACGGACAAGCAGGACCGGCTCGCCTCCTTCTCCAGCACCGGCCCGCTGGCCGTCTCCGGTGGCATGAAGCCGGACATCGCCGCGCCGGGCGTCGACATCACCGCCGCCCGGTCGCAGGAGATGACCGACGGCGGGGAGGGCCTCTACCGCACCATCAGCGGTACGTCGATGGCCACACCGCACGTGGCGGGCGCGGCGGCGATCCTGGCCCAGCGGCACCCGGAGTGGACCGGCGCGCAGCTGAAGGAGCACCTGACGAGCACCGCGCAGGGCCTGGACGGCGGGTACTCGCCGTACGAGGTCGGCACCGGCCGACTCGATGTGGCCGCCGCCGTGCGCACCGAGGTCCGTGGCACCGGATCGCTCTTCTTCGGCAACTACACCTGGCCGCACCAGCCGGGCGACGTCGCCGTCACGAAGGACCTGACCTTCACCAACACCGGTTCCGTCGACGTGACGCTGAACCTGGCGCTGACCGATGGGGACGGGCCGTTCACCCTGGGAGCCACCGCCGTGACCGTCCCGGCAGGCGGCACCGCCGCCGTCCCGGTGACCGGGGACCCGCGAGCCGCGTCGCCGGGCCGCCACGCCGGTCATGTGACGGCCACGGACGCGGCGACGGGGAAGCCCGTGACCCGTACCTCGGTGGCGCTGCTCAAGGAGGAGGAGCGCTACGACCTGAACATCAAGCTGGTCGGCAAGGACGGCAGGCCCGCCTCCGGCTGGGTCGGAGTCAACCTGGCCGGAGACGTCTGGCCGTGGTCGGTCTACGTCGACGGCTCGACGACCATGCGCATGGCACCCGGCCTCTACACCGTCGCGGGGTACCTCGACGTGACAGGAGAGAGGGCGGACCGCTCGGGTCTCGCCGTGCTCGTCGCTCCCGAGACGGTGCTCGAGGACGGTTCGGCGGAGGTGGTACTGGACGCGAGCAAGGCACGCCTGCTGCAGACCGAGGCCCCCCAGCTCACCGAGGACCGCCAGCGCAAGGTCGACTTCAACGTCCACTACGACGGCCTCGACCCGTACATGGACTACCGCAGCGCCTATGTGCTGCCCCCGACGTACGACGATGTCTACGTCGCCCCGACGGAGCCCATGAAGCGGGGCGAGTTCATCCTGACGACCCGCTGGCGCAAGGGCGAGCCGCAGCTCGGCCTGGCCACGCCCGGCAGCCGGCTGCGGTTCGAGACACGGGTGCAGGCGGGCAGCGCCCTGGGCACCGCTACGGACACCCTGGGCACCGTCTACGCCGGCGACGGCGGGGCGGCCGCGTACGAGGGCCTCGGCGCCAAGGGCAAGGTCGTCGTCGTCGAGCGAAGCGACGACGTCTCGCCGCAGGAGCGCGCCGAGTCCGCTGCCGCGGCCGGAGCGAAGGCGCTCATCGTGGTCAACGACGGTGTCGGAGCCCTGATGGAGTACGTCGGCGAGTCGGCCGTCCCGGTCGCCACCGTGCACCGCGACGCGGGCAAGACCCTGGTCGCGATGGCCAAGGCGGGCAACCACAAGCTGACCATGAAGCAGAGCGAGTACACCCCGTACGTCTACGACCTGACCCGTGACTACCCCGGCCGGGTGCCGGACCGGGCTCTCGTCTACAAGCCGACGCACCAGGACCTCGCCCGGATCGACGCCCGCTACTACGCGGCCGCGGGCGGCCGCTCGGCCGAGGGCTACCGCTCCGACTTCACCCTCAGCCCGTCGCTCAACTTCCCCGAGCGCGAGTGGCACCCGGGCACCCGCACCGAGTGGGTGACCCCGGGGCAGGTCTGGAGGGAGTTCCACACGCAGGGTGTCGACGGACCGCTGCCGTGGTCGATGGTGTCGGGCGACAACACGTACACCAAGGGCAGCACCACCCGACTGGACTGGTTCGCTCCGGTGACCCGGCCCGGCCAGAGCGAATCCTTCGGCGTGTACAACTCGCGCTGGCAGAACCTCATGATTTGGAACGTGCAGGCGTGGGCCTCCGCCAGCGCCACCATGCGGCTCGGTGGCTATCTGCCGTGGGGTGAGACCCCCTCCCACCTGCAGGTCTTCCAGGGCGACACGCTGATACACGACAACCCGGTCAGCGGCGACATGCAGTGGGTGGAGGTGCCGGCCGGCAACCTGCCCTACCGTGCCGTCCTCGACGTGGAGCGGCCCGGGGATGTCTTCCGGCTGTCGACGCGCACCCACACCGAGTGGACCTTCATGTCCGACACCGTCGAGTCGGACTCCGTCCAGCCGTTCTCGGTGCTGAACCTGGACTACGAGCTGGAGGCGGACCTGCACGGTGACGTGAAGGCCGACGCGACCCAGCGGATCGCGCTCAAGCCCGTGTCGATGGACCTCGGCACCGTGCCGGGCACCGTCAGAACGGTGACGCTGGACGTCTCGTACGACGACGGCGCCACCTGGCAGAAGGTGACCCTGACCAAGGGCTCCAGCGGCTCCTGGACGGGCTCGTTCCGGACGGCGAAGAAGCCCGGCGCCTTCGTCTCGCTGCGCGCGAGTGCCGGGACGGACAGCGGCTTCAGCGTCAAGAACGAGATCATCCGGGCGTACGGCCTGCGATGAACCGGACTGTCGGGCCCCGGGGCGGCAACTCCCCGGGGCCCTTCCTCTCGCACATGCCCTCACCAGGGGCTATTCAAGGTCTGCCGCCATGGCGCATACTCTCCCCGCTGCGACAAGCGGAAGAGAGTCGATCGCGGATGCTGGATGTGCTGGGCCTCGAACCCGACGACGAGCGCGTATACCGGGCACTGCTCGGGCAGCCCAACTCCAGCGCGGTTCTTCTCGCCGATCTGCTGGCCCTGCAGCGGGCCCTCGTCGACAAGGCGCTGTCCCGGCTGACCGAGTGGGGACTGGCGACCCGATCGGCCGACGAGCGATTCACCGCCGCACCGCCGGCCATGGCGCTCGGCGCGCTCATCAGCCAGCGCCGGGACGGGCTGCGCATGGCCGAGCATGCCCTCGTGACCTTCGCCGAGGAGCACCGGTCGGCGATGACCGGCAGCAGCATCAGTGATCTGATCGAGGTGGTCACGGGCGTCGACGCCATCCGGCATCGCTTCCTCCAGGTGCAGCAGGCAGCCCGGACGCAGGTCCGCTCCTTCATCACCGCGCCGTTCGTCGCCCTGCCACCCGACGAGAACACGGCCGAACCCATGGCCCTCGACCGTGGAGTGCTCTTCCGCGCCGTACTGGACCGCGCCGTGTTGGCCGAGCCGGGGATCGTCCGTGACGCCGTCGACTCCCTGCGCAACGGGGTGCAGTTGCGTGTCACCGACCACCTGCCGATGAAACTCGTGCTGGCCGACGCGCACCTCGGCCTCGTTCCGCTCGCGGTCACCCCGGCGGGTGAGCCCGGCGCCGCCCTGCTGCACCGCAGTGGCTTGCTGGACGCGTTGGACGCGTTGTTCGAGACCGTATGGCGCACGGCCCGCCCACTCGAGCTCTCGGGTACGGGAGCCGAGTCCGAGGCCGTCGTCGAGGCCGGCCCGCAGGGCCCCACCGAGCTTGACCGCAGGATCCTGGCGCTGCTCCTGGCCGGACTGACGGACCAGACGGCCGCCACCCAACTCGGTCTGTCCCCCCGCACCCTGCACCGCCGCCTGCGCCGTCTGATGGACCTGGCCGGAGTCCAGACACGGATGCAGCTGGGCGCCTTCGCGGTCCGGAGCGGCTGGGCCGAGCATCTTCCGGCGTGACGAGGAGGTGCGCCACCGGATCGCGGCTGCGTGGCACCAGGCGCGCGAGCGGGGGGGCGATTACCTCACTGACACGGGCGCGGAAATCTATGTCGGCGGGAGTAGACATTGGGTGATGTCACGGCTATGGTTTCTCTCGTAGCTCAGAGAGACAGCAGGGCCCGGCAGAGATGAACTGCCGGGCAGCAGTACCAGCAGTACAGCTAGTTGCAGTCGCAGGACGGTGCGGCGGTGGAGTTTCGAAGCCAGGGTGGTTGCAGGACGGCGACGAGGCTGGCGGCCGGACCGGGTGGCCCGCAGTGATCAGGGGCCGCCATGAGGAACGCAGTTCGCAGTACCCAGCAGTGGAATGAGCAGCACCTCGGTGAAGGCGTCGGCTGCGGACGCGCGCGCCGGGAGGTTCGGCAGTGGGGTTCTAAGCCAGAGCAGACGCAGGATGGGCAACGGGGCTGGCTGCCGAAGAGTGGCGCTGTCGCAGGCCACCGAGCAGTACGCATCACCAGCAGTACATGCAGTACACGCAGTACCAGAGGTAGAGCAGTACCCCGTAGTAGGAAGTTGATCACCGAGGGAAGAACGGAGGAGCGGAACACCATCAGGATCGCCCGGACGGAAGTCTTGAGTCCGGGTACCGCAGGACATCGTAAGTGAGGTGGTCTCCGGTCAAGCAACCGCGATCCCCACACCCCCGACAGCAGTCAGGTCGGGTACGTGGACACAAGAAGCCGGCGCGGTATAAGGGTCGGCACGTGGTGTAGAAGTTCCTTCGGGGCCCTGGTGCCATATGGCACCAGGGCCCCTCCATGCGTTCCTGAGAGAGGTGCAGATGACAGCAGACGACTCGTACGGCCGTCTCGACGACGACGACTACCCCGCCTTCACGATGGGCAGGGCCGCCGAGATGCTCGGCACCACCCAGGGCTTCCTCCGGGCCATCGGCGAAGCCCGCCTCATCACCCCGCTGCGCTCGGCGGGCGGCCATCGCCGCTACTCCCGCTACCAGCTGCGCATCGCGGCCCGCGCCCGGGAACTCGTCGACCAGGGCACCCCGATCGAGGCCGCCTGCCGCATCATCGCTTTGGAAGACCAGCTCGAAGAGGCCCAGCGCATCAACGCCGAGTACCGCCGCGCCGCCGACGCGGCCCACCCGGCGATCGCGGCCTGAGACGGTGCGTGCCCGCCGGTCACCGGCGGGCACAATCCCACTCGTAGAGCCCCTGGACACCTCGCCTGGCGCGCGAATCGACGATCGCGCCGCGGAGTACATGATCGAGGAAGACGCGCAAGCATTTGGAGGGGGATTCCTCCGCCGTATCCGATGAGGTGCTCTCTCCCCTCGGGCTCCCGGTTACTGCGGCCGCCATCCCGCACCCGAACAGCCTGCCGATCAGGCGCCTGCTGCTCATGAACGCCGGGAGAGCAGGAGGGCGACAGCCTGACAGGCCACTTCAGCGGGTTGCGCCTACTCTGGAATGGAGGAACCTGCGAGACCGGAGGTCGCCATGATCATTCTCGGGGTCATCCTGCTTGTCATCGGCTTCGTAGCCGGCATTTCCATCCTGTGGACGATCGGGATCGTCCTGGTCGTGATCGGGATCATCCTGTGGATCCTCGGGGCGGTCGGTCACGCGGTCGGCGGACGCCGTCATTACTGGTAGACGCCGTCATCACTGGTAGGCGGCTCAACTCCGAGCCGGCGCCGCCCTCGTTGGGGTCGACGTTCTACCACGCCGCCCTGCGACGTGGAGGCGTCGCGCGATGTCCCTCTTCCTGCCCGCGGTCGGGTGCCACGACACAGGGCTGATCGCCATGAGCGGCGATGGCGCCAACCGCGGGCACGGTCGTCCCGGCGCACCTGCGCGCAGCCGGTCTCACCGGTCCGCGTCAGTGAGCGGCGCCGTACGATCGGGGCCGGAACGGATCGGGGGCTGAGCCGTTGCGGGGGAGAGCGCCTGTCGTCGGTTGCCATGGTCCCCCGTAGCCTCCGGGCACGGGGGATGCCCCCACCGACCATGGCGCCCTCCTCCGCCTTGCGACGTAGGCAC
This sequence comes from Streptomyces sp. NPDC016459, assembly GCF_040632845.1. NCBI lineage: Bacteria > Bacillati > Actinomycetota > Actinomycetes > Kitasatosporales > Streptomycetaceae > Streptomyces > Streptomyces sp. NPDC016459. The sequence continues at coordinate 37,130 of NZ_JBEYCR010000025.1, forward strand.
CAGACCCCGCTCCCTGAACCGGCCTCATCCCACGAAAGGCCCTGGGCGAACGTGGCGCCCCACGTGGCCGGCCCGACCACACCGCCCACACTCAGCCCTCTGCTCGACTGGAAACCGCGGCGGGCCGCGTCTGAGCCGGGTCGGTACTGGCCGTCCACGGTGAGGGAGTAGCCGAGCGCTGTTCATCCGGTACTGGCAGGTCGCCACGCTTGCGTGCACGGTGGCCGGGGACTGGCGGAAGCTGACGCCGGGGTAGGGCAGGGGGCCGCCACCAGGGTTGACGTCGCCGCTGAGGACCCGGGTGTACAGATTGCCCGGGCGGCCGGTCGCATGGTGCTCCCGATGGCCGGTGATCGCCTGCGCCGGGCCGCACGACACCCATAGGCGGTTGATTCCGTACCGGATGGCGTCGATCAGCCCGGCCGTGATGACGTCGTAGGCGCCGCTGGTGCCACCTGTCAGTGCGCAGACCGCGTACCAGTCGTCATTGCTTTGCTGCACAGGGTCGCGGGGCGGGTCGCCATGGACCAGTTCGTCGTCGATCTGGGCGGGGAGGAGCCCAGGGCGGGCACCGAGGCCGTGCTCTTCGGCCCCGGCGACCGGGGGGAGCCGACCGCGGAGGACTCGGCGGTGGCCGCCGACAGCATCGCGTACGAGATCGTCACCCGGATCGGCGCGCGCGTCCCGCGCGTGTACCTGGGCGCACGACCTGCCCTGACGAGCCAATCGGCAGGAGGTGAGGCGTCAGACGGACAGCAGGTCCACCACGAAGACCAGGGTCGACCCCGCCGGGATCAACGGCGAGGGGGACTGCTTGCCGTAGCCGAGACGCGGAGGAACGATGATCTCGCGCCGGCCACCCACTCTCATCCCCCTCACCCCCCGGTCCCAGCCCTTGATGACCCTGCCCCCGCCCAGGGCGAACTTGAACGGCTGGCCCCGGTCCCAGGAGGCGTCGAATTCCTTCCCGGACTCGAACGTGACCCCGACGTAGTGGACTCTGACCACCATGCCGGGCTTCGCCTCCGCCCCGTCCCCGACGACCAGGTCTCGGACGGTCAGCTCGGTGGGAGCATCCCCCTGAGGAACGTCGACCTCGGGCTTCGTCAGTTCACTCACTGCAGCCTCGCACTCTCCGCCGGAAGTCCTCCTACGGACCAGCCGGACACATGGACCCTCCATGCGGTAGATGATCACGCTACCGAGAACGCCGACCCTTCGGACACATCGAATCGACGTCAGATCCCCGGTCGCAGGCCGACGCGGACTCCGCCCGCCGGTCCCCGGGGCGGGGTTCCTGCCCTGCGACGCCTCCCCGGCGCCGCGACGATGTGCGAGCCGATGAACCCGGCTCCTCCGGTGACGAGCAGGCGCATGACGGGGACGGGGTACGGGCGGCCCCCCCGCCACGAGACGATCCGCGCCTGGCCGTAAGACTTCCGTCATCGGCCGGCGCCTTCCGCCGGGGCTCCGGGTCGACTTGGATGGCTGCGGAACAGCCGGTGCGCGAGGAAGGCGGTACGTGTCGTGAGGAAGCAGTGGTGGGCCGTGGCGGCGGTGTCGGCCGTGGCCGTCGTGGTGGCCGGGCTGGCGTGGTTCAAGCCCTGGGCCCTGTGGGTGGACGAGACCGTGAACGAGGCACTGCCGTCCGTGTCCCCGTCCTCCACGCGGGCGCCGAGCATGACGCCGTCCGCCGTGCCGCCCAGCTCGCCGACGGGCCCCACGACCGTGGCGCGGGGCACCTTCACCAGCCACGAGCACACCACCACCGGCACGGTGAGCCTCATCCGGCTGCCCGACGGCTCGCACGTGGTGCGCCTGGAGAACCTGGACACCAGCAGCGGACCCGACCTGCGGGTCTGGCTTACCGACGCGCCGGTCAAGGAGGGCAAGGCGGGCTGGCACGTATTCGACGACGGGACCTACGTCAGCCTGGGCAGGCTGAAGGGCAACAAGGGCGATCAGAACTACGCCGTACCTGCGGACACCGACCTCACCGGCCTCACGAGCGTCACCGTCTGGTGCGACCGCTTCGACGTCTCCTTCGGCGCCGCCGAGCTGGCCTGACCGCGACGGCCCGGGTGTTCGGGGTCTCCTTGGGGGCCTGATCGCGGGGCCGCGAAGCGGGGGACAGGGGAACGGTCGCGGGCAACGGGGACTCCATCACCGTGCGCGGCCGTAACGATACCGCCGGGACGCACACGGGTCAGGACGTACTCGACGCTCGGAGACGGCTGCCGCCGAAGATCCGGGGCCGCGGCCCGGCCGGGCGGCCTCGTACCAGGCCGGACGCGGGCTCAGGCGAGGGCGGTGACCAGCAGGGCGAAGGCGGCGATGATGACGGCGACGCGGACGTAGTGGAAGCGGTCCCAGCGGTTCATCTGCTCCTTCCAGTCGGCGGGCCGGTTCTCGGGGGTCCATGTCTTCCCCCGGTTGTTGATCGGGACGAGCAGCAGGATCGACATGATCACGCTGAGGATCAGCAGCGCGCCGGCGGTGACGACGAGGCCGGTGCCGTCGTGGTGCCGTCCGGCGAAGGCCCAGACCGCGACGAGGGCGAGCGAGCCGATGTACCAGACGGGCATGAGGGCGCCGAGCATCCGACCGCCGTGGCTCCGGCCGCGTTGGTTGCTGTCGTCGGGGAGGGCGTTGAGGATCGGATTGATGACGAAGGCGACGGAGAACTCCACGCCCACCATCAGACCGACGATCACGGTGGTGACGATCTCCAGTGCGTCGAGCATGTCTACCCCTCCTGGAATCTAGTGTTGCTAGATGATGGTTCGACGCTAACGTTAATGCTGCTTGATTGTCTAGCGATGCTAGGATCGAGTCATGTCGGTACAGGAACGCAAGGAGCGCGAACGGGCGTCCCGCGAGCGCCTCATCATCGCGACGGCCCGCGAACTCGCCGAGCAGCAGGGCTGGGACGCGGTCACCACGCGTCGGCTCGCCGAGCGCATCGAGTACAGCCAGCCCGTCCTCTACAGCCACTTCCGCGGCAAGCGCGAGATCATCGGCGCTGTCGCCCTGGAGGGCGCCGCCGAGATGGCCACGGCGCTGCGGGCCGCCGCCTCCGCCGCGGACGGCCCGCGGGCCCGGGTCACGGCCCTCGCCCGCGCCTACCTCGACTTCGCCGAGCGCCATCCGGCGGTCTACGACGCCATGTTCCAGCTCGACGGCGGCCTGGCGTTCGCGGAGGAAGAGACTCCGGAGCCTCTGAAGGACGCCTTCGCGGCCCTCGTGGAGCCTCTCGGCGAGGTCGCCGGGGAAGGCGTCCGGCCCGGACTGTTCACCGAGGTGTTCTGGGCGGCCCTGCACGGGCTGGCGACCCTGACCCGGGGGGGACGGCTGCCCGCAGGGGACGCCGGGCGGAGGGTGGAGTTGCTGGTGGACCGGCTCGCCGTGGTCTGACGCGTCGTACGGCCGGGCAGCGGGGTCCTCGGCCCTCAGGTCAGGAAGGAGGGCGAGGGCCGTCGCGAGGGCGGCGGGCACGATCACTATCCAGGAGGCCTCGATCCGGTGGCGGTCTGTCAGCTCGCCCTCTCCGCCCCTTGATCCGAGGAGCCAGGCGCACAATCGGCTCGCGTGCAGGGGGATTTGACGCCAGTCTGGTGGCACGAGGGAGGAGTGGCCCGTGCTCGTGGTCCACGTGCTGACGACCGGAGCCCCGTGGCTCCTGCTGCTGATCGCTGCCGCCCTGCGGCTTCGCCCCGGCCGACCGCCGGTCCCCGACCCGCTCGGCCGCCCGCTCACCCCGGTACAGATGGGCCTGTTGCGCGGGGGCGAATGGGGGGCGGCACAGACCGGGCTCGTCGAGCTGCATCTGGCCGAGTCGATCGAGGCCGGGTGGCGGCAGACCGTCCAACCCGGCAAGCCGCGACTGCCGCGTGACTGTTCCGAGGTGGCTCGCGCCCAGTACCACACCCTGTTCGGCGCCACGCACCCTCGCCGCCTGCACGACATGGAGCGGGTGCAGCGAGCCGTACAAGGGGTGTCGACGGAACTGGAGCGGGCGGGACTTGTGGTCTCCCGCCGACGGGCGCGGGTCGTGCGGAGCGTGCTCCTGCCGGTCTCCGCCGCCGTTCCGCTCGGAGCCGCCGCGGGCGGACAGACGACGGTGTGGCTCGTGCTCGGCCTCCTCGCCGACGCCGGCGCGGTTGCCTTGTGGGTGTGGCCCCGGCGCACCCTGCGCGGCGCGAGGGTGCTTGCCCGGTTGCGCCGCGATCACGCGTCCGTCCGCCTGTCGACCGAGCGTCGGAGGGACGCGCTCCTGCTGAGCGTCGCACTGTTCGGCGTCCCGGCGCTCCGCGCTCAGCTCCCACGGTTCGCCGAGGAGAGCGGCCTGCTGACCCGACCGCCGAGGGAACCCATGGACCGAGGCGGCGGCTCCGGCGAAGGGCTCGCCAGCTGCGGCGGTTGAAGGGCGTCGTGTCGATCACGCAGGGGACACCTGCTGGCCGGCCCGATCGCATCCGCACCCCGCCGCTTCCACCCCTGACCGGCCGGGCTGGGCGCCTTCTCCAGCGCACAGGCGCGTCCTGTGACCGCCGCCGAGCCCCAGTCGCTCGCCGGAACGCCGCGCTGCGCGCCGCCCACGGACGCGGCGTCGACCGGGAGACGATCGCCCGCGCGGCCGGCCTGAGCCAGGCCCGCGTCGGTTCGGGAAACGTGCGCCGCCGCGTCCCGTGGCGGCCCGCTTCATCTTTCCCGGTGTCTCCGCGGATGCCCGAGCGCTGACGGGGCAGGCGTAGCCCGTGCCCGCACACGGGTGGGTTGCGGCCTGCCGTTCGGCGCCACGCCGGTGCCCGGCGGCGCTGCGGCCGGGCACCGGCCCGGCACGGATGCGCGTGGGCGGGCGGACAACGGAACGTGACGGCAGAGCGCAGGGAGCACAGATGAACGTCCGCCCGTGGTCCATGCGACCGGACCTCCGGCTCACGGCCCACACGGTCGCCGGCCGCTACCGGCTCGACGAACTGCTCGGGCGTGGCGGCGCGGCTGACGTGTACGAGGCGCTCGACCTGCGTCTGCGGCGACCGGTGGCGGTGAAGGTCTTCCGCCCGGAGGGGGAGGCTCAGGCGGAGGAGCGCTTCACCGACGAGGGTCGCCTGCTGGCCCAGTTGCAGCACCCCGGTCTGGTCACCTTGTACGACTCCGGCCAGGAGGAGGACGGACGTCCCTATCTGGTGATGCAGCTCATCAAGGGGACGACGCTGAGCCGTCGTATCGCGGTGGCCCCGATGACGCCCGCCGAGGTCGCCCGGATCGGATCCGCGCTGGCATCGGCACTGGCCCATGTGCACGCTGCCGGTGTCGTGCACCGCGACGTCAAGCCGTCGAACATCCTCCTGGACGAGACGGGCGCCCCGCACCTGACGGACTTCGGCATCTCCCGACTGCTCGACACCACCACCCACACCGCCACCGGCGTGCTGCTGGGGACGGCCGCGTACATGGCGCCGGAGCAGGTGCGGGGCAGAGGCGTGGGTCCGGCCGCGGACATCTACAGCCTCGGCCTGGTGCTCCTCGAGTCCCTGAAAGGCGAACTGGAGTACGGGGGAGCGCCCCTGGAAGCCGCCGTCGCGCGGTTGCACCGCCCCCCGGTCATACCGCCCGGCCTCCCGGCCGATCTCGTCGAGCTCCTGGAGGCCATGACGGATCCGGACGAGCGCAGCCGGCCGGACGCCCACGCCTGCCTGAGCGCGCTGTCCGTCCTGCCGGGCGGGCAGGACGAGCCGCCGGTCCTCGTCCAGGCCGACCCCCGGGGAGACGAACCGGGCCCGGCCGGCGACACACTTCGGTCGGAGGCGGCTGAGGTCTTCCGTCTGGATCAGCCCGGCATGGTCCAGAGGGAGGACGTCAGGGCCCGCACGGGCGCGGTGGCCGGTCCGCCGGTCGCGGCGACGCCGCGCGACGGACGCACGGTCTCGAAACCGCCTTTCCCCGCGCTCGCCTCCTTCCGCGCCGGCCGCGCCCTGGTGACGGCGGGTGCGGCCCTGGCCGTGTTCGGAACCATGCTGACCGGGTCCATCGACGGCCGGGTCGCGGAGGCCGAGGACGCGGCCTCCCGGCCACCGCGACAGACCGCGACAGAGCCGCCGTCGCCCACGGCGAGTCGTCCGGAGCCTTCGTCCTCCCCTGCGGCGCCGGCTTCCGACCGGGTTCCGCCGACGACGTCCCCCACCGGCGACACGGAGGGCGCCGCCCGAACGACCCGTCCGGCGGCAGACGGCGAACCTGCGGCCCCGGCCGCGTCACGGGACGAGCTCGGCAGTCCCGAGCGCCAAGCCGCACGAGGCCCGGAGCGCGAGAAGGCGGACGGGCCGCCGATCAAGGTCAAGGCCCCGAAGAAGAAGAAGCACGAGGGCTGACGGATACCGCCCCATGGTGCGCCGGTCGGCCGGCCCGGGCCCGCCGGGTGACGGAAGCGGCGTCGGAGCGTGGGCGAAACACACCGTCGAACCGCCCGCCGGGTGACGAGGCCCACGCAGGAAGCTCAGGAGGGCGGCGACGATCCGCCTGCCGGATCAGGCCGGGATACGGGTCTCTGCCCCGCCGACCCTGATCCGCCGGTCGCCGGCCCGCAGTTCCACCGTCAGGACGCCGGGACGCCCCATGTCCTCCCCCTGGTGGAGGGTGAGCACCGTCGCCTCGGGTACGAGGCCGAGCTCACGGGCGTACGCGCCGAAGGCGGCGGCCGCCGCCCCGGTCGCCGGGTCCTCCACCACACCGCCCACCGGGAACGGGTCCCGGACGTGGAAGACGTCCGCGGAGGCGCGCCAGACCAACTGAACCGTCGTCAGGTCGAGCCGGTGCATCAGGGCCTCCAGACGTGCGAAGTCGTACGCCAGGCGGGCCAGGCGCTCGCGGGTCGCGGCTGCCAGGACCAGATGCCGTGCGCCCGCGAAGGCGATGCGGGGAGGCAGGGCCGGATCGAGATCGTCGGCCGGCCAGTCGAGCGCGGCGAGAGCCTCGTCCAGGTCCTCGGCCGTGACCTCGTCGACGGACGGCTCGACGCTGGTGAGCGTGGCCCGCAGCGCCGCTCCCTCCCGCGTCACGGTGACCGGCACGGTCCCGGCCCGCGTGGAGAACACCAGGTCGCCGGGGCCGACGCGCTCACCGAGGGCCACGGCCGTGGCGACGGTGGCGTGGCCGCAGAAGGGCACCTCCGCCTTGGGGCTGAAGAAGCGGATGGTGTAGGCGCGCCCGGCGTCCGACCCACCGTCGGAGTCCGCCCCTTCGGGCGGCGCCGTCAGGAACGCGCTCTCGCTGTAGCCGACTTCGGCGGCGATCGCCAGCATCTCCTCGTCGCCGAGGCCCGTGGCGTCGAGAACGATCCCGGCGGGATTGCCTCCTTCGGGATCGTCGGAGAAGGCGGTGTAACGCAGGACTTCGGGGGTTTCCCGTACGGAGCTCATGCCAGGGGAACGGCACCGGGACCCGAGATGATTCCCTGATCAGGGGCCGTCCCGGCGCCTGTCCGCAAAGGGCCTTCACGCACCGGGTCGGGCACTTTCGGCGAACCGCTGATGGATGCGCGGATCGGGGGTACACGAGCCGACATGCCACCGAAGACCGAAAACCTGATGCCTTTGCGGGCCGCACGGCAGCTGCGCCGGGTCCGCGTCTTCTACGGGGCGGGCGTCCTGCTGTGGGCGGCCGCCGCGGCCTGGACGGGATGGACGCACCCGGGGAGCCGACAGATGTGGGTCTCCGTTCTTCTGTCGGCGGTATTCGTCGGCCTGCTCGCCACGGCCACCGTGTGGCTACGGCGCCTCCGGACCGCCCCCGGCCGCAGGCCGGCGCATCACGCCGCTCCGCGTGGTGTGACCGCTGCACGCCATGCGAGTGCCTGAACCCCGGACCGACATGTCAGAAGCCGTACTGGACGAGTTCATCACGGAGGATACGGAGGGTGAGGAAAGCAGGACGAGCCTCACTCTCCGCACCCATGCGAGGAGTCGCCATGACCACCTTTGTCATCACCGTTCCCGGCACGTTCACCTCGGACATCACCGACTCCGAACGAGCGGGCCTGGAACGGCGGCTGGCCCCCCAGCACACCGACGTCAGTGAGAGCGAGGGCGTGAACCTCCTCACGGTGAACGAGGACGGCACCTTCGCCATCCGGCTCGAAGTCGACGCCGCGGACCGGTACGAGGCCAAACTGGACGCGACCAGGCTCGTCGCGGCCGCGCTGAAGGAGACGGGGATCCCGGAGGGGGACGCCCCGCTCGGCCCGCCTGCGGTCACGGGTATCGACAGCGACTTCTGATCTTCCCGCGCTCCCGCCGCGGCCCGTGAGACCGGCACCACGCCGGGCTGCTTGCAACGGTGATGCGGGGGCACACGGACAACACCCCTTCGAGAGGAGCTGTTTCATGCTTGGCATAGTTGCGGCGGTCCTGTTCTTCATCGCCTTCCTGATCAACGCGGCGGACATCGGCACCAACGACGCGTTCTCCTCGACGAACCTGATGCTGCTCGGTCTGACGGCCCTCGCTCTGCAGGTGGCGGGCATCGGGCCCAGCCGGAGCGGCAGACGGCGCCCCTGAGGCCGGGTGGTCGCCCGGTATCGAGGTACCCCCGCCCCGGGGCTCCTGCGACCGGGTGACTGACCAGCGCCTCACGAAGGGGGCCGGCCTCGTGGCCGGTCCCCTTCGTCGTGCCCGGGGACTCAG
>NZ_JBEYCR010000026.1:0-40101 GCF_040632845.1 Streptomyces sp. NPDC016459
GTGACCTCCGTCAATGTGTGCAAAGCATCCCGCCCCTGAACTGCGGAGATCCTACGGCCCCGCCTCGACATGCAGAGAGCGGGGCCGTACGGCGTCCCTACAACGGCATCCCCGACAGGGCCGAGAGACGCAACAGCTCCGGGTTGCTCCGTCGGTGCAACGACGCCAGGACTCGGAACACTTCCCGGGCAGTGGGGTGGATACGAGCCATCTGCGGCGCTGCCTCCCACGCTGCGGACAGATTCGCGAGGGCGGCCTCGCGGTCCCCCACGTCGAGGTGCGCGCGGGCGACGTTCAGACGCGACGGAGCAACACGGGTAGCCGGCAGGCCGTCGAGCACCGTGTCGAGGTTCTCCGCGACGGCGAGGGCCTCCCGAGGGCGGCCGAGGTCGAGCCGAGTCGCGAGGACGTGCGTGGCGGTGTTCTGCGGACCGAAGATCATCGAGTGCCGATTCGCGTCGCCACCGCTGAACCACTCGTCGGCCACCCGTTCGGCGGAGGCGATGTGCCGTTCTGCCTCGCGCGCCCCCTCGGTCTTGTCGTCCAGCCGTCCCGCCAGCGTCATCCCTCGCAGGTTCAGCACACCGACAGCGAACGCCCGATCTTCCCCGGAGAGCGTTGACTCGGCCCGCGCGATAGCCCGGTCAACGATCGTGAGGCCGCCGTCGGCGTCGCCGCCGTTCAGGTAGGCGCCGGCCCGGTCACGGGCGGCGATAGCCTCACCGAGCGGGGTGGGCTGCTGCTCGACGGCCCACCTTTGCCGGGTCACCGCCAACTCGGCCATGTCCATCCACCGATGCCGGGCCGCAAGCCAGTAGACGGAGCTGTAGACCTCCGCGAGCGTCATCCACGCCGCGGCTGTGTTCTCCGCATGGGCGTAGGTCGTGGCGCTCCGCAGGAGCCCCGGCAGGCGCGCGAGGACGTGATGAACGCGCGCCGCGTCACGGGCGTCCCGCACGGCCGTGACCGCGTCCAGGATGGCCCCCTCGTCGGCAGGGGTACGGCCCGGCAGGTCATAGTCCCGGACGGCTGACCGCAGTGCCGTGAGCCGTGCCTCGTCGACCTCTTCGACCCGGGCGCGGCCCAGCACCTCCGCCATCGACAGTCCGAGGGCCTTGCCGAACGCCGCGGCCACCGTCGGGCTGAGTGTGCGGTCGCCTACCTCGATCTTGGAGAGCAGCGACACGGACACGTTGGCCATCCGTGCGAGCTGAACTTGAGAGAGGCCGCGCTCTTTCCGGAGGAGGGCGAGGTTCGCCCCGGGTGCTACATCGCTGGGTGTGCCCATGTGGCCAGTCCTACCCGGTCGAGGTCAGATCACTGCCTCCATGGTTGCAGGCGACCGCCGAGTGCGTCCGGGCTTGTGCAAGACCTGTGCAAGTTGCCACACACAGACAGTCGTTAACTGGTTACACCAACCGCAGGAAGCACGTCACGAAGGGAGCAGACTTTGACCGCGCCGACGACCGAACCGCCGATCCGTCCCGTGGCCGAGGCCGAGGCCGGCGAGGTCTTCCTCGCGCTTCGCACGGCGATGGAGGAGGCCGGTTTCCCCTCCCGTGGCATGTACCGCGAGGTGCAGCCCACCCACCGGGGCGACGTCTCGGTGTACGTCCTCGGCTCCGTGACCATGAGTGGTGCGAAACGGTTGACGGCCATCCTCCGCGCTGCCCGGCGGCCCCAGTGAGGTACCGGGCGGGGGACTACGTAGTGGACGGTACGAGAGCCCTCGCAGGCCAGGTGCGCGACGTTCACGGCAGCCTGCTGACCCTCGCGCGCCCGGGAGGCTACGAGTGGACCGCGAACCCGGACGACTGTTGGACCGCGAGCCCCGAGGAACGCGCGAGCCTCACCCCTCATGGGGCGCTCCGCATCATCAGCACCGACGCACCGCCCAAGCGGCCCTCTTCCTCATCGCCGTAGCCATCGGCGCATACGGCGCAGCCCTGTGGCTGCGCACCCCGTAGACAGCCGCCCCGTCGATGTCGATCCCCCGCCTCCTCGGCGGGGCGGCGATCCACCCCTCGTAGCTCAGTCAGGAAGAGCCCGTGCAGGCCGTTTCGTCTACACACCTGCTCGGCGACTCCGGTTCGACTCCGGACGAGGGGACTGCTCCGCTCCTGTGGATGTCTTGGTCGAGTGCCAGGGGAGCGGGGCTCAGCAAGTGCAGCACTTCCACCACCGAGTGAAGGAGTACGCACATGATCAACATGGACCGCTGGATCACCCTCCAGGGCGACGAGGACCAGGGCAACAAGGACATCGAGAGCGGCGACGGCGGCGGCAGCAACCCGACTCAGGGTTGCGGCGACAACTGACCCTGTAGCACAGCAAGTCGCGGGCCCCGCTCTGGCAGGATCAGAGCGGGGTTCCGCACGCGAGGAGAGGCGCCATGGCACGCGAGATCAGCGGTACGAGCAGGGTGACACTGTTTCCCCTGCTCCACATGTGGCCGGACATCTACGGCGTCGCGGCGTACGCGACTACCGGGCACTTCGGAGTGACGGCGGCCGTCGGGTACATCCCGATCCCCGAGGTCCCCGATGTGAGCCTCCTCGACGTCGGGGCGCGACACACCGGCTTGAACGCGGGCCGGGAGGCGCATGCCGAGTGGGTCATCTGTACGGCGTGGAGCGCCCGGACGGTCCTCAAACCGGGGTCCGTAGATCTTCCGTCTGCCGAGTGGTCCCTCGAATGGGACGCGCGAGCGGAGCCGAAGGGTAACGGGGGCAACATGTACGGGCATAACGAGGTGTACGTCGGCCGGTTCGCCCTTGCCGACGAGGTACTGATGAAGCAGGCCCGCGAACTCCTTCCGGAACTCGCGCGACGGTAGCCGATCTGACACGACGAAACCGCCCCCTCCGGCGCCTGTGTGGCGCGGGAGGGGGCGTTGGTGTTCAGCGAGACGCGAATGTCCAGAGTGCCAGGGCGAGGCCGCCGGCGCCCGTGAGCGCGCCAACGCTCGCCACAGGCCAGCGGGAGCGTTCGAGGGCGTCGAGACGGGCGTCGTTGCGCTTCTGCCGCTCGGTTTCGCCGCGTTCGACCATGTCGATTCGGGTGTCGTGAGCGGCGAGGGTCTCGTCGGTGCGGTTGCTGCGGTGGACGAGCAGGGCGAGGGTGCCGGCCTGCTCCGCGAATCCGGCGCGAATCTCGCCGCGCATCTCGGCGATGGCGACGGCGACCGATTCGGATGTCGTTGAGTCGGTCACCGGCGGGCCTCGCCGTCGTCGACCAGGCCGAGGCCGACGCGGTCGAGGAGCGCCTCGACGGCGGGCAGGGCCATGACGCGGGCGAGGCCGCCCGCGACCGCGAGGGCGCCGGCCGCGAAGGGCAGGGCCGCGGGGATGCCGGACGCGGCGACGATCGCGGGGAGGGCGAGCGCCAGGGCCACGGTGACCTGGAGGATGGTGCGGGCGGTGCGGATGTTGGCGGGGGACATGCGGGTACCTCCGGTGGGGGGATGCTCGAGTAATGGTTCAGATTTCAACGAAACCTCGAGGTTTCGTCAGGCCGTCACGGTGAACCCACGCTTCTTCGCGAGCTTCTCCAGCGACGCGGGCCCCGGCTTGCCGTCGGCGTCGTTGCCCTTGTAGCCGCACCGTCGCTGCCACGCGGCGTACGCCAGGACAGTGGCCGTGCCGTAGTGCCCGTCAGCCACCTCGCGCGCGAGCAGACCCTCGGCGACGAGCGCCGCCTCGACCGTCTTCACGCCGTAGTACGACACCGGCGTGCCCTTCCTCGGCGGGTCGGCCTTCGCTGCCGCGATGAGCTTCGAGAGGTCCACGACAGGCTTCGGCGGCGTCGGCCTCGGCGGCGTCGGCGGCTTCTGCTCGGGCTCTTCCTCCACGGTCGGCCTCGGTGCGCCGCGCTTCGTCCAGTCGTACAGAGCGTCTCCCGGGCAGCTGGTCGGGTGGCCATCGCGGTGACCACCGACCCACGTCCCTGCGCCGCCGTGCTTGCGCAGCTCCTCGATGGCGTCGCGAATGCCATGCAGCATGGCATCGGTCGGCTTGGTCAGGCCGGACGAGCCCAGGAGCGCGCACACGGCGTAGTCCCGGGAGTTGAGTGCGGCCGTGCCGTTCGCCCCGGTCCGGCGGCGGACCCCGCGGCCCTCGTACGCGGTGCCGTGCTCGCAGACGAGGAAGTTGTACGCCACATCGACGTACCCCTCCTTCTTGTTCGCGAGGTGGCTGGCCCGGATCTGCCGGACGTAGGCGGCGCACTGCGCGTGCGGCCGGCTCGTGTACGCGGTGCCGAGATAGTGGATCTTCACCCCGTGGGTGGAGCCGATGTACGTGGCCGGGCTGGTCGCGGGCGCGCCCCAGTCGGCACGGCGGACGATGGCCATGATGGTCTCCAGACATGACGAAACCCCGGGCCGTAGCGGCGCCGGGGCAGGTGGGCAGGGGCAGGGTCAGGGAGTGAGCGGAGGCGGAGGAGTCCACTTTGTGGACTCGGTCTTGAGTCGGAGGATCTCGATGATCTTCTCGCCGCCGATGAGCGGGATGAGCGCCTCGGCGAACGCGCGGACCGCGGCGTCCACGCCCTCGCTGTCGAATATGGCCACAGGCGGGTAGCTGGGGGTGCCGACCGACACATGGACCGACCCCCACTCGGGGTGCCAGAGGTGGAGGTCGTAGGCGATGCCGGCGTCGTCGAAGTCGGGGAATGCGGGCACGGGGGGCTCCTGGTCAGGTGGCAGAGATGCGGGTGATGCCGAGGGTGACGCCAGCCGCGATGTTCGAGCCGCTCTGTGTGTTCAGGTACAGCTCGATGTACTGGTTGGCATTGAGGATGACGACCCCGCCGGCGACGACCTGCATGTTGCCGGAGCTGCCTCGCTGGGTGCCGACCCGAGTGCCGGGCGCAGGCGACGCCGAACCGTTGATGCGGATCTCGCCCCGGGCGTCAACTGCACCGAGGGCGGCGGGCCAGATGATGCCGCCGTGAACGAGGTAGACCCCGGTGGTGGGGGCGATGAGCCGGGTCGGGGCTCCGGCGCCCCACATGCTCGCTGTGTTGCTGCTGAGGGTGGTGGTGAAGGCGGCCGGGGTGTATGTGGAAGACCCCGTGGGCACGTTGAACGAGCCCACATGGGCCTGTACATGAGGCTGGACAAGGGCGTTGATCGGGTCGGCCCGGATTCCCTGGCCTGCGTACACAATCGGATCGGGCACAAGGACCTCCTCAGAGGGCGTAATAGGCGGGGCGGGCCAGGGATACGGCGGCCCCGGCCGCGTGGGACTTGGTCACGCCGTTGGCCGAGCGAACGACGGTGAATGTCTGCGTCAAGCCGGTACCGGTGATCGCGGTGACCCGCATCTCTTCGCCGCCGACGGTGATGTCGATGGGCATCTCGGCAGGGTCGACCGTCCAGCGGACCCCGACCGTGGTGGTCACCGACAGGGACGTCGCCGTCGAGCTGACACCGGACGCGAGCTGAGAGCCGCTGGTGTCGGCCTTGCCCCGGGTCGCGGAGTCGTAGATGCCGACCCGCCACGGTCCCGCCGGTGAGCACGTGAGGACGACATCCCACGTGTGGGTACGAAGGTTCTCTGAGATGCGCTGCACGAGGAGGGCAACCGGCCCCGGCGGCATATGCGAGGGCGTGCCGGTGATCTGTATGTAGTCCCCGACCCGGAGCCTGGAGACGGCCGGGATCAGCTCCGGGTGCCGGTGCAGCATGATGCGGACCTGCGGATACCGGGCCTCATCCCACGTGCCCACATGCAGCCGCCACGCTGCTATCTGTTCTGTCCGGCCATCGGTCGCCAGAGACAGGGGTACGGCCTCGTCGTACTGGCCGACGGCTGCCACAGACAGTGGGCCTGTCCCCTGCACCGCGCGGGCCGAACTGCCGCCCACGCGCTCGACGGTGACGTCGTTGCGGAGCCGGAGATCGTCCTCGACCGGGCTGAAAGGAGTGGTCAGCGCGGCATACGGAATGACGACAGGGGACTGAATTTCCAGGCTCGTACGGTCTCGGTAGACCAGGCCGAGACTGTTCGGCTCCTCGGCCAGGATTCCGCCGTCTGAGTCCGCGCACTCCTGGAGGACGTCCAGGAGGACGCCGGGCCGCTGCGCGCCCATGGCCTCTGCGTCCTGGGCGCCGTTGCCCTGCCAGGCGGACAGGGTGACGTTGGTGCGTTCCTCGACGGCCAGACGGCGAAGGCGGTCCACGGCTGTCTCGCCGATCCACCCCGTTTCGGCACCCATGAACGGGAAGACGGTGGAGTTCACGCCACCGTCCCGAAGGACGACGACATGCCCGACCCTCAGCCCCGGGAACGCGCCGAAGACGGTAGCGATCTGGGTAACGGCTCCCGCGCTGTTGATTGATGTACCGCTGGTGTAGCTGTAGGTGCCGAGGCTGTTGTACCAGCCGATGTTCCAGTTGATCGTGTTTCCGCCACCCGGCTGCTCCACCCGTACCGTGATCCGCTGCCACCCTGAGAAGACCTCGGGCGGCGCGCCCATCGTGGCTTCCAGGAGCATCGTGTTCTCGAAGTCGAAGGCCTGGAGTGTCGCCTGTCCGGCCCGCATCAGGACCCGCCACCGGACCAGCGATCCGTTGGTGCGCCACGCGAAGATTTCGGCGTCGCTCACCGGGGCGGAGTCGACCCGGTAGAAGAGGTGTACGGACCACTCGTAGTCGGGGGGCCCCGAAGGTATCGGCACGCTGCCGGTCATGGTGCCGCCCGCGTCTACCGCAGGAAGCATGGCCGACCCGGCGAGGGTGTCATCGGACGCGAATGAGGCCTTGGTGAAAGCCAGCGGTCGGACACCCTTGATCGGGGCGGCCGCTTGGGTGGCGCTGCTGCCGTCCTCGCACGGCCAGTACGCCACAGGCGGGTCCCACGTGATGATGCGCCGGCGGAGCGCGGAGTCGATGGCCTTCCGGCCCTGCCCGAGCCGTCGGAGCACCCCGGCGGTCTCGATCGGGGCCCGCACGTCACCGCCGGAGCGGTGCCACGTCGAGGGCCACGACGGTACGACGTGCACGACGCGCGTACGTCGGTCGGTGATCGTGGCGTGGTCCCGAAGGGTCCAGACTCGGCCGGCAGAGTCGGTGAAGCCGGTGGCTCCGGCGTTCTGCTGGTCGAAGCGGGGTGCGGCGACGACGGTGCCGCCGATGCCGTTGCGGACCTCGGCGGCGTAGACCTCTCCGACGGGGGCGAGGAAGTTGAATCCGCTGATGTCGCCGACCTGGAGGTCTGCCGTGTTGGTGGCGATGCTGGTCGTGCCGGTGGTGACCTGGGCGGGGCCGAGCTGGGTCCACGGTCCGGCGAGCGTGGGGGCGGTGTAGAAGGTGACGGTGTGCCCGCCGCTGCCGTTGTTGACGTCGAGGGTGGCCCGGACCGCGAGGCGGCGGCCGGGGCCGGCGGGGAGGGGCGCGGAGGTGCGCTGCACGAAGGCGGTGCCGTCTGGCGACCATGCGAGAGACAACCCAAGCACGTTGACGTACAGGTACCAGGTGGCGTTGGGCGCCGCCGCCCACTTGCCCATCAGGAACGTCGAGTTGTCGGGCCGCCAGTCGTCCAGGGCGCCGTCAAAGCGGACGTCGAGGTCACCGGTGATGTTGAACGACGCGTGATGCGGGGTCGAGGCTCGGTCCTCGACGGCGTCGTTGACCCGCATGTACGTCTCTCCGGCCGTGGTGGAGACACGGATCGGCGTGTTGCGGGGAAGCTTTCCGAAGTAGGGCGAGTTCGGATTCCGGTTGGAGTACACCCCATTGGGTGACAGGAGTGTGAGAGCGCCGGTCCCCGGCTCGACGGGGCGTCCCTCGTCGGTCCGCCCGTAGTCGAGTTGGATTCCCGTGGCCTGGACGACGTGCTGTGTGACGTCGGTCCAAGCACCCTGGATCTGGAGTTCTACGCGGGCGTCGGGGACCGGCACGGACCCTCCCTTCTACTGGCCGAAGGCGATCTGAACGTTGCCTCGGCCCTGCTTCTGCACGATGCGGGTGATGGTGTCCTTGAGGCCGTCGCCGTGGAGTTCGATGACGATCGGCCCCTGAGATCCGGCCGGTCCCGGGAACCCTCCGGCCGCCGAGGCATCGAGCACCCCGCCGGGCAGGCTGGTGGTGATGCCCTGTAGCTGCCGCTGGAGCGCGGGAACCTGCGACCGGATACCGGCCTGGAATCCGGCGATCACACTGCGGCCGGCGGGGGTGAGGATCGTCGCGTCGGTCTCCGCCGGGCCCTTCCAGTCGGGCAGGCTCATGGTGATGTCGCCGAGCATGCCGCGCAGGTCCCCGAGCATGGACGCGATGCCGTCGATCAGGCCGTAGATGATGTCGCGGCCAGCCCAGTACAGGGTGTTCCCGAGGTTTCCGAGAGCCTGGACAATTCGGCTCGGCAGGCCGCCGAACACCTCGTCCAGCTCACGCAGGGCTCCCCGCATGCTGCCGACGAGGTTGTCCGCGGTCTGGCGACCCAAGCGCTTTGCGAGATCGCCGAGCTGCCCGAGTGCCTTGCCCGACCGGTCCTTCATCGACACGAAGTTCCGAACGAGATCCTCCGCGTAGCTCCGCGCGATCCCCTTCGCCTGCGACAGAGCGGAGGAGAGATCACCGCGCAGCAGAGTCACGATCGCTCGAACCGCCGGGATGACATACCGGTTGATGACCTGCGCGAGGGACGACAGAGCCCCCGTCGCAAGCCGCGTCAGGAGGTTGATCAGAGGCACGAGAATGGGCATGAGCTTGGTCAGAAGCGCGGCCACGAGTTCGAGCACGGTGACGATAAGCGGGGCCAGCTCGACGAGCAGTTCAGCGAGGGCAACCCCGACCTCGGTCAGGCTCGGCGTCAGGTCGATGATGACCTTGGTCAAGAGCGGGAACAGCATGTTCGCGAGCTTGAGCAGCGGCGGCAGGAGCGCGGGCAGCACCTCCTTAGCCAAGGCCTCGAAGATCGGCATCAACATGTCGCCGACGGCCTTCGCGAGAGCGGCCACGAGCGGAGCCACAACCTTGAACTGCTCCCCGAGCAGCTTGAAGATCGGCGCCAGGATGGGCAGCGCGCCCGCGATCAGGTCAGCAACGAGGTCGACCAGAGGCAGCGCCATCACGACCAGCTGCCCGAACGCCTTGGCCAGCTCGACCGCCACAGGCCCCAGCGCCGTAGCGATCTTCAACAAGCCCGTGCCAAGGTGCTTCACCAGCTGCTCGACCGGGGGCCCGAGCGTCTTGAACACCTGCCCCAGCGTGCGGAGCAGGGAGACGAGGATCGGCGCCGCCGACCGTGCCACCTGCGCCATCACGCTGAACAGAGCCTTCAAACCGGCCTGCACGTCCGGAGACGCGAACGCCTTCTCCAGCGCACCCGTGATCTCTTTCAATACCCCGACCATGCCGCCGCCGGACACTTCGGCCGCCTTGAAGACGGAGCCGATGATCCCGAACACGTTCCCGGCGACCTCGGCCAGGTCGCCGATCAGGTCGATGGCCTGCTCGATGGCCTTCTGGAGTGCGCCCGACTCGAACGACTTGGCCAGCTTCTTCATGAGCCGGTCGAAAGCATTTCCGCCGGCCTTCGTCAGCCGCTCGAACGACGGACCGGCCGCCGCTCCGAGCTGGCCGAGGGCGGTCACCATCTGCCCCGGCATCCGGGACAGGTTGTGCAGGCCCTTCGTGGCCGAGCCCATCGCCCGGCCGAGAGTGCCGTTGTCCGCGAGCTGCCGGGCCGCGTTCAGGACACCCTTACCCATCGAGTTGAGGGCGTCGGCAGACCCCGTCAGGCCCTTCCGCAGGACCGGCAGCACGCTGCCCGCCGTACGGGTCATCTCCCCCGCGAGCCCCCGGAACAGGTGCTGCTGCACGTCCAGGCGCAACGCGTCCCACGCGGGCTTGAGAGAGATGATCGCGCGGACGAACGCCTGCGCGGCCGGAGCGAGCTTGGCCATGGCCTCGGCGAACGGATCGACCTTGGCAGCGCCACCGCCCCCCTTCGGAGCCATGGCCTCGGTCAGGGCCTCCTGCGCGCGCCGTACCTGCTCGATGCCGTCAACCGCCGTACGGGCAGCTTCCTTGCGAGCGTCGGCGAGGGCCTCCTCCCGGTCCTTGACGGCAAGCTGAGTGTCCGCAATCCGCTCCTGAGCCTGCCGGACCGCGTTCGTCCCATCCACGCCGGCCTTGTTCGCGGCCGTCGTCTCCTGGCGCAGGCGTTCCGTCTGCTTCTGCTGCTCCTTGAGCCGCTGCGTCGCCCGCTCGTAGGCGAGCTGCGCCCGCTCGATCTCCTCGGGCGTGCCCTTCTTCCGCGCCGCGGCGAGTTCCTTCTCGGCCTCGGCGACGTCGAGCACCGCGTCGCGCTGGTCGATTTCCGCGCTCGCGAGTTCGTCGTTCAGGTCCTCCAGGTCCCGGGCGCCCTGCTTGCGAGCATCGTTCAGGGCCAGTTGTGCGGCGCGGGCCTCGCGCTGCGCGTCCGTGAGGTCGCCCTCGGCGTCCTTGACCCGCTCGACCGCGCGCTCGTTCGCCTCGGCCGCGTTCTTCACCGCGTCTTTCAGGGCCCGCTGCGCTGCGGTGACGGCCTGGGTGTTGTCTGTCGCGCTGCCGGCGGACGTGGCGACGGTCTTGAAGGCGGCCCCGAGGGCGTCAGAGACACCGCTCATGCCGATTTTCAGTGCGCCATTGGCCTGCGCCAGGGCAAACACGGCAGTCGCCGCCACCGCGGCCGCGGGCGCGATGTTGGCCAGCATCGCCGCAGCGCCGGCCGCCACCGGGATGATCGCCCCGACCTTCGCCGCGATCATTCCGGCCGTGCCAGCCACGGACGCGAGCGGGCCCAGAGCGGACCCGATCCGGCCCAGCGACAGGGATGCCCGGTTGCCCTCGCGGTTCACCGTCCGCAGGCTGCTGCCCGCACTGTCGCCGAGCCGGACGAACCGACCGCTGGCGTCTCGCAGCGGACCATCGATCTGACGGACCGAGTCGGCTGCCTCGTCCCCCATCCGGGCGACCTGGCTGCTGACGTCGCGCAGCGGACCATCGATCTGTCGCACGCTTTCGGCTGCCTCAGCGCCGAGGCGAGCGAAACGACCGGACGCGTCCCGCAGCGGTCCGTCCATCTGCCGGACAGACTCCGCAGCGGCGCTGCCCAGGCTGGCGAACCGCCCACGGGCGTCCCGCAGCGGCCCATCCATCCGCTGAACGGACTCCGCCAGATCGCTACCGAGTCGAGCGAACCGACCACGGACATCCCGCAGTTGGCCGTTCAAGTCCCGGGAGAAGCCCCGCATTTGCAGTTCGGCAGCGGACAGCCCTCGGCGCATGCCGGAGTCGTCCACGCGGATGTTCGCGACCAGCTCGCCCACGGTGAGCGTCATGATCAGACCTCCCGTCGGTCAGGTGGATCTCAGGGCGGCCCGGATCTCGTCGGGGTCGTCGATGATCGAGATCTCGTCTCCGGCCATGCGCCGCCACATGGACTCCGGCGACAGACCGGAGATGAGGGCGTAGAAGCGTCGGCGGGTCAGCCGCGCGACTTCTTGCGGCCCGAGGCCGTACTCCCGTTGGAAGTCCGCTTCGAGGGCCCACCAGTGGCGTTCGATCGCGAGCGTCGTGCGGCTCGGTTCGGCTGCGCTTTTCCCGCCTGGGCGCCCTCGCCCTGCTCGACCAGTTCGTACGCCTCGGCGAACGTGAGCGGGTTACCGCCGGCGTGCGCGAGGCCCCACGTGAGGACGGTCTGAAACTCCTTGAGGCCCATGCCGTTCTCGCGCCACTGCTCCATGCAGTCGGTTCCGAAGATGAGCGAAACCAGTTCGGCGACATCGTCGAGTTCGGCCGAGTCCTGGAGTTCCTGCACACGGCGCTCGACGAGGAGCGGCATGTCGGTCGGGACGGGGACGGTGACGCCGCGGATCTCCTCGGTCTCACCTCGGGACACCTCGGACCAGAACGCATCCCACGACTCGTTCACGCGGCCGCTCATGCCTTCGCCGCCGTCGTCGAGTTGCCGGAACGGGTGACCGTGACGGACCACGACTTCTTGTCGTTGTTCCCGCCGCCCTGGTCGCCGAGCTGGAAGGTGGCTCGGGGCCACACCTCCCACGTGGTGTCACCCGGGGCCGCGAACCTGAACCCGACCTCGCTCTCGTCGCCGAGGCGCCGGGCCTGCGCCTCCGCGAGGGCCTGCGCCGGGTCGAGGGCGCCCGTGGACTGGTCCTTGAGCCGGAATCCCTCCAGAGTGATGGACATGCCCTCCTGCATGTTCTGGGTCTCGGCGCGGCCCTCAGACCCGAAGGTCGTGGTGTCGGTGGCCTCGTAGTCGAAGCTGCGGGAGAACGTGTTGATGCCTCCCGTGTCGGCCTCGTTGCCGCCCTTGGCGGTGCGGAACGCCACCCACGTGCCGGGGTTGAGGAAGTCCTCGATCTCGAACTCGCAGTCGCGAGCGTTGTACTTGCGGGGTGCCATGGGTCCTCCTGGGCATGCCGAAGAGCCCGCGGCCAGGAGAGGCGGCGGGCTCGGAAGTGGGTGGGGTCAGACGCGGTGCGCCGTGGGCGCGTGGATCTCCATCCGGAAGTTCGCGATGTGCTCGTGCCGGCCGTTCTCGTCGGTGCCCATCGACGCGGCGTCGGCCTGGAGACAGACGGAGAGGATCAGCTCGGTCCCGTCGGGCAGGGTGACGGGACCGAGGCCGTGCAGGGCTGAGCGGATCGCGCGGCAGCGGCGCCGGGACACGCGCGGGTCTGCGGTGCCGCGTACGCGGACCTGGACGCGCGGTTCGTCGTACGGGAGCAGGGAGTCGGGCTCGGCCCGGTCGTCGTAGACGGTGAGGACGACGGCCTCGTCCGGCTCGGGCGGCATGAGTTCCAGGAAGCAGTCATCCGTGAGGTCGCCGCCGCTGGTGTAGGTGACGAGGCTGCGCTCGGCCAGGTAGCGGGCGAGGCCGTCGAGAATGTCGAATTCGTCATCCACGGAGCCACCGCCGCATGTCCACGGCCATGAGGCGCAGGACGACGTCCCGCTCCCGGTTCATCGGGATCTCCAGGTACTTCGCGGAGCGGCCGGGAAGGTGCCGCCAGGTGAGTTCCTCGTGCTGACGGACGGCGTAAACGGTGTCGAAGGTGACCGCGCCGTTCAGGCCGTCACGGACGACGCGCCCCGAGCGTTCGAGGGTGCCCTCGTCGAGCGGCACGATCTTGCGGGCTTCCGCGAGGACGTGCTCAAGGCCGCGTTGCAGCCCCTCGCCCGCGAGGCGTCGGCCCCGCGCGGTCCACTGAGAGCGGGCGTTCCCCGGGATGAAACGGGTGTACTGCGGGCTCACAACAGTTGCACCTCCACATGGTCCGGGGTCGGCATACCGCCGCCGGACCGGTCGAGGCGGGCGATCACGGTCGTCCGCCGCCCGGACGGCAGGGTGACGCGGGACTCCGACGGGCAGTCGAGGCCCGGCCGGGCGTAGAACGTCGACGACGACACGACCTCACGGCCGGTCGGGTCCCGCACGGTGCGCGTCTTCTCATCGAGGAAG
Source organism: Streptomyces sp. NPDC016459 (assembly GCF_040632845.1). Taxonomy (NCBI): domain Bacteria; kingdom Bacillati; phylum Actinomycetota; class Actinomycetes; order Kitasatosporales; family Streptomycetaceae; genus Streptomyces; species Streptomyces sp. NPDC016459. Next base: position 13,476 of record NZ_JBEYCR010000026.1, read on the forward strand.
CACCGCACGACGACGGGCGGCCCGTACCGGGGGCCCACCGAGGTACGCCCGAGGTACGGCTCGACCGTCACCCGGTGCCCGAGCATCGCCGCGGGCAGGGCGGTCATCATGTGGCCACCGCCCCGAGCACGAACAGGTCCGGGGTCAGGTCCGGGGAGCGGAGCGCGTCCCACACCGCTGGGGCGATCTGCCGCCCGGGCGACTGGTCCCCGGATGTCGCGGTCACCGACCGGCGGAGACGAACCGAGCCGATCTCCACGTCGCCCCAGCCGACCGCGGCCGCGCCAGTCACGTCGCCGACGTCGACCCCCCACTCCGCCTGAGCGCACACGGCGTCCGTGAACGCCTGGGCGACGACCGGATCGGAAGGGAGGCCGCCGTCGTCAACCGCGTACGCGCACAGCCGGAGCACCTGGGCGTCGAGGAACGCCGAGGCGCGCCTGAGGCGAGTCTCGATGTCTACCGGCGCGGGAGTGACGCCGGTGTAGTCCTCGTACTGGGCGGCGGTCGCGTAGACACGGGCCATGGCGACCACCCCCTCTACGCGCTCGCGCCGATGACGACGATGTCGTACGACACCGGCGTCCCGCCCGAGCTGTTGGCGACCTTGAGCAGGTCGGCGGTGCCCGCGGCTACCGCGTAGGTGACGGCGTCGGCCGCGCCGGTCGTGAGCGCGACGGTGGCACCCGGGCGCAGCGTGAGCGTGCCCGTGGCGTTGAGCAGGGCGGCCCACGGTGAGCCCGCAGCAGCGCCGATGACCACGTTGTTCGTGTTCGCGGCAGCCGCCGAGATGAGCAGTCCCTTGATCCGGACGAACGTGAGGGCCGCCCCGAAGGCATCCGTGAGGACGCCTGCGAGGTCGAGATCCTCCGTCGCCGAGGCCGCGAGCGTCCGCGTGTCCGCGAACCGCAGGTCGGCCTTCCCAGCGCCGGTCCCGGACTCCAGATGCAGGCCCCGACGCCACGACAGCGGGTCGGCCGCCGTGGACAGGTCGCCGGCCTTCGTGAGGTTCGCCGACACGGAGACCCCGATATCACTCACCAGCCCCATCGGGCTCACCTCCATGTGCCTTGATCAGGTCGTCCTTCGTGGCGGTCTCGGCGTCGGCCTGCTCGGCTCCCTGAGCGACCGCGTAGGCCACCCACTCGGCCTTCGCTGCGCCCTTGGCCGGACGCTCTGCCGGGGCCACGGGCTCGACCGGCTCGACCGGGGCGGGCGAGATGTCCGGCGACTCCGGTTCGACGGGCACGGGCGGCTCCTCTGCCACCGCTCGCCAGCCGGACTCCGGGTCGTTCGCGAGGCGCGCCAGTTCGACGGCCTCGGGGCTGTCCTCCAGGGGGCGCAGACTCTCCGCGACGTGACCGCCGCTCGCACGCTGGTAGATGGTCATGGGCGATCAGACCTTCAGACCGGTCATGACCGCGTGGGCCTTCTCGGAGCCGTACTTGAGGCCGATCTCGCCGTAGATCTGGACCTTGTCGCTGGCACCGGTCTTGGCGAGTTCCTCCTCGAAGAACACGCCCTTCCCCGGGATGTTCAGGAAGACCGGCATCAGCTGCTCCAGGGATGCCACGGTGATGACGTCCTGAGGCATGTGCCGGTCCATCATCACGTTGAGCGTGCCGAAGTCCGTGATGATCGTGTCGACAGCGACACCGCCGACCGTTCGGGACGTCTCGGTGAACTTGCCGTACGCGGACGCGAACGCCTCGGTAAGTGCCCGCTTCTGCGAGGAGTTCGTGATGAGCGTGGCGGTCTCCTGCTCGGAGATGCCGCCGTTGTCGTAGGCGAGCTGGAGCAGGTCCGAGACGTGGCTCGGGGTGAGGGTGGTCTCCCACGGGTTGGTGTACGCGATGCCTGTGGCGGTGCCGAGGGTGATCGCGGCGCCGCCGCTGGAGACGCTCACCTTGAAGGTGTTGGCGTCGATCGAGTCGACGAAGTAGATCCGGCCGGCCACGATGCCGGTCGCGGTCGACGTGTTGGTGAACACGATCTTGTCGCCGTCGGCCAGGCCGTGACCGGCGGCCGTGATGGTGTCGGTGGCGCTCGATGCGCCGGTCACGGTGACGCCCTTCGCGATCCGGTTCGTGGTGATCGCGGCGAGCAGGCCCCGGGTCTGACGCGCGGTCGCGTTGGACGTCGGGTTGGCGTGCTGGCCGTTGATGAACGACCAGTTGACGTCGAGGGCCATCTGCTTGAGAGCCTGCTCGACCTGCCAGTCCAGTTCGTTCGTCACCGGGTTGGAGCCGCCGCCGTGGTTGTACGGCGCGGACTGCGGCGACGCGACCTGACCGATGGCGGCCTGCTTGGTGTACGAGACCGACACGGTCTCCTGGTGGATCTGCACGACGTTCTTCACGTTCGCGCGGACGCGGCCCTCAGCGGTCGGCGCGTCGGCGCCCTCGACCCGGGTGCGCTGCGCCGGGTCACGCAGGTCGGAGGTCTGCCACTCGAACTCGGTGGCGGTGGTCATGCCACCGCCGGTGAGGCCACCGATGGCCGACAGCAGCGGGGTGTCCGAGGGCGTCAAGGCGAAGAGCTCGCCGGTGTAGTTGGGGAGGTTGAAGGTGGTGCCCATCCCGGTGATGCCGGCCATGGTGACTCCTTAGCTCTGTGCGGCCTTCTGCCGCTTCAGTCGGATGACCGCCTTGAAGTCCCGGCGTGCGGTGGCTTCGGCGATCTGCTTGTCGATGGAGGGCTGGTCTCCGGAGCCGCCGGAGCCGCCCATGTCGGCGCCGGAGCGGCCGGGCCCGCGCGGCGCGAGCTTCGCGAGCTTGGCGACTGCGGCCGTGATGCCGGCGGTGTCCACCTCGCCGTCCTTGCCGACGAACCGGGTGGTGTCGATGAGGTCGGCGGCCTCGCCGAGGCTGATCCCGGCGGCGGCGACCGCCGCGCGGAACTCGGCGGCGGCGAGCTTGGCGCCGTACTCGGAGGCGGCGGCTGTGCGACCGGCCTTCTCCGCAGCGCTGACGGCCTTCTCCTGCTCGGTCTGGTTCGCGGCCCGGAGCGTGGCGAGTTCGGTGGCGGCAGCTGCATTCTCCTTGGCGCGCTTCTCCCACTCGCGGGCGTGCGCCTTCCAGTCGGTCTCGGCACCGGGCTGGCCGGACGGCTTCCCGCCCTGCTCGCCGGTCTGCGCGGTGCCGGTGGCACCGCCCTGCTCGGTCGAGCCTGTGTTACCGACGCCCTGGCCGGAGCCGGAGCCGCCTTCGCCCTCGCCGTTGCCACCCGCGATGACGTGGATCGGTGCGCCGTTGCGGCGGTACCCGATCACCTGCCCGGCGGGGTGCGTGGCCTGAGGGTGCTGGAAAGGGGTGCGGTGCATGGTGTTCTCCCGTTTCGGGTGTGCCCGTGGCCGTGCGGCCGTGGGGCGGGTGTTCAGCGCGCGGAGCCGATCTGCTCGCGCGCGGGCTTGCGGCGCAGGACGTCGTGAGCGTCGATGTGGGCGCGCTGGGCGGCCTGCCACTTCCGTACGAAGGCCCCGGCGCGGCGCCGTGCGGCGTCGTCCATGGCGGCGGCCTGCACGCGCTTCCAGCGGCGAATGTGCCGCTCGATCTCGCGTTGCCGCTGCGTGTCCTCGTACGTCGTGTTCGGGGTGGGATGGTGCGGCGGCCGGGTCGTGACGCCGGGCAAGTACGCGCCGAGCGAGTGCCTGCAATTCGGGTGAAACAACCCGGTCGCGCGGGCCTCGGTCAGGCTCCCGGCGACGTGCACGGCGACGGTCTCGGGTGACCGGAGCTGCGCCCGTAGGCCGGTCGGCTGGATCACCTTCTCGACGCGGATCGTGTGCGGTCCGGACTCCGGTCCCAGGGTGAGCACCTCGCCCTCCCACGGTCGGCACCGCTCACACTCCAACGGGGAGTCCGAAACCATGACCAGGCCGACGCGGATCTCGGCGAGGGCGTCGATGTGGCCCTCGACAGCCGCGCGCGCGGTCACGGATCGCACGGCCATCTCCGCGTACGAGGCCATCTCCCAGCGGTGGCCGGCGGAGTCGACGAACCCGGTGATGCCCTGTCCCGCGAACTGGTCGAGGGCGCGTTGCGAGGCCTGTCGGCGGGTCATGCCGGTGAGCAGCTGCGTGCCGGACGCGCGGGCGATGATCCGCCGGTAGGTGTCGACGACGGCTCGGGTAATCCGCTGATAGACGGGGCGGGTGTCCTCGGCCATGCTCGCGGCGAGCCGGTCGACCGCCGGGGCGTTCGGCACGGTGTCACGGGCGACCAGCTCGCGGCCGATGTCGAGCGCGCCGAGTTCCGCGACGGCGGCCTGACGGCCCCGGTTGTACGCGGTGACCAGGGCGCGCCGTACGGCACCGGTCGTGTCGGCCTGGAGCGCTTCGGCGACCTGCTCGACGGCCGTCCGTAGGTTGCCGATGCTGGCGAGCTTGAGTTCGGCCCACCGAGGCGACTCGATGTCCTCCTCCAGGGCGCGCGCAAGCAGCTCCAGGAGCGCGCCCTCGGCGTCCCGGTACAGGGCGCCTACCTCATGCGCGAGGTCCTCCGCCATCGCTGGGGAAACCGGCATCGACGTCTCACTCCGCTCCGATGTCCTCGGGGTTGGCGGTCGGGCCGCGGCCGGATTCTTCGAGGATGCGCTCGACTTCGGCCTCGACCTGGTCCTTGTCCCAGTCGGGATGGTTCAGCCGGACGAGGGTGTCGGTCGAGGCTGCCTCGGCACGGCGCAGCAGCTCGGAAGTCGTCGCCAGCTCGCCAGCGGACTCGCTGATGGAGTCCTCGAACTCGACCTTCGGAGCCTCGCTGATATCGAGGCCGTCGACGCCGAACCGGAACCCGGCCTCGACCGCCAGGAGCGCGGCCGTGATGTCAGCCAGCGCCGGGGCGGCGTACAAGGCCTTGCGCGAGCGGGTGATCAGGGTGCGGCGCTGCCGGGCCCTGATCTCCGTTGCGGTCACTGCGGTGCCCTCGGACGCCTCGCCGAACGTGCTCGCGGAGTAGCCAGCCTGCCGGGCGGCCTCGTTGACGAGCGCGGCGCACGTGTCGGCGTGCTCCTGAACGCGTATTTCGAACTGAACGACGTCGATCGGGTCTCGGGTGCCGCTCATGTCGGGCGGCATGTTCAGGCTGCTGTAGATCCGCCGCTCTTCCTGCCAGGTGGCGCCCTTGCCGGGCCCGTTGGACTGGAGGAGGGAGTCGGCAACGACGATGCGGCCCTTGCCGTTCTGGATGTCGCGCATCCAGCTCGACCACGACTCGTCGAGGGAGTCGAGGATGCCCTCGATGCCCTGGAAGTCGGACTGTCCCCAGTACACCGCGCTCGGGACGTGACGCCAACCGCGCGAGGGGCGCACGTTGGGCATGTACGAGGCGGTGAGGTGGCCGGGCGCGCCGGTGTCGAGACCCCCGAGAGCGTCGACCTGCGAGGCGAGGGGCTCGGTGGCCGGGTGGTCGGCGAGCGGCCGGACGGCGCCGAGCGTGGTGCCGGTGCCCTCGTAGAGACCGTGGTAGATCCGACCGCGCTCGTGCCGTTCCAGGTGCCGGAACACGCGGCGGTCGTCGATGCCGTCCGGGCCCGGAAGCACAGTCCAGAACGTGACCGCGACCAGCTTCCCGTACCGGAACTCGGGGACGGCCCGGTCGGCGGCGACGGTGTCGATCCACGGCCGGTCTGACACGTCCTCGTCCCAGACGACGCGGAAGTACGAGCCGCCGAGCGCCGCGCACAGTTCGCCGCCCTCCAAGAGAGTGGGGTGCAAGCCCTTATCGACGAGCTTGTCGAGGCGCGCCTGTGTGGCGGTGTCGTCGCTGATCAGCTTCGGCGGCTCGGAGAACAGCAGGCCGGAGCTGGTGCGCGCGATGTCGCCCGCGAGCGGGATGTGCAGCTTGTCGCGCTTCTCGCCGTCGGGGGTTGGGGCGCCCCAGAACCAGCGGGCGAGACGGCCCCGGACACCGCCGGCGTACTGCGCGGGCCGGTTGGACGTGCCGACGGTGCCGCGCCCGGAGTATCGCTGCTCCAGCCGGTCAGGTTCGGCGGAGTACCAGGCGTCCCAGTCGGCGAGGTCGGACTGTACGACGGGGTCGATGGGCGGCCACGTGGTACCGGAGTCAGGAAGGGGCATCGCTGCTCACCTCCTGGTGCTCATCGAGGTTGTCGACGTACTCGACGGCGGCCGTGGCCACGTAAAGCTCAAGCTCGACGCGGGTTGGGGCGTCGTACTCGTGGTGGGTGGTGACGGAGCGGACGCCGTGAAGCTCGCGGCCGTCGAGGAAAACCCGGGCCCGCTGGGTGCCGTTCTCCAGCAGGACGCGAACGTCGTGGCGGGGCATCAGCCGGTCACCTCCCGTCCGGTCAGGGCGCGCCACAGGGCCCACAGGCGGGCGCGGTAGGTGACGCGGGCGGAGAGGATGATGTGCAGCTCGCGGCGGCTGTCGCCGAGGACGGTGGGCGGCGTGCGAGGGGTATGGATGACGACGTGGGCGCCAGTCCAGCGGGGGAAGGGCGGCAGTGGGGCGCGGGAGCGCACGGGGTCTCCTTACGCGGCAAGGGTGAGCAGGTGGCGCCACTCGTGGGCGGTGGAGTGCACGGCGTACCGCAGGGCGTCGACGGAGTGGTCAGCGATCTTGACGGGCTTGTCCTCGCCACGCTCGGCGGCCTTCTCGTCCCACACGTAGCCGGGCATCTCCTCGATGAGGCCGGTGCAGGAGCGGTGGACGCGGAGCAGGCCGGCGGCGAGGAGGGAGGCGACGGAGCGGATGCCGTCGACGACCTCGTTGTGCGCGCGGGCGATGTTCGGGAGCGACCGGTCGTCGAAGGCCTGCGCGATAAACGAGGCGGCGGAGGGGTCGATGAACGACCACTCGGGCCGAATGCCGAGGTCGCGGAGCCACGCACCGATGGCCTCGGAGTACTGGGCATCGGTGAGCTGCCGCATGGCCTTGCGGGAGTCGTGGCGCCACTCCGCGCAGACGTACAGGCGGTTGTCGTCGCCGAGGCCGAGGAGGATCACGGACGTCGGGTTGACCGTGCCGTAGTCCATGCCGAGCCAGTACCGGCGCATCGGGGGCAGCGTGTCGACGACGTGCTCGGCCTCGTCCCACGCCTCGTAGATCGCGCCTTCGGCCATGACCCAGAGCCCGAGGACGTTCCGCTTGTAGAAGAGACCGCGATAGCTGGCCTTCGTCCTCGCCTTGTACGCCTCCGACAACCCGGGGTTGTCGTCCATGACGAAATGCCAGCTCTTGAGCCGGGTCTCGCGGGGGCGGAGTAGGTACTCCTGCTTGGCCCAGTGCTGCGGGTTGTCCGGGTTGGTCGTGCCGTAGATCTTCGAGCCCTCGATCGAGCAGCGGGCGTTCAGCTGGTCGTAGAAGGTGCGGGGGAGGGTGGTCAGCTCATCGACGTACGCGCCCGCGCAGGTGAGGCCGCGGACCTTCGGTTCCGCCTGGGCGTCATTGGCGCCGAGGCAGTGCACGGTACGGCCGAGGACGGACGCGGTGGGCGCGCCGTTGGTGTAGTGGATGTCCCGGGTGAGCGGCCCGAAGATCGTCGGGTCGGTGAGCGGGCCGAAGACGTTGCGGGCGAGGCTGTCGCGGGTGCGGCCCACCATGACCAGCTCGCCGCCGGCGGGCCGGTCAGACACGAACGCGAGCCACGCGAGCAGGCTGGCGATCGTCTTCCCGGACCGCACGGAGCCTTCCCAGATGTTCTGGAAGGCGCGCGCCTCGACGATGGAGTCGACCTGCTTACGGGACAGGGGGAGGGGCGTCCTCATCGGCGCCACCTCCCCCGGGGTCGGTCTCGTCGGGCTCGGGTGGGGGCGCGCCGTGGTGCGCCACGTAGTCACCGAGCAGGCCGGCCATGAGGTCGCCGATCACCGAGCGGGATTCGGCGGCGCCGTCGTCCTTCGGGGGGACAAGCTTGAGGGAGCGGTCGAGGGCGGCCGAGGCGGTGGCCATCATGGTGCGCCGGTCGGCCGGGGTCGGCTCGGGCTGCCACCGCTCGTCGTAGTCGTGGTCCTTGCCGCCCCACTCGAAGTACAGGTGGGGTTGCGTCATCTTGCCGATCTCGCGCTCGGCTACGTCCTGGAGCGTCTCGGCCATGGCGGCGCGCCGCGCGGCCAAGTCGGCCTTACGGACGTTCGTGGCGGCGACAACCTCGGCGGCGCGGTCGAAGGACAGGCCGAGCTCGGTGGCGATGCTCGACACGGTCGAGGGGGAGCGGCTGAGCTTGCGGGCGATGGCGTTGCGACTGAGGCCCTCGGCGTGGAGTGCGCGGACCTGCTTCCGGTCCTTCTCGGTGATGGGTCGGGCGGCCACGACTCACCTCCTCGCCGAGGGCGGTCTCGGCGGGCTACGACGCGCGGGCGAGCGCGGCGTTGCCCCAGAACATGGCCTCCTCGATGGCGGTGATCGCGAGGGACTTCTCGCGGCCGTCGGGGCAGGTCTCGTTGATGTGGTCGGCGAGGCGCCGGCACTCCTGGCGGATGCTGCCGTGAGCGTCGCGCTTCTCGTCGGTGGTGGCGGCGTGGAACGCGAACCGGTGCTCGATGTCGTACGGGTCCATGGCGGGCTCCTCAGGGCTTCACGGGCGGGCCTCTGCGGCACGCGTGGGCATGCGAAAGCCCCGCCACCGGGGGGGGGGTGAGTGGCGGGGCTTTCGTTCCGGGTGCGCCGCGCGGAGCCGTCGGCCGACTTGAGCCGCATACGCGGGTGTCGAGGTTTCCCACCGACAGGCGGCCGTCCGATTCCGGGCACGCCGGGGTCGCCTCCGATTAGATCACGGAACGGTAACGGCGTCCATCTCGTTCCCGCGCGCGGGCCGCTCGGCGTCCGGACGCTGGCGGATCACTTCACGTCGCCTCGTACGCCGTCGCCGAACATGCCCTCGGTGTAGGTCACGTAGGCCGGGGTGAACTTCCCCTTCCCGGTGATGACGCCGGTGATGTTCTCTCCGGGGGCGAGGTCGACGGTGTCCATCTGGTTCGTGTCCAGGCCGAGTTCGGCGGTGTGCTTGGCGCCGGTCGTGTCGGTGATCGTGACGTACAGGGGGTTGATGTCGATCTTCTCGTCGCCGCGGTTCGAGATGGTCACCTTGACGCTGGTGAAGTCGCCGCCGTCGTGGAGCACGGACGGCTTGAAGGTCGTGGGCGTGGCGGTGATGGTGACCGGGGCGTCGGCCGGGGCCGGCGTCTTCTTCTTCGGGGTGTTGCTGCTCTGCTTCGGGGTGGGGGTGGTCGTCGGGGCCGTGGTGGTGGTGTCCTTCGGGTCGTCGGTCATGAGCGCGCCGACGATGCCGAGGAGGACGATCGCGCCGACGATGCTGCCGAGGACGATGGCGACGATCGCGCCGGCGCCCATGCCCTTCTTCGGGGGCGGGGGGCCGTAGGGGCCGGGCTGGAGCGGGCCGGGCGGGGGTCCCCATCCGGGCGGCGGGGGTTGCTGGGGGCCGTACGGCGGGGGCTGGGACATGGCGGGCTCCGTGTGGTTTGTGTGGCGACCACGTGAACCTACCGGGCGGGGGCGCGGTCGGGGAGGGGTATGGGAAAGCCCCGGCGCGCGGGTGCGGGCCGGGGCTGCGGGAGGTGGTGGCGCTACGGCTGCGCCGAGGTGGTGGCGAGCTGGTGCAGCTGGTGCATCCACTCCGCGCGGCGGCGGTCGGCGGCGGCGTGGATGGCGCGCACCAGTGGTGCGGGCAGGTCGCCGCTCTTCTTGTCGGCGAGGACGTTGAGGTCTTGGATCAGCTCGCGCGTCAGGTTGAAGTGCATGGGCGGTACGCCAGCGTCACCGCTGGTGGGGGCGGGTGGTGCGGCCTCTGGTGCAGGGGTGGCGCTGAGGATGCGCCCCACGGTGACGTGGTGGATACCGAGCTCACGGCCGATGGCACGGTTGGAGTGTCCAGCCTTGTGCAGCTGGTGCACTCGGGTGCGCCGCTCTTCGACCGTTAGGGTGGGTGTAGCCATGACGGGGGTTGCTCCTGTCGTGGTCAGGGCTCGCCCTCGGCCGTCAGGAAGCCGGGGCGGGCCCGCTTTCTTGGAGGGGTAGTTACTTGCCCTTCGGCCTGCGGAGAACGGAGTAGACGTACGACGTCGTGATGTCGAGGAGAGCGGCGATATCGCGTACGGGCACCTTCGCCGCGTCGGCGGTTCGGATCATCTCCGGCGTCTGCTTAACCGCCTCCTCGCCGGTTTCACGGTCCCGTCGGATCTGGAGCAGGGCGGCGACGGCCGGGCGCTGTTCGACGGGGAAGTTTCGCGCGATCGAAGTCACGTGTTCCGCCCATCGCGGGTCGTTCGAGCCCTGGAGGGGGCTCCGGGTGACCTCGTCCGTTCGGGCCCATTCGTCCGAGTAGTTGTCCAGGGTCTCGATGAAGGCCTGGAGGATGCCGCGCTGGAAGTTGTCGGCGCTCTCCAGGCCGGCGGCGATGTGGTCGCGGAGTTCGGCAACGGTCGGGCCGTTGGGGTTCGGGTTGCGGCGCACGTACTCGACGATGGCGGCCTCCTGGGCGTCGACGCTCGGCTCGTTCGGCTGCTTGCGGTTCGGGGTGGTGTCCATTCGTGCTGCTCCTGGTTACAGATGGGCCCGCCCCGGGGGTGGGGCGGGCCGGGTGGGGTCAGATGGTCGGCTGGTCGCCGATCCACTCGCCGCGCCAGGTGCCGTCGGTGGCCTCGGCCTCGGTGATCAACTGCATGGCGTGGTGGATCTCGGTGTCGGAGGGGTGGGCCTCGACGGCGGCGTTCTCGTCGGCGGTGGTGTAGCGCTGCGGGATGTTGTCCACGTTGGTGGCGAGCAGGTCCCGTTCCCACTCGGTGAGCAGCGTCTCGGGGGCGGCCTCGGTGGGGCGGTGGACGTGCAGGCAGAGGGAGGTGCGGATCATCGGTTCGACGGTCCAGCCCATGCGGGTGAAGTGGTCGGCGAGGCGGTCGAGGACGTTGCCGCGCCAGGTGTCGCGGCGTACGGCGCGGCCCTTCTCCAGCCAATAGACGGCGATCCGGTCGGCCGCTCGGGGCTCGACGAGGTAGCCGCGTACGGCCTGCTCGGTGGGGGCGGGGTCGGTGATGTCGTGGTGGTCGGTGATCTCGGCGGCCAGCTTGCCGTGGAGGGCGTGCCGGGCGGCGAGGACGTTGGGGTGTGTGGAGTGGGCGGGGGTACTGCCCGGGGTGGTGCGTGCGTTCATCGGGGGTTGCTCCCTTGGTGGTGGCCGGGTCAGGACCGGCCGGGGGTGTCGGGTCAGGACCGACAGAATGAATGTAGCCGCTTGTGTAGTTGATACACAAGCGGCTACTCAATCAACTTCACTCGAACGGAGTCGAGTTGGGTTACGCGGTACCCATCCGAGCCGCGTCCAGCGCCACCCACAGGGCCGCGAGATCGGCCCCACGCCACACGCGCCGGCCCTTATCGAGGGCGACGGGCGCGGTGCACGGCTCGCCGGTGTTGCACGTCACGGACGGCTCGCCGCCGGGCACGGTGCGGGCGAGGAGCAGGCCGCGGCACCACGGGCACGGGTCGAGGAGGTCGGTGCGGCGTCCGGCGCGGGCGAGTGCCTGCTCGATGTGGCGGCGGGCGGTCCGGGTGGTGTAGGCGAGGGCGGCGTGGGTGTCGTCGTCGAGCGGGCTGAACAGGTCCCCTGCCTGCTCGCCGAGGGCGCGGGCCTCCAGCCACACAGCGGCCCAGTGCAGTCCGTACCGGCGGGACCCGGGGCGGAAGACGCGGGCGCCGTGGTGGGTGGCGGGGGTCCAGCGGTTCGGGTCGTCGCTGTCGGTGGGGTCGGGCTGGTAGCGGTCGCGGCCTCGGCGCTCGGTGGCGATGAACCGTACGGGCCGCTGGTGTCGGGCGGCGGTGTCGTCACAGGCGGCGAAGATCGCCCGTTCGGTCTCGATGGCGGCGTCGAGGGCGTCGAGGTTGGCCGGCGCGGGGTGCTGGCGAAGGGTGAGGGGGACGCGGCCGATGAACGGCTCGTCGTCGACGGCCGCCAGGTGCTCGCGGATGTTGTCGACGGGCGGCCACTGGTCGGCGGGGCGCTGCTCGATGGCGTCGAGGAGGTCGCCCCACTGCTCGCGGATGGCGCGGAGGTCGGCGGCGGCGGTGAGGGCGTACTCGGGGAGCGCGGCGGTAGTCATGGGCGGGCTGCTCCTGTGGTTCAGCGGTGGCGGCGGGGCGGCGGGCCGTAAGGGCTCTGCCAGGCGGGGCGGGTGGGGCGGCCGCCTCTGGCGAGGTGGCTGGCGGCGCGGAGGTGGTCGGCGAGGAGGGCGAAGGCGTCGGCCGCAGTCTGGAGCGCGGCGCGAAGGTGGTCGGCCTGGGCGGGGGTGATCACGGGGCGGTCGCCTCGTCGCGCGCGCACGCCGGGCACTGCTGGGCGTACGTGCAGGTGCAGAGAGGGGCGTCGGCCTCGTCGCGGACCGGCTGCTTCGGGGACGGCGTGTTCGGCTCCTTGTGGGTGATGGCGAGCCAGTAGGCGCGAATCAGGCTGATGGCGTGTTCTTCGCGGATGCCGGGGCCTCGCAGGGCGTCCATGAGGGTGTGCACGGGGTGGCGGGGCCCGGCGGCATCGGGGGTGCGGATGGCGGCGAGGGCGGCCTCGGCGACGTGCCGGGCCTGCCTGTGCTCGTCGACCTCGCGGGCGAGCTGGTGGCAGTACTCCGCGGTGCGCTCGCGGACGCGCTCGACCTGGAGGAGGCGGGCGAGGGCCTGGTCTCGCTCGGCCGTGACGCGTGCTGCACCGTGGGTTCGGCCGATGTCGACGGCGTGAAGGGTGCGGATGCGGTCCTCAGCCTGGGCGAGCTGCTCGCGTGCTTGGTCCCGCTCGGCCTCGATCTTCACGATCTCCGCGTCGGCGGTGTCGGCGCGGCGCTGGAGGCGGTCGCGGGCGCGGTCGAGGCCGCGGCGGGCACGGGTGAGCTGGTCGGCCTCGGTGAGTTCGGCGAGGGCGTACTCGCGGAGGAGCGCGCCTTCGGTGGGGGAGAGGCGGTCCACGCGGTTGAGGAGGACGAGGAGGGTCTCGCGGGCGGCGGCGCGGTCGCGGGCGCGCTCAATTCGCTCGGGGGCACGAGTGTAGGGGCTCACTGGTCGGTCCCTCCGGTGATCAGGGCGGCGATGGTGCGGGCGTGGTCGGTGCCGCACCATGCGCAGGACGGCCGGCCGCGCTCCTCGTCGTCGAGGGCGGCCTCGCAACCGAGCCAGTCGGCGACGGCGCGGGCAACGTGCGGGGAGGCGTACGCGGCGAGGTAGGCGTTCACGTCCTCGCGGCGCTCGGCCCACACGTCGACGAGTACGGAGGGCTGCTCCTGGGCGTCGAGGACGACGGGGGTCTTGCTGCCGAGGGTCTCGCCGAGGTGCCAGCGGGGGCGGTCCTGGTGGACGACGCGGGCGGCAAGGGTGCGGAGCTTTTCGGCGGCCGTACGGAGTACGGGGGTCACGGTGGGGAGGTTCGCAGCCATCGAGGATCCTTCGGAGGGGCGGGTCAGCTGAGGTCGGGGATGCAGAGCCAGCCGGGCTCTTCGAGGTCCTGCGGGTGGCCGTAGCCGAGGTGGTCGACGGCGGTCCGGAGCTGCCGGTCCCAGTCGGCACGCTGCTCCGGCGTCGCCAGGGCGGCGCGCCCGTACTCGCCGAGGGCGATCTCGTCGGACTGGGTGACCAGGAACAACATGTCGCGGTCGTAGTCGCCGGCCGAGAGGTGGCCGACGTCGGGGCACTGGCTCTTCACCGCGCCGAGTTCGGCGTCGATCCGGTCGGTCTCGGTCCACGGGTGGACGTCGAGGGGGATGCGAAGGCCGTAGGCGAAGTAGGTCGAGTGGTACATGCCCATCAGGGGCGCTCCTTGGCGAGGGCGAGCAGGTGGGAAGTGCCGAGCGCGGCCACGGCGACGAACGTCGACCAGCGACCGGCAACGGCCTCGGAGAAGGCGACCAGGGCGCAGACGAGCACGGCCAGGGCGTGCGATACGGGGGACATCAGGCGCGCTCCTTGGTGGGGGCGAGGTCGTCGAGGACGGCGGGGACGATGCGGCATTCGCCGGTGAGGCAGGTCTGTTCAGCGTGGGTGACGTAGTGGACGTGGTGGCCGGCGGCGAGGAGTTCGGCGGCGGCCTGGCGGGCGGCGATGGTTCGGCCGGTGCGGCGGTCGAGGGTGTGGAGGCGGGTCACGGGCGTGGGTCCTTCGGGCGGCGGTAGCGGAGGGGGTGGCCGAGGGGCACGGCCGCGCACAGGACGACGAGCGCCACGTACGCGACCGTGCACAGGAAGCCGGTCATCTGGGGGCGATGTCCGCGGCGTGCGGGGCGTGTCGGCCCTTGTGGCCGTGGGGGCGGGCGCAGTCGTAGCCCTTCTCGCCCTGGTCGACGGCGGCGCCGCAGTACTGGTATTCGTCGGCCGGGGGCTGCTCGGCGGTCTCCAGCTCGGTCGCGCGGCGGCGGAGGAACTCGGCGGCATTGCCGCGCCCCGGGTCGGTCTCGTAGTCCTGGGGGAGGGCGTTGATCTCGTCGGCAGCGGCGCGGTACGCCTGCGCGGTCGTGGCGGCGGCCGGGTGCTGCTCCTCGGCGATGAGGGCCTTGATCGTGTCGTCGGCGATGCGGTCGCGCTGCGCGATCAGCTCGGCGCGCTCGGCGCGCAGCCGGGCGGCCTCGGCCTTGCTGTCCTCCAGCTCGATGGCGGTGCGGGCGTAGAGGCGTACGGCGTGGTCGGCTCGGGCCTCCCACGTCAGGCCGAGGGGCTGCTCGGCAGTGGTGTGGTGAGCGGCAAGGCGCTGCAACCGCTGGGAGAGGCCCTCCAGGGCGCCGATGGCGGGGGCGCACTCCAGGTTGCCGGGGAACAGCTTGGCGGCCTCGGTGGCTTCGCGGGCGGCGTCGAGGTAGGTGTTGCGGCGGATGGCGGCCTCGGTGAAGTGGTCGCCGGTCGGCTCGGTGTTCATCGGCCAGCCTCCAGCTCGGTCGCGGCGGCGCGCAGCTTGGTGGCCTCGGCGGTGCGGGTCTTACACTGCTGGCAGGTGCCGACGTCGGGGCATCCGTCGTTGCGGGACTCGACGGCGTCGGCGGCCTGCCGGAACGCCTGCGCCTCCGTGGCGGCCGTCGCGCGGCGCTGCGCCTCCCGGATGGTGATGGCGTCAGCCAGGGACCGCAGGCCTTCAACTCCGTGGGTGACGTTCATGCCCTTCGTGCGGCCCTTCACGGCGATGGTGTCGGCCGTGTCGGGGGTGACGATGGCGTAAGTGACGGCGTCGAGGGAGTCGAGCAGGGCGACGGCGCGAGCGACGATGTCGGTCGGGGACTCGGGGGCGGACTCCGGCGTGGCGAGGACGTACGACTTCCGGAACACGGACTCCGCCAGGGCGCTGTGGGTAGTGCTCGGGCGGCCGCGGTGATCGACGGTGGCGATGTCGTAGGCGACGGACTGCTCGCTCTGGCCGTCCGGCGTCCACACGCGAGTGACGGTGGCGCGGTCGTCGGGGAGGCGGGCCGCGTTGTACGGCGTCGGCCGGTACGTCTGGCCGACCTCGATCGGGGCGGCCGGGTCCGGGCCCGTGCAGCCGAGCTGCTCGCGGATGCGGCCGGTGTGGCGGGGGTCGGTGCACGGCTCGGGGGTCGGGGTGCGGGTCATCAGGGGTTGCTCCTGTCTCGGTCAGGTCGAGGTGGTCATCGCGCGCGCGGTACGGCCGGCGTCCGGTCGCCCGCGTCGTGGGGTCAGAACGGGGGCTCGTCGGTGGTGCTGGTGTTCCAGGGGTCGTTGTGGGGCTGCTGGGGGCGCTGCTGGCCGTATCCGCCCTGGTTCTGCTGGCTGGTGTTCTGCCGGCTGGTCTTCTTGGTGACGGCGGCGGTGGCGGTCTTGAGGCTGGGCGCGACGTCCTCGGCCTCGATCTCGTAGACGGTGCGCTTGACGCCCTGACCGTCCTCGTAGGAGCGCTGCTTGAGTACGCCGGTGACGATGACGCGGGTGCCGCGCTGGAGGGATTCGGCGCAGTTCTCGCCGAGGCTCCGCCAGGCGTTGACGGTGAGGAACAGGGGGTCGCCGTCGCGCCATTCCTGGGCCTGCTTGTCGAAGGTGCGGGGGGTGCTGGCGACGCGGAATTTGGCGACGCCGTGTCCGGCGGGGGTGAAGCGGAGTTCGGGGTCGTCGACGAGGTTTCCGGCGAGGGTGATGAGGGTTTCTCCGGCCATTACGCGGCCTGCCTTTCGGTGGTGGTGCGGGTGCGTTCGCAGGTGATGCAGCGGCGGGAGCCGTCGGCGCGTACGCGGGTGTTGTCGGGGGTGAAGGGGTGGCCGTGGATGCACTGGACCTTGCGGGCGTTGAGCGCGGTGGGGCCGGTGCTGCGGAGGGTGTTGGTGCGGTGGTCAACCAGTTCGAGGTGGGCGACGTTCACGCAGTTGCGGCGGCGGCAGCGGTGGTCGACTTCGGCGCTGGTTGGGATGGGGCCGTGGGCCTGCTCGTATGCGAATTGGTGGGCGCGGACGGTGCGGCCGTCGACGTAGAAGGCGCCGTAGAACTCGCCGTACTGGCCGGCGTCGTGGGCGCGCTTGCTGCGGGCTCCGCCGGTCCACAGGTGGCAGGGGCCGGGGGCGGCGTGGTTGAGGCTGACGGGGCCGGCGGGGTTGACCTTGGCGGCGAATCGCTCTGCGGGGGTCATGGGCTCGGGCCTCCTGCTCTGCGGGCTGAGCGCGGGGCGCTCTCTGTTCTGTCGAGGGAAGGATGTTCCTTCCGAGGTCGGAAGATATCACGAAGGGGGCGGCGGTGGTGAGTTCCGTACCGCCCCCTTTCTGGAAGGGCTACGTGTCCGTTTCCGGGGTGATCTCGGGCGGGATGACCCGGAGTTCCCATCCGGCGGCGCGGAGTCTTCTGGCGACGCGTTGGGCGGTCTGCTCGGGCCGGTACAGGAGATCGGTGACGCCTTCGTCTTCGAGGACGGCGCGGATGACGGCGGTGGCGGCTGCGGGGAGCGGGGTGGGGGCGGTCATCGCTGGGCGCCGGTCATGTGGCGGGCGGCGCGGCGGTAGTCGGGCCGGGCCTCCGGGGGCGCGGTCATGAGCTGGCGGGAGGTGCGGCTGACCTCGGCGGCGATGCGGCGTCGACGAGCGGCCTGCTCGGCGGCAAGGGTCTCGGCCTGGGCGCGGGCTTGGGCGCGGCGGTGCTCGGCGAGTCCCTGCTCGACGAGCCAGGTGCGGTGCCGGTCGTCGGCGTCGGGTCGGTACCCGGTGGGGGCGGCCGGCCATCCGGCGGCGAGGGTGGCCTCGGCGGCGCGCTGCTCTGCGACGAGCGCGGGGCCGTCGGTCTCGAACCAGGTCTGCCAGACGCCGGTGGGGAGGAGTTCCTCGACGATGACGTAGCCGCCGTGGGAGGCCATGTTGCGGGCGACCCTCTTGGCCTCTTTCGGGTCGCGGGTGGCCCATCGTGCGGGTCGGTCGGGGTTGTCGTCCCACGAGCCGGTGATGGCGAAGCGGCGCATGTTGCGGGTGCGGTCGGTCGTGTTGCGGCGGCGGTGGCGGGCGCTCATACGGCGGTCTCCTGGGCGTAGTGGCGGACGGTGGCGGCGTCGAGGCGGGACGGGTGGGGGGCGCGGTCGAACCGGTGCTTTCCGCCGCCCTGGCACGGCTTGCCCGCGCGGGCGCGGCACTGCTCGTACGGGCAGTCCACGTCGAGCGGGTCGGGCAGTCCGTTCGCGGCGAGGGACTCGCGCACGGCCTGGCGGGGACGGAAATCGGCGAGGTCGTCGGCGACTTCGCGGGGCACGTAGGTGCCGAGTTCGGCAAGGCGGCGGGCCGCGGCGGCGTCGCGGACGGCCCGGATCGGGCTGGGGCGGCCCTCGATGGCGTGTTGAGGCGTCGGGGGGAGCGCTCCGACGGCGACGGCATGCCGGGTGCTGCGTAGTGCGGCGCGGTAAGCCGCCTCGTTGTCGGGGTCGACGGCCGGGGCCGGGTCGTAGTGCCGGCCGATGACGTCGGCGCGGTAGGCCTCCCACGGGCGGCCGATGTCGCTGGGCTTGATCGGGTACGGCGAGGTGGCGATGTGCCGGACGGCGATCCGCGAGGCGTCCCAGTGACGGCCGTCGGGGTGCTGGGCGGCCGACGGGACGTGTTCGAGCAGGGTCGCCCACTGGATGAGCCGTTCCCCGGCGGCGGCCTTGTCGGTGGGGGCGCGGCCGGGGTCGAGGCGGTCGACGTAGGCGAGCAGGGCGGCGACTTCATGGCGGTTCATCGGGTCAGTTCTCCTCGGCGAGCAGGTCGGCGTACCAGTTGGCGGCCTGGGCGGCGCGGCCGGGACGGTCGGCGGACGGGAAGGGGACGACGTTCGAGCCGCGGGCGGGCGTGGCCGGGGTGGCGGGCGGAACGGTGCCGGGCGGGGGCGCTTCCGGGAGGGACTGCCACGCCCTGAGCAGGTAGCGGGGCGAGCTGATCGGCTGTCCCTTGGCGCGCTGCCGGGCGGCGAGGTCGACGGCGTGCTCGGCGAGCATGTCGGTGCCGGACTTCTTCAACATGGCGTCGAGGCGGAACCACTCGGCGGTGGCGAGGTCGGTCCACGGGAGGTAGACCCGAGCGGCGGTGATCCGGGCGACAAGGTCGGTGGCGAACGCGGGCACCTTGCCGGTTGGCGGGGAAGGGGTTCCTTCCTTCCCTCCCTCCTTCATTCCTTCATTGGGTGAGTGATGGGGTCCGGATTCCGGACCACAAGCGGTCTGGAATCCGGACCGCAAGCCGTCTTGGGGGGTGGGGTCTACCGGTCCGGATTCCAGACCGGTAGACGGGGTGGTTGTGGTCTGCGATCCGGACCGCAAACCGTTTGTGGTCCGGAATCCGGACCCCCCCTTGGAGGGGGTTTCCGGTCCGGATTCCGGACCGCTACGGCGGGTGTAGCCGACTGCTCCGGGGAGGCGGTAGCGGGTCGCGCGGGACCCCGCCGTCTCCTGCGCGATGACCATGTCGCCGGACGCGACGGCGTCGGCGAGGGCCTTGACGGCGACGCCCTTACCAACGCCGCCGAGTCGGCGGATGGCCTCGGCGGTGCTGAGGCTGGCCTCGGCGTCGGGGCCGGTGGTCTTGTCAGCGACCGCGAGCACGACGAGCCGGGCGTTCCCGCGGGAGCGGGCGTGGCGCCATGCCCAGTCGTATGCGTCGAGGGTCACGGTGTGGTGCTCCTGTCGGGGGGGCGGTGCGCCCGGGGCGAGGGGATCGGGTCCGGCCTCGCCCCGGGGCGATATGGGGGCTACTGCGGGGAGGTGAGGGGGCGCCCGCACATGCAGGCAAGGGGGTCGGCGCCGGGGACCGCGCGGCGGGGATGGCGCCAGCGGTGGAACGGGCACGGGGCGAACAGACCGGGGCCGGGCGGGTGCTGGACGATTCCCGTGCGGGAGGCGTACGGGCCGCCCATGGCCCGAATGGAGTGGGTGTCCTGGCAGGCGAGACACCGGCCGGTCGTGCCGCCCGGGAGCGGCGCATACAGGTCCATGCGGGAGCCGGGGCAGTGCCGGGGAGGGACCAGGCCGCGTGGCCCGAACAGCAGCTCGGGGCGGCCGGGCGTCTGCTCGTCCTGGCCGGCGCCGACCGCGCGGCCCTCGCACGTCCCGCACAACGGCAGACCGTCCGTTATGGTCTCGGCGGTCAGCATCGGCCGGGCCGCCCGCAGGCCGCCGACCGTGTAGCCACACCACACGGTGTAGACGGTTCGACCGTCCGGCCACCGGATACCGGCGCGCGGGCGGTGCCAGCGGCTCATGCCGCCCGTGCGGGCGTAGCGGGGGCCGACGTCGAGCGGGTCGGCCCCGATGTGACCGATGCCGTAGGTGATCGGCGGGACCAGGGCGACGGTCACGGCTGCGGCTCCGGCCGAGTGCGCGGGACGGGACGGTGAGCCTCGCAGCGCCACCCGCACGGGTACGGTCGGGCCGGGACGGCGCCACACCGAGGGCTGCCGGTGTCGCACGTCGGCCGGGGCCGGTCGAGCGGAAGCTGACCGGGGACCGGGAACGGCGGCGCGGTGTCGAGCAGGCGGCGGGCGCGGTCGAGCCGCTCGCGGCCGGTCACGCGACGGCCTGCCGTTCGTGCTCCCGCAGCGCTTCACAGGCTCGGCAGTACGGGTGTCCGTCCGGGTTGAACTGGCGGTGCACGGCCGTGGCGTGGCCGCGCCCGCATTCGGTAAGGCTGAGATCGCGCCCCTGTACCTGAGCGAGCTGCGTACGCAGCTTGGTACGGGTGGGGGCGTCAGCCATGTGCTCGGGGGCGACACACCCCGGGTGGTCGCACTCGGCCCGCACGTAGCCAACCGGGGCCCGACCGGTAGCGATCCGGAACGCGACCGCGCGCGCCGTCACGTCGCGGCCCCGGTCGTACATGAGGGGCGTCGACCTACCACCCTTCAAGGGGCCGGTCCACTCCATGTGTCCGCCATCGAGGAGACGGGTGCGCGCGGCAAACCGTTCGGCGAGCCCGGTCACAGGACGACCGACTTCCCGGCCTGCTCGGCGCGGCCGTGCGCGAGCATGTCCTCGGTGACCGGCTGGCCCACCTTCGTGAGCGTGGCGAGGAGGTCGGCGAAGGTGGGGTCCTCGCCATTGCTGACCTCGGCCACATGGCAGGCGATGGCGAACTGGGTGTCGGTGAGCGCGTCACGGACGGCGAGCAGGGCGCGGGCGGCGCCGAGGAGGTTCCGCGCGAGAACGTAAACGGTGTCCGGTCCCGGCGTTCTCTTCGTCAGCACGGTTTCCGCGAGCGCGGCGGCGTTGACGGTCTCGAAGAACTCGGCGGGGGGAACACGGCGGGTGTAGCGCTGCATGTCGAGGCGGTCGGTCGAATTGATCGGTTCCATGGTGGTGCTCCTGGTCGAGGGGCCCGCCCCGGTCTGGGGGGCGGGGCGGGCCGTCGTACGGGAGGGTCAGGCCTGCTCGGGCGCGAGGGCGGGCAGCACGTGGGCGGCCAACTCGCCCTTCCGCCAGGCCTGCGCGACCAGCTCGCGGCCGGTGAGCGCCGAGGCCTTCGACGTGCGCGTGTACGTCATTTGGTGCGAGGCGGCCCGGGACGGGCGGATCTCGACGCCGGGCACGTCGTGCACCTCGCCGGTCTCCGCGTCGACGTACCGGGCCGTCCCGGCGGCGGTCGCCTCGGCGAGCACCTTCGCGGCGAAGCCGGGCTGAACGCGGGTCTCCAGGCGCATCGGGATCATCTCGACCACGAACTCGCTGGGATAGGTGTCGCGCACCCACGCCATGAACTCGGCGTCGTCGGTGATCTCGGCGGCGCGCTCGCCACCCCGCCGCGAGATGCTCGCGACCTTCGTTCCGTCCGGGAGGACGGCGTCCGTCTTCGATGTGCCGGTCGCCCGGTACTGCGCTTCGAGGAGCTGCTCGGCATCGGCGCGGGCGTCCTTGTGGGCCTGCTTGATCTGGTCGAGGAGGGCACCGAGGACGGCGACGCGGGTTACGGCGTCCCGGATCTCGGCGGCCGGGGTCGGCGGAGCGGTGGCCGTGATGTCGCCGAGGGGGTCCTCGCCCCGGGCGGCCCGCTCCTCGGCGATCAGCTGGTTGATCCCCATGCGCTCGGTGATCACGTCGTGGTGGTGTTGCTCGATGTCGGAGAGCTGCGGTTCGGTCGGCGCGGTCACTGTGCGGCCCTCTCGATCATCGAGCGGAACGCGTGCAGCGTGGCGGGGTCGGACTGCGCGATCGTGCAGCCGTGGGCACGCTCGAAGTCGGCGTCGAGGGTCTGGTACCCGGCGCGGGAGGCGGAGAGGCGGAGCGCCTGTTCGGCGGCGGCCCCGGTCTGGGCCTCGGTGATCGTCGCGTCCGATGCCGGGGCGGGGCGGGCGGAGTGCTCCTGCCGTCCGCTTACCGGCGCCTGCGAGGCGCGAGCGTCGGCACGCTTCCCGTCCGCAATGGCGTCGAGCGCCGCGAGGTAGTCCGCCGGGGCGCCGGCCTTGACGGCCTCGGCACGGACCTGCTCGAACTGGGCCTTGCTCGTGGCGGCGTGCGCCTCGGCCTTGAAGTCCCGGCGCTGCTGCTCCTGCTGGGGCGGGGCCCCGGCCGCGGGGCGCTGGCCCCGGTTCGGCTGCTGGTTCTGGCGCGGGCCGCGCGGCTGCTGGCGGCGCTGCTGCTGCTCCTGGCGTTCGGCGCGGTGCTCCGTCGGCACCTCGGGGTGATGCCGGTCGCCGTCGTCGATGCTGCGACCGTCCACGGGCAGCATGAACAGGGTGAACAGGAGGTACTTCAACGCGGCGGACTGGGCCTTGTTGGTGGCCTTGTCGGCGAAGTCGGACGCCTCACCCGGGACGTCCGCGACCAGGCAGTCCCCGGCCGGGCCGTAGATCCGGTACCGCATCCGGATCACCACGTGCGTCATCTTCTCGCCGCGCCGCTCGGCCTTGTGGCTGGCGATGCTGGGGAGGATGAACACCCCGTGGGCACGGAACGGGCCCGCCATGGCCGACATGACGTCGTCGATGCCCCGGAACTTGTAGTTCTGCTGGTTGTTCGTCTGGTTCTTTCCGACAGGCATCGCGTCCCGCATGACGGAGTTGATCGCGGCGAACACGCGGGGGGCGTCGGCCGGGGCGCCGTTCGGGGCAGGCTCGTACGTGACCTCGGCCGGGCCGGTTACGGGCGGCAGGAGGGGCGGGGTGGTGTGTGCGGTGGGAAGGGTGGTGACGGTCACGAGCGGGGCTCCTTGCGGGTGTTGCGGATGCGGCCCGCGAGGCGGGTCAGGCGGCCCGCGAGCGTGATGGAGTCGTCGGCGGACAGGAGGGGGTCAAACTGGTGGTCGATCGGCAGCTCGCTGAGGAGGGCCTCGCGGGTGCCGTCCGCCTCGGCGGCCCGCATGGCGCGGTCCACGTCGTGGGCGGAGTCGCTGGCAATGGCGTGGTCGAGGCACAACACGGCGGCGGCGTGGGCGACCAGGAGCGTGCCGACCTCGCCCGGGTCCTCGGCGTACGCGACGGCGAGGTCGTCGAGGAGGGACGCCGTACGGTCGGCGAGCGGAAGGCGCACGGCGGAACCGTCGGCGGAAAGCTGGGGCCGGATCATGCCGTCACCGCCGGCGCGGTGTCGATGCCCAGCTCGGCCGGAACGTCGGGCACGTTGATCACGAGGACCCCGCACGCGGCGTTGAAGATCAGCGGCTTGTCCCACTCGGCGGACGGGAAGGCCTCGACGAGCAGGCGGCGGGCAGCGCGGTGCGCCCCGAGGGGGGCCTGCACGGTGTAGCCGACGGCGTCGACGAGGTGCACGAGAGTCTGACGGCGCGGGGTGCCGTCGACGTCGGTCATGACCGGCGTCAGGTGGACGCGGGCGGCGCCGGGGGCGATGGCGTGCAGCTGGGCGGCGAGGTCGTCGCGGAACGCCGTCTGACGGCGGTAGGCGCGGGCGCCTCGGAACGCCTCGACGGCGCGGAGGGGGCGGGTACCCTGTGTCTGCATGTTGGTTCCCTTCGGGGGATCAGCGGGGCCGTCCGGGCGCAATCCGGGCGGCCCTTCGTGGTTTTCAGGCGGCGAACGGCTGCGGGGTGACCTGCTTGGCGCGCTGCTTCCGCAGAAGGCGGCGAACGGCCATTTCCCGCTCGGGCGAGAGGCGGCCGGCCGCGTAGTCGGCGGCGACCTCGGCGAGCGCGATGTCGAGGACCCGACGTGCGTTGGCGAACGCCTGCTCTCGGGTGACGACGGGGGCGCTCATGCGGTGTCCGTGCGGATGGTGTCCGTGCGGATGAGGAGGTGCTGGGCCTTGATGCCGTAGTGGCCGTAGTGACGCTCGACCTTGGCGATCAGGGGCGCACTCGGGGCGGCGTGCCCATGGAGCAGGCGCCATGCCGTGTTGGGGGGGATTCCCAGGCGGCGGCCGACGGCGGCGGCGCTGAGGCGGCCGTTGGTCTTGGTGTCGCCTGCTCGGGCGGCAGCTGAACGGAGCTGTGTGCGGTCGTACATGTCAGTGCCCTTCCGTAGACGGCCGGTTGTTCCGTCTACGGAAGGAACACTATCACCATGACTCCCTATTCCGTCCATGGTTGGAAGATGGCGGGAGGGGGGTGAAACGTGATGGACTGTGTGCCGTGTGTAGCGAACTGATTGACACGCTCCGCTTGACGCATAAGAATCGTCCAAGCGTTCGAACATGCCGCCATCAGCGACGATGGCAATCGAGAGGGTGTTCTGTGTGTGGATTTTGGTCAGATGGCGGAGGCCCGATGCCATGATCCTTCCGCGCGCGGTATGTTCCATCCATGGACGAAACGAGAGAGCGCAAGTTCGCGGACTGGCTAACACGCCGCTTCACACAAGCTGGCTACCGCTTGAACGAACGCGGCGAACGCACGCGGCTGTCGCGAGATAGCGGCATCCCACCAGCCAGCCTCAACCGGCTCCTCGCCGGCGGCGGTACCCCTACCATCGACTCCCTCGAACAGCTCGCCGAGTTTTTCGGTGACCCCCTGAGCGTTGTGCTCATGGGCGCCGGATGGCTCACCCCTGACGACATCAACCGTGTAAGGACCGGTCCCCCTGCCGGTAGCGACCCCATCACCACCGACGTCGCCCTCGACGAACTCGGCATCACTGACCCGAGTGACCGCCGGCTCATCGAGGCCGTCATCGACACCGTGAAGCGCAGCCGCGCCGCCGGCGACTCCTCAGAGAGGACCGCCGAATAGCAAGGAGAGACCGCACGATGATCACCTTCCGCCGCATCGCTCCCGCACTCGCAGGCACCCTGTTCGTTGCCGCTTTCGTTACCGGCGCGACTGGATGGGTCACCAGCACCGCCCCCCTCACGGATGCTGGACTGCTCGGGCTCCTGACGGCGGTACCCCTCATGTACTGGGTGATGATCACTCGCAGCCACGAAGTCACCGACGAGCAGATAGCGCAGGCCGAGGCCCGGGGCTACGTCAAGGCGATCGATCACGTCGGCCGAGGAATCATCGACGTCCCGCCCACGCCGTCCCCCGGACTGTGCGGGCACTGTGGACGCGGCGTTTCCCCGGCCGACGTGATCAGCCTTGACGAGCACCGCCGGTCGGCCCCGTACCTCACCGAGGAGAATCGAGCTGTTCCGTGACCAAACCCCTCCCCGACACCTTCCGCGGCGCGCCCCCTGACGACGAGGGCGAGCCGTGGATCGGCTACGTCCGGGTCTCGACCTGGAAAGAGGAGAAGATCAGCCCCGAACTGCAGAAGGCCGCAATTAGCGCCTGGGCAGCTCGGACCGGACGCCGGATTATCGACTGGATCGTTGATCTTGACGAATCTGGGCGCCACTTCAAACGCAAGATCATGGGCGCCATCGAGCGCGTCGAGCAACGTGAAGCACGCGGCATCGCCGTGTGGCGGTACAGCCGATTCGGACGCAACCGGACCGGCAACGCCATCAACCTCGCCCGCCTCGAAAGCATCGGAGGCCGACTCGAATCGGCGACCGAACCCGTCGATGCCTCAACCGCCATCGGCCGGTTTCAGCGCGGCATGATCATGGAGTTCGGCGCATTCGAGTCGGACAGGGCCGGCGAACAGTGGAAAGAGACCCACGAGCACCGGCTCAAGGACAAGCTGCCCGCTACCGGTCGCCCGCGGTTCGGCTACATCTGGCACCCCAGGAGGGTGGCCGACCCTGAGCACCCCGGACAGTTCATCCTGCAGAAAGAGCGCTATGTCGCCGACCCGGTCACTGGCCCCGTCATGGCCGACCGGTACCGGCAGTACATCGCTGGCGGTGCGTTCTATGCCCTGCTCGATGACCTGAACACCGGCGGATACCGCACCGTCCGCGGCGGCCTGTGGACCGCGCAGACCCTCATCCGCTACATGGACAGCGGGTTCTGCGCCGGCCTGCTCCGCGTCCACAACCCCGAGTGCAAGTGTGCACCCGAGAAGCGCGGCAACTGCCCCAACGCGATCTTCGTTCCCGGGGCCCAGGAAGAGCTGATCGACCTCGACCTGTGGCAGCAGTACCAGGACCGGCGGCAGACCATGAAGAAGACCCCGCCACGGAGCCGCCAGCCGCTTCACCTGCTCACCGCGCTCGCCCGCTGCGGCGGCTGCCGGGGCACCGTCCCGCGCCAGAGCCGCATGCGGAAAGTCGACGGCGTCATGCAGTCCGTCCGCGGTCACCACTTCGCGTGTGGCCGACGAGCCGTCACCGGGCGGCATGGCTGTGAAGGCGTCTGGGTCCTGCGCACCGAGGTCGAGGACGACGTGCGCGACTGGGTCATGGACAAGGCGGCGCCCGGCGTCGACGCGGCGCCAAGCGTGCCCACCCCGCGCACTCCCCTCTTCGACCAGCGGGCGACCGCTGCCCGGGAGCGGGCCCGCCTGGAGGCCGAAGCGAGCAAGCACCAGGCGGCGCTCGCGAACTTGCGCGCCGACCGCGCCGCGAATCCGGACGAGTACGGGCCCGGAGAGTACGAGGCAGCCCGCGACGTGATCAGGAAGCAACAGGCGGCCACGGCCGCCGCTCTGGAGCGGGTGGCCACGGTCGAGCTGACTCCGCACCGGGAGGACTACGAGCCGATCGTGGCCACGCTGGCCGAGGGGTGGGAAGTACTGGACGACGGGCAGCGCAACGGATTGCTTCGGCAGCTCGCTCGCCGCGTCGTGCTCACGCGGAAGCCGGGCGGGGGAGCGACGGTCACGGTCCACCCCGTATGGGAACCTGACCCCTGGGCGTGATCTCTCCCTCGCAGTAAGAAGGCATGTTTTGTACACAGTGACCTCCGTCAATGT
>NZ_JBEYCR010000027.1:0-35329 GCF_040632845.1 Streptomyces sp. NPDC016459
GGCTTTCCTCCGGGCTTCCCTTCGGTCTTGCGTTTCCGACTCTATCAGATCTTTCCGATCCGATTTCCTCGGTGCTTTCCGGTCCCTTTTGTTTTCACTCCGGGGGCCTTTCGGTAGTTCCGACTTTATCAGATGATCTGAGTCGGAATTCCCGCCTTCCGGAGAACCGTTCAAGCGCACGGCGGCGCCGGGTGGTTCCCGATCTGGCGGAGCCGTAAACGTACTGGAGCGGGGCGCCCCGATGCAAATCGAGGGGCCCCGCTCCAGTGCTTGTGCTGGTCAGACCTCCACGACGACCGGAAGGATCATCGGGCGGCGGCGGTAGGTGTCGGAGACCCACTTGCCGACGCTGCGGCGGATCAGCTGCTGGAGCTGGTGGGGTTCGACGACGCCGTCCTGGAACGACTTGTTCAGGGCCTGGTCGATCTTCGGGATCACCGCGTCGAACGCGGAGTCGTCGATGCCGGAGCCCCGGGCGTGGACGTGCGGGCCGCCCACGATCTTGCCGGTCGAGGCGTCGACCACGACAAAGACCGAGATGATGCCCTCCTCGCCGAGGATGCGGCGGTCCTTGAGGGAGGTCTCTGTGACGTCGCCGACCGAGAGACCGTCGACGTACACGTAACCCGCCTGGACCTTGCCGGTGATCCGGGCGCGGCCGTCGACCAGGTCGACGACGACGCCGTCCTCGGCGATGACGATGTGGTCCTTGGGGATGCCCGTCTGGGCGCCGAGCTCGGCGTTGGCGCGGAGGTGGCGCCATTCGCCGTGGACCGGCATCAGGTTCTTCGGGCGGCAGATGTTGTAGAAGTACAGCAGCTCGCCGGCCGAGGCGTGGCCCGAGACGTGCACCTTGGCGTTGCCCTTGTGGACGACGTGCGCGCCCCAGCGGGTCAGACCGTTGATCACGCGGTAGACCGCGTTCTCGTTGCCCGGGATGAGGGACGAGGCCAGGATGACCGTGTCGCCCGGCACGATGCGGATCTGGTGGTCGCGGTTGGCCATGCGGGACAGGGCCGCCATCGGCTCGCCCTGGGAGCCCGTGCAGACCAGCACGACCTCGTCGTCCGGCAGGTCGTCGAGGGTCTTCACGTCCACGACGAGGCCGGCCGGGACCCGGAGGTAGCCCAGGTCGCGGGCGATGCCCATGTTGCGGACCATCGAGCGGCCGACGAAGGCGACCCTGCGGCCGTACTCGTGGGCGGCGTCGAGGATCTGCTGGATGCGGTGCACGTGGCTGGCGAAACTCGCCACGATGATCCGCTTCTGGGCGTTCGCGAAGACCGTGCGCAGGACGTTCGAGATGTCCTTCTCCGGCGGGACGAAGCCCGGGACCTCGGCGTTCGTGGAGTCCGAGAGGAGGAGGTCGATGCCTTCCTCGCTCAGACGCGCGAACGCGTGCAGGTCGGTGAGGCGGCCGTCCAGCGGGAGCTGGTCCATCTTGAAGTCGCCGGTGGCGACGGCCATGCCCGCGGGGGTGCGGATGGCGACCGCGAGCGCGTCCGGGATGGAGTGGTTGACCGCGATGAACTCGCAGTCGAACGATCCGAGGACCTCCCGGTCACCCTCCTTCACCTCGAGGGTGTAGGGGCGGATGCGGTGCTCCTGGAGCTTGGCCTCGATCAGGGCGAGGGTCAGCTTGGAGCCGATGAGCGGGATGTCCGGCTTGAGCCGGAGCAGGTAGGGGACGGCACCGATGTGGTCCTCGTGGCCGTGCGTGAGCACGATGCCTTCGATGTCGTCGAGACGGTCCCGGATGATGGTGAAGTCCGGCAGGATCAGGTCGACGCCGGGCTGCTCCTCCTCGGGGAAGAGGACGCCGCAGTCGACGATGAGCAGACGGCCGTCGAACTCGAAGACCGTCATGTTGCGGCCGATCTCACCGAGGCCACCGAGCGGGATGACGCGCAGGGCGCCCTTCGGCAGCTTCGGCGGGGCGCCGAGTTCAGGATGCGGATGACTCAAAAGACTCTCCTCACCACGCACGCCACGTACCCCTTGGCACGCGGCGGGCATGACATTCGTGCACTTGCTGGTGTCAGTGTTCAGTTGTGAAGTCCGTTGTCAGAGCTCTACCCCGCCTGCGGTCAGGTCGACCTTGAGCTGCTCGGTCTCCTGGGGGGAGAGCTCCACCAGCGGCGGCCGCAGCGGGCCGGCCGGGAGGCCCTGGAGGGCGAGGGCGGCCTTGGTGGTCATGACGCCCTGGGTGCGGAACATGCCGGTGTAGACCGGCAACAGCTTCTGGTGGATCTCGGTGGCCTTCTGGACCTCGCCGCCCAGGTGGGCGTCGAGGAGGGCGCGGAGCTCCGGGGTGACGACGTGGCCGACGACGGAGACGAAGCCGCAGGCTCCGACGGAGAGCAGGGGCAGGTTGAGCATGTCGTCGCCGGAGTACCAGGCGAGGCCGGAGCGGGCGATGGCCCAGCTGGCACGGCCGAGGTCGCCCTTGGCGTCCTTGTTGGCGACGATGCGCGGGTGCTCGGCGAGCCGGACGATCGTCTCGGTGTCGATCGGGACGCCGCTGCGGCCGGGGATGTCGTAGAGCATCACCGGGAGCTCGGTGGCGTCGGCGATGGCCGAGAAGTGCCGGTACAGGCCCTCCTGCGGGGGCTTGTTGTAGTACGGCGTCACGGCGAGCAGGCCGTGGGCGCCGTCGCGCTCGGCGGTGCGGGCGAGCTCGATCGAGTGGTGGGTGTCGTTGGTGCCGATGCCGGCCACGACGTGGGCGCGGTCGCCGACCGCCTCCAGGACCGCTCGTACCAGCTCCGATTTCTCCGCGTCGCTGGTGGTCGGGGACTCGCCGGTGGTGCCGTTGACGACGAGGCCGTCGTTGCCTGCGTCCACCAGGTGGGCGGCGAGTCGCTGGGCACCGTCGAGGTCGAGTGCGCCGTCCGCCGTGAACGGCGTGACCATGGCGGTGAGGACCCGCCCGAAGGGGGTCTGCGGAGTGGAGATCGGAGCCATGGGTAACACGCTACTCGCTGCTCAGCGCCGGGTGTCGCTTAGGGGGACAGGAGAAAGGAGCCCGGCGCTGCCTGCTCGGGGGTTCAGGCAGCGCCGGGTCCGTTTGATCAGCCTAGATGAACTTCGTGAAACGTCGCAATACGGACACTTCGCGTCGAGTGTTCGGACATCTGTGCGCCAAGAGGGCCGGAGGGCCCTTCCTGCGGAGTAGCGCCCAGGTCGGTGGGCTCGACCCCAAGGGTCCTCCTCGAGAATGAGATTCGGCCGCATTGGTGAAGAAGGGCACCAAAACGTCGGATCCGTCGTCTCTCCCTGTGAAGCATGACGACGACTGAGGAGAGTGGCTCTGATGTTCCGCCGGGATGAGGCCGTACCGTTCGCGTTCGTCGCGGAGGCCGACCACTTCCGCAGTAACGTCACTCCTCCGCCACGGGAGCGCCTCGGTGCCGCGCAGATCGTAGGCCGTACGCTGCTCGGGATGACGGTCGTGGCCGGTCTCGTGGGGTCGCTGATCTTCGGGATGCCTTCCCTGCAGTCCGGGGACTCCGCCACTCGTCAGCAGCAGTCCGCAGCCTCCGACAACCGCTGAGGTAGCCTCACCGGGCACTGCCCCTTCGAGCGTGCCTGTGAGTGAGGACCTGTCGTGCCCCTGCCCTTTCTGACGGCCGACCGTGCTTTTGACACGACCGACCACGTCGCCCTGCCGTTCGACGATCACGACCAGTGGCGGCGTCCGTACCGGCCGGGGTCCTGGCGGGTCGGGTCTGCCGCGCTGGCGCTGCTGCTGGCCTCGTTCGTGCTCCTCGCCGCCGTGATCATCACCGCGGCCGGAGCCTTCGACGGCGGGGCCGCCACCCTGGGCGTCGCCGTGCTCGTCATCCTGGCCGCCCTGCGGATGCTCCGTATGGGCACCTGGGTCAGCCGCGCCGGAGTGCGCCGCGTGGCGTTCCTCTCGACCGTCACCGTGCCATGGGCGAAGGTGACGTCCGTGCGGACCGTGCAGCAGCCGGTGCGCTGGCTGGGGCTCCCCCGTACCGTCCAGGGGCAGGCCCTGGTGCTCGGTCGGCAGGGTGATGAGCAGCTGATGCTGCTCACCGACCACAACGCCGACTTCCTCTCCCGGGTCGAGGCCTTCGACCGGGCGGCCGACACGGTCGAGGCCTGGAGCGCCGAGTACGGCGTGACCCCGGCCGTCACGCGCTGACCGGACGCCCCTCGTGGAGGGCGATGGCCCGCTGCATCGCCTTGCGGGCCCTGGGGGTGTCGCGGGCGTCGTGATAGGCGACCGCGAGCCGGAACCAGCAGCGCCAGTCGTCGGGTGAGTCCTCCGTCTCGGCCTTGCGCCGGGCGAAGACCTCGTCGGCGGAGTCGCGGTCGATGCGGCCGCCCTCCGTACGCTTCAGTTCGTCGACGGGCAGGCCGCCCTCCGCCTCCAGTTCGGTGGCGAGGCGGCCGGCCTGGCGCGCGAACCGGGTGTTCTTCCAGAGGAACCAGCCGCCGACACCGGGCAGGAGGAACGCCACCGCGCCCATGCCCATGGCGGCGGGCTCGCCGCTGAGGAGCAGCAGAACGCCCTCCATGGCCACCACGCCGAAGACGAGGACGAGGACGGTGGCCAGGAAGACGTACGTGATCTTTCCGCCCATGGCCGTCAGCCCAGGTCCAGGAAGTGCTCAAGGCCGAAAGTGAGGCCCGGGGCGGTGGTCACGCGGCGGGCGCCCAGGAGGATGCCCGGCATGAAGCTGGAGTGGTGCAGGGAGTCGTGGCGGACGGTGAGGGTCTCGCCCTCGCCGCCCAGCAGTACCTCCTGGTGCGCGAGCAGGCCCCGGAGCCGTACCGCGTGGACGGGGACGCCGTCGACGTCGGCGCCGCGGGCGCCGGCCAGGGCGGTGGTGGTGGCGTCCGGCTGGGGGCCGAGGCCGGCGTCGGCGCGGGCCGCGGCGATCAGCTGGGCCGTCCGGGTGGCGGTGCCCGAAGGGGCGTCCACCTTGTTCGGGTGGTGCAGCTCGACGACCTCGACCGACTCGAAGTACGGGGCGGCGATCTGGGCGAACCTCATGGTGAGGACCGCGCCGATGGAGAAGTTCGGGGCGATGAGGACGCCGGTCTCCGGAGAGGCGGCGAGCCAGGTCCGCAGCTGCGCGAGGCGCTCCTCGGTCCAGCCGGTGGTGCCGACGACCGCGTGGATGCCGTGGCGCACGCAGAAGTCGAGGTTCTCCATCACCGAGGCGGGAGTGGTCAGCTCGACGACGACCTGGGCTCCCGCGTCGGTGAGCGTCTCCAGCTTGTCGCCGCGGCCGAGGGCCGCGACCAGTTCCATGTCCTCGGCGGCCTCGACGGCCCTGACGGCCTCGGAGCCGATACGGCCCTGTGCTCCGAGGACCGCCACGCGCAGCTTGCTCATTGCTCTGGATTCCTTAGGGATCTCGGGGTCAGGAGACCGCGTGGTGGAGGCGGTCCGCCTGCTTGTCCTTCAGCGGGCCGATCACCGAGAGCGAGGGCCGCTGGGTCAGTACATCGCGGGCGACCTCCCGGACCTCGTCCGGGGTGACGGCCGCGATCCGGTCCAGCATGTCGTCGACGGACATCTGGGTGCCCCAGCACAGCTCGCTCTTGCCGATGCGGTTCATCAGCGCGCCGGTGTCCTCGAGGCCCAGCACCGTCGAACCGGAGAGCTGGCCGACGGCGCGGGCGATCTCGTCGTCCGTGAGGCCGTCGGACGCGACCTTGTCGAGCTCGTCACGACAGATCTTCAGGACGTCGTGGACCTGGCCCGGCCGGCAGCCCGCGTACACGCCGAAGAGACCGCAGTCGGCGAAGCCCGAGGTGTAGGAGTACACGCTGTAGGCCAGGCCGCGCTTCTCGCGGACCTCTTGGAAGAGGCGGGAGGACATGCCGCCGCCGAGGGCCGTGTTCAGCACGCCGAGGGCCCAGCGGCGCTCGTCGGTGCGGGCCAGGCCCGGCATGCCGAGGACCACGTGGGCCTGCTCGGTCTTGCGGTTGAGCAGCTCGACGCGGCCCGCCGCGCGCAGGGTGCGCCGGCCGTCGCGGGGGGCGACGGGGACGGCGTCGGTACGGGTGAGGGCGCCGGCCTTCTCGAAGGCGCGGCGGACCTGGCGTACCACCGTGGCGTGGTCGACGTTGCCCGCGGCGGCGACGACCAGGTGGGTCGGGTCGTAGTGCTTCTTGTAGAAGCGGGCGATCTGGCCGCGGGTGAGGCCGTTGACGGTGTCGACGGTGCCGAGGACCGGGCGGCCCAGCGGGGTGTCGCCGAACATCGTCTGCGCGAACAGTTCGTGGACGACGTCACCGGGGTCGTCCTCGGTCATCGCGATCTCCTCGAGGATGACGCCGCGCTCGGCGTCCACGTCCTCCTCCAGGATCAGCGAGCCCGTGAGCATGTCGCAGACTACGTCGATCGCCAGCGGCAGGTCGGTGTCGAGGACCCGGGCGTAGTAGCAGGTGTACTCCTTCGCCGTGAAGGCGTTCATCTCGCCGCCGACCGCGTCGATCGCGGCGGAGATGTCGAGGGCGGACCGCTTGTGGGTGCCCTTGAAGAGGAGGTGCTCCAGGTAGTGGGTCGCGCCGTTCAGCGTAGGCGTCTCGTCGCGGGAGCCGACGTGCGCCCAGATGCCGAAGGTGGCGGAGCGCACGGAGGGGAGGGTCTCGGTGACGATCCGCAGGCCCCCGGGGAGGGTCGTGCGGCGGACCGTGCCGATGCCGTCCTTGCCCGGGAGAAGCGTTTGGGTACGGGCGACGGCCCGCCCCTCCGAAGAGGGGCGGGCCGTCGTCACGGAACTACGGGACGTCACTGGTCGGTGTCGTCCTTGTCGTCCGCCGCGGCGTCCTCGTCCGCGATCACGGGGACCAGGGAGAGCTTGCCGCGCTGGTCGATCTCGGCGATCTCGACCTGGACCTTGGAGCCGATCGCGAGCACGTCCTCGACGTTCTCCACGCGCTTGCCACCGGCGAGCTTGCGGATCTGCGAGATGTGCAGCAGACCGTCCTTGCCGGGCATCAGGGAGACGAACGCACCGAAGGTGGTGGTCTTGACGACCGTACCCAGGTAGCGCTCGCCGACCTCCGGCATGGTCGGGTTGGCGATGCCGTTGATCACTGCGCGAGCGGCCTCGGCCTGCGAGCCCTGCGCGGCACCGATGTAGATGGTGCCGTCGTCCTCGATCGTGATGTCGGCGCCGGTGTCCTCCTGGATCTGGTTGATCATCTTGCCCTTGGGGCCGATGACCTCACCGATCTTGTCCACCGGGATCTTGACGGTGATGATCCGCGGCGCGTTCGGGGACATCTCGTCCGGAACGTCGATCGCCTCGTTCATCACGTCGAGGATGTGCAGACGCGCGTCACGGGCCTGCTTCAGCGCGGCGGCCAGGACCGAGGCGGGGATGCCGTCGAGCTTGGTGTCGAGCTGGAGCGCGGTGACGAAGGTCTTCGTACCGGCGACCTTGAAGTCCATGTCGCCGAAGGCGTCCTCCGCACCGAGGATGTCGGTGAGGGCGACGTAGTGCGTCTGGCCGTCGATCTCCTCGGAGATCAGACCCATGGCGATGCCGGCGACGGCGGCCTTGAGGGGCACACCGGCGTTCAGCAGCGACATGGTGGAGGCGCAGACCGAGCCCATCGACGTCGAACCGTTGGAGCCGAGGGCCTCGGACACCTGACGGATCGCGTAGGGGAACTCCTCGCGGGTCGGGAGGACCGGCACGAGGGCGCGCTCGGCGAGGGCGCCGTGGCCGATCTCGCGGCGCTTGGGCGAGCCCACGCGGCCGGTCTCGCCGACGGAGTACGGCGGGAAGTTGTAGTTGTGCATGTAGCGCTTGCGGGTCACCGGGGAGAGGGTGTCCAGCTGCTGCTCCATGCGGAGCATGTTGAGGGTGGTGACGCCCAGGATCTGGGTCTCGCCACGCTCGAACAGCGCCGAGCCGTGCACGCGCGGGATGGCCTCGACCTCGGCGGCGAGCGTACGGATGTCCGTGAGGCCGCGGCCGTCGATGCGGACCTTGTCCTTGATGATCCGCTCGCGGACCAGCTTCTTGGTCAGCGCGCGGTAGGCGCCCGAGATCTCCTTCTCGCGGCCTTCGAAGGCCGGGAGGAGCTTCTCGGCGGCGAGCTCCTTGATGCGGTCGAGCTCGGTCTCGCGCTCCTGCTTGCCGGCGATGGTGAGCGCCTTGGCGAGGTCGCCCTTGACGGCGGCGGAGAGCGCCTCCAGGACGTCGTCCTGGTAGTCCAGGAAGACCGGGAACTCGCCGGTGGGCTTGGCGGCCTTGGCGGCGAGGTCCGACTGTGCCTTGCAGAGGGCCTTGATGAAGGGCTTCGCGGCCTCGAGTCCGGCGGCGACGACCTCCTCGGTCGGCGCCTCGGCGCCGCCCTTGACGAGCTCGATGGTCTTCTCGGTGGCCTCGGCCTCGACCATCATGATCGCGACGTCGCCGTCATCGAGGACGCGACCGGCGACGACCATGTCGAAGACGGCGTCCTCGAGCTCGGTGTGCGTCGGGAACGCGACCCACTGGCCCTTGATCAGGGCGACACGGGTGCCGCCGATCGGGCCGGAGAAGGGCAGGCCGGCCAGCTGCGTGGAGCAGGAGGCGGCGTTGATCGCGACCACGTCGTAGAGGTGGTCGGGGTTGAGCGCCATGATCGTCTCGACGATCTGGATCTCGTTGCGCAGGCCCTTCTTGAAGGAGGGGCGCAGCGGCCGGTCGATCAGGCGGCAGGTGAGGACGGCGTCCTCGGAGGGGCGGCCCTCCCGGCGGAAGAAGGAGCCGGGGATCTTGCCGGCCGCGTACATCCGCTCCTCGACGTCGACCGTCAGGGGGAAGAAGTCGAGCTGGTCCTTGGGGCGCTTCGAGGCGGTGGTCGCCGAGAGGACCATCGTGTCGTCGTCCAGGTAGGCGACGGCGGAGCCGGCGGCCTGCTTGGCGAGGCGGCCGGTCTCGAAGCGGATGGTGCGGGTACCGAAGGTTCCGTTGTCGATGACGGCCTCGGCGTAGTGGGTCTCGTTCTCCACTATGGGTTTCTCCTACGTGTTCGTCTTTGCGTCCGGGGCCCGTGTGGCCGGGGACGGTGTTCGACGGGGGCGGAGAAGCGCGCCTCGGGTGCTGGCCGGTCTTCGATCGAAGCACCCGGAAGTCGTTTCCGGGGGCCACTACCGAGGACCGGCGGCGAGCCGGCGGCTCCTCGCTCGTCGTATGGGTTTGTGCGACCAGCCTAAATGGCGATACGCACTTTGTGCACGTACGGCAAAGGGAGCGGCCCCCTGAAAGTGGGAACCGCTCCCTCCGCAGCGTTCTCCATGGAACGGATTACTTGGCGCCGCCGGCCGCACCGCGACGGATGCCGAGGCGGTCGACCAGCGCACGGAAGCGCTGGATGTCCTTCTTGGCCAGGTACTGCAGCAGGCGGCGGCGCTGGCCGACCAGGATCAGCAGACCACGGCGGGAGTGGTGGTCGTGCTTGTGCTGCTTGAGGTGCTCGGTCAGGTCCGAGATGCGGCGGGAAAGCATGGCGACCTGGACCTCGGGGGAGCCGGTGTCGCCCTCCTTGGTGCCGAACTCGGTCATGATCTGCTTCTTGACAGCGGCGTCGAGAGCCACGCGGATCTCCTCTTTGGTCTTCGTGCGCCCGTGAGTGCCCCTGGTCTAGGTCTCAGGGGAAGCTTCCGTGACTCGACGGGCGAAGGTCCGATGGGCGCAGCTTCCAGAGGCTTCCGACCGAGTCGGGGGCATTCCGGGAGCGCGTACACAAACGGCCGTCACACAGCGTACCAGCTCGCCGGAGCGCCCCCGGATGCCCTCCTCTACTTGCTGGTGAGGGAGCGGACCGCCGAGAAGACGTCGAGGACGGCGAGGCAGAGGGGGACGAGGGAGAGCAGGACGAAGGCCTCGGCCAGGTCGAGGAGGCGGCCCCAGAACGGTGAGAGGCCCTTCCTCGGGATGATCAGGCCGATCGCGGTGATCAGCGCGGCGCCGGAGGCGACGGCCGCGGTGAGCCAGATCGTGCGGATGTCCAGGCCGCCCCGGTCGCCGTACATCAGGAGGTCCTTGACCAGGTCGGCCGGCGGGTTGAGGGAGAGGCCGAGGACGAGCAGGGCGATGGCGGCGATGCCCGCGACGAGGACGCAGGCGACCTGCGAGGTGTAGCGGAAGAGGCGGGCTCGCAGCAGCATCGCCAGGCCCGCGGCGAGGGCGAGGAGCTGGCCCCAGACGTTTTCGGCGAAGCCGAGGACGGCGGCGGAGCCGACGACGACGGCCGCGCAGCCGCCGACCAGGCCGAGGAGCATCTCGTGGCCGCGGCGGGCCTGGAGCGCGATGCGCTCGCCGTCGACGGGCTGCGCGTCCTCGCCGGCCGGGTGCTGCGGGTCGCCGAGGAACTCCTCGTCGGCGGCGCTGCGCGGGGCGGCGTAGCCGATGGGGAGTCGGGCGAAGCGGGCGGAGAGGCCGGGCAGGAAGGCGACGAGGCCGATGGCGACGGGCGCGCAGACGGCGGCGGTCTCGGTGGCGGTGGTCTCGGTGAGGATCGCGAGGAAGGTGGCGAGGGTGCCGACGCCGGCGAGGAAGGTGGCGGCGACGAAGGGCGCGTCGCCGCTGGGGGTGAGCGCGACGAGGGCCACCGAGGCGACGAGGACGGTGACGCAGCCGAGCAGGAACTGCAGGCGGCCGGGGCCCGCGCCGGCGTCCGGGCCGACGATGCCGGAGCCGGCGATGAGCAGCAGCGGCAGCGCGCCGAGGCCGAGGGCGACGGCGGTCGCCCGGTCCGCGTACACGCGGGCGCGTACTCCGGCGAAGGCGGTGAGGAGGAATCCGGCGGCGCCCGCGATGATGCCGGGCAGGCTGTGCATGTCGTGGCGGACCGGATCGGCGAACCAGAGGACGAAGCCCATCAGGACGAGGAGCAGTACGCCGCCGAGGAGTCCGGCGCCGCGCAGCAGTTCGTCGCCCCACAGGTGCCGGTCGCGGGTGACGGCGGAGGCGACGGCGTCGGACACGTCGTCGTAGACGGCGGGTGGCAGGGACTGGGCGAACGGGCGCAGGGAGAGCACCTCGCCGTCGAGGACCTGCTGGGCGGCGAGGGTGCGGGCGCCGTCGAGGACGGATCCGTCCCGGCGGACCAGGTGGTAGCCGGTGGGGGTGCCGGCGGCCTGGGTCTGTCCGGTGAGCCGCAGGATCTCCGGGTAGACGTCGGCGACGGCGATGTCCTCCGGGAGCGCGACGTCGATGCGGCTGTCCGGCGCCACGACGGTGACGCGGCAGAAGCCGGTCGCTGCGGTCGTACTCACGTGTGTGGACCCCCTGATTCGCGGTTGCGCACGATGCGCGCGCCACCCTACCGGGGACCGCCGGTGGGGGCTGCAAGTAGGATCGCCGTCCCATGGGGGAAGTCCGTGCGCCCGGCTGCCGACAGGGGTGCCGGGCGGATGCTCCCGCCACGAACCCGCCTCCAACGAGGGATTGATGCGCCGGTGAGCCAGATCGTCGTCAAACGCCCGCCGAGGTCTCTTCCGCCGGAAGTGCCCGGTGAGGAACTGGTCCTGGAGTCTCCGCCGGAACTTCCGCGGGGACAGCAGGAGTCGGCGTTGATGCAGCTCCTGCCGATGCTGGGCATGGGTTCGTCGGTGGTGTTCTTCTTCATGACGCCGTCTCCGATCATGCGGATCATGGGCACCCTGATGCTGGCGTCGACGATCGCGATGGCGGTCGCCCAGTTCGTCAGATTCCGTCGCGGTACGCAGGGGCAAATGGCCGATGTCCGCCGCGACTACCTCAAATACCTCGCGCAGACCCGGCGTACGGTCCGGCGCACGGGCCGCAGGCAGCGGGACGCCCAGCTGTATCTGCACCCCTCCCCCGAGCAGTTGTGGTCGGTCGTGGCCGAGGGCTCGCGGGTGTGGGAGCGCCGGGTCGGCGACCACGACTTCGGGCAGGCGCGGATCGGGCTCGGCGCGCAGCAGTTGGCGACGCCGCTCGTGGCGCCGGACACCGCGCCGGTGGACGAGCTGGAGCCGCTGTGCGCGGGGGCGATGCAGCAGTTCCTCGCGGTGCACGGCACGTTGGACGGGCTGCCGATGGCGGTCTCGATGCGGGCCTTCTACCACGTGACGGTGTCGGGTGAGGCGGAGTCGGCGCAGGCGGCGGCGCGTGCGCTGGTGGCGCAGCTGGCGACCCTGCACTCCCCCGAGGACCTGGTGGTCGCGGTGGTCGCGGCGCGGGCCTCGCAGGAGCGGTGGGACTGGGTGAAGTGGCTGCCGCACACCCAGGTGCCCGGACAGGTCGACGGGGCCGGTACGAAGCGGTTGTTCGGCGACGACCTGGGCGAGCTGGAGAACCTGATCCGCTCCAAGCTGGACGGGCGGCCCCGGTTCTCCCGGGACAACCAGCCGGTGCTCGACCAGCCGCACGTGGTCGTGGTCCTGGACGGCGGGATGGTGCCGCCCGACTCGCTGCTCGCGGCGGCCGAGGGGCTCCAGGGCGTGACCATCGTGGAGGTCGTCTCGGGCGAGCTCGACGAGCCGCGCGGCGGCCTCTCGGTGGTCGTACGGCCGGGCCGGCTGTCGCTGGAGTTCGGCGGCGGCTTCGCGTACGAGGGGCTGCCGGACGGCATCTCGCTGCCGGCGGCCGAGGCCCTGGCGCGCCAGCTGGCGCCGTTGCGGATGGGCGGCGGGGACGACGACGAGCCGCTGCTCGCCAATCTGGACTTCACGGATCTGCTGAACCTGGGCGACGCGGCCTCGGTGGACGTGGCGCGGACCTGGCGGCCGCGGTCGGTGGCCGAGCGGCTGCGGGTGCCGATCGGTGTCGGTGAGGACGGTCAGCCGGTCATGCTGGACCTGAAGGAGGCCGCGCAGGAGGGCATGGGCCCGCACGGTCTGTGCGTGGGTGCGACGGGTTCCGGCAAGTCGGAGCTGCTGCGGACGCTGGTGCTGGGGCTGGCGGTGACGCACTCCTCGGAGACGCTGAACTTCGTCCTCGCCGACTTCAAGGGCGGCGCGACCTTCGCGGGCATGTCGCAGATGCCGCACGTGGCGGCGGTCATCACCAACCTGTCGGACGACCTGACCCTGGTCGACCGTATGGGCGACGCGATCCGCGGTGAGCTCCAGCGTCGCCAGGAGCTGCTGCGGTCGGCCGGCAACTACGCCAACATCCACGACTACGAGAAGGCACGGGCCGCCGGCGCCCCGCTCGAACCGCTGGCTTCGCTGGTTCTCGTGATCGACGAGTTCTCCGAACTTCTCACCGCCAAGCCCGACTTCATCGACATGTTCATCCAGATCGGCCGGATCGGCCGCTCGCTCGGTGTGCACCTGCTGCTGGCCTCGCAGCGCCTGGAGGAGGGCAAGCTGCGCGGCCTCGACACGTATCTGTCGTACCGGATCGGTCTGCGGACCTTCTCGGCGGCGGAGTCGCGGACGGCGATCGGCGTGCCGGACGCCTATCACCTGCCGTCGGTGCCCGGTTCGGGCTATCTGAAGTTCGGTACGGACGAGATGACCCGCTTCAAGGCGGCGTACGTCTCGGGGACGTACCGGACGGGCGGCCCGCGCCTGGAGATCGGGCAGATGCCGGTGGAGCGGCGTCCCGCGCTGTTCACGGCGGCGCCGGTACCGGTGGTGTACGCGGCGCCCGACCCGGCGTACCTCACGGCACGGCGTGCGGAGGAGGACGACGCGCTCGCGGACACGGTCCTCGACGTGATCGTGCGGCGGCTGGAGGGGCAGGGGGTGCCGGCGCACCAGGTGTGGCTGCCGCCGCTCGACCAGGCGCCCTCGCTCGACCAGCTGCTTCCGGGGCTCGCGCAGACGGCGGACCGGGGGCTCACGGCCACGGAGTACACGCGTCAGGGCGGGCTCACGGTGCCGCTCGGCCTCATCGACAAGCCGTTCGAGCAGCGGCGCGAAGTGCTGTACCGGGACTTCTCGGGCGCGGCCGGTCACATGATGGTGGTCGGCGGTCCGCAGTCCGGGAAGTCGACGATCATGCGGACGCTGGTCTCGTCGTTCGCGCTCACCCACACCCCGGCCGAGGTGCAGTTCTACTGCCTGGACTTCGGCGGCGGCGGCATGAGCTCGCTGGCCGACCTGCCGCACGTCGGCGGGGTGGCGTCCCGGCTCGACCCCGAGCGGGTGCGCCGGACGGTCGCCGAGGTGATGGGGGTGCTCAACCGGCGGGAGGAGTTCTTCCGTACGCACTCCATCGACTCGATGACGACCTACCGGCGCAAGCGGGCCGCCGGCGACCTGCCGGGCGAGGCCTGGGGTGACGTCTTCCTGGTCGTGGACGGCTGGGGCAGCTTCCGCAACGACTACGACATGCTGGAGCCGATCGTCGCCGACATCGCGGCGCGCGGTCTGGGGTACGGCATCCACGTGGTGATCACCGCCTCCCGGTACATGGAGGTGCGGGCGGCGCTCAAGGACCAGATGCTGGGCCGGCTGGAGCTGCGGCTCGGTGACGTCATGGACTCCGAGTTCGACCGCAAGGTCGCGGCGAACGTGCCGCCGGGGGTGCCCGGGCGCGGCCAGGTGCAGGAGAAGCTGCACTTCATGGGGGCGCTGCCGCGGATCGACGGGTCGAGTTCGTCCGCCGACCTGTCGGAGGGCACGTCGGCGTTCGTGCAGGCGGTGAAGGCGAGCTGGACCGGGGCGCCGGCGCCCGCCGTCCGGCTGCTGCCGCGCAAGCTGCCCGCGGAGCGGCTGCCGAAGGGCTTCGAGTACCCGCAGCACGGCATCGCGATCGGCATCGACGAGACGAACCTGGAACCGGTGTTCGTCGACTTCGAGTCGGACCCGTTCTTCCTCGTCTTCGGCGAGAGCGAGTCCGGCAAGACGGCGCTGCTCCGGCTCATCGCGAAGCAGCTGTGCGAGCGGTACACGCCGGAGCAGGCGCGGATCGTGGTGGGCGACTACCGGCGGACGATGCTGGAGGCGGTGGCGCCCTCGCACCTGCTGGAGTACGCGCCGATGGCCTCGGCCATGCAGATGCACATGGAGGCCATCGCCACGGTGATGACGAAGCGGGCGCCGAAGCCCGACATCACCCCGCAGCAACTGCGCGACCGGAGCTGGTGGTCGGGTCCGCAACTGTTCGTCCTCATCGACGACTTCGAGCTGGTGGCGACCAACTCGGGGAACCCGCTCGCGGTCCTGGTGGAGAACCTGCCGTTCGCGCGGGACGTCGGCATCCGGTTCATCGTGGCCCGCAACCAGGCGGGTGCCTCGCGGGCGATGTACGAGCCGTTCATGCAGCGGATGCGGGAGTTGGGCGCGCAGGGGGTGATCCTCTCCGGCGACCCGCAGGAGGGCGACATCCTCGGCAACGTCCGGGCGCGGCCGATGCCGCAGGGCCGGGGCACGTTCGTGTCGCGGAAGCGGGGTGCGCCGCTGGTGCAGCTGGGCTGGCTGCCGGAACAGCACTGAGCGGAGCGGTCCCTCCCACTACTGTGGGAGGGACCGCCGTACCACCGCGAAGGGAACGCGCCGATGACCGACGCCCACCAGACCAGCACCGAGAGCGCGGACGCCGCCCTTGCCGCCGAGAAGCAGCGGCAGAAGGACGAGCTGTACGCGCTGGACATCTCCGGCGTCGAGTGGCAGGGCGCGCCGGGGACGAGCCCGGACGAGGAGCGGGTCGAGATCGCACGGCTCCCGGAGGGGGCGGTGGCGATGCGTTCGTCCCTCGACAAGGAGACGGTGCTGCGTTACACGAAGGCCGAGTGGGACG
This sequence comes from Streptomyces sp. NPDC016459, assembly GCF_040632845.1. Classification (NCBI taxonomy): domain Bacteria; kingdom Bacillati; phylum Actinomycetota; class Actinomycetes; order Kitasatosporales; family Streptomycetaceae; genus Streptomyces; species Streptomyces sp. NPDC016459. Next base: position 15,702 of record NZ_JBEYCR010000027.1, read on the forward strand.
CGTTCGTCCTCGGCGCCCGGGACGGCGAGTTCGACCTGCGGTAGGCGCGGGACAGGCGTGAGGGGGTGGCCCGTCGGACGGGCCACCCCCTCACGCGTGTCCGCGGGATGTCACATGCGGAAACGGGCCGCGTTGCCGCGGTCGGTGTCCTGGTAGCCGACGACCGACTCGTCGAGGAGCGTGGCGATGCGCGCCAGGTCCTGGTTCATGCCGGCCATGTCGCGGGTGAGGCGGTCCTGGGTCTCGCGGTACGCGATCTTGGCCTCACCCTCCCAGTTGCTGGCGACGCGGTTGACCTCGGCCATGAGGTCGTCGAGCTTCTGGGTGAGGGTGGTGGAGGTCAGGCGGGTGTCGGCCGCCGCCTGGGTCACCGTGTCGTAATTGACCGCAGTGGTCATGGTGTTGACTCCTGAGTGAGAGTGGCGCGGAGGTGTGGTCGAGTGGCTCAGACGCCGAGGATGGCGCTCTGGTTGCCGCCGCCACCGGCGCCGCCGCTGGCGTCCATCGTGCGGAAGGACCGCAGACGGTCCTCCTCCTCGCGCGAGAAGCCGTCGGCGCTCATGCGCATCATCTCTTCGAGCTTGGAGAGTTCCTGGCGCATGCTGCGCAGGCGCTGGTTCAGGTCGTTCTGGACCCGGTCGTACTCCTTGCTCGCAGCGCCCTGCCAGCCCGCCTGGACGCGGTCGACCACGCCGTTGAGGTTGGTGATGCGGGACTGGAGCTCGTCGGAGAAGTCCTGGATCCGGCCGGCGAGCTTGACTTGTTCGGCACTGGTTACGTTCAGGTCTTTCGACATCTTGCCCCTTCTTCCTTCGGTGGCGTCGACGGCTCGGCCGTCGGGCCTTCCGTTCGTGATGCGGACGGGAATCTTCTGATGCCGCCCCCGTGCTGGGCTCGCACTGCCGTGCGCCCCGCGGTCACTTTAGCCATTGGCGGCGGCAGTTCCAACTGCAAAGGACAGTCCGGATACTTGACCGGTACGCGGGTCAACGGGCCCCTCTGCGGCGGCGGCTGTCGCGGATCACGGTGGCGGTTCCGGCGACCACGGCCACCAGGACGACACCGATTCCCAACGCGTAGGTGGCGAGCCGTTCGGTGCGCTCCTGGGGCGTCTCCGACAGCGCCAGGCGGGCCGGCTCGGGGGCCGGCGGCTTGGGCGGGGCCGGGTCGGCCGTGGGCGAGGAGGGCGGTGTCCCCGGGACGTCGGCCAGCGCCCTCACCGGGTCGACGACGCCCCAACCGACGTGGTTGTCACGTCCGTTGACCGAGCGGACGGCGGTCTGCTCGATCCGGGCGACGATCTGGGCCGCCGTCCACTCCGGGTGCTCGGCGCGGAGCAGGGCGGCGACACCGGCGACGTACGGGGCGGAGAAGCTGGTGCCGTTGTCGACGCACTGGCCGCCGCCGGGGACGGTGGAGACGATGTCGACGCCGGGGGCGGCGACGCCCACGAAGGTGCCGGACTGGGAGAAGGCGGCGCGCTCGTTGTTCCGGTCGGACGAGGCGACGGCGAGGACGCCGGGGAAGGCGGCCGGGTACGTGGTCTTGAGCTTGCCGTCCATGCCGTCGTTGCCGGCGGAGGCGACGACGACGACGTTCTCCCTGAGCGCGGCGGCCACGGACTTGGCCATGGGCGAGTCGGCGTCGAGGGTCTGGGTGGTGTCCTGCGAGATGTTGATGACGTGGGCGCCCTTGGCGACGGCGTGGTCGATCGCGAGGGCCATCGTGTCGGACTTGCCGCTGTTCTTCTCGTCGTTCTGCCGGATCGGGATGATCGTCGCCTCGGGGGCGAGACCGACGAAGCCGGTGCCGGCGCGGGGGCGGGCGGCGATGATGCCGGCGACCTTGGTGCCGTGGCCGACGTCGTCGACGGTGCCGTCGGTCTTGCCGCGCAGCTCGTCGCCGAAGCCGGGGTTCTTCTTGTCGGGCTTGAGGTAGTCCTTGCCCGCCTTGGCGTCGACGGCGGTCCGCAGCTGCGGGTTGACATCGTCGACGCCCGTGTCGATGACGGCGACCCGGACGCCCTTGCCCTTGGTGTCCTGCCACAGCTCGTCGAGGAGGACCCGCTGGAGCGGCCAGGGGATGCCCTCGATCTGCTTCTTCATGGGGAAGGTGCACTCGCCGCTGCCGTCGAGGGCGGGTCCCCCGGGGCGCGGCGCGGCGGCCGCGGCGGGCGTCGCGAGGAGGGCGGTGAGGGCGCCCGCGGTGAGCAGGGCGGCCGTGCGGTACGTGGTCGTCACCGGTGCCACCCCCTAGGAGCCCTGCGGCTGACGTGCGCTGTTGGTGTCGAGCCGGGGGCCCTTCGAGAGGAACTCCGACCATTCGATCGGGACGAGGGCCGGCACGACCTTCTCGTAGCCGAGACGCTTCTGTGCCTCGCTGGGTTCCGGGCGTCCGTCGGTCGGCTTCTCCTTGTCCCCGGCGCCGATCTCGGAGCGGGCGGAGTCGCTGTCGCCGTTGGCCTGGACGGCGTAGCGGAGGCCGGTGTCGGTGACCAGGAACAGCGAGCCGTCGGGCGTCTTCTGCCTGCCCTGGATCTGGGTGTAGAGCAGACCGGTGCCCGGGGTGACGTACGTACTGGTGCCGCCCGCTGTGATGTCGGCGGGGTACTTGGTGCCGGCCCAGGTGGCGAGGGTCGTCCCGCCCTTCTCGTCGACGCCGGTGAGGACGCTGCACACGGTGTCGCGGGCGCTCCCGCCGGTGGAGACGTTGACCTGGGTGGACTTCAGGCGCGGCCAGCGCACCTCACCGTGGAAGACGGTGGGGTCCGGGACGAACGAGGACGCGTCGACGGTGGTCGGGGTGCCGTCCATGTCGAGGACACGGGTCTGCGGGGAGTTGATGATGAGCCAGGCGGTGAAGGAGGTGACCGGCTGGACCCTTCCGGCGAGCACGACGTAGTGCTGGGGTCCGGAGCCGGTCTGGGCGAGCAGGACCATGCCGATCCGGTTCTCGGTCCCGTTCAGGCCGTCGCCCGGGACGCCCGCGTGGGTGCCGACGTCTCCTTCGATGTGCGGGAAGTCCACCGGGTCACCGGTGTTCAGGGTGGCGAGCCAGTCGTCGGTGACGGGCTGCGGCTCCCGGCCGAGGCCGACGAGGGCGGTGAGCAGTCCGGTCCGGTCGGCCTTCACCGGGTACTTGGTGCCCTTGTGGTCGACGAGGAACTGGGCGGAGTCCTTCTGCCCCTTGACGTACAGGATCTGCCCGTCCTTGAGGCGGCCCGCGCCCTCGGTGCGGCTGAGGTCCCGCTCGGCGAAGAGGAAGGTCGCCTTCTGGACGCTGGCGCCCGTGCCGCCGCCGGGCTGTTCGCAGACGGCCCAGCGCTTGGGCTTGCCCGCGTCGTCGGCGGTGGGCAGCCGGTCGGGGGCGTACGGGATGCCGAGGATGGGGCCGCGCGGCGGCTTGCCCTCGTCGAGCTTCTTGTCGGCGACCTGGACGACCTGGAACTGGTCGGGGTTGAGGAGGAGTCGTGCGGAGGCGAGGTTGAGGACGGGGTGGAGCAGGGTCTTCTTGTCCTTGTCCTTGCCGGTCTCCAGGACCACGTACCGGGTCGTCGACTGCTTGCCGACGATCACCCGCGTGCCGGGGACGTCCCAGCCCTTGGGGGCCTGGGGACTGAACATGCCCCAGGCGCCGAAGCCGGCGACGACGAGCGCGGCGACGATCAGGCCCGGGACGATCGCGCGCAGCGGCCTCGGTGCCCCCTCCTCCGTGCCGGAGGGCGAGGGTTGGAGGAATGCCGCCACCGTGCGCTTCTTCGCAAAGGTGTACGCGTTGAGCTCGTCCCGCCGCGATGCCATGAGTCCCCATTCTCGTCAGGCGCGATCTTCGCGCGGGAGCCGGGGGAGTGGCACCCGGGCCCCGGCCGTCGGACCGGCCCCCTACTATGCCTGCTGTCCCGACGGGTTCGTGGGGCGGGTAGGGTGATCCGGCCGCCAAAGCCCTGGCAGGCCAGGGTGATCGGGACGAATTGAGGGGGATTCTCCATCATGGCTTCCGCGACGCGGACGCGGCCCGCCGCGGCCACCGCCTCCGAACCCCCGTCCACGGGGCCCGTCTCCTCGGTCTCGCCGAGACTCCAGGCGCGTCCGGGACACTTCGGTTCGTTCCAATTGCAACAGCTCGTACTGATCGAGGTGGCGGCGGCCCTGCTGGTCGTCGCCTGGGTCGTCGAGCCGATGCTGCTCGTGCCGGCGGGTGTGGTCGCCGTCGTGCTCCTGCTCCTCGCCGTCGTACGCCGGCACCGGCGCTCCCTGCCCGAGTGGCTCGGCACGTTCCTCGCGCTGCGGGCCCGCACCCGCCGGGCGGCCTCCCTCACGGTGCCCGAGGGCACCGAGCCGGGGTTCGCGCCGGTCGTGGAGTGCGACCCGGCGCTGCGGACCTACGCGTACAGCGACCGTGACCGGCGCCCGGTCGGCATGGTCGGCGACGGCACGTTCCTGACCGCGGTCCTGCGCGTGGAGTCGGACGGCACCGCCCTGCGTCCGGACCGCGCGGCGCGGCCGCTGCCCGTCGGGCTCGTCCGGGACGTGCTGAGCGTGGACGGCATCCGCCTCGAGTCGGCGCAGATCGTGCAGCACACCCAGCCGGCGCCCGCGCCGCACCTGCCCGCGCAGTCCCTGGCCGCGCGCAACTACGGGCCGCTGCAGGCGCAGACGGGTTCGCCCGCGGTGCGGATCACCTGGATCGCGCTCAAGCTCGACCCCGAACTGTGCCCGGAGGCGGTCGCCGCGCGCGGCGGGGGCGTACGGGGCGCGCAGAAGTGCGTGGTTCGGGCGGCGGACCAGCTGGCGAGCCGGCTCGCGGGCGCCGGGTTCCGGGCGAGCGTGCTGACGGAGCAGGAGCTCACGTCGGCGCTCGCCACCTCGACCTGTGCGAGCCCGATGGCGATAGCGCAGGCGGGCCGGGGGCAGCCGCTGGGGCGGCGCACCCAGGAGACCGCGCGGACCTGGCGGGTGGACGACCGGCGGCACACGACGTACTGGGTGGGGCGCTGGCCCCAGCTGGGCGGGCAGGGCGGCGGGGCGGGGGCCTCGATGCCTCAGCTGGTGGCGCTGCTGACCTCGCTGCCCGCGCTGGCGACGACGTTCAGCCTGACGCTGAGCGGCGGGGACCGGCAGGAGGTGACGGTGGCCGGGCACGTACGGATCACCGGGCGCAGCGACGAGGAACTGGTGGCGGCGCGGCACGAACTGGAGCGTGCGGCGCGCGGGGTGAGGACGGGTCTGGTGCGGCTGGACAGGGAACAGGTGCCGGGCGTCCTCGCGACGCTTCCGCTGGGGGGTGCGCGCTGATGTCCCACTCCGCCTCCCCCTTCGGCACGCCGGCCCGCTCCGGCAGGCCGGCCCCGCGCGGTACGGATCCCAGGGGTACGGACGCCGGGGGTACGGGTCGGGGCACCCGGCCCCGGTTCGGTTTCGGGCTCGTCGGCCCGCGCCGCGACAAGCACTCCGTCCCCCTCGACCAACTCGACGCACTGGCCCTGCCGGTCGGCGACGACGGCATGGTGATCGGTGTCGACGCCGAGAACCGCCCCGCGGTGCTCGGCATCAACCGGCCCGTCCCGTACGACGTCACCCTCATCGGCGGGCTCTGGACCGCGCAGGTGCTGGCCCTCCGGGCCGCCGCGACGGGTGCCCGGGTGGCGGTCGAGACCGGCCGCGCGCAGGCGTGGACGGCGCTCGCGCAGGCCGCGGGCGGTGGCCAGCCGTGCATCTCCCTGCACGACGTGGGACGGGTGCCGCCCCAGGGCGCGTCCGCCGGCAGTCCGGTGGTCGTGGTGCGCGACTGCGGCATGCGTCCGCCGCGCGGCCGGGTCGTGTCGGCGCCCTGGCAGTCGGTGGTGACGCTGCTGCCGTACCTGAGCCCGGTCGCCCCCCGGCTCCTGGAGAAGTCCTCGCTGGTCGGCGTGCAGCGGGTGTCCCCCGACGAGGCCACGCAGATCGGCCGCATCATGAGCCTGCCGCGGCACGAGTACGAGGCGCTGTCCACGCTCGCGGACGGGGTGACCCTCTGGTGCACGCCGGGCGACCGCCAGTTCGTGATGACCCAGGCGACCGACGCCGAGACCGGATTGTTGGGCGGCGCGCGCCGGATGGACTGAACGGCGACCGCAGACCATGGAGTTGCTCAATTACGTCCATTTTTGCATCGTTTTGAACGGTCGGGGTTTTCACTCTGCGGCGTGGTCGGGTCACTTGGGGGCCGGACCGGGTCACGGGGAGGGGTACGGAGGGGCCGTCGGCCCTGCCCGGGGGGTGCCCGCGCCGATTAGGCTGGAAGGGCCCCGCCCACAACGGCACAAGGGTGCTCGACCACACCAGGAGGCAAAGTGAACGGCGATCGCGACGAGATCCACGGGGGTTGGAATCCATCCGCCGACGATCAGTCCGACGCGGATCCCGCCGAGCTGACGGGTGAGTTCACCATCGACTACACCCCGCCCGCCTGGTACACGCAGAACGCGTCGGGCGGTACGGGGGCGGGCGGTGCCACTCCCCCGCCGCCGAGCGGCGCACCGCTCGGCGTTCCGGGCCTCCCGACCGGCAGCGGCTTCGAGCCCGGCGGTGTGGGGGCGGGTCCGGTGGGTGCGGGTCCGGTCGGCGCGGCTCCCGTGGGCGCGGCTCCGGTAAGTGCGGGTCCGGTAGGGGCGGCTCCGGTAGGTACAGCTTCCGTCGGTGGCGGTCCGTCGGGTGTGGGTGTGCCCTCTGGCGGTGCCGCTCCCGTCGGGGCGCCTCAGGTCGGGGCGCCTCAGGTCGGGGCGCCTCAGGTCGGGGCGCCTCAGGTCGGGGCGCCGCACGCCGGGGCCGCTCCCGTGGTCGGAGCCGGGGCCTCTGTGGCCGGCGGTTCGTGGTCGGGCGGGTCTTCCGCGGACGGTTCCCCGCCGGGGTCCTCGGCGGCGGGTGATCCGGCGCCGGTGCCCGTCGGCTCCTCGTCGAGCACCTCGACGCCGGGCGCTCCCGTACCTCCCTCCTCACTCCCGGGTGCTTCGGCGCCCGCGTCCGCGTCCGTTCCCTCGCCGGAGTCGTCCTTCGACGCCGCGGACGTCGAGAGCGGTGCGACCGTGCGCTTCTCCCCCGCCGCGCTCCATCGCGAGATGGCGGAGCGCGCGGCGGAGTCCTCCGCCGCGTCGCCGACACCGCACGCCGCGGAAGGCGCCGACGCGGTTCGGACGCCGGACGAGGCCCAGGGTTCAGGGGCCCGGCCCGGCGAAGCCGACGGCGCCCGAGAGCCCGGGTTCACTCCCACCGGAGCCGCCGACGGCACCTCCGCCGCGAGCACGACCGACAGCACCTCGGCCGAGTCCGGCCCCGCCGCGACGAGCACCGACGCGGCCGAGGCCTCCGACGAGCCGGACGAGGACGGGTCGGGCGCGGAAGGCCGGACCCCCGCCTCCGAGACCCACGACGAGACCCACGACGAGGCCGACGGCGACCCCCACGGCGAGACGGCCGCCGAGACGACCCCGGCGCTTCCGGCGACCGCGGAGGCTCCAGAGGCCCCGGCCGCCGACGGCGCCGACACGGGCCCGGTCACCGACGCCCTTCCCGCCGAGGCCCCCGGCGGTGCCGCGGCCCCGGACGCGCAGCCGGCCCCGCCCGCCGCTCCCGCCGCCTACCCGCCCGCCGGCGCATCGCAGGGTTTCGGCCCGGGTGCCGCTCCCGGGCCCCTTCCGGCCGCCGGGCCGGGGGCCGGCACCGGGTTGCCGCCGCTGCCGCCGTCCTTCCAGCCTGCCGCCCCCGGGCCCGCCCAGCAGTGGCCCGCGCAGCCGGCCCCGGGTGCGCAGCCGGCGCCCCAGACCGCGCCGTTGCCGCCCGCCGCCGCGTGGCCGGCGCCCCAGACCCCGGCCGCGCCCGGCGCCGTCCCACCGCAGCCGCAGCCGCAGCCGCAGGCCCAGCCGCCCGGCTCCTACGGCTATCCGCAGGCCCCCCAGCAGCCCGCCCCGCAGGGCGGCTACGGCTTCCCGCACCCCGGGACGCCTCCGCAGCAGGGCGGTTACGGCTACCCGCTGGGGGCACCTCCCGGGTCGCAGGGCCCAGGGGGACAGCCCGCGCCCCCCGGTGGTGTGCCGCCGCAGGCGCAGGTGTCGGGCGGCGGTTACGGCTATCCGCACCCCGCCGCCGTACCCCCGCAGCCCTCCGTCCCCCAGCCGCAGTACGACGCGCAGCCGCCCGTCGATCCGCGGACCGGGGCCGCCTGGCCCTCGCCCGTGACGCACGACCAGCGCGAGCGGTCCGTGCCGGGTGCGCCCCTCGGGTACAACGCGGCCGTGGAGCTCTCCTCCGACCGGCTCCTCCGCAACAACAAGCAGAAGCCCAAGTCCAGCCGGAACCCCGGCGGTGCCGCCGCCCGCTTCAAGCTCGGCGGGAAGAAGGAGGAGGCGGAGCGGCAGCGCAAGCTGGAGCTGATCCGTACGCCGGTCCTCTCCTGCTACCGGATCGCGGTCATCTCGCTCAAGGGCGGTGTCGGCAAGACCACGACGACGACGGCGCTCGGCGCGACCCTGGCGACCGAGCGGCAGGACAAGATCCTGGCGATCGACGCCAACCCGGACGCCGGCACCCTGGGCCGCCGGGTGCGGCGCGAGACCGGGGCGACCATCCGCGACCTGGTGCAGGCGATCCCGTACCTCAACTCGTACATGGACATCCGCCGCTTCACCTCGCAGGCGCCGTCCGGCCTGGAGATCCTCGCCAACGACGTGGACCCGGCCGTCTCGACGACCTTCAACGACGAGGACTACCGGCGGGCGATCGACGTCCTGGGCAAGCAGTACCCGATCATCCTGACGGACTCGGGTACGGGTCTGCTGTACAGCGCGATGCGCGGGGTGCTCGACCTCGCCGATCAGCTGATCATCATCTCCACGCCCTCCGTGGACGGCGCCTCCAGCGCGTCGACGACGCTGGACTGGCTCTCCGCGCACGGCTACGCGGATCTGGTGCAGCGCTCCATCACGGTCATCTCCGGAGTCCGCGAGACCGGCAAGATGATCAAGGTCGAGGACATCGTGCAGCACTTCCAGACGCGCTGTCGCGGGGTCGTGGTGGTCCCCTTCGACGAGCACCTGTCGGCCGGTGCCGAGGTGGACCTCGACATGATGCGGCCGAAGACCCGGGAGGCGTACTTCCACCTCTCGGCGATGGTGGCCGAGGACTTCGTACGGGCCCAGCAGGCGCAGGGGCTCTGGACCGGCGACGGCCAGGGCGCGATGCCTCCGCACATGGCCCCGCCGATCCCGGGACACCAGATGCCCGGCCAGCCCCTGCCGGGTCAGCCCATGCCCGGACAGCAGGTACCCGGACAGCCCATGCCCGGACAGCAGGTACCCGGGCAGCCCGTGCCCGGACAGCAGGTGCCGGGGCAGTTCGCCCCGGGGCAGCCGGTAGCGGGTCAGCCGTACGGACATCCGCCGGCGCCCGGACAGCCCTACCCGCCGCAGCAGCCCTACGGACAGCCGCCGGCGCAGGGGCAGCCCTACGGCGCGCAGCCCGCGCCCGGCCAGCCGTACGCGGCGCAGCCCATGCCGGGGCAGCCGATGCCCGGCCAGCAGGTACCCGGTCAGCCCATGCCGGGGCAGCCCGCGCCGGGGCAGCCGTACGGTGCGCCGCCCGCCGCGGGTCAGCCGTACGGAGCACAGCCCGCGCCCGGACAACCGTTCGGCGCGCCCCCCGGTCAGCCCGGCATGCCCCAGGGCTGGCAGCAGCCGGCGCCCGGTCAGCCGCTGCCCCCACAGGCCGATCCGCAGGATCCCGGCACCGGTTCGGCGCCGGGGCACGACCAGGGCGAGCCCCAGGTCCCGCCCCCGTACTGGCACGGGCAGCAGCCCCCGCAGGCACCGCCAGCCTCTCAGCAGTAAGGCGTCACAGGAGTAGACCAATGAGGCCCCGTACCGGTCCCCCGGTACGGGGCCTCTCGGCATTCCCGCAGCCCACAAGGGGTTTGACGGATCGTTGACGACGGCAGACCACCGCTGATAGACCTTCGCTTCACCCATCGTCAGCCCAAGATCCACGACAGATCCCCCGACGCGAGGTCCCGTCCCATGGTCATGGTCACGAAGGCTCCACCCCGCCGCACCTCCGCCCACAGAGCACTCCGTCTGCTGCTCGCCTCCGGTGTCACCGCCGTCTCGCTCGTGGCCGTCCCCGGTACCGCCGCCGCGGAGGACGACAAGTCCCCCGCCGGGAGCACGCTCACCGTCGCCGTCTCGCAGAGCATCGACTCGCTGAGCCCGTTCCTCGCGCAGAAGCTCACCTCGACCAGCATCCACCGGCTGGCCTACGAGTACCTCACCAACTACGACGCGAAGGACGCCCGCCCGATCCCGGGCCTGGCGACCGCGTGGACCTCCTCGCCGGACAAGCTGACGTGGACGTACACCATCCGCAAGGACTCGACCTGGTCCGACGGGAAGCCGGCCACCGCCGAGGACGCGGCCTGGACCTTCAACAAGATGATGACCGACCCGAACGCCGCCACCGCCAACGGCAGCTTCACGGCCAACTTCGCCGAGGTCACCGCGCCCGACCCACAGACGCTCGTCATCCGCCTGAAGAAGCCGCAGGCGACGATGACGGCGCTCGACGTGCCGATCGTGCCGAAGCACGTCTGGGAGAAGGTCGGCGACTTCTCGAAGTTCAACAACGACAAGCAGTTCCCCATCGTCGGCAACGGACCGTTCGTCGTCACGGACTACAAGGTCGACCAGTACATCAAGCTCAAGCCGAACAAGAACTTCTGGCGGGGCGCGCCGAAGTTCGACGAGCTGGTCTTCAAGTACTACAAGGACGGGGACGCCGCCGTCGCCGCCCTCCAGAAGGGCGAGGTGTCCTTCGTACCGAACCTGACGCCCGCCCAGGCCGCCGCGCTCAAGACGCAGAAGGACATCAAGGTCAACGACGCCCCCGGCCGCCGCTTCTTCGCCATCGCCACCAACCCGGGCGCGAGGGCCAGGGACGGGAAGACGTTCGGCAACGGCCACAAGGCGCTGCTCGACCCTGCCGTACGCAAGGCGCTCTTCCTCGCCGTCGACCGCAAGGCCATCGTCGACAAGGTCTTCCAGGGGCACGCCGTCGAGGGCGAGGGCTACATCCCGCCGCGGTTCGACTCGTACTTCTGGAAGCCCGAGGGCGCCCAGAAGCGGGCGTACGACCCGGCCGGCGCGGAGAAGCTCCTCGACGCGGCCGGCTACCGGAAGAACGCCGCCGGCAAGCGGGTCGGCAAGGACGGCAGGCCGCTGGACTTCCGGATCCTCTGCCACGCCACCGACCCCAACGACAAGGCGATCGGCAAGTACCTCCAGGAGTGGTGGGGCAAGCTCGGCATCGGTCTGAAGGTCGAGTGCCTGGACAGCGTCTCCGACCCGTGGGTCAAGGGCGACTACGACCTCGCCTTCGACGGCTGGTCGGTCAACCCGGACCCCGACTACGTCCTGTCGATCCACACCTGCGGGACGCTCCCGGCGACGCCGAAGGACTCCGGGGCCACCGACAACTTCATCTGCGACAAGGAGTTCGACACGCTCTACGCGCAGCAGGCGGTGGAGTACGACGCCGCCAAGCGGGCGGTTCTGGTGAAGCGGATGCAGTCCCGGCTGTACGACACGGGGTACATGAACGTCATGGCCTATCCGAACGCCCTGGAGGCGTACCGCACGGACCAGATCGCGTCCATCACGACCATGCCCGAGGCCGCCGGGAACCTGTGGGGACAGGACGGCTACTGGAGCTGGTGGTCGGCCGTGCCCGCGGCGAGCACCGCTGATTCCGACGGCGGCTCGTCCACCGGGGTGATCGTCGGCATCGGCGCCGCCGTGGTGGTCGTGGTCGGCGTCGGCGTCTTCCTCGGTCTGCGCCGCCGCTCCACCGTCGACGACCGCGAGTAGTACGTGACGACGGCAAGCACCGCGGCCGACGTGACGCGGGCCGAGAAGGCCCGCGTCACGGACGGCGCATCCCGCACCGGTTCCTCCCTCGGCTATCTCCGTCACGCGGCGGGGAAGCTGGGCGGCGCGCTCGTCTCGCTCTTCGCCGTGCTGGTCACCAGCTTCTTCCTGTTCCGGATCATCCCCGGCGACCCGGTGAAGGCGATGACGCACGGCGTGCCCACCTCGGCCGAGCAACTCGCGACACTTCGCCGTCAGTTCGGCCTCGATCTGCCTGTGTGGCAGCAGTTCACCGACTACTGCGCCAAGGCGCTGAGCGGCGACCTCGGCACCTCGTTCCAGTTCCGCGCCCCCGTCGGGGAGCTGATCGCGGAGAAGCTTCCGGCGACCCTGCTGCTCACCGGGGTCGCCGTGGTGATCTACTCGGCGCTCGGGCTCTGGCTCGGCACCCGCTCGGCCTGGCGTCACGGCGGCCTCGGCGACAGGCTGAACACCGGGATCGCGCTGACCCTGTGGTCGGTGCCCTCCTTCTGGCTCGGGCTTCTCCTCATCATCGTGTTCTCCGTCGGCATGGGCCCCGTCCCCGGGCTCTTCCCGACCGGCGGCATGGAGTCGGGCACCGGCGAGACCGGTCTCGCGTACGTCCTCGACGTCGCCCACCATCTGGTGCTGCCCGTCGTCACGCTCGTGGCGGTCGGCTACGCGCAGACCCTGCTCGTGATGCGTTCCTCGCTGCTCGACGAGATGGGCGGCGACTACCTGACCACCGCGCGGGCGAAGGGGCTGCGCGACGACGCGGTCCGGCGCCACCACGCCGTGCCGAACGCGCTCCTGCCGACCGTCACGATGTTCTTCATCAATCTGGGCCATGTGGCCGCCGGTTCGATCCTGGTGGAGACGGTGTTCTCCTGGCCTGGGCTCGGCGGGCTGTTCTACCAGGCGCTCAGCGTGCCCGACCTGCCACTCGTGCAGGGCCTGTTCGTCGTCTTCGCCGGAGCGATGATCCTGATGAACCTGATCGCCGACCTGCTCTATCCGCTGCTCGACCCCCGGGTGGGCCGATGACCTCTCCGACTCCCGCCCGGCCCCCCGGCGGGCCGACGGCCTCTCCGGCGCCCGCCGCCTCCGCCGCCTCACTGGCCTGGCAGCGGCGTCGGCACACGGCGGCCCGCTTCTGGCGCGGCTACCGCACCCACCGCGCCGGCCTGTACGGCCTCGCCGGTCTCGCGCTGATCGCCCTGCTCGCCCTCACCGCCCCGCTGCTCGTCGGCGCCGACGTGCAGTCGGTGACGAAGGCCACCGGCGCGGCCCTGGAGGCACCGAGTGCCGAATTCCCGCTGGGTACCGACCAGTTCGGGCGCTCGCTGCTCGGTCTGCTGATCTGGGGGGCAAGGATCTCCCTGCTCGTCGGCCTGCTGGCGGCGACCCTCTCGGTCGCCATCGGCACCCTCGTGGGGATCGTCGCCGGACACTACGGCGGCTGGTTCTCGACCGTCGTCATGCGCATCACCGACTGGTTCCTGGTGATGCCGGCACTGGTCCTCGCGATCGTGCTCGCCACCGTCATGTCACGGTCGATGTGGACGGTGGTGCTGGCCATCGGCGTCACCTCCTGGCCGACCACCGCCCGCCTGGTGCGGGCCCAGACGATCGCCGTCGAGTCCCGCCCGTACATCGAGCGGGCGACCGCGCTCGGCGGCGGCCACGGACACGTCATGAGCAGGCACGTGCTGCCGAACGTGATGCCGCTGGTACTCGCGCAGACCACCCTCGGCATCTCCACCGCCATCCTCACCGAGGCGACCCTCGCCTTCCTGGGCCTCGGCGATCCGACCGTGGTGTCCTGGGGCGGGATGCTCCAGGACGCGCGCGAGGCGGGCGCGGTCTCCTCCGGGCACTGGTGGTACCTGGCGCCGCCCGGCGTGGCCATCGCCCTGGTCGCCCTCGCGTTCACCCTGTGCGGGCGCGCGGTCGAGTCCGTACTCAACCCGAAGCTGGGGGTGGGGCGATGAGCCTCCTCGAAGTCCGGGACCTGCGGGTGACGTACGGCTCGGGCGCGTCCGCCGTGCCCGCCGTACGCGGGGTCGACCTCACCCTGGAGGCGGGCACCAAGCTGGGCGTGGCGGGCGAGTCCGGCTGCGGCAAGTCCACGCTCGCCCTCGCGCTGCTGCGGCTCCTTCCGGCCTCGGCGCGGATCGAGGGCCGGATCCTGCTCGACGGCGACGACGTCCTCGCCATGACCTGGGGGCGGCTGCGGGCCGTGCGCTGGGCGGGCACCTCGATCGTGTTCCAGGGCGCGATGCACTCGCTCAACGCGGTGCACCGGATCGGGGACCAGATCGCGGAGCCGCTGCTCGTCCACGGCCACGCGACCCCGGCGGCGGCCCGCAGACGCGCCGGTGAACTGCTCGAACACGTCGGACTGCCCGCCGCGCGGGCGGCGGCCTATCCGCACGAGCTGTCCGGCGGGCAGCGGCAGCGGGTGATGATCGCGATGGCGCTGGCCTGCGATCCCCGGCTGATCGTCGCGGACGAACCGACGACCGCGCTCGACGTGATGATCCAGGCGCAGATCCTGCGGCTGATCGAGCGGCTCGTCGCCGAGCAGTCCATCAGCCTCCTGATGATCAGCCACGACCTGGCCGTCCTCGCCGACACCTGCGACCGGCTCGCCGTCATGTACGCGGGCCGGGTCGTCGAGGAGGGGCCGGCCCGGGCGGTGTACGAGGCCGCCCGGCACCCCTACGGGCGCGCGCTGTCCTCGGCGTTCCCCCGCGTCGGGGACCCCGCGTCCCGGCGGGCGCCGCGCGGACTGCCGGGCGACCCGCCGGACCCGGCGGACCTGCCCGACGGCTGCACCTTCCATCCGCGCTGCCCGGTGGCGGTGGCCGGCTGCGGGGAGATCGACCAGGAACTGCGGGAGGCGGCCGCCGGGCACCGGGCCGCCTGCGTCCATGTGGGGAGTGCGTCATGAGTACAGGCGTCATGAGTACGGAGACGTCCGCGCCGCCGCTGCTGTCGGCGCGCGGGCTGCACGTCGCCTTCCCCGGGCGGCGGGGCGCGCCCCTCGCGCGGGCGGTCGACGGGGTGGACCTGGACATCGGCGCGGGCGAGATCGTGGCCCTGGTCGGGGAGTCGGGCTGCGGCAAGACGACGCTCGCGCGCTCACTGCTCGGCCTGGTCCGGCCCACCTCGGGGACGGTCGCCTTCGACGGGCAGCCGCTCGGGTACTCCTCCGGGGCCCTGAAGGCCTACCGGAGGCGGGCGCAGCTGGTCCTCCAGGACCCGAGCGGTTCGCTGAACCCCCGGCACACCGTGTACGACGCGGTGGCGGAGGGGCTGCGGATCCACGGGGTCCACCGGTCGACGCACGACGAGCGGGAGGCGGTCGCGGGGGCCCTCGCGCGGGCCGGGCTGCGGCCTCCGGAGCGCTTCTTCCTGCGCTACCCGCACGAGCTGTCCGGCGGGCAGCGGCAGCGGGTGGTCATCGCGGGCGCGCTGGCACTGGAGCCGGAGCTCATCGTCGCCGACGAGCCGGTGGCCTCCCTCGACGCGTCCGTACGGGGCGAGATCCTGGCGCTGCTGCTGCGCCTGCGGGACGAGCTGGGTCTGTCCGCGCTCGTGGTGACGCACGACCTGGGGCTCGCGTGGAACATCGCGGACCGGGTCGCGGTGATGTACCTAGGCCGGGTCGTGGAGACCGGCACGGTCGAGTCCGTACTGACCCGGCCGCAGCACCCGTACACCCGGGCGCTGCTCTCGGTGCTGCCGGAGTCCGGGGGCGTTCCGGTGGTGCTGACCGGTGAGCCCCCGGATCCGTCCCGCATCCCGTCCGGCTGCCGTTTCCACGCCCGCTGTCAGGTCCTCGCGTCGGGCGAGGCGGCGGCGGTCGCGGACCGCTGCCGGGGCGAGGGGCTGCCGGTCCTGGGCGGCGGCGGGGCACAGGAGGTGGCCTGCCACTGGGTGGAGCGGCAGGCCGTGGTCTGAGCCGTACGGCTCAGTGGCTGTCCGGCTCGGCGGCGGACTCGGCCGCCGTGTCCGCCGGCTTGGCGGGCTTCGCCGCGCCGTCCGCGGGCGCCGCCTTCGGCAACACCTCGCAGGAGCTGATGGACGTCCGGGTGGAGACCGACTTCACCGTGCAGGTGTCCTTGCCGACACCGGCGTCGACGGAACCCCAGTGGGGGCCGACGGTCAGGACCGAGCCGCCGGGGCCGCTGATCCGGTCGTCGCCCGGGCCGGCCTGGATCATGCCGCCGGACTCGGGGCCGAGAGCCGCCGCCTCGATCTCGTCGGCCTCGCTGCCGCCGAGGACGCGGCCGGAGAAGTCGATCGTGCCGACCTTGATGGTGTCGACGCCGTCGTTGCCGGTGACGATGCCACCGCCCCGGTTGAACTTGCCGGGCGCCCCGGTGACCGAACCGGTGGTGATCTTGTCGTCGCCGTCGTCGCCGTGGACGACCGCGCCGTGCTCCGCGCCGTCGCCGGCGACCGTGGCGACCTTGATGATGTCGTTGCCCCGGTTGCCCCGGACCATGCTGGAGGCCTTCTGGGGGACGAGGTGCTTGGCGCGGATGACGTCGTCGCCCTCGCCGCCCATCACGGCCGAGTCGATGACCAGGCCGCGCACCTCGATCATGTCGTTCCCGTTGCCGCCCCAGACGGTGACGTTCTCCAGGTCGCTGTCGCAGAAGATGTGGTCGTCACCGTCGGTGCCGCTCACGGTGTCGCCGGGCGGGGCGGAGTTGCCGTTCACCCAGCACTGGTGCATCGGCACCCGGACGGCGCCCGGGGCGGACGCCTCGGCGGGCGCGCCGGCGAGCGTGGCGGCGGCCGCTCCGGCGAGCAGCGCGGTGAGCGCGGCGGGGCCTCGCAGGGCCTTGGGGCGCTTGCTGCGGCGGGGCGGGGGCGTAGCGGACATGCGGCTCTCCTCTGCTGGGGCGGGTCTGTACGCGTGGTCTCGCGCGGGTGCGTGCCGGCGCGGGTCGGGGTGGTCCTGTTCGTACGCGTGCTCGTGTTCGCAGGCGTACGTGGTGGTCGGCGCACGGGGAATCGGCGCGGCGGTCCGGCTCGGCGCTCAGACGGCCGTGCGGGCGGGGTGGAACGGCGGCGAGTAGCCGACGATGCGGCGGGTGCCGAGGTTCGGTTCGGGTGAGACCGGGGCGTTCGTCCACCGTCCGAGGCACATCTCGGCGGTGATCCCGGGGCCGAACCCGGCGAGGATGCCCCGCGCGCCCTCGGGCTGCCCGCCCTCCTCGAAGAGCCGGCGTACGGCGTCGAGGACGACGGCGCTGGCGATGTTGCCGTACTCCGTGAGCGTGGCGCGACTGAAGCGGAAGGCCTCCGGGGGCACCTCGAGGAAGCGGCTCAGGTCGTCGAGGATGCGCGGCCCGCCGGCGTGGATGATGTAGAAGTCCAGCTCTCCGGCGTCCCAGCCGTGTGCTCCGGCGATCTCGCGGAGCGCCGGGGCCAGCGGTTCCATCGTGGTCGGCACCCGCTTGTCGAGGAGGAAGTGGAAGCCGGTGGCGCGGACGCTGTAGGCGATCCAGTCCTCGGTGTCGGGCACGAGATGGGAGCTGTTGCGCTCCAGGCCGATCCCGGTGCCGCCACGGCCGCGCACCACGGCGGCGGCGACGGCGTCGCCGAAGAGGCCGTTGGAGAGCAGCGAGCCGACGCCGAGGTCGGTGGGCTGGTAGCAGAGCGAGCAGAACTCGCAGGCCACGATGAGGACGTTGGCGTCCGGGTACGCGGTGCAGAAGTCGTGCGCCCGGTTGATCGCCGCTCCGCCGGCGGCGCAGCCGAGCTGGGCGATGGGGACCTGGCGGGTGTGGCTGGGGAAGCCCATCGTGTTGATCATCCAGGCGGTCAGGGACGGCATCATGAAGCCCGTGCACGACACGTAGACGATCATGTCGATGTCCGCGGGGCGCAGCGCCGCGTTCTCCAGGGCCTCCCGGACGACCGCCGGGACCCGCGCCTTGGCCTCCGCCTCGTAGCGGATGTTGCGTTCCTCGAAGCCGGGATGCTTCAGGGTCTCCTCGATGGGCTGGACGATGTGCCGCCGCGCGACGCCGGTGTTGCCGATCAGGCGTAGCGCGAGGGCGAGTTGCGGGTGCCCCTCATGATGTGAGCGGGCGAGGTCGAGGGTTTCCTCCATCGTGATCACGTGCTCGGGCACGGACACTGCGGGCTTGCACAAAGTCACCACGACACTCGCTCCTTCGTCTCGTTCGCGTGAACTGCCGCCCACACTCACCCGGTGATCGCGACCCCGCAACCGCGAGCGCGACCGGATGCCTACGCTGAGTGAGGGTCGGGGCGGTCGAGGGGTGCTCCGTCCGGGGGGCTGTGGGTGCTCGGCGTATCGCCGCCGTCCGCCACCGGGAACAGCCACCACATGACCTCCGAGACAACCGCAGGACCAGCCTCCGAAGCGACCCCCTCCGAAGGGGTTCCCGCCGACCCCGCACCGCCCCCGCCCGCCCGTACCTGGACCGTCGACGACCTCCCCGCACTCGCCTTCGACCCGCTGCTCACCGAGCTCCTCGAGAAGGAGCCCGTCGCCCGCATCCGGCTGCCGTTCACCGCGGAGAACGAGGCCTGGCTGGTGACGCGGTACGAGGACGTGCGCGCGGTGACCTCCGACCCCCGGTTCAGCCGGACGGCGCTGCTCGACCGTCAGGTCACCGGGATGACCGGCCACATGGTGGCCTCGAAGGCCGCGCTGAACTACGCCGACCCGCCCTACCACACCCAGCTGCGCAAGGCGGTGACGAAGGCTTTCACCGGGCAGAGCACCAGAAGGCTCCGTCCGCTGGCCCAGGCGAGCACCGACCGCCTCCTCGACGCGATGGAGGCGGCGGGCAGCCCCGCCGACCTGATGACGCACCTGCACGGCCCGCTGCCGATGGCGGTGGTGTGCGATCTGCTCGGCGTCCCCGACGAGGACCGGGCGGAGCTGGCCTCCTGGCCCGACCTCATTCTGTCGTCGGGCCCCGGCCCGGAGAGCAGCCGGGCCGCCAAGGCCCAGATCCACGGCTATGTCACCCGGCTGCTCGACCGGCGGCGCGCCGAGCCGCAGGACGACCTGGCCGGGGCGCTGGCGGAGTCCCTCGCGGAGGGCAGGATCAACGCCGACGAGGCCGTCTCGCTGGCCATGGCGATCCTGATCAGCGGCGCCCACGCGGTACGGAACAACAGCGCCAACATGGTCTACGTGCTGCTCACCCGGCCGGAGCTGGCGGACCGGCTGCGCGCCGAGCCGGAACTGCTGCCGCAGGCCGTGGACGAGCTGCTGCGCTGGATCCCGCACCGCAACGGGGTCGGCCTTCCGCGGATCGCGACGGAGGACGTCGAGGTCGGCGGGGTGACCATCCGGGCGGGTGAGGCCGTGTACGCCTCCTACCTGGCGGCGAACCGGGACCCGGAGGTGTTCGAGGACCCGCACACCCTCGACTTCGACCGGCGGGGCATCGGACACGTCTCCTTCGGGCACGGGCCGCACCATTGCATGGGTGCGATGCTCACCCGCATGGAGTCCGAGGTGATGCTGTCGACACTGCTGCGGCGCTATCCGGAGCTGAGGCTCGCGGGCCGCCCCGAGGACGTGGTGTGGCAGACGAAGGGCCTGATCCGCGGACCGAGGGAAAGGCGCCGAAGCTCTGGTACGGGATGCCCGCGTACGCCAAGGACGGCAAGGTCGTCTGCTTCTTCCAGAGCGCGGAGAAGTTCAAGACGCGGTACG
>NZ_JBEYCR010000028.1:0-34190 GCF_040632845.1 Streptomyces sp. NPDC016459
ACGGCTCATCTCCGAGCCGAGACCGTGTTGCACCTCCGCAGCCTTCCCGGCCCCGATGACCCGGTCCAGGCCCACGAGGACCGCAGCGGCTGGCAAGGGAGCGAACTGAACCACATGCGTCCCTTGAACAGACCCATAGCTGACTCCAATCACAGCCAGAAAGGAATCCATCTCATGCTCGCAGGATTCGAGGTAGCCCATGTCGACCAGGCGCCGCAGCAGCAGGTGACTGACGGCATCGCCGTCAAGATGCTGCGGGAGGGAGACGACAACAGCGCCTTGTCGGCGATGCTCATCGAGTTCGCCCCCGGCGCCGTCTTCGGCAAGGAGATCCACGAGAGTCAGGAAATTCTCTTCGTCCTCGAAGGAGAGTTCCACGACGGTGAGCGCGTCCACGGCCCCGGGACGCTGATCACGGCACAGGAAGGCAGCGTGCACTGGCCGCAGTCCCAGACCGGCTGCCGCCTGCTCGTCCTGTACCCCCACGGGGCGACGAAGTGATTCGCTGTAGGGGCGGTCATGACGCGGACGACGGTGGGCGGGTGCGCGAGTCACGCCCCTGTTCACATGGCGGCGGATGTCGTCCCCGGCAGGGGGGTGTTCTTGGAGCACCCGGTCCGCTCCCGGGCCTGTATTCACGGAGGAGGGGACGCGAAAGCGGGGGCGTGTCCGGCGGTTTCCGACAGAGGCGAAGTGTCCGTTCGTGGTGATCGACCGCCACGGAACGGGGGTGAAGAAGGCGTAGGGGAGCATGGTGACGGAGCAGAACGCGGTACTCGAAGTTTCTTACGGATCACCGCCCAAGCTGCGGGCTGTCGGTGGTGGGATGGCGTCATGCGACCTGAGTATTGTGTGACCAGGAACCACGTCGGGGTGTGGCATGAACGTGTGCTGCCGTCGGGGCCAGAACGGATCAGGTTCTGGACGGTGCTGCGTGGCTCGCTCCTGCCGATCCTCGTCTGGACTGGGGTCGCGTGCTTCGCGTACTTCGTCTACAACCCGCTCGTAGCGGTGGTCCTCGGTGGGCTCTTCGCGTTGTCGTTCATCGTGGGGTTCGGGCTCCGCCGCAGGGCAAGGCACTCGGTTCGCTGCAGCGTCTACAGTGCGCTGGGTGGAGTGCTCGACAAGTCCATGGCCGGGTTCTGAGGCGTTGCGGCGGAGGGGGCCCGTCGTTGTATCGGGCGTGTTGACCGATGCCCAGTGGGCCAGGATCGAGCCTCTGTTGCCGGACCGGACTCCTCGCCGAGGTGGACGATGGCGTGATCACCGGCAGGTGATCGATGCAATCGCCTGGAAGTACCGGACGGGATCTCCGTGGATGGACCTGCCTGCGGAGTTCGGCTCGTGGAAGGGTTCCTACAGCCGCCTGCGAACTGGGCGCTCGACGGGACGTGGGAGCGAGTGTTCACCGCCCTGCTGACCCAGGCGGACGCCGATGAGGACCTGAGCTGGGTGGTGCCCGTCGACTCCACGGTCGTTCGAGCCCATCAGCACGCAGCCGGAGCCCGCAAAAGGGGGCTCCGGCTGACGAGCTCGCTGACCACGCCATCGGCCGCTCCCGAGGCGGACTGACTACGAAGATCCACCTTGCCTCCGACGGCAACTGCCGGCTCTGGCTTTCGTGCTTACGGCAGGACAGGTCGGCGACGCGCCCGCCTTCACTGACGTGATGGCACGACTGCGCGTCCCCCGCCGTATCGGACGTCCCCGGACTCGGCCGGACGTGGTCCTGGCCGACAAGGCGTACTCCTCCCGGGCTATCCGGGAGCACCTGCAACGACGGGGGATTCGGGCGGTCATCCCTGTCCCAGCCGACCAGCAGGGCCACCGTCTCCGTCGAGGCAGCTACGGCGGCCGACCACCCGCCTTCGACCGCAAGGCATACAAGCAGCGCAACACCGTCGAGCGGTGCATCAACCGCCTCAAACAGTGGCGAGGCATTGCCACCCGTTACGAGAAGACCGCCACCATCTACCTGGCCGGGCTCCACGTTGCGGCCATCTTCATCTGGTCAACACGATGATCCGAGAGAAACGGCCTAGGCGGCGGTGGTGGCGGCCCCAGGACTCGGTGTCGACGGTGCGGCCGCAGTCGTCGCCGCGGATGGCGGTGCTTCACACTGCCCTGGAGCTCAGGCGTCGGCGAAGGCCATGTCAACCGGATCAAGATGCTCAAGCGCCAGATGTCCGAGCCGGCTTCGACCTGCTGCGCCTGCGAGTACTGCTGGCGGGCTGAGTCCCACGTCGCTACATGCTGATCCAGCAGTACAACCGGTGACCGCGAGCGGCCGCCCTCTCTGCCAGAGCAGCAAGATCTTCCAGGAAACCCGTGAGCCCACTCGGGTCCGAGGGAGCGTTGAAGACACCCGACGCGGACCAACCACGTGCCACTTCGCCCAACTGCTTCCGGTCGAAACGGGCGAGCGAGTCACAAAACCAATCCGTGAGAGACAAGCTGACCACCTCGCCATCACCCACCATTCCGACCAACCGCCCGTGCCGCGGATCGGCCTCGATGCCATCGGCAGCCCGCCCCGTAATGAGCACCTCTGCAGGCAGCAGCTCGACCACCGGATCGATGCCCTTCACGACAAACGAGTCGTACCCCGTTCCCATCGGCTGTCCGTCCTCACGAACCACAGCCCGAGCGGCGTCCTCATCGTCAGCAGCGGCGTAGTAGCCGAAGAGAGCTCCCATACAACCGATCATGGCACTCACCACCGACAACGAGCCCGGCAGGCAGCCATACCCAGTCATCGATCACCACGCGGGGTCACCGACCACGAAAAGGGCCTGGGCAGGTCGCGTGGCGGATTCACCAGCAAGCTCCACCTGAGCGCGGACGGCCGCTGCCGCTGGGACCCCCAGACCCTCCAGCGAACGCGGACCGCAGGCCATGCAGAACCTGCGCATGGACTTCCTCATGCTGCTCCCGTGAAACCGGCGCGTGGTCCTGGAGGTCGATGGCATGCAGCACTACACCCGCAACGCAGGAACCGAACCCGACAGCACGAAGTACGCCGCGACCATGGCCGGCGACCGCGCCCTGAAGTTCCGCGGCTACGAGGTCTTCCGGTTCGGCCACGACGAACTCCGCGACCGCGACCGCGCCCAGCCCCTGCTCGCCGACTTCTTCACCACGCTCCTCGACCGCTCACCCGCTGGTCCGTCCCAAGTGCTGTCAGCCCAAAGCTGACAGCGGGGCATCGTGCACCGTCATCACCAGCGGGGGGCGTTGGCGGGGGAGAGGTCGGGGCGCGCCCGATGCCAGCGCGCAGCGTGGCGCCAGCGACCGGAGGCATCGCGGGCGACGTCGATACGACCTCCACCACCAGCTCGGGCTCCACCAGCGTGACGGACAGCTTCTCGCTGCTTCCGCACCGGCGGAGAAGGACCACCCCGTCCATGAGTGGCCGCGCCGGGACCGGTGCAAATTCCCCGCAAAAGCCGTACCAGTTGCCCCGCCGGGGGTGGTGGTGCGGCCGATGTACTGAAAGCGCCCCTCGTCGTCGTACCTGCCCAGCAGCAGCGACCGAGGAGCGGCCGCAGGGCCGCTGAATGCGCCGACGACCGCTTCCGTTGTGGCGGAAGAACCCGCGACCCGTGAATAAAGCCTGAACCCTGCCGGCAGCACCCCCGCATCTGACATCACTCGGCTCCGGGGACACGCGGCCGGTGTGGCGTGAATTTATCGGACCTGTCGAGCACGACGGTGCCGCCGCAGGGTAGGAATCATGACGTCCACGGCGCGCAGCGTCGGACGCTGTGCGCGAGGGCTTCGAGTACCTCGGAGCGGGTCACCTGGGTGGGGAGCAGCCGGGTCAGGTGGGAGGGCATGTCCGGCTGGCCGGGTGGCAGGAAGCCGATTTGGGCTACGCGGGCCATGCCGCGTGCGCGAGGTTGCGGGGTGGAGGGATCGGCCAGCAGGGGTCCGGTGGCCGGGCGGCCTGCCTCGTTGAGGAAGTCGATGCAGGCTTGTTCCAGGTCGGCTGCGGTCAGGCGGGCGGGGCCGGCGGTGACCCAGTGGAGGCCGGGAGCCGTGCTGTCACCGCGGATCTGGGCTTCGGTCAGCGCGGTGACGTAGTCGACGAGGGTCTCCATCGGGAGGATGTCGGTCCAGTGGTCGGGGTGGATGGGCAGCGAACCGGGTCGCGCTTGCAGCATGGCGGTGAACAGGGCGTGCGGGAACTGGTGTCGCGGGGCGGCGAGCGCGTTTCGGGCGGCGAACAGGAGCGCGGTGCGCACGATCGCGACAGGCTGGCTGCACTGGGCGGCCAGTTCCTCGCTGCGGCGCTTGGACTGGCCGTACGCGCGCATGGAGCGGGCGGCGAGGTCGTCCCCGGGGATGTCGAAGGCGGCTGAGGCGGAGGAGAGCAGGACGACGGGCACGCGGGCGTCCTCAGCGAGCTCCAGGATCCTGCGGGTGCCCTCGGCGTTGACGTTGTCGAAGGCGGTGCGGTCGCGGGGGGCGAAGTCGGTGAGACCGCCGCAGTGCACGATGACGTCGATGTCGGCGGCCAGTTCGCGGCGCTGGCTGTTGCTCAGGCCCAGGCCGTCGGCGGTCAGGTCGGCCTGCACGCACGTGGTGGCGCCTTCGGGCAGGCGGCGGTGGACGAACGCGGTGACGTCGTGGTGGACGGCGAGTGCCGGGAGCAGGTTCGCCCCGATCACGCCGGTTGATGGTCTGCACGAGGTTGTCAGCGGTGAGTCGTCACCTGGATGTCAGCGGTGTAGCCCGGGTGGCCTGCTAGTTCTTACTGTCGGGTGGTGACGAACTGGCACTGACAGTTGTGACGAAGGGCAAGGCCAGTCTTGTGCAGACTCCTATGACAGCCGGATGTTTGCGCAGGCCAGAGGCGTGCAATCTCCGTCGTGTCGCAGCTGGTTGAGGGTGAGCAGGGCAGTGCACTCTGAGCTGGGCATTCTCACTTCGATGAGCGCATCTCGCTTGTAGCGATTTGCTGTAGATGCTGTCAGCTGGCCGCAGGTTAGATGGCCTATGGAAGGGCTGGCCTGCGTTTATCTGCCTGCCTGCAGGCCGCGACTGCGTTGCTCACGTAGAGCGGATAATGCGCAGCTTCACCGAGCTGCCGGTGTACGTGGTCGAATCTCCGGGGGCTGGGGCGGGGCCTGTCGGCTTTGAGTTGCGCCTGGGCGCGCGGGGCAGTGCGGTGATACATGCCGGATTGTCGATGGAGGGGCGGACGCGGGCGGCCGGGTGAGGCGAACGGGTGCCGGTGCTGCTCTGCGCTTGTGGAAACTTTTCTGCGAACCGGCTTTGCGTTCTGAGGCTCGGGTTGCGGCCGCCGCAAGGCTCTTTCCGAATTGCTCACGGAAATGGCAACGTCAGCGGGCGCTGGTCCAGCTGGGCTCCGGACGCTGTTCCGGGGTTCGACCATGGGACAGGTCCGACGTAGGCCACTGCATGGCACGACGTCTGCGGAATCTGCATCGAGGCGATGCTCCTGAGACGTCTGTTGGGTGAGCGATGCTCATCACTGCGACTTGAGGCGGGCGGGAGTACGTACCTCGATACCCGTGGGCTGTTCAGGGCGGGCAGGCATCAGCGGACAACGCTGCTTCAGACGCTGTCAGTGTCGTGCCCGACACTGGGGGAGGCGCTGTCACTGGCTTTGATGTGAGGGTAGAGGCGCCAGCCAGCTGTTCAGCCAGCTCCGGCGGCTGCTCGACGACGACATAGACCTCCTCGCCATGCTGCGCGCTGCCGGGAGCCGGAGGCGACCACCGCCTCCCTCGTCCCGCCCTCCGGCTCGATGCCCCGAACGATGACCGCTCTCCAACTCATCGGGGCCTCACCTGCTTGGTGAGACGGTAGAGCGGGTCGGCAGGACCGGATCAGCCTCGCTCGGCAGTACGACTCGCGTGATGAGGGGCGGAGCTACCGGGATGGTTGCTCACCGCATCGCGGACCACCGCTGAACGATGCTGCTTGAGTGCAGGGAGTAGACGTTGGCCTAGATCACTGTCGACATGTGTGTTCGACATGGTCCAGGCGATGATGAGAGGGACTTGACAGCCAGAATGGTGTGCGCCGGCGACAACGGCTTCCCGACAGGCAGCGTTGGGCTTCAAGGCCAAAGTGCGCATGAGGGCGGCTGCAGCTTCGCCTCTGATGCGGGGGTTCGGGTCGGAGGCGAGGGCGAGGAGCATGCCTTGCGACAGCGGCTCGTCGGTGTGGGAGGCTGTGCGGCTGAGCAGACGCGTGGCTGACAGCCGCTGCGCAGCGCTGCCCCGGAGCAACTCGGTGGCATGCGTCGTGACTGAGTCCGCATCCAGTACACCGAGCGCATGGCCGAGTGTGAGCGCTGACTCCCGCATCGTTTCTGGAGTTGTCCAGGCGTTCACGCCCTGTAGCCGGTCCGGCTGAACTGCCACGGAGCTTCGGAGCTGCATCGCTACGGAGTCCGGCAGCTCATCGGCTCTTTGGGACAGGAGCCGGAGGGCGCCCAGCTTGTGTTCGACGGCCACCCTTGGATCGGTGACGAGTTTGAGGGCCGTTGCCCAATCAGCATGCTCGGGAGCCGTCAGGTTGCACCAGACCGTAGTCACTGCCCCCGCCGCTCCACGAGTTCCGTGCTGCTTCGGCCAGATGCACACGGCACTGCTCCGCGGCAAGCCTGGTCAGCCGGCTGTTGAATGCGTCCTTGAGGAGTTCGTCTGGCAGGGACTCGAAGGCTTCAACATCACCTTCTTTCACCCGTTGGATCAGAGTGCCCTGGGCGCTGTCATCCCCGGCCTGCGCCAGCAGACCCAGCATGGTGGCGGACAGCACCGGATGACTCTGACTACTTGCTGCCTGTCGCCAGGCTTCCGCATCAGCACCCAGAGCAGCTGGCCTCAGCTGCCACACGAGGCTGGCAAGGTCGTCCTCGGCTCGGAATCTGCCGCGCTCGAGAACTCGCAGGACGTGAGAAATCGTTGCTGCGTGAACAACGTCGCTTGCTGCCGACAAAACCCGGCGCAGCGCCTTCAGAGTGAAGTAGTCACTGACGAAGTCGGGGCGCACCTGCTCCTGGAAGGTCCGTGGGTCGTCGAGGATCCGGAGGCATTCGGTTGCGGCCGCGTCCGCTTCTTCGGCAGTCAAGAGATCACCCGCCGTTTCCCACAACAACAGCGTCGTCCGCGCCGTCGTGTGCCGCCACGGGGCCTTCAGAGAGTGAGTGAGGGCGGGAATCAGGCTGTCGATCGGCCCCTCTGCCCACAAGCGCCATGCAGCGAGGGACAGCTCTCTCCTGCGTCCGTAGCGACGCAACCCATCCAGCGCGTCCACCAGATGATCGATCTGCGTCTCGGCGCCGGCCGTGGAGGTGTTCCGCCAGAGCGCCTCATTGCGAACCAGCGCAAAGGTGGCCCGCTGGCCCGCGGCACTGGCCGCGCTGCGCCGTGCGCCGCTGAAGGATGCTTGCAGCCACACACCCTGCAGTCGAGCATCGGCCGATTCCGTGGGCCTCGAGCCTGGCTCCTCAAACGCACTCCACGCGGCGAAGGCGCTTTTGCCATGCTCGGTGAGTGCCTGAGCGATCGACTGCGACCGCCACCAAGTCGAGGCGGTGTCGCTGGCAGTCAGGGTCTGCTCAAGGTTTCGAACATCCCAGCGCGAGGACTCGAACAAGAAGGCGGCTGCTGCTGCGGTGATAGCTCGGGCAGTGACGTCATCGGCATCCAGCTCGACCGTACGTTGACTCTCAGCTGCCAGCCGCCTGGCACGCGCGATGTCGCCGCGTTCCCCGACCAGCAACGCCTTGTGCAGCAGGACCCAGGCATGGTCGACAGGGGACAAGTCCTCGCCCGCCGCCTGAAGGGCGTTCTCTGCCTCATCCCAGCGCTCGCCATCGGCAAGGAACACGGCACAGGCCACAGCCGCCGCAGCCCGCCGATACGCGTGCTTGGCATGCCTGGAGTCGTCAGCTGCTGCCAGCTCTACCAGGGCGGAAACATCCCCGTGTTCGACAGCGCGACGGTACGCGTGCAGAAAGCGCCACCGCCATCCCGTCTGCTGGTCCTCTCGTTGCAGAGGCGGATTTGCGCCGACATAGCGCTTGAGTTCCCTGGCACGTCCCTGAGAAACGAGAGCGATCGCCTCTTCCGGTTCCAGCACGCGACTATCACCCGTGTTGGGATTTGGGGCGATGAGCCGCGGGACGACCAACGCGTACCGCACGGCCCGGCCAGGAGCTACCGATCTGGAGCCCGCAGTCCACGTAGTGCCTTCCAGCGTCCCCGCCGACTTCTCTGTCGCCGCGACATCGAGCAGGGCCGGCAGTTGGGCGCGTTCCACACGCTGATCAGACGGCACCAGCACTTTGAAGCCCTCGCCAGCGGGCTGGACGCTGTCCTTGGTGACGTGCGCCCAGTAAGAGGTTCGGGTGCCAGGGTCGTGCAGCACCATCAGGTGCGGCAGACCGTGCTGGACCCAGTCCTCGAAACGCCGAGCGTCGGATTCCGAGTACCACCATCCCTCCAGCACATCCGTCTCATCGTACTGAGGATGGGCGAAGAAACTGTCACCTGATTTGACCTGGGCTGTCATAAGCACGGTGCGGTCGAATCGCCGCTCATCACGAACCTGCAAGAAAAGATCGATCCCGAGGTCATGCTGATTGTTCTCGACCGGCCCCCAGCCGATCTCCTCGAAGTCGCCCATGACCCGGTGCACCCCAGCGCTCCCGGTTGCCTCCTGTTGGCTGCCGCGCATGCCCACGATGATGTCCTCTCTGCACACCCTCCCGTACGGCGGGAAACAAGAGAATCACAGGAGATGCACCAGCGCCGGAACGACCTGATTGATCTCTCTGCTGCCTACCAAAGCACGCAAGCAGCAGGCTTCAGACAACGACGTCCGCAACAACCCCAATCACACCTGCCGCCCACACCGCCCCTGACCACAGCCGCTCACGCCACACAGGTAACCGGCCCGGAGTCACGCATGAAACCGCTCCCATGAGACGGGGCGCCAAAGCGCCAAGGCCATGGCATTGCTGCCACGACAAGGCCGCCCGGTGACAACGGGCGAACGGCTTCCCGGGCGGGCTCTTGCAGACATCCTCCGTGAGGTAGCCAACATGGCTGACCGGAGGCTCAAGGGCACCGCGACAACGGCGACGTTACCCGCGCAGTCAAGGTCGCCTGCGATGTCCATGCCCTCTTCTAGTACATCGAGCCGAGGTACGAGGCTCTGCCAAACTGGCTCGACCGCGCGGCGCTGGACGACCGTTTCATCGCCTCGGCCGTGCTGCTGCAGTCCCAGCACCCCAGGTCTTCTTGGCCCGCCGTTCCCAGCGACCTCAATACGCGGACCAAGCTGGCCGCGGTTGCACCGCCGTTCATCGAGCCGGAGTGAACCGCGGCGTCACCCCCCTGCCAGCCCGCCAGTCCGGCGCCGAAACGCTGGGGAGTAGTCGATGGGGTGTTGGTGTCGCGTCCGCCGATCGTGCGCTGCTTGTCTCCGGGACGGAAGCCGGAGTGGTCGGCCGTAGGAGGGCGGCCGAAGTGCCCAAAGACGGAAGCGAGAACCCCGTCGAGGCTAGGGTCTTGCTTGATGGTGCGAGCGGAGGGGCGGGGACGGTCATGGGGGTGTCGCTGTACTCGTCAGGCGGCGGCGGGACGGTGCTTGAGCACCGTTACGCAGCCGTCCTCCTGTCGGCGCTGTTGACCGGCAGTTCACTCGACGAGCTGGGCGACGCCTTGATCGAGCCGGCAGAGATCCGTCTCCAGGCAAGAGTTCTGACTTGCGTCGACGACATCATGGTCATCGGGCGCCGTCGTGGTGGGACCGAGGAGTTCACGGCGTGCATCGGAGTACGGCGCGACCCCAGCTTTGTCCCCTCGGACGACCCGACTGTGAAGCTCGTCGGCAACTACCTCACAGAGATCACGGAGCACTGGGAAGAGATCGAGTCTGGCCACCGCAGACTCGTGCTGGCGGTTGTCGAGCGGAGCCCTCACGCCTTTCAGGTCGCATCCCTCACCCAGCTTGCGCGGGGGAAGAGCCCGGACGTTTTCCGGCAGGTCGCCTCCGAGCCTGGCCCCACGAACGCTGATCTGCGCGGCCGCCTTGCGATGTTCGACCAGGTCGTCGCCGAAGCCGCGACTCGAAACCGTCTGGATACCAGCGTCGTCGATGCGGCCGAGCTGTCCTGGCGGTTGCTGTCGAGGCTGAGAGTCAAGCGCCTGCGCCTGGAAGACGGTGACGGGCAGGACCGCAGCCACGCGGTCGACCGCCTGCGCGGTGTCGCGTTCAAGGACACGCTGGACGCAGCCGAGGCAGTCATGTCGAAAATCGAGCACCAGATAGGCGACTGGGTGCCCAGCGGCGCCTGGGTCACCGAGAACATGCTGCGCCGTGAACTTGCACCTCGGCTCAAGCAGCGCTTCTCTGCCATCCCGGCGCCGGAACGGCGACAGCAGTTTGTCGAGCCGGACGCGGTGACGCGTGGCCCTGTCGCCTACCTGGGGCTCGACCGGGACCTTGAGCAAGCCCGGAAGCTGGAGACGACACATCCCGCTGAGGCTGCCGCACGGTATGAGGAGCTGGCGCAGGCACTCGACGATGCCGGCTGGCCGTCCTTCGCCCTGTCCATGCGCCGAAAGCAGGCGGAGGTTCTGCACCACCAGGCGGGTGATCACGACGCCGGCACGTCCATCGACGTGTCCGTTATGGCCACAGCCCTCGAAGCCGGTGAGCCGTGGCTAGTCAACTCGATCATTCACCGGCTGTCCGAGGAGCAGACTGACGCCGCCGATCATCTGATCCGTTCGGCGAACGCACTGGGGGACCTGGCTGGCTTCGAGCACTACCACCACGTCTCGCTGGCGGACATCACCACCAGCATTGACGCGCTGCTGCCCGAATGCCCTCATGCGGTTCTGGCAGGAGCATGGTTCGCCGAGCACGCCGTCGCCCAGGGCCGACTGGACCTGGTCCAGGACCGGGCGGACGTCCTGAGAGCTCTCGCTGACGCCGGGGCCGAAGCCGACATACTTCTGCGAGCGCGCCTGTATGCCTGCCTGGCAGACACCGACCGCTCGGGAACGGCATGGAAGAATCTCACGGCGGCCTCGTACCCGCCGTCGATCACTGCGCTTCTGCGTGCCCGGCATGCCCGCTTCCTGGCCGAGACCGGCCGGGGCCAGCAGGCGCTCGACCGGTACGAGGAGGCGATCGAGCGTGCTGTCCGCTGCAAGAACCATCTCGACGCCGCGACGTGGATCGAGGCACAGAGCCTGGTCCGCCTCCGCTACCACCTTCAGACCGACGAGATCGGCCTGACGTTCCCGAAGGCCACCGCCCTGCGAGCAGCAGGTCAGGGAAGCGTCATGGGCATCCCGACATCAGTGCGCGAGCGGACCCTCGGGCGCCTCGCGAACCGGGCGCACTCCGCAGAATGCCGACAGGCCCTGACGCAGTACCTGCGCCACAGTGTGGCATCAGCCAGTTGGTCGGCCGAACGCGAAGCCCACGAACTGTTCGGACGACTGCACCTTGAGCACGAACTGACCAGTCAGGCCGCTGGCCACTTCACCGCGGCCGGCAGCGACAAGGCACTCAAGGAACTGAGCAAACAGCTACCTGAAGAACAGCTCGATCTGCCCGTACCCCCACTCTGGACGGACCTGCCCCGCTGGAAACGCAAGAGCCTGTTCCTCACAGCCCAAACCATGACCGACCTGCTGCCCGACCCACAGACCCGCGCATGGACAGACCTGGCCTTGGAAGAGGTCACCAGCCTCGCGACGGCCCAGCCCGACATGCCGTACGTTCACCAGGCCGCTGCCGAGCTGCTCGCAGAAGCAGCCCCCGCCTTCACGAGCGAGCAAGCCCGCCGGTTTCTGGACCTCACCGAGCAGTGGCACGCAACAGGAATGACAGCCGACCCCAGAGTGGGCGCCCCCTACGCCCTAACCCTCCTTGCCATCGCCCGCCACCACCCCGGCCCGCAACGAGCCGAAGCAGTTGACCGGGCATGCCAGGCGATGCTCGCCGACTACACGATGTCGCAGACCATTCTTGGGGCAGGAGACGTCCTCAAACTGCTGCCCAGCGTCGTTGCCGAACGCTGCAGCACCAGCGCCGGCCGCGGGGGAGTGGCCGCGGCCCTCGCGCTCGTCCTGGCCGACACACCCGCTGACGATGCCTGCCCGCTCGCACAGTCGCTGCTCGACGGAGTCCTTCAGCGACCAGGTGCCGTCCCCCTGCCGCCAGCGGCATCACTACCCCGCGTAGCACTGCTGGTGAACCACCTGCTTACACCATCAGACAGCGACGTTCTCGCCGAGACACTGGACCTCCAGGCCCGAGACCACACCAATACCGCACACGTCCGCCAGGACGCTCTGAACGCACTCAAGTACCTCGCGCCCAGGCTTACCCCGCAGCGCCGCTCGCAGTTCCTCGCAACCGCCATGGACGCAGTCAGAGGACTTCTGGACGGCAGCGACGGAGACGATCACGAAGCCATCCACCCCTACGAACGGTTCCGCTTCGAAAGAGGACCGAGCACCCTGCGATACGCCGGCCTCAGCGCAGCATGTCGCCTCGCGCACAAATCAGCCCAGCAAGACCTCATCGTGACCGCAGCTCTGCCACTCCTGGCACACCACGGCAAAGACATCGACCGGCTCGTCGCACGCGACCTCGCCATGCTGCCGAACGAAGGCCTCATCCCGTTGATCCCGAGCCTGTCAGGACACGCCTCACCCTGGGCCCGCGCCCTGGCCGCGCACCTGTGGTGCCATGCAACCGACCGGACGGATCTCACCGACCTCGGCTGGCAGTTCGCCTGCGACCCATCCCTCCCTGTCCGCTACACCCTGGCCCGAGCCCTTCCCGGCACAGCGCCGTACGACGACATCCGGGCCACGCTCCGACAGGACTGCCGGCGCGCCGTACGCCTGGAGGCCATGGAGCCACCCGGCAGCCCCTGAGCGCACGCCACCTCGAACGATTCTGAGTGAACCGCTGGGGCAAGTCCTGCAATGACTCCGCGCCTGCCAGCACCGCAACGGAGAGGTCTTCCTGCGCGCATGCCAGCAGGGCGATGAATGCCTCAAGAAAGCTGAAGATCAACCCGCTGGAGAGAGGCAACAGCCCGCTGACGACAACGGCATCCGAGTCTCCGAGCGGATCAGCAGACGGCGCCGACGGGACTTCTCAACAACATCCCCTCTCCAACTGCATTGGGGCTTCGGCCTGGCCTTCTGGTTGGCGCCGGCGTCAGCACCGGAGCCGTGAGCGGCCTGCAGGGCGGCCGCGGACCCACTACGCTGAGCACGGCGTTGTATCGGTCAAGTTATCGACGCTGAGGCGCCGGTCAGCGATCAGCGGGGGGATGGAGCGACTGTGGCGTTCGCACGCAAGACCAGCGACTCGAGTCTGCCGGACGACCCGCTGCATCTCTACAGGATGCTTGCGGTCATCAACCGCGGCCCTGCCGCCGTGTGGGGGCACCAGCAGGACGTGCTGCGTGCCTGGCATCAGAAGAAGTCCGCGGCCGCGGATGTGGCCATCGAGCTTCCCACGGGAGCGGGTAAAACCCTGGTCGGCGGTCTGATCGCCGAGTTCCGCCGCCGCACCGCCCGTGAACGGGTCGCCTACCTCTGCCCCACCAAGCAGCTCGCGCAGCAGACTGCGGCCGCGTTCGACGAGTACGGCATCCCCAACGCCCTACTGATCGACCGCGTCCCCACCTGGAACCCGGCCGACCGCGCCCGCTTCGAATCCGCCGATGCAGTCGCCGTCAGCGTGTACAGCCACATTTTTAACTCCAACCCCGCAATCAAGAATGCCAGCCTGTTGGTCCTGGACGACGCGCACGCAGCTGAGGGCTACGTCGCCAAGCCGTGGCGCCTGACCATCAGCCGACAGGACGAGAGCGCCTATCTGGATGTCCTGTCTGCCCTCGAACCGGCTCTCGACCCCTTGGTCCTGCCTCGGCTGAAAAACAGCGACACCGACAAAGCGTCCCAGCCCTATGTCTACCTGGCCTCCCCGATCGGTGTGGCCGCTCACGCAGCGCAGCTTGAGCGCACGGTGAGTTCCGCAGTCGAGGGCGGCAAATTCGATGGCAAGCGGGCAGACGAAGCCCGGCACGTCTGGAAATTCCTGCAAGGCCGCCTGGACCGCTGCCTGTTCTACGTCGCCTACGGCCAGATCGTCATCCGTCCCTTCATCCCGCCGACCTGGCAGCACGCGGCGTTCAGTGACCCCGAACGCCGGATTTACATGAGTGCCACCCTCGGCGACGGAGGCGAGCTCGAGCGGACTTTTGGCCGCAAGAAGATCGAGCGCATCCCGGTTCCCGAAGGCTGGGAGAACCAGGGAACCGGCCGCCGCTTCTTCGTCTTCCCCGAACTGGCCTCCGACCTTGCAGCCGACCGCACCGAGCTGCCCGCTTTCGTGTCCAGCACGATCAGCGAGGCCGGACGCGCCGTCGTGCTCACTCCCGACACCCGAACCCAGGACTCCTTCATCACGTCGATGCTGCCCAGCACGTACTCCGTTTTGAAGGCCAGTGACGTTGAGGACGACCTGTCGAAGTTCACGGCCCAGCACAACGCAGCATTGGTGCTGACCAACCGGTACGACGGAATTGACCTGCCTGGAGACGACTGCCGCCTTGTCATCCTTGCCGGCCTGCCCGCACGAGGTGATCTGCAGGAGCGGTTCCTCCACGAGTCCCTTGGTGCTGTCGAAGTCCTCCAGGAACGCATCCGAGCACGCATCCTGCAGGGATCCGGGCGGGCGACACGCAACCCTCAGGATTACGCAGCCGTCATGATCCTCGGACAGGCTCTCACCGCCTACCTTTCAGGCCGGGACGTTCAGGCCGCGATGCACCCCGAAGTACACGCGGAGCTTGAGTTCGGTTGGGAGAACAGCCGACAGTACGACTCGGTTAACATGACCGACAATCTCCGTGTCTTCTTCAAGCACGACGCTGCATGGGCCGAAGTCGACGGAGACATCGTCCGCGAGCGGGACAATTACACCCGCGCTGTCGCCCCCAGTAGCAAGGAACTGCAGGCATCGGTCCGCTACGAAGTCGAAGCCTGGCAGTCGATCTGGAACAACCAGTGGGACTGGGCCCTCACCGCAGTCCGGCAAGTACTCAACCGACTTCAGGGCGAGCGCACCCCCCCGACGCTACGCCGCACTGTGGAGTTACCTCGGCTTCGGAATCGCTCACCGTCTCGCCCAGCAGACCACCGACCCCACCTACCTCGCTACGAGCGCCGACTACTACCGAAACGCTCAGCGGATGAGCACCGGCACATCGTGGCTGTCCCACCTTGCCTCGCCCAGCGACAAGGCCAGCGCCCCCAGCGCTTTGCCGCTCGACGAACTGGACGAGGCCGCTATGCGCGGTGTCCTCTCGCGGCACAAAGACATCGGCAGCACCTTCGAAGAACATGCAAGCAAGGCACGCGCGGGTCTGGCGGGTACGGAATACCTGGCCTATGAGGGGGCCCTGGTCGTGCTCGGCCAGCTTGCCGGCACCTCTGAAAGTTACGGAAACGACAACGATGACTCCCCGGCCGCCCCGGACGCTGTCTGGATCTTCGAGGACACCCGCTGGATCATCTGGGAAGCCAAGAGCCAGGCCGAAGCCAAGGGCATGGTCAGCCCCAATGACGTGAGACAAGCAGGATCCCATCTGAGAACAGTCGAGACCGAACGAGGGAAATCGGCACCCAGCGACTCGATCTGCGTCCTCATGTCACCCAAGCCGGGAGTCCTGGCACAGGCACGCGCTCTGGCCGATGAACACCTCTACTTGGTCAGCCCGAACCCGGTGCTCGAGATCTTCGACCGGCTGCTGCGCGCATGGCGGACGGCACACAGCCGCTCGATCCCCTCA
Organism: Streptomyces sp. NPDC016459; assembly: GCF_040632845.1. Classification (NCBI taxonomy): domain Bacteria; kingdom Bacillati; phylum Actinomycetota; class Actinomycetes; order Kitasatosporales; family Streptomycetaceae; genus Streptomyces; species Streptomyces sp. NPDC016459. The sequence goes on from NZ_JBEYCR010000028.1 coordinate 15,878, forward strand.
CTCACACCACCTCAGCTCGCTGAGATCTTCCAAGCAGAGCAGGCGCTGCCCTCACAGTGGATGCCGATGCTCCGTGCGACGCCTGTCAGACCGCAGTAGAGCTTTTGGTGTTCAGCACGTTGTAGACGTCGCTGCCCACTCTGCCCGCCTGCAGTCGGAGCACGAGGCGATGCGCCGGCGCCAGGAGGAGCAGAAGCGGGTCGCGGAGGAAGCGCGGCTGGCGGCCCAGGCGGAGATCGAGCGTGTCCGGCTGGAGGAAGAAGCTCGCCTGGCCCCTGCAGACGACGCGTCCGCGAGGCATCCCCAGCGCCGCAACAATCTCTTCCGGGTTGTGCAGCGCCGGCTGATCGACCGTGGTGCTGTCAGCGCCGTGGCGATGACCCAGGACTCCGCGAAACGAGTACGCCAGGCCAGAAGGGACCTGCTGGCCGAAGGAATTCTCATCCTCGGGCCGAACGACAACCAGCGACGGGTCTCGGCAGCGCTGGGACTTCCTCAGCCGGGGCCGGGACAATGGATAAGCGTCAGTGTCACCCACCGGCGTCCCGACGAGGCCGAAGGCCCGTTCGCCGAGATCAAGGGCGAGCAATGGAGAGTCACGACCCCTGGCGATCCTGACGAAGCCGTACCGGCGGTTCTCTAGCGGCTCGGCCCGCCCCTGGATGCTGTTGCCAGGGGGTACGCCGCCGCGAGGCCAATGGAGCGAAACCACTGCCTGGCCACCGCTGTCGGCGACGGTGACCGTTCGCCCGAGGGTGGCCTTCTCAATGGACTCGCTGGTGTCTTGCAGTCGTTCCGGGCCGCCCTGAGCCGGGCTGCCCGATGCCGTGACGAGGCGTGGGCCGATGACGGCCTGCTGCTTGTTCGGCGAGTGTTGTCGGCTGCGACGAGCGTGTGATCTCGGGCAGGGTAGGCCGCTTTTCAATGATCAAGTACAGGTTGGCTCGTTTTCGGGCGCGTTGACGCCATCGGCAGTCATGCTTGTTCGATCCGTACGGGGCAGGGGAGTGGGGGGCGCTTGCGGGATCAACCTGATCTGTTCTCTGTGCAGCAGGAGGACAGCGCCGATGGTCTGCAGCACATATCGCCGTTCATCGCGCCGGTGGCTGCCACGGCCGGCGCGGTGACCAACGATCCGGTGGCGCTGCGCATTGCCGAGGCGATCCGTGACGTGTTCGGTGACTCCGGCTCCGAGAACGGTCTCAGCCGCGCGGAGATCGCCCAGGCCTGCGTGTCGGTGGCCTCCGTCGAAGAGTTCGATGCACGCTTCCACGTCTTCACCAAGCTCCAGTTGCTGGAGCCGCTACGCCAGAAGGCTCATGACCAGCGGTACGTCTTCAACCCGACCAGCGGCGCGGCGCTCTTGGTCTACGAGCGGCTGGGGGAAGCCGGTGGAGTCCACGAGATCACGATGCTTCTGGACCGGACTCGTGAAGGCATCCTGAACGGTTCCCTGACCGAGGCGGACCTCGCCGCGAAGATCGCCAAAGTCCGGCGCAGCCTGGCCAACTACACCAACCACCTGCTGAGGCTCGTACGGACCAGGCCCATCGAGGAACTGTTCGGCCAGCGCCACCATCACGCCCATGCCGCGTCGATCCAGGAGGCGAAGCACGTCGTCCGCGCCATCGCCGAGCGCTACCCTGCGCTGCGTCCGGCCGGCACTCGCCTGATCCAGGAGGCACTGCGCTACACGGCGGCCGTTCAGGAGTTCCATGACCGCCTCATGCGTCAGGCCACCACCCGTCGTGACTTCAGCATGCTGCTGCCCGAGCAGTATCTGACCGCTGCTCGACGCGCTCCGATCGATGCGCTGGCAAGCGTGTTCGCCGCGACTGTCTTCGACCCGCCCCGTGTGGACATCACTGTTGGCCAGGTTCTCACCGCCGCCGCCGACCATCGGCCCCCGCCGCCGCGGCAGCGCCTGCCACGGCCTCCCGCCAGGCCGCCGGGTCCGGACCCGGTCGAGACCGCGCGGGCCAGGGCCGCCCGCGCACGGGAGCGACGCGAAGCCGCAGTGACCCTGCTCATGGGAGGCCGGGCCGAGGCCGACCTCACCGAGGAACTGCGTGCCCTGCCCTGGCGGACAGCGGTTCGACACGTTGCCGACCTGCTGCACGTCGCGGCCGACCGGGACCTGCCGTTCATGCTCGGTATCTCCCGTCGGGTTGTGGTGGCTCCCTCTGGTCCTGTCACCTACGCCTCACCCATGGCCGTGTACCGGCTCCCCGACGGCCCCCAAGACATGCACGATCGCGATGACGACAGTGAGAGCACACTGGCAGATCCCTCATGAATGACCACCCCTACCTGTTGGCACGTGCCCGGGCCCTGCGTACTTTCCCGGTCCCCACCGACCGCGCAGAACTCGCCCAACTGCGCGGCGCCGTCGACGATGTGGAACGCCGCCTGGCCGACGTCGTCACCGCCGGCGCAGCCCGTGAACTGATGCTTGCCTTCGCTTCCGACGTCGAACCAGCCAACGGCTGCCTGGACGACAGCGATGTGCGCCGTCCTGCGACGGCTTTCCGTCTGGTCACCCTCGCTGCCTGTATCCGCCATTGCTGGCCCGACCCCAGTCAGCCCTTGTATCCGGGGCATACCGCCAGACAGGACGACATCATCGCCACCCTGGTCCCGTTCAACGACACTCTCGCTCCCCGGGAGGGAATCGCCGCACTGGGCCGCACGTCGCATTTCTTCATCGCCGTGCGTTTCCTGCGGGCCTGCGGCTACCTTGCCCCGGACAAGGGCGACGGCACGATCCGCCTCGGCCCCATGGCCGCGCTGTGGTCCGAGCGTGACGTTGCCGAACTCCGCAGCGGCTACGACGTCCTGCCCGGCCCGGGGAAGGAGTGACACGGTGGACATACCGGCATTGGACGCTCTGCCCCACAATCGGCGGGCGGACGTACGCGCTGCGGTCTGCGCTGTAGAGACCGCCATGCTGCCGGTCCGCCCCGCCCACTACCGCGCGCTCGCGGAAACTCCGCTGAGGGTTGTCGTGGAACAGGTTCTGGCTGCATCCGGACGTACCCTGCTCGCCGTCGCCGGCGGCTATCTCTCCGGCTACGACGACGACATCAGGCAACGCCTGGTACACGAAGGCATCGGCATCCTGCCGCGCGACGACCGCGCGGTCCTCACCCTGGTCCTGCTGCACAGCGTCGCCATTCCCCAGGCATCGGGCACCACGGTGCCCGACCAGCCCTGGACCCGCGGCACCCCTGTCCCTGTGCACGAACTCAAAGGCTGCCAGGTGCCCGACGGAGTCATCACCAGCGCTCTGCAGCGCCTGGTCGACGCCGACCTGGTCCGCCCCACGAAGACCGGCTACGTCCTGGGCCACCAGTTCCTGCGTCTGACGAAGCCCGCGGGAAGCCAGCTGTTCGAGGAACTCATCCTGCTGGCCGACCCCACCGGCCCCCTCGCCGAATCGATCCGACGCCGCCGTGCCTTCCGCCCGGCACCGCCAGCCACCGTCACCGACCGTGAGACACAGGACACGCCATGACCGCCCCGCCCGCCTCCGACCTGCCACGGGGCATCGTCGGTGACCGCCAGCTCGTCGCCATACAGACCTTCGACATTGCCAGGCTCACCTCGCATGCCGTCCCGATCGTCCCCGAGACGTTCATCGCGGTCTCCGGCCTCGGACCCAAGGAGGACTCCAACGGCTCAGGGAAGACCAGCTTCCTCATCGCCGTCTCCCTGCTGCTGGCCGACCCGCAATGGCGCCTGGACACCAACGGCGGGCGACCCGCCAGCGGCATCCTGTTCCATCCCGACGCCGCTGGAGTCGACCAGACCCACCGGGCATCCCCGGTCGACCACGGGTACATCGTCGGCGTTTTCGCCCACCCCGCCCACCCCAGCGCCGACCCCTTGACCGTCTGGATCCGCATCGCCAACACCGCGCCCTACCTGCAGGCCAACTGGACCGAAGGCATGCACCTCGCCGATGCCACCACCGACCACGAACGAAGCATGCAGGCCGACGACCTGTGGCGTGCCCTGGGCACACGCCGACTGCTCTCCGCCCGCGCCATGTCCGACACGCTCTACGGCACCGCCCCCCGCTGCCTCACCTACCTCGACACCGCACTGCGCCCGCCAGCACCCTCGCTGCTCAGCCAGCAGCTGACAGAGATGGAACCCCACGCCATCGGCCGGTCCCTGATCGCACTGTCAGGCATGAGCCATCTGCTGGACGAGGAATACAGATTGCGCGGCCAGGCACTGGAAGACCAGATCAACCTTGACAAAGCCCAAGGGGAACACGACAAACAGCTGCTCGTCGAAGAGCAGGTGATGGGAGCAGTACGCGCCCGTCAAGCCTCCCGTGACAGCCTTGAAGACGGCCGTACGGCATGGCAGCGCTACCTCGCAGCGTCCTACCGTGAGGCCTACGCCCTCGACGAGAGCATTGCCGCGGACATTCGAGCAGCACAGGAAGCTGCCGAGGCCGCCGAGGCCGCCGAACGGAAAGCCGCCGACCGCGTCAGCACGCTCAGATCCGCGACCGACCTCGCCGATAAGGAACGCCAGGCCAAACAGAACTGGTCGGACGCTCAGCAGATCAGCCGCGAACTCACACAGAAGCTGACCGAGTTCAAGACCCGATGCGCAGTTCTGCTCGAAGAGCGTTCCACCCTGCTGCCCCAGATCCACGACTGGGACGGAAGCGACACGACCACCACCGCCGACCGCCTGCAACTGAGCCAGCGCAAGCACGTCAAGACGGAACAGGCATATGAGGCTGCCGAGGCCGCCGTCACCCGCGCTGAGGAGTACCTGCACGACGTCGAGCAAGGCCGCTGCGGGACGGCCGGCCGCGCCATCGACCTGCTGAGCGAGCACGGCATCCCCGCCCACGGTCTGCTCGACCAGCTCGACCTGGATGAGACCGCCCGGCCTTTCTGGGAACCACGCCTCGCCCCCTGGAACGATGCCGTCGTGGTCCAGCCCCACCACGAGGACCGGGCTCGAGCACTCCTGCACACCGTCCTGCCCGGAACCCAGATCGTCATCTGCGACCCCCAGCGGGGACCGCTGCCCGAGGGAATCCGCAGCAACCTGAACCTGACGCGTTTCCTGACGGTTCTTCAGGAGCGCTTCGCCCCCACCGCCGACGGTGCCGACGTCCACGACCGGGCACTGGCCCTGACCGTCACAGGCGGCTTCACCGCCCCGCTGGCCGGACGCGAAACCCGGCTGCAGCAGGCACGCAGACAACTCGCCGAAGCCAAGACGCGAGCGACAGAGGCCGCCAACGCACTCAAGGCCACCTCTGCTGGCGTCACCCTGGCCCAAACGCAGCACACAGCTGCCCAAGCCGCCGAGAAGCTCGCCCAACTGAAGGCAGAGGAAAACCGACTCCAGACAGACGTCGACAAGGTCGACGCCCGACTCGTCAAAGCCAAGCGAACCGAGGAACAACTCCAGGAAGTCTGGGAGCACGCCTGGGGCGAACAGCATGGCCACGAGCAGCGCCTCGCCACCGCCAAGCTCGAACTGGACGTCGCCAAAAAGGAACTCAGAGACCGCCGCAGCACACTCACCGCCCTTGAACGCCAGCGCACCAAGGCAGCCGCACCGCAATGGCAGAACCTGTGGGGCGCAACACTCGATGCGGCGATCCGCCAACTCGCCGACATTCCCGACCAGGCCCAAGCCGCTCGGCCCGCCGCACTGCGCCGGCAGGCAGAGTACGCGCTGCGCCGCGCGTACGAGCATTACGGTGTAGACGGCGCCCCCGGCGCGGACGTGGGCGAAGACCTGCGCGAAGGCGAGAGGACGACACGGTCTCTGGCCGAGGCCGATCCCGGGGAACTGCCGGTGCGCTCCTTCGCCGACGCGGCCTTCCCGCTGGAGAACCGCCTGGCGGGCCATCGAGATCAGGACGAGGTGGCTGCGGCACGCATCACCCGCGACCGTCAGACCCGTGGACAGGCGATCGACGAACTCACCGAAGGCGCCGCCACGCGCAACAACACACTGGAGACCCTCCAGGACATGATCGAGAACCACCTCGAGAGCCTCCTTACCCAGATCGGCGCAGCCTTCAACGACCTCGACCTGAGCAGCGAAGGCTACGGAGCCAAGCTCGAACACCACAGCGTCCGCCCACAAGGAGCCAGCGACTGGCACTGGCAAGTCACCCCACGCTGGAAGCGCTCCCGCAACGGCGGATACGTCTCCTACCGGGAGAACGCCAACAGCGCTCAGGTCAAGGTGCACGCCATCCAGCTCGTCCTCGCAGCCCTCCTCGCCGACAACCAGAGCCGTGGACGCGTGCTGATCCTCGACGAACTCGGCAACAGCCTCGGCGAGACCAACCGGAAAGACGTGCTTGCAGCCCTGCGCGACGTCGCCCGAGACCAGCACCTGACCATCCTCGGCACCTGCCAGGACAGTGTCCTGGCCGACGCCGCAGACGTCTGCGGCGAGCTGCTCTGGTTTACCCACGCATCAGCCACCGACATCACGAACCAGCCCACCAGTGTCTGGGCCTTCGATAGCAACGGCGAACGCACCCAACTCACCGAAGACTGGATTACCGCAGGACGCGCCCATGCCTGACCCCGCCCCCCGCCCTGCACTCCTCATCGGCGAAGCACACGGCCGTGAAACCGTACCGCTGCGAGACCTGCCCCCAGGTATCACCGCGGTCACCCTGCCCCGCGTCGTCAAGGACGGCGACGACACCATCCAGGTACGCGTCCCCAAGGACCGCAAGCAACGCGTCAAGCCCCGCCAGGTCGACCTCGTCGCCGACCACCCGGTCAGCCCGTACGACCCGCCCCCCGCCCTGACACCCCGGCAGCTGGCCAAAGTCCTGGAGACGAGAAGCACCAAGCGCTGGTCCACCATCGAGGCCGACCTCGGAGACAACGCCTGGCAAACCACCGTCGATCTCATCCGCTGCGGCGCCGTCATCCTGCGCTGCGACGTCGTCAACGTCACCGGCTACAGCCCCCGCTCCTGGACCCTGACCCACTCATGGGCCGAGCTCGCCGAGGACAAACTCGCCGAACTCAAAGGCCGGTCCCGCCCAGAAGACCTCCATCGCGACCTGCTCCAGCTGATGTCAGGCATCCCACAACTCGCCAACGAACACACCCTGCTGGCCAACACGCCACCCGGCCGCGTCCTGAAGGTCCCCGCGGAGACGGCCACCCGAGCCGAGGACTGGCGCGTCTACGAACTCGCTGTCCGGGCCGCCAGCACCTGGTGGCCAGCCCAGAGCCAACCCCGCAAGATCACCGCAAAGGAACTTGCCGGCCGCAGCCTCCGCGACACCAAGAGCACATGGACCCCCGCACGGCAGCAGGCCTTCTCCAACCTCATCGGCGTCCCCTTTGACCAGGCCGTCGACAAAGCCGACACCGACCTGCGCATCCGTGGCCCTCTTCAGTGGCGCGTCGGCACCGTCATCGCCGACACAGCAGCCTGCGACCCCTGGCTCGCGCTCCCCGCCCGCGGCGTCCAGGCCCTCGGCATGATCTCCTGCAACGCCCGAGGCGTCTTCATCGTCGAGAACGAGGACACCTTCGAACAGATCTGCAAGATCCCCGAGATCACCGACACCTGGCTGTGCGTCTGGGGCAAGGGCTACGCGACTAACGGCCTCATCGAACTCCTGCGCACCCTCGACTGGCTCCCTCTCGTGGCATGGGGCGACCTCGACGCCCACGGCATCCGCATCATCAGCAACCTTGCCGACCGCGTCGGAAGGCCGGTCACCCCTGTCGCCATGACCGTCGACCTCTACCAGGCCGGCGTCAAATACATCCAGCCCCCGGAGAAGCTCGCCGGGAACCGCGAGCTGGCAAGCCAGCTCGCCCAAGAAGCCGTGCCGGCTCTGCGAGACCTGGCCGGAGAGATCGCCCGGGCTGGAGGTGAAGGCTGCGAGCAGGAGACCCTTTACGACGAAGTCCTGCCTGCGCTTCCAAGTCTGTTGGAAGCTGTGCTCCTGTCTGCCCCGGGTGGCACGGAACGGAACCAAGCGCGAGGAACGCAGCACGGATCCGGGGCAAGTGAGGCATGAGGGCATCCGCAACTATCCCAGCCCATCCGTGAACCATCGCGCACAGCTTCACACGCAGAACCAGGAGCGACAGCTCGGTCACCGGCACTCAGAACGTCCCAAACGTTGCACCGCCCTTGTGCCGCGATCACGCCCGACCAGCTGCGCACCGCCCCACCAGCAGCCGGAGCACCCTCGCCCCACGCGTTACCTTCTCAGCGGAACGTCCTTGACCTCGCCTCCACCGGGCCGTCTGACCTGGCAGACGACGGGCATCGTGAGCCGGTCGGACTACAGCGTGTCGCAGTGAGGGGCGAGCGCGGACGCGGTGAGACCGCTGGCGAGGTAGGTGTCGAGGGTGTGGAAGTCAACGGTCGACATGTGGGCTTCATGGTGTGAGTCGACGGGGAAGCGATCGCCCAGGCGGCGGGGGAGCGCTACCAGGTCTCCGGCCTCGGCGATGTTGGCCCAGTGACGAATGCCCGGGGGGCGTGTTCCGTTGCCGGACGTGTCGGGCGCCGGATCCAGCATGTCGAAAACGGCCCCGGGTACCCCAAGCGGAGAGCCGACCGTAACCAGGACCTCGACTCCGAGACCGGGATGGGCGTGCAGGGCTTCGTAGGTGACGACCGACCCGAGAGAGTGGGCCACGACGACCTTCGCGCCGCTCTGCTCGATCGTCCGGGCGACTTCTTCCCGGGCCCGGCGCCGGCGGTCGGGGGAGGCGAGGTAGCTGTAGACCTCCGGCATGAGCGCCACCGCGATCCGGCCCAGGGACTGGGCGGTGATACCCCGCCTGCGTGCGACGAGGTCGATTGCCTGCCGCACAGGCATACCGCCCCACGACTGGCCTTCCGCCGGATCGGTCGGCATGCCCACCACACGCAGCCATTCCACTATCGCCTGCTGCTGGGCCGGAGAGAGCTGGTCGAGTTCGTCGACGGATCCCTGTCCCTCGGCGGCGCGCAGGGTATGGGCGTAGTAGGCAGCCGTGATCGCAGGAACCTTCAGGTGGTCCAGGCCGGCGTCCTTGTATCCGGCCGCCAGGTAATCCTGCCAGCGGCCGGCGAGCTTGGCCGCCGCTTGTTCCGGCGTCAGCCCCTTCTTGTAGTTGCGCACCCCATGGACGACCACAATGCGGCTCATCAGCTTCCCGCTCTCCTGCTCAGTCTGTCTGGTCGGCCAGGTCCGACCAGGTGTAGAACGCCACCCGAGTGCCGAACCCGGCGAAGACGCCCGCCTCGCTGGCAGCGATGGTCCCGAGGCTGTCAGGGAAGACAATCTCTTCCTGTACTACGCCAGGCTCACGAGGATTCCAGACGCGGACACGATGGTCCTCACCCGAGGAAACCAGGAGAGGTACCTCGCCCCTCCTGACGAGCGCCACGGACCACACGCCTTCCTTATGGGCTTGAAAGTGCGCCAGCTCCCGCCCGGTTTTCAGGCACAGCACCCCGATGAAACCGGCTTCGTCACCGCAGACGACGGCATCCTGGTCGCCCCATCGGCCGATCTCCAGGGCGACCAGCTCTTGCGTGTCCTGGGCCAGGACACGCCTGACGCCGGTTGTGGAGTGCACGGACAGGATCCTGTCAAATTCCCAATCCGAGCCGATGCTGCGAGACTTCGTAACAGCGACGGCCACGACGTCGTTGTTGCCGTCCCGCCTCCAGGCAGAGCAATCTGCCATGCCCACCCTGAGGTCCTTTTCTTTGTACAGCGTCCGTTCCGGCTCGTCTTCCTTCAAACCGATCGTGTAGATCTCAGCAAAGGTGCGTACGACGACTCTGGTGACCTTGCTCGCATCATCGACGAACAGCTGCTGAACCGTGTCACGTGGTGAAAACGATTTGCGGACCGGCCTCCCGCTGGCAGCATCCAGAAACTCGATCCTGCTCTTGCTGCCACGGCCCCGACTCAGGAAGATGACATTCCTCTTGCCCAGGCGCCCCACCTCGAGGGCGCTGACGCTCACGCCTTGCCGCACCCAGACCCTTCTGCCCGTCAGAGCATCCCAGACGATGAGAGTGCCCCCTTCGTCCACGCTGACAGCGGGAAGCCACCCGTGGCTGACCGCCCTGGCTACGGCGACGCACTCCACGAGGAAGTCATGCCTGGTGGTCGGCAGCAGTGATGTCTTGCCGCCGTGGACATGCTGGGAGAGCAGGGCGGTCCTCACCCTTGAGGACGACCTGCTGGTCATCAGCCCCACCGCTGCCCAGCGTGTGCCGTCCGTGGCCAGGGCATCGACTCGATCAAGCCCTCGCGGCAGTCGGCACACACCATCAGGCCTCACCGGACCACTGTCGAGCGGCTGCACAAGGAGCTCGGTGCCCTGCTTGAAGTACGCGAAGGACGGAATGCCGTCGTGAAGCGTCACTGCTCCGGAGGCGACCGTCTCGACGCGCTCCAGCAACCGTGAGTCCCCGGTTCGCAGATCCCACACCCGGTTGCCGTCCTCGGCGCCCGTGACGACGAACGGCCCGCCGTCACCGGTGAGGATCTGCAGGCTGGTGATGGGCTTTTGTCCTCCTGCCCATACGACGTGCTTCTTGCCCTCTGCGTCCCAGATGTGGACGGCGCCGTCGACAGCACCGGCCACATAGACTTCAGCCCCATCCAGTACGGTGGCGCCGACTGCGGTGCAGTCGTAGCCCTCGATGTCCATGTCGGGCTCGAACAGGTCTTCCACGTCCCCGTCGGCCTCCAGCCCAGACAGCCAGTCGGCGATCACGTCCAGGGAAGCAACCCTGGAGCCCTCCATGTCGTATGCGGTGACCTCGCCGCCACCGCAGACCACGACGAGCGCCCTGCCGTGCTGCACGACAATGCCGAGCGCAGAGAGGGGAGCCACGTCTGTCTCTATGGTGATCTCCACCTGCCCGGTGTTGACGTCCCACACCCTGACATGGCCGTCAGGCGTCCCCTCCGCTACGAGCGTGCCGAAGACCCCGTATGCGCCGCACAGCATGTCCGGCAGGGCGTCGTCCGGTATATGGAGAAAGAAGAGGAAAGCACCCATACGGACGTCCCACACCGCCAGTTGCCCAGCGTAGGTCTCGCCGGCAGCCAGCCATCGCTGCGAGCACCGTACGAGGACCGGGTCGACGTTTCCCACATGGGCGAGCTCGGTGTTGTCGGGTGGTGCCTCGGCCGTGCCCCAAACGAACTCCAGCATTGCTGCCCGCGGACGCTGTGCTGTGGGCTCCTCCAGCTCGTCGAGCGCCTCGACGAGCCACCTCTCACCCCATACCGTCGCCGTGTTTCTGAGCCACTCGCGCCGCTGCCACGGTTCGTGTACGGCCGACAGCGCAGCACGGCTCATCAGGGTTGCGATCCGCCCGCGCACCGTGCGGCCTTGTGTGTGCTCCTGGAGCAACAGCGGGTCGCAGAAGACGAGGTAAGAGGCGGACAGCAGCAGTTTGTCGAGGGCTCGGGCATCCACGGCGTGCTGAGCGGCATGCCGCAGCACGTAGGGGAGGGCCAGCCCGAATCTGCGGGCGGTCACCTCGGCGGGGCCGGGAACCGTGTCGAGAACACGCGTGAAGATGTCCCTACGCTTCACTCGCTCGTGCGCGGTGCGCAGATGGTCGACAAGGCTCTGGTGGTAGAAGCGGTACAACCGCTGGCCGTCGGTATCGGTACTGAACCGCAGGTAGAACGATGCTGCGGACAGCGCTTTGCGTACATCGTCCAGGTCCGGCGCCTTGCAGTCCGGTGCCACGAATGCCTGCGCAACGCTGTGTACCACTTCGAGCGGCATGCCCTGCCCGTATCCGTGGGCCACGGCCGCAAGCACGGCGGACATGGCGGGATGCTCCTGCTGCAGGACGTCCAGGTGCAGATCCAGCATCGTCGGCAGACTTGCCGGAACCTTCTTGACCACTTCCTCAACACTCGGGGCTGTTTCCTGATGGACGAGGTAGTGCGCGAACAGCGAGGCGAGCAGGAACGCTCCGGACCTGTGGCGCAACCCCAGCTGCTGTGCGACCGCGCGGGCAGTGGCCTTGCGGACCTCGGCAGTGCCGGGCCCACTGTAGGTCCGAGACGTCTCCAGCACGTCACAGACGTAGCCGGTCAGCTCTGCCGTCCGCTGCTCGGCCGAGATGCTGTCCAGATCAACCAGCAGCCCACTGGCTGACAGCTCCTTGATCAGGGAGACGTACTTCTTCCCCCACGGCAGGCTGTTGTCCAGACGGGCGAGCTGCTCGTCGTCGGCCAGGTCCTCGAGCAGTTCCGCATACCTGTCCCACCACGGCCGCGTTCCCACCAGCACCCGGCACAGCACCAGGTCCCTGTGGGGATCCTCCTTATCAAACCGCCGGCGTCCGCGCGACAGCTCTCTCAGTACCTCTACCAGCGCCGTGTCCAAGGACGCTTCGTCCAGGGCGTCCACCACGATGGTCACAGGGCGGCGGCAATGGTCAGTGATTCGGTTCAGCAGAGCCGTAGCGCTCCAGCCTCGTCCGGGGTCTGTCGCCAGCCCAAGCTGGGCGGCGATCGATGCGAGAACCTCGGAGGGCCCCCGCTGCCGGGCGTGAACCGCCACCAGATTGGGATCCAGCTCAGGCCTGACATCCCGCCCTACCGCGCCGGCGACCTGCCGGGACACCTCACGGAGCTGAGCGTGGGCCAGACAGGCCACCACACCGAGCAGCGCTGACTTTCCCGAGCCGGGGCTGCCGGTGACGATCATCAGGGTCTGTTCGCTGGGCCCTTCCAGCCACCGCTTGATGGCCCCCAGTTGTTCGTCGCGCCCGGTGAAGAAGCAGCCCTGCGCGATGTCCTGCTGCTGCGGGGTTCCCGAGGCACGTGAGATGAAGTGCAGCGGGTCGAGCGCGGGGTCTACCGCGGTCGCAAACTGCCACAGCCCCAGGTCGACAGTCTGGCGGAACTGGCCGCCGGCCGTGGCCCGGTAGGAAGGGTTGAGAAGGAAGGGCGGCACCGGCACACGGGCTTCCGGATGGGCCGTCCGCAGCACACTCTGCGACGGCAGGTCCTCCACAGCCGCCGACCGGGCGAGCTCACGGTCGATCTCACGCGCCAGCGTCTCCACCGGTACATGCTCGACAGCGGGAGAGATGTCCAGCCGCCCCTCACGCAACCGCTCCAAAACCATGCCGGCTGCCACCGTGAACCGTGCCTGATACGTCTTCTCGTCAGGTGCGCACGCCGCGATCACCCAAGCACGCCGGTCCTCGGCCCTGATCCCGTCCAGGAGCTGCTGCACCACGGCCCTGCCCGCCCCGCACACATCCAGCAAGAGCAATACCGGCGGTCCATCCACCACCGCTTCGGCCTCAGCCAGCCACGTTCCGACTTGCGCAGCCGTCCATGGCAGACCCCTCCGCGTCGTCTCCCGCGATGCCAGGAACAACGTCTGACCGCCCCGCCCGGCCACCCCGTGCCCCGCGAAGTGCACGATGAGAGCCTCGGCGCCCGCACTCGCCTGGGCCTGCCGAAGAGCCCCTCTCCACAGACACGTGAGCGTGTCGGAGTCGGGATCAAGCGAGGCCTGACCGCCCAGCACGTTCAGCCCGGGTGTCTTGGCCAGCTGCACGGTCAAGCCGGCAACGGCCGGCGCCACAGAAGGAAGCCCCTCCAACGTGTTCGAAGGAGCCAGAGGATCTGCGTCATCATCCTCGTCATCACCGTTGAAGTCACCCACACCGACAACAAGGACCTGCGTCACCCGCTACCTCCGCCTCCCCAAACCCCGAACTCAATCCTAGGATCCCGGCCGAAGGCTCCGAACCGACCCAGCCCCATCAGGAGGCCTGCTGCAGGAGACAGTAAGCCTCACGTCAGTGATGCACACCTGCGGGGGAGCGGCAGGCGGAATCTCACCCTGGCGTGTGACGACAGTTGGACACTGCGCAAAACGACACGATTGGCTAACCAGCCATGGAAACAGCCGGACCACGGCGAGCCAGCCGCTGGCAAAACGCTGTACGGCTGCTCCTGCTGATCGCGACCGCAGCCGAACCCGTCCCCATGGATGCCCGCGCGCCCGCAGACGCCGTCGGATGGGTTCGGACCCAGGTACTCCTGCAAAAGCTCGACTTCTGGGTGCGCTGCCCCGACTTCCTGGCCTGGGAGCTGCTGACCGAGTTCGAGGCCTACCCCGACGACCCGGCCCTCTGGCGGCTGGCCCAGGACATCCTGTCCTCGGACGAGCCTGATGTGCGCCGCTACCCGATGCTGCGCCACCGCTTCGGCGCTTTCGAGCAGATGGACGAGGCGCTGGGCATGCTGATCGAAAGGAGCATGGTGGCCAAACGGCACACTCCGCGAGGTGATCAGGTAGGCCAGCACGACTACTACCTGCGCGAACGAGGCCGGGAGGTAGCCGACACCATCGTGCGCGAGGAACCCCATCTGCACTGGTACGTCGACCGCACCAGAACAGTGGTAGGCCTCGTCAAAGGACTGGGGCCCAGCGCCGTCAAGTCTCGCCAGTACCTGCAGCGCGACTATGCCGACACCCCCATCGGCTCCTACATCGCATCCATCGCCGGCCAGGCACGCGAGCGCCTGGAACAGTTGCGCCCACCCGGCGCGGTAAGGAGCCGGTGATGCAGCAGCAACAGCTCTTCTGCACGGACCAGCCTGCGGGCATGACCGCCCATGTGCCCACGCCTCGTCAACAACAGTGGGCAGCAGCGCTGGCCGCAGGGGTGCCAGCTCCCAGTGAAATCATCACCGCAGCAGCCGAATGCACCGGACACAGCAACGAAGAGGTAGAGGCTGTCCTGCGGCAGACAGGAGTGCAGCTGTCCAGCCCGCTGGCCGCAAGCAGGCACCTGCACCTGGCGCGGGTAAGCGTCGACGGCATCAAACCAGGCGGTGAAATCCTCACCTGGCACCAGGAGTTCACCACCGGAGTATGGGCGATCACCCACCCGGCCAACAACGTCGGAAAAACCAGCTGCCTGGAGTTCGCGGTCTGGCCGCTACGCGGCGCCCCGCGCCAGCTACCCGAAGACGTACGCACCTGGGTCCACCGCATCGAAGCAGACGTCAGTACCGGATACCGAGCACTGCGGATCGTGCTGGACACCGCCGACCCACGCCGGCCCCGCTGCACCATCCGGGCCTGCGCCACCCCAGAAGAACTCGACGACCTGCCCGACAACACCCAGCAACTGCTTGGCACCGCGACCGGCCAGGCTGAGATCACCGCACTCATCGACGCGGTGATGCGCGGCGACCTGGGACTGGAACCCACCATGGTGTGGGGTGAAACCGCCGGCGACGACGGCGAGGGCGCAGCCCATACACACGGCTGGGCATCCTACTTCGGCGCCCTCTATCTCAACCTGGGCGGAGCCAACCTGCTCTTCGGTGACGTCGCCACGGCAGGCCTACCCGGACAACTGCTAGAGCTGTTCATCGACGTCCCCTACACCGCCACCCTCTCCCGTGTGGAGGTGGCCATCCGGCAACGGGAGAAGCAGGACCGCCTGGCGCGGCGCCGGGCTGAAGAAACCGCCCGGACACGCAGTAACGAGCGCGCACAGTGGGAGCGGGAACTGCGCACACAGCGGCGAGCCGCCGCCGAACTGCGCCGCCAGGATCCCCTCATCCAGCTCGCCTCCCGACGGGACAAGCAGCAAGAAGCCACCCAGGCATGGAAGGCCGCCATCCGGCAGGTCGAGCGCGCCACCGAGGCCGCAGACCTGGCCAAGGAAACACGGCTCCACGCCAAGGCGCGTCACCTGGACGCACTGGAGACGCACCGAGCCCAGCAGATCATGGGCTTGGCGGAGATCAACTGCTGCGGCCGCTGTCAGCGCGATCTGGGGCCCGAACGCAAAAAGAACGAGCTGACCGACGGCATCTGCCGCTCCTGCACCCGACCCCTACCCGAAGCAGACAACGCCGATCCCCGCGCGGTAGAAGCCGAACTGGCTGACCTCGCCCGACAGCTCGCCCGCGCTGAAGAGGACGAGAAGCAAGTCAGCAATGCCCTCACCCAGGCCCGGCGCAAGGAATTCCGCACCCGCCAAGCTCACCTCAAAGCCACCCAGCTCGTACAGCAGACCGCCAGCGCATCCCAGCTCCACACTCAACTGAGCCAGACAGAAAAAACGATCGCAACGCTGGAAGGCAAGCTCGAAGCAACAGGCCCTCAACCCTCCACCAGCGGCCATCACAACCCCGACGCCGCCATCCTGCAGTCCGTCCACAAGCAACTACTCCAATGCGTCGAACGTTCCGGCAGCGCCCTGTTTGCCGAGCTCGATCAAGAGATCCGAGACCTCGCCGCACGCTTCGGCGTAGCGAACCTGAACGCCGTCCAACTGCACCGGACCGGGCGCATCACCGCCGTCAAAGCGGGGGTGAGAATGCCCTTCAGCAAGCTTCCCCCAGGTGACCGGCTGCGCATGCGGCTCGCTACCGTCATCGCGCTCCTGCGCGTCGGCAGCCGGCGCGGCACGATCGGCCATCCCGGACTGCTGCTCGTGGACGCCATCGGAACCGCGGAGACCACCATCGACGACGGACGCCGACTGGTGAGTGAACTCCACGCAGTCGCCCAGGAGATGACCCGACTGCAGATCGTCCTGACCACCGCCCAGCCCGCCATGGTCGACGGCATCCTCCCCACAGAAAGGATCATCACCTCCCCCCACTCCCACCTCTTCTAGCCCCACCACCCCTCCACCACCGTCAGCCCCGCGCCACCCTTCCGAAGGAAGACACCGTGTCGGCCGTAGAACACGCTCTTGCCGCATGGAGCCGCACAGCCACCGACACCCAACTGGAAAACGGACCCAGCCTGGACGACCTCGGCGGCCCGGCCGCCGTCGCCGCCGAAGCCGCCCACCTGGCCGGCGGGCCCCTCCTGGGCATTCTGGCCACAGCCACCGCGCACTCGTTCACGATCCACCCCGGACGCACCTTCACCCCGATCACCCAGGCTCTTCAGCACGGGCTCGCCCACCCCCACAGTGCCTGGACTCTGGCTGAAGCCCTCGACACGCTCTGCAACCACGCCGCCCTGCTGCAGGCCATGGAGCCCAAACACCTCGGCCGCCTTCTCGCCGGTCACGCGGAAGCCGCACTCAGGGCACAGGCCAGCCCCCACCTCGCCCGCCCCGCACTGGCAGGGCTGCTCCACCTGGCCATTACCGGCCGCTGCAACCCCACCAGCTCTTGCTGATCCTGACCGACCTGGACGCCACGGAACCCTCTGACGCCCTGGAAATGCTTCCCGTGCTCCTCGGCGTCGCCCACAGCCACTTCGACGATCCGGCCCTGCTGACAGCCCTGACCCGGCTCGAGAACCACGCATCCCTCCCCGACCCACTGCGCGCCGACGCGTGCTTCGAGCTCGCCCTTGCCCAGATCAAGAAGGCTGCCGAGGCCGTCGACGGCCCCCAGGCCCAAGCCTGCCTAGACCACGTTGCCCTGCGCCTGCACCACGTGATCGAACAGTCGGAAGCCCGACCCGACGCCAGGGCCTGGCTAGCCGCCGCCCAGGCCGTGCTCGCCTTCACACCCAACAGCCCCCACCAGCTCGACACCGCCCTCCACCATCTGCAGCACGCCACCGCCCACCACCAGGCATGGACCGCCCGCCTCGGCGACATCCCCTGGCTCACCGCCCGCGGCACCGCCCAAGCCGCCTGGTTCCGGCTCACTGCCCGCCTCCATCGCGCCGCAGCTCACCTAGCCGAGCCCAGCTGGTACGAAGCCGCACGTACCCTCGCCGACGTCCTCGACATCTACAGAGCCAGCCGCGCCGTACACACCTCTGGCCCGACCTCCGGTCTCCACGCCCTCATCCATCCCGTCGTCGTGGACGCCTTCACCCGTCATGCCGGCCTGCTCCACCACCTGCGCCAGGCCCTCGAGCACGACTTCGCCCACCACCCCGACGCCACCGCCCTCCACCAGGCCGCAGAGGAAAGCATCAACGGCTTCGGAGCCCCCAGCCCCAACACTCCGCCACCCAGCCTCGGACAGGACAACCCATTGCCTGGCTACCCGCAGCTACACGACCTGTTCACCAGCGCGAACCCCGACCCGCTTCTCTTCGACAGCCTCGAACGCAACCTCATCCAGCGCCGGCAGGCCTCCGCCCGTCACGAAAGCCATCTCTTCGACAAACATCTCGATACCCTGCTCGGCCAGCTCAAGAAGCATCCTGCCTTCACCCATCCCACCGACGGCTACCTGGCCGGACTAGAGCCTGTCTCTTTGACTTCACGGTGATCGGGCCACGTGCGAGGGTGGTGGCCATGCCGCAGCTTGGTCGCCGTCTCCGATCCCTCAGAT
>NZ_JBEYCR010000029.1:0-23712 GCF_040632845.1 Streptomyces sp. NPDC016459
GTCACCACCCGACAGTAAGAACTAGCAGGCCACCCGGGCTACACCGCTGACATCCAGGTGACGACTCACCGCTGACAACCTCGTGCAGACCATCAGGCGGGTGGGGAGCGGCTGTACGGGCAGCGGATGGCCCCTTTCGACCTGGCCATTCTGGACGAGGGGCACATGACCGCTGGGGACATGGGCCGGCCGTGGGCGGCGATCCACGACAACAGCCGGATCCCTGTCGACTTCCGGCTCTACCTGACCGCGACCCCGCGGATCCTCGCCGCGCCCAGGCCGCAGCGGGGCCGGGACGGGCGGGCGGTGATGATCGCCTCGATGGAGGACGACTCCCGCACGTACGGCACCCGGATTTTCGATCTTGGGCTGGCGGAGGCAGTGGAACGCTCGATCCTCGCCGGGTTCGAGATCGACGTGCTGGAGATCCGCGACCCCGACCCGACCCTCGGCCTGTCCGAGGACGCGCTGCGCGGCCGGCGCATGGCCCTGCTCCAGGCTGCACTGCTGGAGCACGCGGCGCAGCAGAATCTGCACACCACCATGGTGTTCCACCAGCGGGTCGAGGAAGCCGCGGCGTTCGCCGAACAGATGCCACGCACCGCCGCCGAGCTGTATGCCGCCGAGGCCTCCGCGGCGGCGCTGGTAGGTGCGGAGGAGCTGCCCGCGTCGTCGATCGACGCCGAGCTGTACGAGCTCGAGGAAGGCCGTCACGTGCCTGCGGAGCGGGTGTGGGCGGACTGGCTGTGCGGAGACCACCCCATCGCCCACCGGCGTGAGGTGATCCGCCGGTTCGCCAACGGCATTAACGCCCAGAACCGACGCGTACACCGGGCGTTCCTCTCCTCCGTACGCGCCCTCGGAGTCGGAGTCGACATCACCGGACTACGCGGAGTGGAAGCGGTCTGCATCGTCGGGTCGCGCAGCTCCCAGGTCGACATCGTCCAGAACATCGGACGCGCCCTGCGCCCCAACCCCGACGGCACGACCAAGACCGCACGGATCATCATCCCCGTCTTCCTGCAGCCCGGCGAGGACCCGAAGGACATGGTCGCCTCGGCCAGCTACCAGCCCCTGGTCGACATCCTCCAAGCCCTGCGGTCGCACTCCGAGCGCATGGTCGACCAGCTCGCCTCCCGCGCCCTGACCCGCGGGACCGAACGCCGACGCCTCCACATCCACCCCGCTGGCGCGGCCGGCCCGGAGAACGGGGACATGCCCGAGGAGACCAGCCAGACGCAGCAGGAGGCCGACCGGGTCACCTCGGTCGTGGTCAACTTCGCCTCCCCCCGCGACGCCGCCGACATCGCCGCTCTCACACGCTGCCGCGTCATCCGGCCCCAGTCCCTCGTCTGGCTCGAGGGCTACCAAGCCCTCATCCGCTGGCGCACCGAACACGGGATCACTGGCCTGTATGCCGTCCCCTATGACACCGAGACCGAGGTCGGCGTGACGAAGGCGTTCCCGCTGGGGCGATGGGTCCACCAACAGCGAAAAGCGCTGCGGGCCGGTGAACTCGACCCCCACCGCAAAACCCTCCTCGACGAAGCCGGGATGGTGTGGGAACCCGGCGACGAAGCATGGGAGAACAAACTCGCCGCACTCCGCTCCTACCGGCGCGCCACCGGACACCTCGCACCCCGACAAGACGCGGTGTGGGGTGAAAGCGAGGGAGAAGGCCTGGTGCCGGTCGGGCAGCACCTGGCCAACCTCCGCCGCAAAAACGGCCTCGGCAAAGACCCGCAGCGCGCGGAGACCCGGGCCGCGCAGCTCGCGGAGATCGACGAGGACTGGAACTGCCCCTGGCCACTCGACTGGCAACGCCACCACCGCGTCCTCTCCGACCTCGCCGCCGACGAGGACGGTGGAGTACTGCCCGACATCCAGCCCGGGGTGCTGTTCGAGGGCGACGACATCGGACGATGGCTCACGCGGCAAACCCAGCCGGGCACCTGGAAGCAGCTCTCCGAGGAGCAGCAGCGGCGGCTGTCCGGGTTGGGCGTACAACCCGACCAGGCTCCGTCTCCCGCGCCGGCGGCGGCGCATACGGCGAAGGGCCCGAACAAGGCACAGCAGGCATTCCAACGCGGCCTGACCGCCCTCGCCCAGTACGTCGCCCGAGAGGGAGAGCCCACGGTGAAGCGGACCCACCGAGAGAAGATCTTCATCGACGGCCAGGAGCACGATCTGGCCCTGGGGATCTGGTACGCCAACCAGAAACAACGCCGCGACAAACTCACCCAGGAACAGCTCAACGCACTCGCCGAGCTCGGCATCGAATGGGCATGACGCGTACCAAACGCGTGCACAGCGCGCGCCAATCGCCGCACAAAAACCGCACCAACCCGCTCCCCCGCGAGACGGCGGAAAGCCCCTATCCGCCGGTGGTCCCACAGGGCCTGGCGGGCCTTTCGGCAGGGCTCAGTGCTCCGGCAGCTCCGATGAAGCGAACCAGTGGGGGAACGGTCCGGCGGAGGGCGGGAAGGCGAACGGCGGGGTGCGATCGGTGAGCAGGCGCAGTACGAACTCGCCGGTGCCGCAGTCGAAGCGCTGCCACTCACCGTCCACGTACTGCACCAGAACCGGCCAGTCGTCGGGATCGGCCGGTCCGGTCAGCCAGTGGAAAGTCAGCTCTTGCTCGGAGGTCCCCCATATGAGCACGCCGCCGGGCGCGGGGTGGACCGGGTATGGCCGGTACAGGTCGGCGTACCGTGCCATGTCCCGGCCCCAGGAGACCAGATCCGTGCCCAGCGCACCCGGCACCAGCAGGCCCAGGTACTCGTCGAAGCTGCCCGCGCCGAAGGCGTCGACAATGTCCTTGTAGTCACCGGGCAGCGCGGTGCCCAGCGCGGCCTCCGTCGCGGGCCAGTCGACGCCGCGCCGATCGGGCTCCGTCCACCCGGTGGCCTCCCGCAGCAACTTCACCCACCCGCCACCGGGCGGGCGGGTGAACGCGCGCCGGGCGAGGATCGCGACACGGGGCGGGCCGTCGGCGGTGGCCGTCACCCCGTATCCGAACCAGTGCTCTGCCAGCACCCACCCGCGCAGCTCCAGCAGCCCGCCCACCCCACCGATGGGAAGCCCGCCGTCCCCGCCCACCGGCGGACCGTCGGGCACCCCCGCCGCCCTACCCCCGACGACCCACGCACGTACGGGCAGACCCGCTCCGTCGACCACGTCCGCAGCGACGAGCTCCAGCTCGGCCAGATCCTCCGCGTCACTAGGCACACAGACATGCCCTGCCCCATGAGCGGGCAGCGGACAGTGCAATTCGGGCGCGTGCCAGGCGGCGTTCAGACGGGCGCGCAGTGCGGAGGCGTCCATGCGGCCAATTGAACAACACGGCACCGACAACGGCCCGGGGGGCGGGTTCGCCACACCCCCGGACCTGCCAGCGAAGGAGAAGGACCTGCTCACGGACAGCAGCCCCGGCCCTGCCGCCGACGAACTGCGCAGCGGCACGCTGCCGGATGCGTCGGTCGACTGGCTCAAGACGAACTTCTTCAAGACCGAACTCGAACTCGGCCGTTGCCTGCGGCTTCCCGCCGAAGGCTCCTGCGAATGCGACCTCTACCTGACCTGCGCGAAGTTCGTCACCACGCCCGAATACGCGCCACGACTGCGGGCATGGCGCGAGGTCGAGCTGGCCCTCGCCCGCAACGCGGCCGAACGCGGCTGGGACCGCCGGGGTCGAACGCCACTGCTGCACGAGCGAACGCATCGAAAAGACTCCTGGCCGACCTAAGCCAGCCGGTTAACGCGGAAGCGGAGGAGGACGGCTCCAGTGCGTGATCAACCCATGGCGGAGCTACCGGAGCGGTCCTCGCTCGTCAACGTGGACAGTGGGCTCCGAAAAGAACACGTCGGCACCCACCGGGCCGTAGGCGATGTTGAAGGTGTCCAGCCAGTACGACCAGTCCCGCACTCCTGCCGCGCTGCTGAAACGGTAGTTGAGCTGCCAGCGGACCCACTGGCCGGCGGCAAGGCGCACGGCTGGGGGCCGTCGCGGCCGAGGTGGTATGGCGAACAGAGGCTGCACTCGGGGAAGGACGCGCAACCAGCCGTCGGCTTCGCGAAGCTGGACGTCGACCTTGCGCAGGTCTTCCTCGACGCCATGGGGCTCGAAGCCGTCTCGCTCATGCATGCGAACCACGTGGGCAAACGAGGGCGTCACATACGGGACAGTGAAGCCGACCGGGGCCGCGTTCCTACGGGCGGCGGCCTCTCCTCCACGGGACTGTTTCGTCCAGGACGTCCGTATCCACTGGACGGTGATTTCCACGGCCTCCACCACCCCCTGCCACTCCGTCGAAGAGCTCACTCTATGCGCGCGGCTTCTCGGGCCCGCACCAACACCGCCAATGCCCCGAGCGGCAAGCCGAAGGAAGATCAACTTGAACTGTCCACACAAACTCGTACATCGTGTTCGGCCTGCTCACCCTGGCAAGTCGGCCCACTGTTGCCCCTCGCCCCGCTGTTCCGGCTCCTCCACAGCCACTGATCTCAGCCCCGCTCGATTCCTGACCTGGCCAAACGCCGCATCGACTCTAGGAACAGGCGCTCAGGCTCTGGGTGCCCCAACATCCACTGTGATGTGCCGCCTACATGACAGTGAGCCGCCTGGGGATGTACCGCGTCATGCCAGCCACCAGAACACAAAGCACCGCCTCGTGTCAGCGACCAACCATCGTCATAGACCAGAGACCTGCAAGAACATGCCGCTCCTGACCAACCGCCACTGCCATGACCTCACCGCCATGAAGCCGACACATCGCACGTGAAGCTGGGCGTATGGATTTCGAACATTCGTGCGAGGCGTGACAAGCTCACCGCCGATCAGCTCACCGCCCTCGCGTCGCTGGGCGTGGACTGGGCGTGACACCGGCTGCGGGTGGTCGTTGAACTGACGGTCAAGTGAAGTGCACAGAGACCCTGGGATGTCATGGCTGATTCCCGGGGTCTCGCGCTGTCCCTGGCCAGCTGCCCTGTCCGGACGCGGCACGGGCCTGCAACACGAGGGGTAGCACGGGCGCCACCAGCCCTCTCCGGGGCATCACCGCAGGTCAGGGGTGAAACGCACGCCCGTGTTGCACTGCCCGTGTTGCAGTGGCGAGGGCCGGTGTTGCAGCCGGTGGTCCTGGACTGGGCGGGAAGCCCTGCGAGGCTGGCCCCGGCGCTGCCAGACTCGGGTGCGTCGTGATCATCTAACGCCGACGGAGGACGCGTTGAGCCAGCAGGAACAGCCCTGGCAGCCGGGCCCGAACGATCTGCCCTTCACCACCCACCTGATCAACCCGCACGGTGACCGGCATCTCGGCTTCAACGATGTCGAAGGCCGGTACTACCGGCTGTGGCAGCACAAGGCCCCCGAGCGGCTCCACCCCGGCGACGCCATCTTCCTGCGTCCCAGCGACATCAACCAGATCATCAGCTACGCCATGATCTGGGTCCGCAACCACCCCAACGACCCCCGCGGCTACGAGCTCATCGACGAAGTCGCCGCCGGGGCGAAGGGAATCGTCATGCACTTCGCCCAGGCCGCCCAGGCCCCGTCACAGGGCTAGGACGACGTCCCGCCCGCCGCGCCCCAGCCCCGGACGAAGGAGGCCAGGGCGCGGCGCTGTTCCTCCTGCCGGGCGGTCTGCTGCGCGAGGACCTGGCGGTCGATGTACGGGTCGACGGCGGTGGCTTTATCGGTGAGACCTGACTCCAGCGGTAGGTCAGTTCCGACTCCACTCACGCCCGTCGACAACCCGTGTCGGTGAGAGTCGGCTCCACCTGGCTGGCGAGCGCCAAGGGACTTCCCTCGATAGGTGCCGAATCGCCGGCCGGAGGAGCGGGTCAAGGTGGAGCGCCCGCAGGCGGAGCCTGTGGTCGAACGACCTTGACGCGTGACGGAGGACTGCCACCATCACGGCTCCGAGGAAGGCCCCACCCCAGCCGCCCTGGAGTCAGGTCTCGCCTACAGGAACCAGATCCAAGATCGCCCAGTGGAGTCAGAACTGACCTACCGTTGGAGTCAGGTCTCACCTACGAAGCCAGACGGGGCTGTGGGGTTCTCCGGGGGTCAGCGGGTCCTGAAGCGGCGGTAGAGGTTGCGGGCCACGTAGACGCCTGGGCCGCCGAAGCCGATGATGTCGACGCGTCCGTCGCCGGTGATGTCGGCGAGGAAGCGGGGGTGGTGGTCGACCCGCCAGGCGCCTGCGTCCTCGTTGTACCCGAAGCCGCGGCACACGAGCTGGGCCTGCTCGAACTGGCCGTCACCGAGGCTGTGGGACACCCATACTCCCTCGTCGCCGAAGCCGATGATGTCGGGGTTGCCGTCGCCGGTGACGTCGGCGAGGAGCCGGAGGTGCTTGCCGCTCGCCCACCCCTGGGCGTGCCCGAAGTCGTTCAGGACGAGTTCGGAGGGCTCGAACGTGCCGTCGCCGCGCCCACGTGCGACGACGACACCCTGCGGGCCGAACCCGACGATGTCCACCGCTCCACCATCGGTGGTAGCGACCAGGAACCGGGGGTGCTCCGCGGCCGAGCTCCACCCTTGGCCGACCCCGAAATCGTCAAGAACGTACAGGGGGTCGGCGAACGTGCCCGCCTCGTCCTGGAGCGATACCCAGACGCCGTCGTCGTGGAAGCCGACGATGTCGAGCCTGCCGCTGCTGGTGGTGTCCACGAGGAAGCGGGGATGTTTGTCAGCCCGCCAGCCACCCGCTGCCTCGTTGTGGCCGAATGCTCGCAGGACGGCTTCGTCGGCGATCGGCGCGAACTTTCCTTCCTCGTCCTGGAGGGACACCCAGAACCCGTCGTCGTGGAAGCCGACGATGTCGAGCCTGCCGCTGCTGGTGGTGTCGGCGAGGAAGCGGGGATGCTTGTCGGCGAGCCACCCGCCGGCCTGCTGGCCGTGTCCGAACGCCTTGAGGACCGGCTCGCCGCCCGCGGGCGCGAACCTCCCGTCCTTGTCCTGCGGGGACACCCGGACACCGTCGGCAGCAAGCACGACGGCGTCGGGCCTGCCGACGCCCGTCATGTCCGCGAGGGTCCACAGATCCTTCGGGCTCGCGGAGGGCGCGGGCTGGTGCAGGACGCGCTCGGCGTCATCGAACGTGCCGTCACCTCGACTCGACGACGTCACAGCTCCCTTCGCGGGTTTGAGCCCCACGATGTCCGCTGCGCGCGCTCCCGTGGTGTCGGCGAGGAACCGGTCACCGAGCCCGGCCCACCGGCCCAATTGCCCGCCGGGTGAGCGGCCGGGTCCCACACTCTTCCACCCCCCGGCGTCCTGGTCGGTCCCGAATTGCTTGAGGACCAGCAGCGTGTCGCTGAAGGAGGGCGCCGCGCTGGGCGCCGGGCGCAGCGCGGCCGAGCGGGCAAGCCGCCAGGAGCGGCGGCCGTTCCAGTGGCTCAGAGGTGCGTAGCGCAGTACGGGGTCGCTGGTGCGTTCGGGCTGGGCCGGGACGAACCGCCAACGTTGGCTCTCCGCGCTGTCGTCGTACTCGCGCAGAACGACCCGTGTGTCGTCCGTTGCGGGGGCGGCGAGGTCGAGCACGGCGCCGTCGGTGGCGTCCTCGATGAAGTAGAGGCCCGCTTCGCCTTCGACGGGGACGACGTGCCACTGCTGGGCCTTCTTGCCGGCGGCGGCGTCCCACTGGCGGACGCCGCGGTCCGCAGCGGCGGGATTGTCGAGCACCTTGCCGCTGACCGCGTTGCGGATCACATACGCCTGGCCGTCCTGCGCGGGCTTAACGGGGGTGAACTGCCACTGCTCCGGGCTCGGACCGCCCGCGGGGAAGTCGCGGACGACGAGCGCCCCGTCCGCGCCCGGCACGGCCTTGGCGCCGAGGGTCTTGCCGGTGGCGGCGTTGACGATCTCCAGCCTTAGTTCTTCGATGGGCACGGGCATCGTGGTGCCTCTTCCAGGCGGTGCGGGCGTGGGCTCGGGAGGGGTGTGCTGCGGCGGTGGTGGCCGATCACGTGAAGACGTGGTGGTAGGGGACGCTCCACTCGTTGGGCAGCCGTGGGTAGAAGGTGTTGATGACCGTCCCGGTGAAGTCCCCGCCCCAGTTGTAGGTGAGCCGCACTTCGCTGTCGGCCCCCACCGCGTAGTCCTTGAACCCGAGGATGGCGTCGGGGTGGGTGATCGGCACGAACGTGATCCCGCCCCACGGCGTCACCGTGACGATCCAGAGCTGGGTGTCCTCGGGCGCGCCATTCCTTCCGCGCCACAGGGCGTCCACCTTGTCAGGCAGGCCGACCTGAACGGTGTCGGCCGTGCTTTCGGGAGCCTTCTGGTGGACGGTGATGCGCCTGCGCTGCGGCTTGGGCACGCCGTCGTCGCCGCGCCCGGCGTCGGCATCGCCTGCGGCGGCGGGTTTGGGCGTGACCTGGCCCGCGGCACTCTCGATGAAGTACAGCGGTCGCTGCCCGAAGAAGCCGGCGGGGGTGATGTACCAGAGGTGGCCCTTGGCCTCCTTGGTGGCCGGGTCGGGCGCGGTGGACAGCTTGACACCGTTCTTGTGGTCGTCCTCCTTCAGCTCTGCGGGTCGCAGGTAGCCGCCGTTGAAGGCGTGGACGAGCATGACCGGCCGGTTCTCGACCAGCGCGGCCACGATCGCGTTGTCGTAGCTGTTCACCGCCACCGGGCCGCCGACCACCAGATTCGACATCGCCGTGCGTTCCTGGGTGTACATCGCGGAAACCTCACCTGTTCTAATTATTGAAAACGCATCGGACGCTCATTGCAGTGGCCTGTCGCGCGGCATTTCCGCACAGAAAGGCTGGGTTGACTGACACGAATACCCCACCCGCGCAACAGTCGCAGCTGTGAAATCCGTAGGAGAGTTGATTCGGGAAGTCATCAGTCGAGTTATCGACGAGCCCCAAGCTACCCATGAAATAGGAAAGTTGAGGAGGCTTTCGAGTGTTTATCACTCGATTGAGCGCATAGTGCGGAGATGTCTTCCCGGGCGGCGAAGCGCATGTTAGCTTCGCTTTTCTGAGCAGGCAGATTCTTGTTTGCGTTTCATTAAGTGGAATTTCGGCCAGATTAGTCGAGGGCGGGGAATGTCTTCCAACGCGTACATCCTGGGGCGGGCCAAGCGCCAGCCGCTGACGAAGAAGAACCTGCGGGAGCTCAACATCGCGGAGATTTGGGAGTCCATCCTGGACCACCCCAATCTGGTCTACGTCGACAGCTACGGTGTGCGGCACAAGCCCGTCGGGTTCTCCGTGAACAAGTCGAGCTTCGGCACCTTTCCCGGGACCGCGTTCGAGCGTGGCTGGCTCGCGTACATGAACCTCGGGGAGCCGCTGATCGAGGAGCGGTGCGACATCAGCCAGCCCCCGCCCGACACGTTCTCCTGCCGCACCTACGTCAACCGCAGCCAGACTTCCCCCATGACGTTCACCGACTCGGTCGATTTCACGGTGTCGAACGGGGTCACCTGGTCGCTTTCGGGGGAGGCCAAACTCACCTTCGGTGGCAGCGTCACCGCGCAGCTCCAGCTCCAGCTGCAGAACCAGCTCAAGATGGACCTGCAGACGCAGCTCCAGATGCAGCTGCAGAACGACATGGCGAACAAGAACGCCAACACGGTGACGAACAAGAACAGCAAGGACAG
Source organism: Streptomyces sp. NPDC016459 (assembly GCF_040632845.1). Taxonomy (NCBI): domain Bacteria; kingdom Bacillati; phylum Actinomycetota; class Actinomycetes; order Kitasatosporales; family Streptomycetaceae; genus Streptomyces; species Streptomyces sp. NPDC016459. The sequence goes on from NZ_JBEYCR010000029.1 coordinate 9,618, forward strand.
CGTGGGGGTGGACAACGCCAACGCCACCGAGACGGGTGTGAGGAACGCTGCGACGAACTCCGCTACGAACGGGGTGACGAACTCGGTGGCGTTCACGACCACGGGCAGCGCCACCGGCAGCGCGGCGCTCAACGCCTCGTTGCTGCTGGGCATCTCGGGCTCCGTCGGCGGCTCCCTGAACACCAGCTGGGCCTCGAAATCGCAGATCTCCGGCGAGGTCTCGCCGGGTTCCCGCGTGGAGACTCTCGCCACGCAGCGGCGTTGTCTCAAGCAGTACTGCTACGAGATCCCGGTGACCTTCTCCGGGTTGATCGCGGTGATGTACGCCGTGCCGGTGGCGGTGCTGTCTCCCCCGCAGTCCGGCGGCTATCCCGGTCTCGACAAGCTGGTCGCCCGCGACATCGGTGACATCGACCTGGCCGGCGGCGGCTTCCGTATGAAGGGGCTGGCCGAGGTCGTCTCTTCCCTGGACGTCCACCACACGATGTTCGACGGCGAGGACCTGATCGACGACCCGCGAGCCTTGTACAAGCAGCCCTGACCGGGCACACGACGACGACAAAGGGTGACGACCATGGTGTTCAAAAACATTTTCGGCGCTGCGGGCGACAGCGCCGGGCTCTTCTCGGTAAACACCAGCAAAGCCAAGCCCCGACCGGCGGCGGGTGTCGAAGACTTCGAGGACGTCGAAGCCGACGCATACGACGACACCAGCACGAGCCTGTTCAACAACGCCATCCACGGGGCTTCCTTCCAGGCGAAGGTCGTACGCGAGCAGTCACCCGAAGCACGGGCCATGCTGGGCTTCCTCGGCTCCTTCATCCAGACCACCCAGCAATCGGCCGTTAAGCAGGCCGATTACGCCCAAGATCCCGGCTCGGTGTCCACGGCGGCGGAGGACGGCATGCGAAAGGCGCGTGAGACGGTGGAGAAGCACGAGGGCCTTCAGAAGAACCCGGACCTGGAGAGCAAGCCGACCAAGAGCGAGTACACCAAAGCCCCCAAACCTCCCGAAGCACCCAAGGCCGAGAAGCCCGGCAAGCCCCCCCAGACGAGCGCCGAGAAACCCCCCCGCTTCGAGGAGCCCCCCCGTTCCGAATCCGAGTAGGGCCCGGCTTTACGTGGGTCAGGGGCGACGCGGCCCCTGACCCACGCGTGTGTCACACGGGGAGCAACTGCCACTGCCGGTTGCGTTGGTCGCCCTGCGAGCCGTGCTGCCTGATCACGGTGCGGGCATTGGTGTCGACGTACAGAAGCAGACCGCTGTTCCGGTTCGCGATCTCGAACACCCGCGGGCTGTCGGTCACCGAGCCCACCGGGATCAGCTTCCACTGCTGGTGGCGCGCGTCAGCACCCTCGTGGGCACGCTGCCCCACCACCGCCCCCTCCGCCGTTCCCGCTCCGACGACCTCCAGCACCTTGCCGCTGCGCACGTTCTCGATCCTGTACAGAATGTCGCCGTCGTCATGGCCCGCCGCGATCAGCCGCCACTGCTGGTGATCCCGGGAGGCGGCGAGGGTCTGGTGTACCTCGGCCCCGTCCTTGGTCGACTCACGTACGACCCCCATCCGCAACTTGCTGCGGACGTTGGCCCAGGAAGCCACCGTGCCCGAATCGGGCAGCCCGGCCATCCTCGCCGAAGCGACCCTCCGGACCCGGTGGTTGGCGTGGTCAGCGATGTAGAGGGTGTCGACGCAGTCCACGGCGAGCCCGTACGGGTTGTTCAACGGGGCCGAGATTGCCGGGACGCCGTCAGCGCCGAAGGTTCCGGCGCCCGTTCCGGCGACCGTGCTGATCTTCTTGTCGGCCGTCACCTTCCGGACCCGGTGGTTGTAGCAGTCCGCGATGTAGAGGGTGTCGGTGCTGTCCACCACCACCGCCATGGGGGCGTACAACGGGGCCGAGGTTGCCAGGACGCCATCCTTGCCGAAGGTCGGGGTGCCCGTGCCGGCGACCGTGCTGATCTTCCCATCGGCCCACGTGATCTTCCGGACCCGGTGGTTGTTGTGGTCGGCGATGTAGAGGTCGTCCGCACTGTCCACCGCTACTCCCATCGGGTGGTTCAACGGGGCCGAGATTGCCGGGACGCCGTCGGCGCCGAAGGTCGGGGTGCTCGTGCCGGCGACCGTGCTGATCTTCCCGTCGGCCATGGTGATTTTCCGGACCCGGTGGTTGGCGTAGTCGGCGATGTAGAGGTCGTCCGCACTGTCCAGCGCTACTCCCGCCGGGTAGTTCAACCGGGCGGCGGTGGCGAGGTCGCCGTCACCTCCGAAGGCCGCGGCGCCCGTGCCGGCGACCCTGCTGATCTTCCCGTCGGCCATGGTGACCTTCCGGATCATGTTGTTGCCGGCATCGGCGATGTAGAGGTCACCCGCGCTGTCTACCGCCATCGCGCGCGGGCTGCTCAACTGGGCCGAAACGGCGAGGCCGCCGTCTCCCCCGGGTCCCGCGACCCCGGTCCCCGCGACCGTACTGATCTTTCCGTCAGTCGTGATCTTCCGGACCTGATGGTTGCCGGAGTCGGCGACGTAAACGGTGCCGGCGCTGTCCACCGCGAGCCCGAGCGGACCGTTCAACTGAGCCGAAAAAGCACGCTCAGTCTCCCCTTTGGGCGGCCCCGCGACCCCGGTCCCCGCGACGGTGGTGATCGTAGGGTCGAAGTGCTCGTCACCCGTGGCTGCCGTGGGGGCAGTGCTCATGATTTTCCCTTCACCGTTCACCGACCACTGACTACAAGCGGTTTTCAGTTGACTCCAGAAAGTCACAGGAGCGTCAGGGTTGGCAAGATCCCTGCCGGGTGGTCCTTACGGAGCACGTTGACGAAACATCGCCCACGATCGGAAGCCGAAGCGCGCGGCGATGCGCCCCGGCAATCATCGGGCCGTCAAGCCACGGATCAACGGCGGGAGCGCTCGCCTCCAGCACCGTGGCACCGCTCTGCCCGAAGACGATGAACGTTTTGACACGGCCACGAAAGTGGCTCGCCGCAACGGTGTCGAAGCCCCGGAGCGTGGAGGCCGCCAGCAGGACCGCAAGGTCGGGCTCCGGCGTAGGCGACCAGCGGCGCGGCCGCAGTCACACAGAGCACGCCGCCGTCGAGCGGCAGCCAGGTCATTCCCCTGACACACCAGTTTCGGCGTCGCAATCCATGGAGCCGCTGGAGCGGCGAGAAATGTGCCTTACATGCCTACATAGACTCCACGCCTACGACCAGCCGTACTACTTGACAGGTATAGATAAGACTCGTTGCCGGTCTTCGCGAGGGCCTGCTCAAGGAAGCTGTAGACCTTGCTGTACTCGGCGCCCCGCGGTCCCAAGTAATAGGTCTTGTCGAAGAAGATCGGGTCCACCTCCGCCAGGTCGACGAACCCTGCGATCTCCAGCGAACGGGAGCGGCCCGGCGCGATCTCATCCAGTTCCTTCGGCTCCACCAGCACGTACTCGTCGCCGATCTCGTAGCCCTTGACGATGTCGTCCAGCTGAACCTCGTCGCCTGTCCGTTCGTTGACCCGCTTGTTGCGGATGCGGTCTGAGGTGCCGCGCTGGAGCTGGTGGAAGTGAATCGTGTGGCTGTCCGTGGCTGTGTAGAGGCCCACGGGCAGGGTGGTGTTGACTGAACTAGATTTTGAATAAGCGCAGGTCAAATGCTGTTTCTGCTAGCTTCCGATCATGCTTGAGACGGGTGGTTCCTCTCGGGATCTGATCAGCTTCGTGCTGCCCCAGACTGGTGCCTTGGTGGAGGTGGCGAATCCGGCCCAGCCGTACGTGCTGCTGGACGCTGGCGGGGTGGTGGTGGAACCGGTGTCCGCGTTCTTCGCGGAGTTGCAAGCGTGTTCGCGGCCGCCGTCGACGATCCGCTCGTACGGGATGGATCTGCTGCGGTGGTGGCGGTTTCTGCATGCTGTAGGGGTGGAGTGGCATCGGGCCACCCGGCTGGAGGCGCGGGACTTCGCCCGCTGGATGGCCATCGCGCCGAAGCCTGTGAGGGCACATTGGCGCGGCCGGACAGCTGGCGCCAAGGCGCGGCCCGCGGTCGGTTCTTCAGCTGGGGTGCCGAACATGGTGACGGGGCGGGCGGGGCCGGGCCCGATGTTCGCGACGACGAGGGCGCACTGCGAGACCGTGTTGCGGTCGTTCTACGACTTCCACCTGGACGCGGATACCGGTCCGATCATCAACCCGTTCCCTACCCGGCGGGAGCGACGTCAGCTGCCCGCGAGTGTTGGCGGACCGGACTTGCGAGCTGGGCGGGTGATTCGGTCACTGACCGTGACGGCGGCCCTGTCGCTGGCTGGACGGCTGGGTGACCCGCCTGGGAAAGGCGTTCTGGAGTTGAAGCGGTGCTGAGCAGCTCCCGAGCACGGGCATGTCCCAGGTGCCGTGCCAGCGCCGGTGGTCACGGCCTGGGGCGCGGTCCGTCAGCTCGATAAGCCGTTCTCTGATGTCGCGGGTGGACAGACGCAGACATTGACGAGCCATGGCCAGTAGCGCTGCTGCTGCCGGCGCGGATTGCGGGATAGTTCGCCAAGACGGGTCGAGCCGGGGCGGCCCCTTGATCTGCGGCTCACGGCTCTTGGCAAGTCTGTTTTGCGCGTCGTGGTGAGTGCTGAAGGCGTCGAGCAGTCCGGTCTGCGCCGTGAGTCCGGCGACACGGCCAGGCGGCGGAGACGAGGGTGGCCAGGAGGTTCAGGTCGTAAGTATCTCTGGGCCTCGGTGGGGCCAGTGGTCTTCAGCAGGTCGAGCAGTTCTTGCTGGACGGCGGCGATGTCGGGGGTGAGCAGGGGCATGGCGTGCCCGGTGTGAACGTCGGGTTGATCGAGGCGAGCGCCGCTGGTGGGTTGGCTCGGCGCGAAGGAGGGGATCCGGCGGCATCGCGCTGGATGGAGGCCGCCCCGCCCCTGTGCTCGAAGTCCAGACGGAACGGCTGCGGCAGCACCTCCACCACAGTGAGAAAGTCCAGCGCCAGAAGAAGCCGTTGCTCCTCCAGCGACTCGAATCCGTGGTGTCGGCCGGTCGACACCATGAACTGCAGACCAGGGCGGTGCCGCTGTCGGGCCCGCCAGGTGAACCGGCGAACCGGCCGCGAGTCCAACACCGGCACCGACTCCAGGTGCCGCACCGGCCAGACGACTTCACCGCCTTCGAGCAGCAGGTCGTCGACCACCGACGCGGCCAGGACCCGCCCAGCACAAGCTGCCCGCGAAGAGTCTCGTCACCCGTGAACGGGCTGATCAGCGCATCAAGATCGCACCCATCCGACCGGATCACCGGCCTGGCCCGCGTACTCATGCGCCAACGAGGCCACCCCCAGCCGCCTCACCGACCGCAGCGGGACAGGTCCCACCCGTCCGAGTGACAGCCGAACCCGGCCCGAGGCATTGTGGTGGCGCAGTTCACTCGCCGATGGCCGCCTTGTAGCCGGCAGCGTCGAGGAGATGATCGAGTTCGGAACTATCCGACGGCCTGATCTTGAAGATCCACGCCTCGTGGGGCCAGTACCCCGTGTTGATGAGATGCGGTTTGGAGGACAGCTCCTCGTTCACGGCGATCACCTCGCCGCCGACCGGCGCGTGGATGTCCGACTGGGCCGTGACCGCCTCGACGGCACCGACGACATCGTCAGCCGCGACGGGTTTGCCGACCTCCGGCAGCTCCACGAACACCGCGTCGCCAAGCGCCTGCTGAGCGTGATCGGTGAGCCCGACCGCCAACGTGCCGTCCGACTCCGACCGCACCCACTCATGCGACTCGGTATACCGCAGATCAGCCGGAATATTCGACATGCTCACTCCACAGTTGTCCTAGTCGATCAGCAGACTCAGCATGCCCGATATCACGAAAGATCGACCGGATTTCAGCAATGTAACTGACGAGGCGTCAACAACCCATGACGACGCGCAGCCGGCCGACGTGGAGCGGCCAGACCGCGATCATCTTGAACGCACAGAGTGATCAGCTCGTGGCGTTCGCATGCTATGGCGTCCATTCGCAAACTGTGCCTGTGACCGAGCGCCCAACTTGGCCCGCTCGGCCAACTACAACGCTCAACTCCAGACGGACGCGGACATGGCGTCGATGTGCCAACACCTACCGCGCGCTCGGAGGCACTCTGGCCGTGGGGCCGCTGCCCTCCTCGCCAGGTCAAACGTCACTGGTCGCTTGAGCGGTGGGGTGCTGTCATGGGTAAGGAAGACGCGTTGACGAGCCGGAAGGGCCTCGGAGGCTGGAGCGCCGCACGTCGTCCGCCCGGGGTGGTCCAACCGCGGCCGCCCGTCGCCAAACGGAGGAGGCCGACGCCATGCTTCACCGCCGCACGGTCGGTGACGTGATGACCGGGGATGTCATCACCCTCCGCCCCGACACATCGGTCGAGGACGTCGTCGGCTTGCTGGATGCGAACGACATCGTCGCGGCCCCGGTCGTCGACGACGACGGCGCCCTCGTCGGCGTCGTGTCCGCGTCCGACGTGCTGCGGCACGAGACCGGGATGCCTGATCCGCAGGGGCAGGACGGGAGCGACGAGGGCGCCTGGGGCAAGGCCCGGGCTCGGACCGCTGGCGCGCTCATGAGCAGCCCCGTCTTCACCGCCCGCGCCGACTGGACGATCCCCCGGGCCGCTCGGGAACTCCGCAGTCGGCACGTCAAGCAGCTGCTGGTGGTCGGCGACGACGGGCTCCTCACCGGCATCGTCAGCCGTAGCGATCTGCTCGACGCCTTCGTCCGCTCCGACGCCGAGATCCGCGGCGAGGTGGAGCAGGACGTCCTGGGGCGCATCCTCGGCCTGGACGAGGGCACCGTCGCAGTCGAGGTCCGGGACGGGGTCATCACCCTGCGCGGTCACGTCCCGGAACCGCGTCTCGTCCCGGTGGTCGTGGGCCTCTGCCAAGGCGTCGCCGGCGTCGTCGCCGTGGACGCCCACCTCGCCGCTGCCGGACCGGGCTAGGTGAACGATCAGGGGCCAAGTGCAGCGCTCAGTCACACCCGTGATCGCATCCCTACTTTGGAGTAACCGATTCGCGCTGTTCGATTTTCGTTCGATACCTTGAAGGAAGGAGTTCCGGCCATAACGGCTGAAACTGTGCGTTCGTAGGAGGTGTGCCATGCACAGGGGCGTCCACCTCCATGTCGCCAGCGGCTACTCCGCCCGCTACGGCGCCTCCCACACTCACGACCTGGTAGGCCGGGCCGTGGAACGCGGTATCGGGACACTTGCGCTGACCGACCGCGACACCGTGACCGGCGCCGTGCGGTTCGCGAAGGCGGCCACGGCCGCCGGCGTCCGTCCCGTCTTCGGCGTCGACGTCGCAGTCGCCCCCTACGCCCCGGCCCGTCCCACAGCCCGGCCCCGCACTCCGGTGCGCGGCGGCGCGCACGTGGTGGAGCCGCCGCTGCGGGTGACGCTGCTCGCGCGGAGCGCCGTGGGGTGGGCGCGGCTGTGCCGTCTGGTGTCGGCTGCGCATGCCGGTGCGGCGGGCGGGCCGCCGGTGGTGTCCTGGGAGACGCTCGGGCAGTACGCGGATGAGGGCCTGCTGGTGCTGCTGGGGCCGGTCTCGGAGCCGGTGCGCGCCCTGTCGGCTGGGCGGCCGGACCTCGCCGAGCGACTGATCGCGCCGTGGCGTGAGGTGGCCGGCGTGAACCTGCGGCTGGAGACGGTGTGCTGGGGTGTGCCCGGTACGGGGCCGGGCTCGATGCGGCTTGCCGCCCGCACGCTCGGTCTCGGCGACGAGCTCGGGGTGGCCACGGTGCTGACGAACGCGGTCCGGTACGCCGATCAGGCGCAGCACCGGGTCGCCGATGTGCTGGATGCGGGCCGGCTGCTGCGGCCGATCGACCGGCGCCGGTTGGACTGCGGCGAGCGCTGGCTGAAGGACCCGGCCGCCATGCGCGCCGCCGCGGAGCGGATCGCGGAGGCGTCCGGCGGCGGTCCGGGCCGCGCGGCCGCACTGCTCGCCGAGACCGTACGGGCTGGGGAGGAGTGCGTGCTCGATCCGGTCGCTGATCTGGGTCTGGGGCAGCCGCACTTCCCCGAGCCCGAGGTCGTCGGCGCCGATCCGGGGCCGGGCGGAGCGATGCGGCTGCTGCGCCAGCGGTGCGAGACGGGCATGTTCGCGCGGGGTCTGGACCGGGACCGGCGGGCGGTCGGGCAGCTGGAGTACGAGCTCGGGGTGATCGGGCAGCTGGAGTACGAGGCGTACTTCCTGGCCGTCGCTCAGGTCGTCGCGGACGTCCGCGCGATGGGCATCCGGGTCGCGGCCCGTGGCTCGGGAGCCGGCTCGATGGTCAACCACAGCCTGTTCGTGGCGACGGCGAACCCGCTCGACCACGACCTGCTCTTCGAGCGGTTCCTGTCGGTGCGTCGCCGCTCGCTACCGGACATCGACGTCGACGTGGAGTCCGCGCGCCGGCTGGAGGTCTACGACCGAATCATCGAGCGCTTCGGCACCGACCGGGTCGCCGTGACGGGCATGCCCGAGACCTACCGGGCCCGGCACGCGCTGCGTGACACCGGGCTTGCGCTGGGGATCGCGCCGCAGGTGATCGACCGGGTCGCGAAGTCGTTCCCGCACATCCGGGCCTGCGACATCCGCAGCGCGCTCGCCGAGTTGCCCGAGCTGAAGCAACTCGCCTCAGAGGCCGGTTCGTTCGGGCCGCTGTGGGAGCTGGCCGAAGGCCTGGACGCGTTGCCGCGGGGGATCGCGATGCACGCGTGCGGGGTAATCCTGTCGAACGCGGCGCTGCTGGACCGGCTGCCGGTGCAGCCGACCCCGGGTGGATACCCGATGGTCCAGGCCGACAAGGAGGACGTCGAGGACCTCGGGCTGCTCAAGCTCGACGTGCTCGGGGTGCGGATGCAGTCCGCGATGGCCCACGCCGTGAAGGAGGTCCAGCGGACGACCGGCCGGCAGATCGACCTCGACAACCCTGACCACGTTCCCCTCGGCGACCCGGGCGCCTTCGACCTGATCAGGGCGTCCGACACGGTGGGGATGTTCCAGCTGGAGTCCCCGGGCCAGCAGGACCTCGTCGGCCGGCTCCAGCCCCGCGACGTTCAGGACGTCGTCGCCGACATCTCGTTGTTCCGGCCGGGTCCGGTCAGGGGTGGCATGCCCGCCCTCTACATCGCCGCCCGCCACGGCGCCCCCCCTCTACCCGCATCCGGACTTGGTGCCGGTGCTGGCCTCGACGTACGGCGTGACGATCTGGCACGAGCAGATCATCGACATGTTCGCAGTCCTGACCGGCTGCGACCGGGCGCTCGCCGAGGTTGCCCGGCGCGCGCTCGCGGACAAGGAGCGCCTGCCGCTGGTGGAGGGCTGGTTCAAGCGGGAGGCCGCTGGCCGCGGATACGCGCCAGCGGTCCTGGATGAGGTGTGGGAGATCATCAAGGGCTTCGGCGCATACGGGTTCTGCCGCGCGCACGCCGTCGCCTTCGCTGTCCCCGCCCTGCAGTCCGCCTGGCTCAAGGCCCACCACCCGGCCGCCCTGTACGCAGGCCTGCTGGAGCACGACCCGGGCATGTGGCCCGCCCGGGTCATCGTCTCCGACGCCCGCCGCCACAACGTCCCCGTCCTCCAGGTCGACATCAACCGCTCCGCCGCCGACTACCGCATCGAGGAGACCGGCGCGGGGGTGTGGGGTGTGCGGCTGTCGCTGTCGTCGGTGAAGGGAATCAGCGAGGACCAGGTCGCCCGGATCGCGGCCGGCCAGCCCTACAACGGCCTCCAAGACTTCTGGCAGCGTGCCCGCCCCGCCCTCCCGATCGCCGAACGACTCATCCAGATCGGCGCGCTCGACGCACTGCGCGGCCCGCTCACCCGCCGCGACCTCCTCCTCCAAGCCGCCGAGCTCCACGCCCACACCCGCGCCCGCCCCGCCGACGGCCAGCTCCCCCTCGGCGAAGAACTCGTCACCGCCGCTTCCTCGGGCCTGCCGGAGATGACCAGCCGCGAAGCGCTGAACGCGGAGATCAGCGTGCTGTCCATCGACGTGTCCCAGCACCTGATGACCCACCACCACCGGCTGCTGCGCGAGATCGGCGCCACCGACGCCGCCCACCGAAAGACCATGTATCCCGGGCAGAAGGTCCTCGTCGCCGGGGTGCGCGCGTCCACGCAGACCCCGCCGATTCCGTCGGGCAAGCGGGTCATCTTCGTGACCCTGGAGGACGGGTGCGGGCTCGTCGACATCGCGTTCTTCGAAGACAGCCACGACGCCGTCGCCCACACCGTCTTCCACTCCGCGCTCCTCCTGGTCCGCGGCACCGTCGAAGCCCGCGGCCCACGCCGAACCGTCGTCGGACAGACGGTGTGGGACCTCGAAGAACTCGCCGCCGCCCGCCGCGACCACGGACCCGAAGCCGTCCTCACCCTCCTCGGCCAGGACCAGCTCGCCCCCACCCCCGCGCAGAGCAGCACTCCCGCGCGGACCCTGGCCAACGGCACCACCGGCGCGCGCCTGCACCCGTACGCCGACCTCCAGCCCGCCGGCAGCCGCGCCGCCGACCTCAAGAGCCTCGGCTACACCAGCCCCGGAAGCCCCGGGTGAACACCATGAACCAGCGCCGCATTCTCCACGCCCACTTCCACCTCCCCCACCCCACCGACGCCGACCTGTACGCGCAGCTCCTGGCCCTCGCCGAAGACATCACCCCGCGCGTCCAGGCGCTCGCGCCGGACGCCGCGCACCTCGACATCACCGGGGCACTGCGCTACTGGCAGCGCACCCCCGCGGAACTCGCCGCGCTCCTGCGGCTGCGGACACTGGCCCTGCACGGCGTGCAGACAACGTGCGCCGTCGCCCCCAACCGGATGCTCGCGACGATGGCGGCCGCCGTCACCCCGCCCGGCCAGACCACCGTCATCGGCGCGGAGGACATCGAGCGGTGGCTGCGGCCGCGCCCAGTGGCATCGCTCTACGGTGTCGGTCCGGCGACCGCGGGAAAGCTGCGCACCTACGGCCTGCACACCGCCGGCGACATCGCCGACACCCCCGTGCCAACCCTCGTACGGCTCTTCGGCGCCGCTGCCGGCCGCGCCCTGCACGCCCACGCCCACGGCCAGGACCCGCGCACCGTCCAGACCCAGCCGATCGCGAAGTCACTGAGCGCGGAGCGGACCTTCGAGCACGATGTCCTGGACCCGGCCGAACACCGTCGAGCCCTGCTTTCCCTCGCCGAGGATGTCGCCGCCCGCCTCCGCGACCAACGACAGGCCGCGAGCGGCCTGGCTCTCTCCGTCCGGTACGCCGACCGCAGCACCACCACCCGCACCCGCACCCTCGCCGAAGCGACCGCCCACACCGGGCCGATCGCCTCCAGCGCGCACGAGCTCTACACACTCCTCGGCCTGCAGCGAGCCCGCGTCCGCGTCATCAGCCTGCGCGCGCAAGACCTCCGCCCCGCGACCGCAGCCACCCAGCAGCTCACCCTCGACCCCGGCGACGACCGCGCTCTGGCGATCGAAACGGTCACCGACCGCGCCCGCGCCCGCTACGGCCCCGGTACCCTGCGCCCCGCCACCCTGGCCAGGGCCGAAAGCCGACCCGCTCACGGAGCATCCGGCAGGAACCGGCCTCCCGCTCATCACCGGTGAACGACCGACCGCAGTCTGAGGCGCAGCCCGGTTTGCTGCCGCCACAGAAACGCCGGGCGCTCAGCAGCAGCGCCTGCCTTCCCACCCGCTCTCACAGCGCAAGCTCGACGGCGCCCAGCCGCACCCGTACGGCGCCGAGTCCGCGCTCGTTGCTGCGCTTCGGACGCCGGCGGCCCCGGCCCGGGCGCCGTCATCCAGCGGTCGGGAGGTCGCGCCAGAGCAGTCCCTCTTCGAATTAGAGGTGCCGGCGTACGAAACCGGCTTGCCCAGCTGGGGTGACCTGCAGAAACGAGGGGTGTCCGATTTGGGGGGCCAGTACCTCCGGCAGTGCCTCCGGTCCCCCGCTGGAAACAACCGTGCAGCCACCTGTGGAGCCCTCTTCCGGTGCAACCCCTCTTCCGTGCCGTACGAGCACGTGGGCAAGCCCGCGTCAGGACGCCGGGGAGCGCTCGGGCAGGCGCGGCGGCGACCAGGCCGGATTCCGAAAGCCTGGAAGGCTGCTCGCGCTCGCTTGGGCGTCATGCCGTGACCGTTGTCGGTCACGATCACGTCGGTGATCGCCGTCAGGCTGGAACGGCGCAGTTCGACATCGACCTCGGTGGCGTTGGCGTCCAGCGCGTTCCACACCAGTTCGGCGACCGCCGTGATCTGCGGCTTCTTCGTGAACTGGAGGATCTTGCGCTCGCCGACCGAGAGCTGGAACTCCGTCAGCGGCGGTCCGCCCTGCTCCGGCAGAGTGACGCCGGCGCCCGCGCCAACTCCCCCGCGTGCAGCGTCATGTGTGCTGTGCTCCCCAGGCATGCGGCGACGGTACCGGTTGCATACGGTCCGGTACACATCGCCGTGCCTGAAAGGGTGACCTGCAGCGGGACTGGCGACGTCACCGGTTCATGATCCACGCGAGGTGCTCGGCAAATCCCTCGGCCTCCGCGGCGTCGGGGGTGCGCGTGTAGGTGCACACCAGGCACTGTCCGTACCCGATCCGGCCGAAGACCGGGTCCAGGCCCTCCACGCAGAGCGCTTCATGTCCGCAGACAGGGCAGGTGTCGAGATCCTGTCCGTCCGGGTTGTGCTTCGGGTGGTAGGTGTTGGGGTTGACCACCTGGTCAGCCCGCCGTGCGGCTTCGTCCTCGCCGATCCGTTCGAGGTATTCGAAAGCACGCCTCTGGGAGGCTGCGTCTTCTCGCTGAGCAGCCTGCTGAATCCGGTCCTGCTGTTCCTCCCCCATGACCCCGAGGCTCTCGTGTCCGTCAAGGTCCAGCAGGGCTTCGATATGACGGCGCTGGAGAGTTCCGGCACCACGGCCGTGCCGGGCCTTCTGGCTGGCATCGATTCCGCTCTGCAGCGTGGCCACATCGATCCGGGTATGTGGTGACAGGCGGGAGGGCTGGAAAAGGGAACCCTCGTCTGCCTGGGGCGCCTCCGGAAGGGGATGCTTGTCAGGGATGAGGACGATGCCGTCCGTTGCAGGCACATGCCCTGCAATCACCTTGAGCAGTTCGCTGGCTGGCAGGACACGGCCGTTACGCTTCGCCTCCTCGCCCGGCCACTCGAAGGCGACGATCGCGGCCAGCCCGTTGGACAGCGCCTGATCGAAGATGCCTTCCCTGCCGGCCAGAGACGGGGCGAAGAGATCCGCGCCTGTCGAAGCAGGCACGGCGAAGGGATCTCCGGGATCGACCGAGCCGCCATCACCTGCTCCGTCCAACGCTGCGGCCAACACCACGGCACACCGAGCGAATTGCTCAGCTCGCTTATCCTTCATGGACAACATGGTGCCGTGTGCTGCCGCTCCGTCGGCCCCCGCCCCGTGGGTACGAGCGCGACCGTGGCGGCCGGGCTCTGCCCTCACCGACGCGAAGTTCCGGCCGGCGTGCGGTGAATCGCGTCGTGGACTGCAGCGTCGCGGCCACCGACCACCGCCGGCCGCGACCGCCTAGAGGATGCTGATCAGCTGCGCGCTCGACCAGTTAAGAGCGAGGTCCGGCAGGACTTGTTCCGCCGCTGTTCTCACAGGTCGTCCGTCGCACAACCCCTCTCAGAACCGCCACGTTCTGCGAGATGGTTCTGAGAAGTCGCGCGGCCGCGCTGCTGATCGTGCACGAGGCGTGGAACCTGTCAGTGCTCAAGAAGATGGACGTGCCCACCTGGTGGCCGAACGCGGACCGCGAGGACCCCGCGCCAGGTCGACACGGACAAGGCCCAGCACGGACGTCGCCGGCACACGAGCACCACGCTCGTCGACATCTGCGGGGGCTCCAGCGGCCGAGCCCTACGGCGTGTACTGGAGCTGACCGCACCGGCCAGGACGACCCTGGAGACGCTGGGCCGTCCCACCACGAAGCTGCTTGCTGGTCGGGCTACCGCGGCCTGGCGGAGGCGAGAATCTGCGCGACCACGCGCTCGGTAACGAGTTGGTGCGTGATAGTGGTTGAGGCAGCGTGCCTGGCTGGTGGCATGATCCGGCTGTGGTGATCATGGTCAATCGGGCGGTGCTGGCACAT
>NZ_JBEYCR010000030.1:0-21046 GCF_040632845.1 Streptomyces sp. NPDC016459
GCAGAAGCTGCACGGCCGGATCGCCTCCGACGCCCTGGGTGAGCACATGGCCGCCCAGGACGGCCTCGGCGGCGCCGTGCACACCAGCGACGCCGGTGCGGCGCCCCGAGGGACCCGCTTGCAGACGCCCGGTCCTGCCGACTGGAGGGATCGGGCGCGGGCGCTTACAGGAGGCCGAGCAGGAGGCCGTTCTCGTTCGACCCGGAGTCGGCTCCGGCCCCGGCGATGACGGGACCGTTGGCGCAGATCTGCTGGTTTGCGCTGGCAGGCGTCGACCCGTTGCCGAGGAGACCCAGCCCCAGATCATCGATGTTGATGAGACCGTTCTGCACCGTCCCCTGGTGGATCTCCTGGTGACACAGCGCCGGGTCGCCACCGTTGCCGTCCCCGAAGGAGGGCCCGGTGGCAGCGGAAGCCACACCCGCCCCGAGCATGCCGACACTCCCGACCATGACAGCCACAACAGCGGCCTTGCGAAGGTTGCGCACAATATCTCCAGTCATCGGACTCGACATGAGTCACTCGTGGGGAAACCTGCCGAGTTCGTACCTTATGGGATGAATGGCCGCTTTCGGCGGACGGCGCGCCGCTCGGGGCGCCGAGCAGCATCGGTTTCACGTTCAAGCCGGGGTCATGTCCGACCGGCGGCAGAACAGCGATCGTCGGAAGTCCCGTAGGCCTCGTTGGGCGAACTCATGGCCTTGAGTCGGTAGCGGGCCGCGACTGCGCGACTGCCCGGAACATGGGCCTCGGGGGTGAGGGTGCCGTTGCGGCAGCTCCTACGGTCGTCACCAGGGCCGGAGAGACCCGCCCTGCGCCGCACACGCCTGAGTAGAGATGGACTGGCCGATCTCCAGGTGGCCCGGATGTCGGGCGTGACCGCCCGGACACTGCGCCACTACGACGAGACCGGCCTGCTGCCGCCGGCCCGGATCGGCGCCAACGGGCACCACCACTACGGGGAGCACCACCTGCTGCTGTTGCAGGTCCTCGTACTTCGGGCGCTGGGCGTGGGACTGCCGGAGATCGCACAGATTCTTTCCGCACAGGTCGATGAGGTGGAGGCCCTGCGGGGCCACCACCAACGGCTGCTCGCGGCGTGGGGCCGACTCGCTGCCCTGCCCCGGCCCTGCCTCCCGCCGGCTTGCGATCTCCAGGAGCTGGGGCGCCCGGAGGGCTGGAGGGCTCGTTTCGACGTCAGGGGGTGACGTGGCGCAGCGGTGCCGACCGTGCGCTGTTTCTCAGTCGCTGTCGACGTGCTTCACGATGCCTCCGGAGTACCGTCCGACGACGGCAAGTCGAGGCCCGATGCAGCGTTCTGTGACACTCGGGGCGCTTCCCGCTGCGCTTGCAGCGCAGCTCTCGCCGCGGCGGCCTTCCGCTCCAACTCCTCTGCCAGCAGGCGCACTCGGGCTTCTCTGTCTGCCCCGGTCAAACCCGTAAGGCCCAGCCTGGCATCACGTTCTTCCTGGGACACCCGCGCCCCTCCTCTCCCGGGTCGAGCGCCTTCATCGTCCTCCGGTCCGTGTCCGGCTCGGCGGATGAAGGCTCTGCCCCCAGGAGGACGAAACACCACTCCTGCCTTCCGGCTTCACCACGGACCCGACTCACGGTCCGCGCCACAGGTTCGCGAAGGCCGCGCTCTCGATGGTTCGCCTCTGCCGTACGGCTTCCAGCTCCATCACCGCGTCGTGGGCGGCGGCCACCACGGTCGTCACCGCCTCGCCATCGAGGCCGGGCTCGTCGTCGGATCGTCCGCTGTCGATGCCCACGACCGCGGCGAGCGCGGCAAGGACGGGTTCCTTCTCGTCCCAGCGGTCGACTGCCCGACGGCGAGTGGGCGTGTCGACCGGTTCCACGCGTTCCGTGCCGAAGGGCAACCGGCTGCTTCGCCTACGCGTCAGCTCACCGTCCTCCTCCAGTGCGGACTGGTACGCGGCCGAGAGGTCGCGGCCCCGGCGCCACAGCCAGTCCTCGATCCGCTCGTAGGGAGGCTGCCGGGTGAGCCCTGCCGCAGCCTGTTCGAGGAGCCGGTCGCCCGATGCCGGCGGCCCGCCCGGCACGATGTGGTCGCCGTCCACGGCGATGACGCCCGTACCGAGGAGGTCGATCAGCTCGGCTGCCGCGAGCGCGAGTGACAGATCCCCCTGTCCCACGGCCCGATCCGGGCTCGGGTCCATGGCGATGATGAACAGGTCTTTCGCCGTGGTCATGAACGGCTCCCCTCGGAGACATCGTCAAAGGTGCGCGCCCCGCCACCCCCGCTCGCGTCCGGAGCCGGCTGGGCGGCGGGGTGACTGCCACGATCAGTATCGCCTCTGCTCGGGCGGCGGAAGCCCTGGAGCAAGGGAGAAGTTCTGGCCAATGACTCCGACGAGACGACGGCGTCCGCACGGCGGGTCCTTGTGACGGCGCGGCCCCGGTACGGAAGATGACGGGCGGCGGCGCGGCACGTCGCGCCCAAGTTCACCGCGGGCGGGTCCGTCAGAGTTCCCCGCTGCCCGGGTCGCAACCCTGGCCTTCAGTTCTTACAGCGCACTCCCCGGTCGGACAATGTGCGCGGCCCTGTCCGGTCCGTACGGGAAACTCCTTCAGCGCCGCCCGAGACGGCGAGCGATGCCCCGGGAGCTCACCAGGCGGCGGGCGACGCCGACAGGAAGGCTGTACCGCGTCGCATCGAGCGTCGCGGGTGCCACGGAGAACGGCTTCGCCGGAGCACCCGTCATGACGCGCCTGGCCGGGTCTCCGAGCAGCGGCCGAGGGGCGGCCGTCCCGTCGCGACCAGCCCCGGCCCCCTCCATCCACGAATCTCTGCGGCGGGTCGATACATCACGATTTCATCTGCCCGGCGCCGTTCAGTTCTCCGCCGGAAAGGCATCCGCCCGTACGTGGGGCATGGGGCTGCTGCTCACCCGGTACGGATCGCCGGGCGGGCGCTCGGTCGGGGTGACACGGATGGTCAGCGGTCCCGCCCACTCGTAGCCGTTCCGCTCCCCGTAACGGGCCAGGTCGTCCGTCAGAGCCTCGCCCACATCGCCCCGGCCCCGACGCATCAGCTCCTCGTGCACCTGGGTGTCCAGTTCCACCTCGTAGGCGTTCGGAACGACCACTCTGCTCTCGCTGCACACCACGGCGTGGCCGTCGCACTCCTGGTGCAAGGCATCGACCAGCTCGACGTGCTCGCGGTGGCGGACCTTGGAGAACAGGCTCTTCTGCCAGCGCTCCAGGGCTCGTTCCCATCGAGAGAGCCCTTTCCCGGCCGAGTGCCTGCCCTCCGGCCTACCCGTCACCGTCGGCCGCGCAGCCGCCCGAGCAGGCTGCGCGCCTGGTTCCGCTTGCGGGGGTCGGCGGCGGCGCGCCGGGCCGACGCGACCGTCCGCTGTCCCTGGGGGCTGCGGGTGAACTGCTTGATACGGGAGATCAGTCCGGACATGGTTCCTCCTTGATGGGCCTTGTGCCGTTCGCATACCCGGGGATGCCGGGACAATGTGCGTGGTACCTCAGCCGTACGCGGCGGCTGCTTCGTCCGAGGGCTTGTCCAGGCGGTGGTGCACTGCGAAAATCCGATTCCGGCTCGGCAGTAAGGCATCGGCGGCCCTCAGAGGGCCGGAGCCGGACGGATCTCGGACTATCGCTGTGCTCAAGCCGTTGCAGGACCTGGAAGTTCTCGACCGGTTGGCGGCGGCTTGCCAGCCCACGGCATCGGTCTCCAGAGGGCGCAGTCGCCACCACGCAGATGAGTGCGCATCTGAGGGTAGGGGAGGCTGCGTGGATGTCGTCGCGGACTTCCAGCGGGTCCGCAGTCGGCGGAACCGGTTGTCGTGGACAACGCGCTCTCTATGAAACAGCGTTGCTTGTCCAGGCCGGATCCGTGCCCGGTTCTGCGGCGGGCGATCAGCGGCTATACACCGAGGTTCGGACGAGTCGGCGGCACTTGTCATGGGTGTAGCCGCGATCACCCAGTACTGCGGCGGGGCGGCAACGGCGTCGCCCCGGCTTGCCCCGCACCGGTGACCCGGCCTGCAGGGGGGATGAGGTGGGTGACGTCGATGCGATTGCCACCGGTCAAGGTGGTGGCGAGCGGGATGCCAGTGGCATCGGTGATCAGGTGATGCTTGCTGCCCGCTTCGCCCCGGCCGACGGGACTTCGTCCCGTCTGGGGACCCTTGTCACGCCCGGACGCGGGAATCGCCGACCGCCGCCCGGGAGAAGCCCGAGGCATGGGCACTGCGGGGCCTGAGGAGGACGGCCTCGTGCAGCTGGGCCACACGCCGGCCAGGTCCATTCGGCCGACTACCGCCGGCAGGTCATTCCCCAACCGAAGCCGAGGTCCTGCGGCGGATGTTCCCAGGCGGTCCCGGCGTGCAGCACGAACAGGATGCCCGGGAGCACCAGCCGGCGGGGATGCCACTTGGGCCCGGATGCCGGGTTCGGCACTCGATCTTGGGCTACAGCGGATCGATCACCGCCCACAACTCGTCAGCGACCGGCACGGCTTCGACAGCGCCACCTCACACCACATCCCCGGATCATCAATCCCGGGGCGACCCAACCACCTCGGAGATCCTTAGGAGTTCTGTGGCACGGCGGCCTGCGACGCCGACGCCTCACGCCAGGGAGGCTCGCTGCCGAAGGCCTCGCCCGGTGAGAAGTCGTTTCTCTACCCGATCACGGTGGGCGTGAATTCGAGTGTGGCTGCCCTGCGGGTGATCTTTCGGCGGTCTGGGTATCAAGCCAAGGGTGATCGGCGAGCGAGGGGGCGGACTTCGGATGGGGGCAGGGGACGAGCAGGACCTTGAGGACGGGGAAGGCTGGCTGACGAAGGCCGAAGTCCAGGAGATATGGCCGCAGATCAGGCCGCTCAGCATCAGGGCCGTGGCGCGAGCCAACAGCGTACGTACCTCGGCTGTGCCCTCCCCGGACCTGACCCGCGAGCCGACTTACCACGCGGCCGACGTACGCCACGTGGCCGCGCGGATCGCCCGGGGTGAGGCCGAGGTCGCGCCCTGGCAGCGCGCCGACTCCGACTCTGCACGCGACGACGCCACACCCGGCCCACCGGTGTGGCAGCCCCTCGGTTGGGGGCCCGACAACGTGCCGGGGCTGATCCTGCTGGCAATCATCGTAGGGCTGATCCTCTGGGGCCTGACCTCTCCCGACAACCACGGCACAGTAACGAACTACGTGCGCTGAGTGCGCCAACCATCGGTTGCTCTATCGATCTTGGTGATCGTGAGTTCGAGTCTGCCGACTCGGTGGGGCGATCTCCTGGTCGGCGGGGCATGAAAGTGGGGCCCCCGTACAACTCGTGGGTGTCGAATCCCGTCGAGCAACAGGAGGCCCCCGCTGCCGCAGTCTTCCGTCACGGGCTTCGTGGTGCTGCCGAAAGGTGGCTGGTGGAACGGACGTTCGCATGGCTGATGCACTCACGCCGCCGGTCCGCGACTACGAGTCCCACCCCGACACCTCCCAGGCGATGCCAGGGCTGTTGCGCAGGACGAACAGCACGGCGACGCCCGCCGCGACCGGAGGGACCGGCGCGGGCGCTGCCGCGCCCCGCGGCCGAAGGGCGCCTCAGGCCCACCCGAATACGAGTGGCCACCTTGAGGACGTGCACCTGGTTCTACGTGTGGCTGCGGAGTCATAGAGGCTGGGGCGGTCACCGCCGGGCCTGGGGGTCTGGCCGTCGCCGTCCTGGTGAGCGCGGAACAGCACGGCGGGTCAGCCGTCGGTCGGCTGGTTGGTGGCTTCGGTGCCGCGGCGGTATTCGGCGTTGATGCGCTGGGCTTCTTCGAGCTGGTCCTCCAGGACGATGATGCGGCAGGCCGCCTCGATCGGGGTGCCCTGGTCGACGAGTTCACGGGCGCGAGCTGCGACACGCAGCTGGTAGCGGGAGTAGCGCCGATGGCCGCCCGCCGAGCGCAGCGGGGTGATCAATCGGGCTTCACCGATGGCACGGAGGAAGCCCTGGGTGGTGCCGAGCATCTCGGCGGCCCGGCCCATCGTGTAGGCGGGGTAGTCGTCGTCGTCGAGACGGCCGTACGAGTCGTCTGCAGTCATCTGCACCTCTCCGTGCAACGCGGACAGGGGGCCCTGGTGCCGTACGGCACCAGGGCCCCGAAGGAACTGCTACACCATCTGCCGGTGACGGGGTTCTGCGAACTGCTCAGCGGGCCCCATCGCCCATAACTCCGGTGCGCGCGCCCGCAACGGCGCCTTCACCGAGGTACTGCTCATTCACTTCACTGCTGGGTCCTGCGCGTGGTGGCCCCTGATCACTGCGGGCCACCCGGTCCGGCCGTCAGCCTCGTCGCCGTCCTGCAACAACCCTGGCTTCGAAACTCCACCGCCGCACCGTCCTGCGAACTACTCCTACAGATACTGCTGGGTACTACTGACCGGCAGTTCGTCTCTGCCAGGCCCTGGTGTCTCTGGGCTACGACAGAAACCATAGCTGGACCGGGATGCAATGTCTACTGCGGCCGACATAGATTTCCGGTGTCCATTGGTGAGGTATTGGGCCTTCGTGCCGCGGCAGGGGCGAGGCGGGTACCGCGGACACGCAGGTCGGAGCACACGGTGGACTCGGTGAGCTCGACGACGCGAGGGGGGCCGTGACTTCTCACCATGTCCCCTACTCCCGACGAGCGCCGCAACCGCGAGCAAGCTGGTCTCCTTCGTTCGAGAGCTGTGCCAGGGCTACCTCCGGCGGGGATGCGAGTGGGAGAACCAGAACCTCGACCACTTCCTTGCGGCTCTCGCCACGTGGATGCATGACTCGCCGGGCTGGTACCGAACCGACGGGGAACAGCTACCCGACGATGGGCACTGGACCTTCCTGGCCAGGGGTCGCCAGCGGCGCGGGCAGACCTCTTCGGGGCAGTGCTTCGAGGGCCGGGATGTTCGGGTCGCGGCAGCTCAGCAGGGGCCAACGGTCCTGGGTCGCCCGGTGGCCCCGGAGCATCGACCCGCGCTCGGTCGGCGTGCAATGGTCGGGCCAGCTGCCGTCCCGTACGGCATGAGGGCCTGTTCTCTCGGCATCGGCGCCCGCTGTCCGCCGATGAGTTTCGGCCGTTCGTCGGGTCTTCCCTCACAGCCGCATCCTGGTCTCCAAGGGTCTACGAAGGAGGAGCCGTGGCGGAGGACGTCTGGTCGATCGTGCACGCGGAGCGGGCCGCGCTCATCGCGGATCTCGAGCACCTCGACGACGCGCAGTGGGACAGGCCGTCGCTCTGTGCCGGGTGGACCGTGCACGACGTGATCGCCCATCTGGTCGACACGGCCCGTACGACCCGCCTCGGGTTCGTCGTGGGTCTCGTGCGGGCGCGGTTCGACTTCGACCGGCAGAACGCCCTCGGCGTGGAGCGCGAGCGCGGAGTCACTCCGCGGGAGACCTTGGAACGGTTGCGTCGGGTGGCGTCGCGGACGTCGACGCCTCCGGCGCCCCTCGACAGTCGGCTCGTCGAGGAGGTCGTCCACGGCGAGGACATCCGTCGGCCGCTCGGGCTCAGCCGTGCCTACCCGCCGGACGCCGTCGTCAGGGCGCTCCGCCTGCAGGCCCGTACCCCGGCGTCGTTCGGCGGCGCCAAAGAGCTGCTCACCCGCGTCCGACTCACGGCGACGGACGCAGATCTGGCCCTCGGAGTCGGGCCTGAGGTCGAGGGACCCGTGCTCTCCCTGCTCCTCGCCGTCTCCGGGCGGCCCGTGGCCCTCGATGAGCTCGGTGGGGCCGGTGTCGGAAGGTTGGTCGCGACGCCCACGTCCGGGGTCTGACCGCGGTGTCGCCGGACGTGCTCGGAGACGGGAGTTCATGGGGAAGGCCTTGTCCCCGTGCATGAAGTGCCCCGGGAGTGGTCAGACGCGGGGGCATGAGAAGGCGTGGCCCGGAGCCGGGCCGAGGTCTGGTCGTCGTGGTCACCGACGCTTCGGACGGGCTCAGGCGTGCGGTGCCGCTCGTCGCCGCCCGGCGTGGCGGCCGGGTCGTGTTCGCCGCGCAGCTCCGTCTTCCCTCAGGGCGTGCGGGGCACCGGCTTCGTCCGCGCCGTCCGTCGGACGTCCTGTGAGGCACCACTGTCCGTCACCGCCCTCCCCCGGCGAGACCCCCGTCTCGACCGGCACCCTCTCCGCCCCGTCCGGCGCCGCTGCGGCGTCGCGCGATGGTCGTGGCGGGTGACCGGTACGCCGCCCGCGAGCCACGAGGAGGCCTCCCATGGCCGTGCGCCATCAGCTCATCCGTAAGGCCCCGGCCGACGTCTGGTCGGTTCTGGGCGACGGCGACCTCTACACCCGCTGGGTGATAGGCACCGACGACTCCTGGAACCGGGACGGGCGATGGCCCGCTGTGGGTTCGGAGATCGGTTACACCGTTCGGCTGGGTCCGTTCGCGTACGAGGGCCGAACCGTCTCCCGCGTCTTCGAGCCCGGGCAGCGTCTCGAACTCGAGTCCATGGGCGGCAGGCCGGGCAGTGTCCGCATCGCCATCACGGTGCAGCCATGGGGAGAGGACACCCTCGTCATCGTCGACGAGCACCCGCTGACCGGGCCGGTGGCCCGCTGGCACAACACGGTCCTCGACGCCGCCATCCAGCTGCGGCACCGTGCCATGCTCGCCCGGCTGGCCCGGCTCGTGGAGTCGGAGCCGAAGTCGGAACCGGGGCTGGATCCGGATGCGGAGGCGGGCTCGGACGCGGCGGCGGGTTCCGGTCAGGGCGGGTCTCGTGTCGACGCCTGACGCGGTGGTCGTCGGCGCCGGCCCCAACGGTCTGGTGGCGGCCAACCTCCTCGCGGACGCCGGGTGGCGGGTCGTCGTCCTGGAGGCCCAGGACGAGCCGGGCGGAGCGGTCCGCAGCGACCGCGGAGTCCATCCCGACTACGTCCACGACCTGTTCAGCGCCTTCTACCCGCTGGCCGCCGCCTCCCCGGTGATCCGGGCCATGCGGCTGGAGGAGCAGGGGCTGCGCTGGACGCACGCCCCGACCGTCCTCGCCCATCCGCTCCCCGACGGCCGGTGCGCGGTCCTCTCCCGGGAGCTCGAGAGCACGATCGCGTCGGTGGCCGGATTCGCGGCACCCGACGGGGCCGCCTGGGAGGGGCTCCACCGGATCTGGCGGCAGGTCGGCGACGATCTGCTCGGGTGCCTCTTCACCCCCTTCCCGCCGGTCGTCTCCGGGCTGCGGCTCGCCGCACGCACCGGTCCGTCCGCCGGTCTCCGGCTGGCCCGGACCATGCTGCTGCCGGCTCGGCGCTTCGGCGACGAGTACTTCACCGGTGAGGGCGGAAGGCTGCTGATCGCGGGCAACGCCCTGCACGCCGACCTGGGTCCGGAATCCGCTCTCGGCGGCGGCTTCGGCTGGCTGATGTCGATGCTCGGCCAGGCGTACGGGTTCCCCGTGCCGACAGGCGGGGCGGCCAGCCTCACCCGTGCGCTCGTCCGGCGGCTCCAGGCCCGCGGCGGGGTCGTCCACTGCGGTCGTACGGTGACCCGTGTCGTCGTACGCGGCGGCCGCGCGGTCGCCGTCCGGACCGAGGACGGCAGTGAGGTACCCGCGCTCCGCGCCGTCCTCGCCGACGTGCCCGCTCCCCTGCTGTACGGGCGCTTGCTGGCGGCGGACGACGTTCCGCCGGGGCTGCGCGCGGATCTGCGCCGCTTCCAGTGGGACTTCGCCACGGTGAAGGTCGACTGGGCCCTCACGCGTCCGATCCCCTGGTCGGCGCCAGGGGCGCACGGCGCGGGGACGGTCCATGTCGCCGACGGCGTGGACGAGCTCACCCGTTTCGGCGCCCAGCTCGCCATGGGTCGCGTACCCGATGTGCCCTTCACCGTCCTCGGCCAGATGACCACGGCCGACGCGACCCGCTCCCCCGCCGGCACGGAGTCGGCCTGGGGTTATACGCATGTGCCGCAGGAGATCAGGGGCGACGCCGGGGACGACGGTCTGCGCGGGCTGTGGGACGAGCGGGAGAAGGACGTGGTCGCGGCCCGTATGGAGGCGGGCATCGAGCGTCTCGCGCCCGGGTTCCGCGCGTCCGTCCTCGCGCGGCGCGTCCTGGCGCCGCCCGACATGGAGCGGCTCAACACCTCCCTCGTCGGAGGCGCCGTCAACCAGGGCACCACCAATCTGCACCAGCAGCTGGTCTTCCGCCCCGTCCCCGGTACCGGGCGCCCGGGGACCCCGATCCGTGCGCTCTACGTCGCCTCGGCCACCGCCCACCCGGGTGGCGGTGTCCACGGCGCACCCGGTGCCAACGCCGCCCGCGCCGCCCTTCGCTCGCACCGGCCGGTCCTGGCGGCCCGTCGGCTGCGGTCCCGGCCGTTCCGCTGAGGACGTGACGGCGATGCCCTCACACGTTTCTGCTCCGTGCTTCGGCTGAGCCGCCGAGTCACCCTTATGCGCGTGTCGTTCGTATCCGCCGAATCCCCCCACGCTCCCCGGCCGGCTCGTTCGCGCTGAGTCGCTGGTATCGGCGCAATCTCGTATGTTCGGCTCATTCGCGACAGGGCAAACGTGGGAGTGCAAGGCACCCACCCGAACAGGAGCGTCCTCATGACAGCGAACCCGAACCCGGACCCGTCGTCCCCCGAGTCCGGCGTCCCCGGGCGGCCCGGAGCCCAGCCCTCGTCCTTCGAGGAGCCCACACAGCCCCACGGCCCGCTGCCGCCGAAGCCGGACCAGAGCGGGCCGGAGACCGTCAGCCCCACGGGTCAGGCCACCGGGGAGGATCCCGCCCGTTCGGCCCAGAGCGGCGCGTACCTCACCACCGCGCAGGGGGCCCGGCTGTACGAGACCGACCACTCGCTCAAGGCCGGCGCTCGCGGACCCGTGCTGCTCCAGGACCACCACCTGCGCGAGAAGATCACCCACTTCGACCACGAGCGCATCCCGGAGCGTGTGGTGCACGCGCGCGGTGCGGCGGCTCACGGCGTGTTCCGGAGCTACGGGACGGCGAGCCGCCTGACGAAGGCGGCGTTCCTCGCCGACGACGTCGAGACGCCCGTGTTCGTACGGTTCTCCACCGTCCTCGGTTCCCGCGGCTCGGCCGACACGGTCCGCGACACCCGAGGTTTCGCGACGAAGTTCTACACCGAGGAGGGGACGTTCGACCTGGTCGGGAACAACATCCCGGTGTTCTTCATCCAGGACGCCATCAAGTTCCCCGACATCATCCACGCCGGCAAGCCGCATCCCGACCGGGAGATCCCGCAGGCGCAGAGCGCCCACGACACCTTCTGGGACTTCGTGTCGCTGCACACCGAGGCCACCCACCACACCCTGTGGAACATGTCCGACCGGGGGATCCCGCGGTCCTACCGGATGATGGAGGGCTTCGGCGTCCACACCTTCCGCCTCGTCGGCCACGACGGCGGGACGACCCTGGTCAAGTTCCACTGGAAGCCTCGGCTGGGCGTGCACTCCCTCGTCTGGGAGGAGGCGCAGCTCATCGGGGGCATGGATCCGGACTTCCATCGGCGGGACCTGTTCGACGCCATCGAGGCGGGCGCCTACCCGCAGTGGGAACTCGGGGTCCAGACCTTCCCGGACACCCCTGAGCAGACCTTCGAGGGCATCGACCTGCTCGACCCGACGAAGATCGTGCCGGAGGAACTCGCCCCCGTGCAGCCGATCGGTCTGCTCACCCTCAACGCGAACACCAAGAACTTCTTCGCCGAGACGGAACAGGTCGCCTTCCACCCGGGGCACCTCGTGCCCGGCATCGACGTCACCGACGACCCGCTGCTCGCCGGTCGTCTCTTCTCCTACCTGGACACCCAGATCAGCAGGCTCGGCGGCCCCAACTTCGGCCAGATCCCCATCAACCGTCCGCACGCCCCGGTCAACGACATGCTGCGCGACGGCATGCACCAGACGGCCGTCCACACCGGAGTCGCCCCCTATCACCCCAACTCCCTGGACGGCGGCTGCCCCTTCCTCGCCGGGGCGGACACCGGCGCGTACATCGAGACGCCCGTCCCCGTGCCGGCGTCGACGAAGGTGCGCGAGGCGCCCCAGTCGTTCGACGACCACTTCGGGCAGGCCCGGCTCTTCTGGCTGAGCATGACGCCGACGGAGCGGGAGCACATCATCGCGGCCTACACCTTCGAGCTGAGCAAGTGCTTCGAACAGGCCGTGAAGGAAAGGGCTCTGACCGTCCTCGCCAACATCGACCCGGTCCTCTGCGAGGGCGTCGCCACGGGGCTCGGGCTTCCCGTGCCGCCGGCGACCGTGCCCTTCGCCGACGTCCGGCCGAGCCCTGCGCTCTCCCAGCTCGGTGAGACCTGGCCGCTCGACGGACGGGTCATCGGCATCGTCGCGGACGAGACCGACGCCCGTGGCATGGAAGCCGTACGGTCGTTCCGCGAGGCCGTCCTGAGCGCCGGCATGGTCCCGCTGGTGATCGCCGCGACCGGCGGCACCCTGGACGCCGACGGCGAGGCGGTCACGGTGCAGCGCACGTTCGCCGCGGCGCGGTCGGTCGAGTTCGACGCCCTGTACGTGGCCGCCTGCCCGGCTCCGGGCCTTGACGCGCAGGGGGTACGGGACGCGAAGGCCGGTCACCTCGCGACGGACGCTCCGCTCGTGGATCCCCGGGTGGTGCTGCTGCTCTCCGAGGCGTACCGCCATGGCAAGGCCGTCTGTGCGACGGGCGAGGGGGCGACGGCCCTGGAGGCGGCCCGGCTGCCCGTGGACGCGCCGGGGGTCGTCGTCGGCGACGACGCCGGGCAGGTGCTGTCCGAGCTGACGGGTCTGCTGGGCGCCCACCGGGTGTGGGAGCGGTTCCCCGCGTCGGTCTGACACCTACAGGGACCATGGGGCCCGTCAGGACCCGCAGGGCGGCGCAGGACCGGAGGAGGAGGACAGGGCATGGGTACACAGCGCGCTGAGGAGAGGTCCGCCGTTCCCGGTGATCTCACCTTCCGGGCCCGCACCGCCGTGGTCACCGGTGCGGACTCCGGTATCGGGAGGGCCGTCGCCGTCCGGTTGGCCGAGCAGGGTCTGGACGTCGGCATCACCTGGCACAGCGACGCCGAGGGTGCCCACGCCACCGCCGACGAGGTGCGGCGGCACGGCCGCCGCGCCGTGGTGGAGCACCTGGACCTCACCCGGCTCCCCGAGGCCGCGGACGTCGTCGACCGGCTCGCCGAGGCGCTCGGCGGGATCGACGTCCTCGTCAACAACGCGGGGACCGGTACCGCCACGCCGGTCCTCGACCTGGACCTGGCGACCGTCCGCCAGGTCCTGGACGTGGACCTGGTCGGTCCGCTGCTCTGCTCCCAGCGTGCGGCCCGGCGCATGATCGCCCAGGGCGGTGGTGGCCGGATCGTGAACGTGACGTCCGTCCACGAGCACCAGCCGCGCGTGGGGGCGGGACCGTACTGCGCGGCCAAGGGCGGACTGGGGCTTCTCACCCAGGTCATGGCCCTGGAGCTGGCCGAGTACGGCATCACGGTCAACTCCGTGGCGCCGGGCGAGATCGCCACCCCGATGACCGGTCAGGAGGACGCCGACGTACGGCGGGAGTCCCGGCCCGGGGTCCCGCTGGGGCGTCCCGGGGACGCCCGGGAGGTCGCCGCCGTCATCGCCTTCCTGGCCGGTCCTGACGCCTCGTACGTAACAGGGGCGTCCTGGGCGGTGGACGGCGGGATGCTGCGCATGGGTCCCATGGCCGGGTCCCACCTGCGGGAGAACGACTGGCGGCGCCCCTGACCGACGGCGGGCCCGGGGGTGCTCGCGGGGAGAGCCGTGGTGTGGCGCAGAATGGGCGGCCTGGTCGGAACGTGCCGAACATGGGGGCCGCGAAGTGCGCGTGTTGTTGTCGACGTACGGGTCGCGCGGAAGCGTCGAACCGCTGGTGGGACTCGCGGTGCGGCTGCGGGAGTTCGGTGCGGACGTGCGGATGTGTGCGCCGCCGGACGAGGAGTTCGGGGCGTTGCTGGCCGGGGCCGGTGTGCCGATGGTGCCGGTGGGGCGGCCGGTGCGCCCGTTGGTGGCCTCGGTACGACCCGGCTCCGCGGCCGGACTCGCGCGGCGCGCCGCCGATCTGATCACCGCTCAGTTCACCGCGGTCGCCGCGGCCGCCGAGGGGTGCGACGCGCTGGTGGCGACCGGTCCTCTGCCCGTCACCGCCGGCGCGCGGTCGGTGGCCGAGAAGCTGGGCATCCGCTACGTGCACGCGAGCCACCAGCCGGTCATCCTGCCGTCGCCGCACCAGCCGCCGCCGGCGCGGCGGGGCCGTCCCCTGCCCCCGGGGGTCAGCGACAACCGGGCGCTGTGGGACGTGGACGCACGGAACGCGAACGACATGTTCGGCCCGGAGGTCAACGCGCACCGGACCGCGATCGGGCTGCCCCCGGTGGACGGCGTCCGCGACTACGCGTTCACCGCGCGCCCGTGGCTGGCCACCGACCCGACCCTGAGCCCATGGCCGCCGACGGACCTCGACGTGGTGCAGACCGGCGCCTGGATCCGGCCGGACGCACGTCCCCTCCCGCCGGAGCTGGAGGCGTTCCTGGACGCCGGAGAGCCACCGGTGTACGTGGGGTTCGGCAGCATGCCCCCGGGCGCCCTGCAGGATGTCGTCCGCGCGGCCGTCGAGGCGGTCCGCGCGCGGGGCATGCGCACGATCGTCTCCCGTGGCTGGGCCGCGCTGGTTCCGGTCGACGACCGGGACGACTGCCTCTCCGTCGGCGAGGTCAACCATCAGAGGCTGTTCGCACGGGTGGCCGCCGTCGTGCACCACGGCAGCGCGGGCACCACGACGACGACCGCGCTCGCCGGGGTGCCGCAGGTCGTGGTGGCACAGGGCGCGGACCAGCCGTACTGGGCCGAGCGGGTGGCGGCTTCGGGCATCGGCGTGGCGCACGGCGGCCCGATGCCGACGGTGGAGTCCCTGTCGGCCGCGCTGGACACGGCCCTGACCCCCGGGATCCGTGCGCGGGCGGCCGCCGTGGCCGGGACGGTCCGCACCGACGGCGCGGCGGTGGCGGCGCGCCTGCTGCTCGACGGTGCGGGCTGAGGTCGCCGCGTACGACTGGGTGCGGACGTGTACGGGCGCGGGGGTACGGGCTCGGGGGTACGGGCGGGTACGAGCTGGGCACGGGTCAGGTGCGGAGGGTCTACTTGTCCGTGCGGCCTGCGCTGCGGGCCCAGAGGATCAGGGGGATCTGGAGGGGAAGCCGGGCGTAGGCGAGGGCCTTGGCGGATGTCGGGCGGTTCCGCCAGTCGTAGGCCATCTTGACGTTGGCCGGGAACACCCCTACGAAGAACAGGGCCGTGGCCTGGGCACTCACGCGTCGGGTCGCCGGAAGCGCGAGGCCTGCGGCCAGGGCGAGTTCCACCGCGCCGCTGGCGGCAGTCCAGGTGCGCGGATCGCCCGGCAGGGAGCGCGGCACGACGGCGTCGAACTGCTTGGGGGCGACGAAATGGGCCACGCCGGCCGAGGCGAGCAGACCGGCGAGCAGGAGCGCGGAGCGAGCGGGCGAGGGCATCGTGTTCCTTCGGGGGAAGGCCGGAGAAGGGCAGGGCAGGACTGAAGGACGAACCTGGGGCTGTGGCGACGGGTGCTGTTACTGAATGGTAAGTATGCCGGAGCCGTGCCGTGCTGTCCCGCCCTCCTCACGATCTCCGGTCTGCCGTGGGCGGGCATCACTCCTGTGTCGCCGGGGGCCGTACGCCCACCGGGGGGCGGAACCGGCACGCGTCGGCACCGCTGCCCGGCTGGAGGGGAAGCGTGCCGGGCAGCGGCACCCGGCGGCTGCCCGGCCCCAGTGCACCCATGCGCGATCGGTTCGCCCGAAATCTACCCGGCCGGGGAGTAGCGCCGCCGGGCTCGGGTACCCGCCCGACCGGGCTTCGGGCGGGCGCGTCGGGGCACTGGCGTCCAGCCCGGCAACAGACGGGAAGGTGGCAGTGATGAAGGCCGTCACATGGCAGGGCCGACGACGGGTCTCGGTGGAGACGGTGCCGGACCCGACGATCCAGGAACCCACCGACGTGATCGTACGGATCACCTCGACCGGGCTGTGCGGATCCGACCTGCACCTGTACGAGGTGCTGGGCCCGTTCCTCGACCCGGGGGACGTGCTCGGGCACGAGCCGATGGGCGTCGTCGAGGAGGTGGGCCCCGAGGTGCGGCGGCTCCGGCCCGGCAGCCGTGTCGTGGTGCCCTTCAACGTCTCGTGCGGCACGTGCGCGATGTGCGCGGGCGGGTTGCAGTCCCAGTGCGAGACGACGCAGGTGCACGCCCATGACACGGGCGCGGCGCTGTTCGGGTACACCAAGCTGTACGGCCAGGTTCCGGGCGGGCAGGCCGAGTACCTGCGGGTGCCGTTCGGCAACAACCTCCCGATACCCGTGCCGGAGGGGCCTCCGGACGACCGTTTCGTGTACCTCTCGGACGTCCTGCCCACGGCGTGGCAGGCCGTCGACTACGCGGACGTGCCGCCCGGCGGCTCGGTCGCGGTGATCGGCCTCGGTCCCATCGGAGACATGGCCTGCCGGATCGCCCTCTTGAAGGGAGCCGGTCTCGTCATCGGGATCGATCCGGTGCGGAAGCGGCTCGACCGCGCCGCGGCCCGAGGCGTACACACCCTGGATCCCTCCGGAGCCGACGGCCAACTGGTCGATCAGGTACGGGACCTGACGGAGGGTCGGGGTCCGGACTCGGTGATCGACGCGGTCGGCATGGAGGCGCACGGGGCGCCGGTCGCCCAGGGGCTGCAGACGTTGGTCGGCCATCTGCCCGACGCCCTGGCCCGCCGCATGATGCGCCGCTACGGCGTCGACCGGCTCTCCGCCCTCCATCTGGCGGTCGAGCTGGTACGCCGCGGAGGCACGGTGTCCCTCGCGGGCGTGTACGGGGGCGCGGTCGACCCGATGCCGCTCTTCGCGATGTTCGACAAGCAGATCCGACTGCACATGGGCCAGGCGAACGTCCTGCGCTGGGTCGATGACCTGCTGCCGCTCCTCACCGACGACGATCCGCTGGGCGTGGACGACTTCGCCACCCACCGCCTGCCGCTCGCACAGGCACCACAGGCCTACGACATGTTCCAGGCGAAGCGGGACGGGGCCGTGAAGATCCTCTTCGCACCGTGAGTCGCGGCCGGCGCCGGGGCCAGGGGGGATCGGGAGATCGGCGGGGCTGTCGGCGGCGTGGGGGCACGGGGGTGTGGACAGGAACCCAGGTCCGGGCGAGTGCGGACCCCGGCAGCGGGTAGCCGCCGCCGCGAGACGTCCTACGCACGACACGTGCGTACCGAGGAGGTGGTGCGAAATGCCCCCCAGGACCGTACGAGAGCCCTCTGGCCGGTGGCGCCGGGCGGCGTCGGGCGCCGTGGTGGCCGCGGGCGCGGCGGCGTTGCTCGCCCTGGCCGGATGCTCCGACAGCGACGGCGGGACCGAGGGCGCGGCGGACGAACGGGCGGACGCCACGGCGGCCGTCTGCGAGGAGCTGGCCGGACTCCGGGACCACAGCAGCGAGATGCGGAACATCGATTCGTCCGAGACGGTTCAGGGCATCCAGGACGTCCGGGCCGACATGGTGGACGACATGGGAAGCATCCGGGACGCCGCCGGTGACGCCGGCGTGAACACCGACGCGCTCCAGGCCGCCTTCCAGAAGCTGGACGTCGCCATGGACCGTCTGGACCGGAACATGAACGCTCCGGCCGCGCTCGACCAGGTCATTCCGCACCTGAACACGCTCGACAAGGAGATCTCGGGCACGGAGGACCTCGCGGGCTGCGTCCGTCAGTGACGGCTCGGCACCTGCGTCCGGCCCGTGCGGCCGCACGGGCCTGTGAGGTTGAGCGGGGCGGCGGCTCGGCCGCCGCGAGCACGCGCACCCGGCAGGACCCCGTCGTACGGCTCGGTATCGAGCCGTATGACGGGGTCCTGAGCGTGGCCGGGGCGGCGCCCTCGTCGGCGAGCCGGCCGCGTGCGGGACTGGTGCCCCGGAACGGACAGAGGCCCGGAGGCGTGTTCCGGGCGGCGCGGTTGCGCTTCCTCTCACACGCCGTGGCCCCTCTTCGGCTGCTGCTCCTCGTCCTCCTCCTTCCCGCGCTCGCCCTCCGCCTGGGACGGGGTGCTCTGCCGCATGACGTCGTCGCCGTCCGACGCGTGCTCGCCGGGCTCGTTCCCACGCTCGTTCCCGCTGTCGTTCCCCCGCTCGTTCATGCGCTCGTTCATGGGGTCCTCCACTCCGTCAGGGGGCTTCCTAAGGGCGCGTGTCCTCGGCCCCGTCCGCCGCCGTGTCCACGTGCATCGCGGCCTCCTCGGCGGGTGCGGAGCCGTCGTCCAGGCCGACGTCCCTGGCGACCGCGTGGTCACCCCGGCCCGGTGGCGTGTCGACCGGGGCGAGGCGCCCGGCCCGGGTGGCACCGGCCTGTTCGTCGACGGGCTCTCCGTCGCCGCCCGGGAGGTCCCCGATGCCGTCGCCCTCGAGGGGCGGCTCCTCGGGGATCTCCTGGGCCAGCCGGCGGTCGAGCGATTCGCCCTCCTGCTGTTCGCGCTGCGTGGTGCCGTACCGGTTGACGCCCCGGGGGCGGTCGGGCGGCGAGTATCCGGGGACGGACATGTCGTCGAGCGGGTCCGTCACGATCGCGTTGTCCGGATCGAGGGCGCCGGAGGGCCGGTTGTCCGCGTCGGAGTGGGTGGGCTGGTACACGTCGTCGCCGCGCGCCTCGTCCGGTGCGGACTCGTTGCTCGTCATGAAGATGTTTCCTTTCGTCCAGCTTGGTGGGGCGGGGCCGGGCCGTCAGTCGGTGGCGAGGATGATCGCGTACGCGAGGAAGAACAGGGCGCACACGACGACCAGGATCCACAGGAGAACGAGGGGGCCCTTGCCCCAGCCCCTGCGGAGCGGCCGGTACGGCCCGGTCCCGGTGCCCGTGCCCGATTCGGCCGGCGGTGTCTCGCCCGCTCGGGTGGTTCCGCCGTCGGGGAAGTCCCGGGGGTCGGGGTCGGCGTTGCTCGGTCTGGTCATACCGTTCATCTCCCTGCTGGGTGCGAGGTGCGAAGGTCCGGACTGCCGAGCGGCCGTGTGTGCGTGCGACCGACCGCGACGACCTGACGGGGTCCCCCGGGCCCTGGGGCTGTCCTACATCGCTCGGAGTGCGGGCAGGAGTTTCGTCTCCGCCCAGCGGAGGAAGGGCGCCTGGTGCGCGCCACCGACCTGGACGAGGGCGAGGTCGGTGAACCCGGCCTCGGCGAAGGGGCGGGCCGCTTCCACGACGGCGTCGACGTCGTCCCCGCAGGGGATGCTCTCCGCCACGTCCTCCGGACGGATGTGCTCGGTCGCCTGGGCGAAGCCCGCCGGCAGGGGAAGCTCGGCGTTGAGGCGCCAGCCGCCGAGCGACCAGCGGAACTGCTCGTGGGCGCGGGCCACCGCCGCCTCCCGGTCGGTGTCGTAGCAGACGGGAAGCTGCCCGATCCGGGGCTTGCCCGCGCCGCCCTGGGCGTCGAACGCGTCCACGAGCTCACGCTTCGGCTCCGTGGCGATCAGCAGGTCGCCGTGGCGTCCGGCGAGCGCGCAGGAGCGGGGGCCCGAGGCGGCGATGCCGACGGGTGGCGGTACGTCGGGGACGTCCCAGAGTTTGGCGTCGTCGACCTGGAAGTGCCGGCCGTGACGTGTCACGTACTCCCCCTTGAACAGGGCGTGGATGATCTCGACGGCCTCGTCGAGCATGTCGAGGCGGACGCGGGCCGAGGGCCAGCCCTCGCCGACGACGTGTTCGTTGAGGTTCTCGCCGGAACCCAGGCCGAGTCGGAAGCGGCCTTCGGAGAGGAGCTGCAGGGTCGCCGCCTTCTGCGCGACCACGACGGGGTGGTAGCGGAACGTCGGACAGGTCACGAAGGTCATCAGCGGGATGCGGGAGGTCGCCTGCGCGGCCGCTCCGAGGACGCTCCACGCGTACGGGGCGTGCCCCTGCTCCTCCAGCCAGGGGAAGGAGTGGTCGGAGATCACGGAGAAGTCGAAGCCGATCCGCTCCGCCTCGACCACGTGCCCGACGAGCTCACGGGGTCCGGCCTGCTCGGTCATCATCGTGTAGCCGATACGCATCATGCCCCGCGACTTGCCACGGCGGGCGTGCCTGAAACGGGCCATCCGCCGATACTCCTCCGGACGGGCGACGAGGGACGGACCCGCAGACGTTCCGCCGCCCTCGCCCCCCGGCCGACCGCGGAGCCCTCGTACCGGCGGGGATCTCGTATGGCGTGTCGCGGGCGGGCCGGTAGCGTGGACATCCTGGGGGACGGACCGGGCCGTACCGACGCGGCCGGTCGGAGAACCGGGAGTCGGCCTTGGCACAGCACGCGCTCGTGGTCATCGACATGATCAACGCCTATCGGCACCAGGACGCCGAGCAGCTCGTCCCATCGGTGGAGAGCGCCCTTCCGGCCATCGTGGATCTGCTGCGGCGCGCCAGGGCGGCGGACGTTCCGGTCGTCTACGCGAAC
This sequence comes from Streptomyces sp. NPDC016459, assembly GCF_040632845.1. NCBI lineage: Bacteria > Bacillati > Actinomycetota > Actinomycetes > Kitasatosporales > Streptomycetaceae > Streptomyces > Streptomyces sp. NPDC016459. Next base: position 20,457 of record NZ_JBEYCR010000030.1, read on the forward strand.
GACAACTTCGGCCGCTGGCGCTCCCACCACGGTCAGATCCTCGACCTGGCGCTCTCCGGCCGTCACCCGGAGCTGGTCGAGCCGGTCCGGCCCGACGACGAGTCCCTGTTCGTGGTCAAGGCGCGCCACTCCGTCTTCTACGAGACGCCCCTCGCGTATCTGCTGCGCAGCCTGGACGTCGACGCGCTCGTGCTCACGGGGCAGGTGACCGAGCAGTGCGTGCTCTACTCCGCCCTGGACGCCCACATCCGGCACTTCGGCGTCACGATCCCGCGTGACGCGGTGGCCCACATCCACAAGGACCTGGCGGACGCGGCCCTGCGGATGGTGGAGCGGAACATGGGCGGGCGGATCGTCGACGCCGCCGACATCCCCTGGTGAGCCAGGAGTCCGAGGTGAGGCCGGCGTCCGACCGCTGAGCCCGGCTCGCGGCCCGGGGCGACCCGCCGAGGCCCCGCGGCGGTCGACCGCGGCCCGCCGCGACCCCGCCGATCGTGGGCGACGCGCGGCGGGCCGCCCTCGATCGAGACCCGCACCTGACCTGCCAGGAGTGGTGCTGACGGAGCGCGTTCCGTCATCCACGGCGGGGC
>NZ_JBEYCR010000031.1:0-15759 GCF_040632845.1 Streptomyces sp. NPDC016459
CCGGTGGTCGGCCCACCGCCGACCGCGGACCGGATCGGCCGGCATCAGCGGCTCGATCCGGTCCCACATCGCATCGGTGATTACTAAGCGGACAGGCACATCCGATCAACTGACCAACTGATCAAAGGGACACGCTCTAGGCCGATGCCGAAACGGTTCGTCGGGGAAGGCTCACTCAGGTACAGGCCCAGCGCCTCGGCATCCGTCTGTTCGATCGTGTCCTTCAGGAGATCCATGACCCGGCCCATATCGGCCGACCGCAAAGGACGAAGGACTGGCGAGCCCTTCGCGGTGGTCGACGGGTCGGGTCGTTCAGCTTGGCGGCGTGAGCCTTCGTCCATCCCGGGATGGTCTCACGCACGTGTTGACGTCTCATCCGAACGACGACGCGCCCTCTGGGCAGTCGCCTTGGAGGCGCAATCGAAGTTGTGTGGCCCCGAACCGTCGGCGTCGCCCGCTCAAGTCGCCAACTCGTACGCTCGCTCGCCAACTGAAGCGCTCAACCACAGCGGGCCGGCTGCCCGTAAGATGCGAAACGCCTGGCCCCCCGGCAGCTCCAAGACACTGTTGGCGAATCCTGGGGCTGAACGTGACGTCGGCCTTCATGACCCGTTGTGGTCGTGAAGGCCGACGTTGTGTTTGGGGAGGGTGTCGGTGTCGTTGCGCGCCAAGAGGATCGACGGGGTTCCAGCGGAGACGGCCCGGGTGACACGGGCTGCGTTCCCGAAGGGCAGTTTGGCGATGCGGATCCGTGACGAGTTGGGCGGGCTGTTCTCGGACGCGGACTTCGCCGGCCTGTATCCGAGCAGGGGGAAGCCGGCGTGGTCGCCGGGAAGGCTGGCACTGGTGTCGGTCATGCAGTTCGCCGAGGGCCTCTCGGACCGGCAAGCCGCAGACGCAGTGCGTGGGCGGCTGGACTGGAAGTACCTGCTGGGGTTGGAGCTGGTCGATCCGGGGTTCGACCACTCGGTACTCACCGAGTTCAGGGACCGGCTGATCGCGGGAGACGCCGGAATCGAGCTTCTGGACCGGGTCCTTGAAGCCGCTGCGGAGCACGGTTTGCTCATGGCGGGCGGCCGTGCACGCACGGACTCAACGATCGTGCTGTCCGCCGCCCGGCAGATCAACGGGCTGGTGCGGCTCGGTGAGACTCTGCGAGCCGCGTTGAACACCGTGGCCGCCTACGATCCCGAGTGGCTGGCCGACTGGGCTCCGCCTGAGTGGTTCGACCGGTACGCGATCCGGTTTGAGTACGCCCGGCTACCCAAGGGGAAGACCAAGCAGAGCGAGCTGATCGAGCAGATCGGTGCTGACGGGACGGGTTCAGTCTCCTTGCGGCCCTGTACGGACCGGACGCTCCTCCGTCCCTACGGCTGCTTCCGCGGGTTCAGTCCCTGCGGCAGATGTGGATCCAGCAGTACTTCGTCGACAACGGGCAAGTCCGTCGCCGGGACCTCAAAGACCGGCCGCCGGGCGCGGAGCGACTGGTCACGCCCTACGACATCGACGCTCGCGGCAGCGTGAAACGCGGCGTCCTTTGGGACGGCTACAAGGTCCACCTCACTGGGGGAACCGGCAGGTGACCTGTCCCAATGGCGCGACCAGCAGCCGCTGGGCCGAAGACCGCTCCCAGGAGGGGGCAGCCGTGATCCGAGCACGGTTTCCGCCGGCTGCCTGCCGTCCATGCAAGACCCGAGAGCAGTGCACCCGTTCGAACAGCAAGTGGGACATGGGCCGCCGGATCACCCTCCGCCCGCAAGCGGAGTACGAAGCGATTCAGCAGGCACGGGCCCAGGAAGACACTCAGGAGTGGAAGGAACAGTACGCACACCGGGCTGGTGTCGAAGGCACGATCTCCCAGGGTGTTCGAGCTTTCGGCCTTCGGCGGTGCCGCTATCACGGTCTGGCCAAGGCCCGGCTGCAACACCAGCTCACGGCCACTGCTATGAACTTTCACCGCCTTAACGCATGGTGGAACGACACCCCAAAGGCTCGCACTCGTACATCACACGTGGCAGCCCTCCGGCCTGCTGAGTCGATTCCTGACTCGCCGGACAGTCCTTAGCCGTCCACCAACGAGGCCACCAAGCGCGTCATGGCGGACCGTGGGTTAGGCGTGCCGGGCCAGCTGGTCAACAGAAGGTGGTGGGCGGTACCGACGATCGCGAGAGCCATGGTGCTCGGGTCGACGGTCTCCGCCACCCTGCCGAGCCCCTGCTCGGCCTTCAGATAGCCGGTGATGGCCTCCTGGATCGCGGTGAAGCCCGGTGCCCCGCCTTGCATGGCCGCGCGGATGCGCAACGCGGCGGCAGGGCGAGTCATGGCCAGGCCCGACAGTGCGGGGCCGCCGGAGTCGAGCAGCGCGAGGACGACAGCGTCGAGGTTCCGCGCCACCGTGCCCTGCCCGGCGAGCACCGACAGCGCCTGCGCCTTCGCCGCCGTCCGCGCGAACCGGTCGAGGCAGAGCTCGGCCACGAACTCGTCGAACCCTGCGAAGTGCGCGTGCAACAGCCCCTTGGCACAGCCCGCCTCGGTGGTGACCGACCGGCTGGTGAGCGCGCCGGGGCCGTCCCTTTCTACGACACGCTCGGCGGCCGCGAACAGCCGCTCGCGCACGTCCGGCGTCGCCACTCCGCGCGGTGACATGGGCCTCTCTTCCGTTCTGCCGCCATCGCCCACAAGGGGCACAACTCCTCGGATGGTAGCGAGAATTGTTTATTTGGGCACGCGCCCATACAGTTTGGGCGCACGCCCATTATCCGTCGTCCCACCTCTGGAGGCGCCCGTGTCAGACGTCGTCAACACCGAGCAGGCAAAGGCATGGAACGGCCCCGAAGGTGCCCACTGGGCACGCAACCAGGACCGCTGGAACGCCGTGAACGAGGGTTTCAACGAGCCTCTGCTCAAAGCCGCTGCAATAACCGCGGCTCATCGGACCCTCGACCTCGGCTGCGGCTCCGGGCAGACCACGCACCTCGCCGCGCGCCGGGCACCCCGAGGGAGCGCGCTGGGCCTCGACCTGTCCGGCCCAATGCTGGCTGAGGCGCGGGCCCGCTCGGAGAAGGACGGCATCACCAACGTCTCCTTCGCGCAAGGCGACGCGCAGGTGTACCCCTTCGAGCCTGGCGCGTTCGACGCGGTGATCAGCCGCTACGGGGTGATGTTCTTCGCGGACCCCGTAGCGGCCTTCGGCAACGTTGGCCAGGCACTGCGACCCGGTGGGCGCCTGGCGTTTGTCTGCCCGGCCGATGCCATGCTCAACGGCTGGGTGGCGGCGGTGGCGTCACTGCGCGACTGCCTGCCGGTCGGCGACTTCGGGAGGTCGGGGCTGCCCGGAATGTTCTCCCTAGCCGCCCCGGACTACATCCGTGAGGTCCTCACCGCGGCTGGATTCACCGGCATCACCATCACCCAGGCGCAGGTGTACGGGGCATGGGGACGCGGAGCCGAGGACGCGGCGGAGTTCCTGCTGGGAACGGGCCCCGGTCGCCACCTGATGGAGCAGGCCGACGCGACTGCACGGGCCCGCGCCCGCCGAACCCTGACAGAACATCTGCGCGACCACGAGGCGGCGGACGGCACGGTCCGGTTGCGCAGCACCTCGTGGCTGGTCACGGCAGATCGCCCGGCCGAGCCATCAGACAGGCCCTAGGACGTCGCGGAGGCGGGTGATGTCTTGGCGCGTCACTTCGGCCAGTTCGCGGCTTCGGCCCACAACTCGGCGAGTTCAGACCGGTTGGAGACCACTTGATCCAGGGCGTCGACGGCGAGCATTCGAAGGTCTGCAGGCAACTCGGTAGCGGTTCCGAAGGGCCATAGTCGGGGCCGGGGACCAGTCGCAGGAGTTCGCCGAGCAGGGCGGCGTGGGCGAGGACCGGCGGGGTCAGAAGGCCGGCGGCGGCTTTGCGGGCGGCCGGGTCGCGGTAGTGCCCGCGGTGCGGGGCCAGGGCGTGGGCGAGCCAGGCGTCGACGTCGGCCTGGACGTACCCGTCCGCGCGCCGGGTGAGCTCGTCGCCTTCGGCTGGCTCGGCCTGGTCCAGGGTGCCGAGGTCGCGCAGCACCTGGAGGTGGTTGGCGCGAGCCGCGATCCGGACGGCTTCGCGCAGCTCGGCCTCCCGGGCGGCGGCGGCCGCGGCGTCGGCGGCGAGCTCGGCCTGGACGACGTCGTCGGCGTTCGGGTCGTACACGGCGCCCGGACCGGCAGCGTCGAGCAGTTGGGCGATGCGCTCCCACTCCGCAAGCTCCGCCGGGCCACGGAGGTCGTCGGCCAGGTCCTCGTACCGGGACGCCTGCCGCGCGTCGAACCGAGCCTCCTCGAGGGCCGTCGCGACAGCGCCAGCATCCATCCCCTTCGCCTCGCGCCGTACAACACGGCGGCCGATCCGGGCCGGGTCGACCGGCTCGCGGGGCGTAACACGCCGTACGGGCGCAGTTGTAGGCTCGCTGGGTCCTGGCCCGACGAGTCTGTCCATGGCAGGCAGATCGCGTTGGAGGAACTCCTCTGCGCCTACTGCCCTCATGGCTCACACGTTCGCGCCCGAATCCGACACTGAAGGGGGATCTGTCAATGGCACCGTCCACCATGACCCGAACCCACGCCCTGCGTATGGCCGGCACCGCTCTCACATGCGCCGTGGCCGCTGGATCGCTGGCCGGCTGCAGCTCCGGCAACGCGACGAGCACAGCATCGTCCACGCCTTCCGTGTCAGCGTCCAAGCCGCCTCCCAGCGATCCCGGCCAGGCCGCGAAGGACAAGGTCTTGGCCGCCTACACCAACACGCGCGAGATACAGATCAAGATGGCCGCAGACGGAAAGGTGCACACCGAGGACCTGGCGAAGTTCGCCAAGGGGGACGCAGCAGCCGACCTGAAGAGATCCGCCCTGCTCAATACGTCGGAAAACATCAAGTACACCGGCCGGCCGGAGATGAGCCCGACGGTTACATCCGTCGACACCAAGAACAAGACCGCCACGCTCTCCGACTGCTTCAACACAACCAACTGGAAGCCCGTCGACAAGGACTCCGGAAAGCCCGTTCAGCTGGCTGATCAGCGTCTGAAATACCCGGTCAGGTCCCAAGCCACGTTGGAGGGCGACACATGGCTCATCACTGAGATCACCGCAGACCAGACGAAGGGCTGCTGACCCGAGCTGTCCGCGCGCTGAGCACCACCGCTGGCATTGGGGGCGCCATGTTCCAAGCCGGTCCGGCCTACGCCGATCCCCCGTGTTGATCTTGCTCCGGCTGGAGGAGTTGCTGTTCCCCTCGATCGCGGACGTCGCCGTGCTGTCGGTCGACTTGAACATCGCGATAGTGCGTGTTGATGTGCGGTGTACCGCCGTAGGCGCCACATGTCCGGGGTGCGTAGCGTGGTCCACGCAGATCCACGGCTCCTACCTGCGGTTTCCCGTCGATGTTCCGAGTGCGGGACGAAGCGTCGTACTGCAACTGCGGGTTCGCCGGTTCGCTTGCCGGGCAGCCGAGTGCCAGCGCCGGACGTTCGTCGAGGCGCGGCTACGGGCCTCGGGGACAAGGCGCCGCTGCCACCCGTCGGATGTGCTCATCGGGACTCGCTTTCAGTTCGGAATCGGAAACCGAGGCCCGACCGGTAAAGCGGTTCGGCGGGCCGGGCACCAGGACTACAGCACTCGTGAATTGCGCGCCGCTAAAACGCTATGTTCAACCATTCCACGTCCGCGAATTTCACCTCCAGGCCCGCGCGGCCACCGCCGCCTTGACGGAAATAGGCGTCCGCGATGGCCTCCGCGACTGCCTCGTGCAGATCGCTCTCCGTCGCACTCTCCTCCCGCGCGGCGATGATGTTGGCTGCGTGGGAGGGGCTGACGGCCACCGTGATGTCCCGTACGCGGCCCGCGTCCGAGGTGCCCTCCGGACCGAGGCCGAAGTACGCCCGGCAGGAGATGACCAGCCCGCCCGAGGACGCCGCGCGCTGCCTGGCCTGTGCCCTGACCTGCGGTTGCCACTCCGACTCGGTCTCTTGCACCAGAGCGGCTTGGAGGCGCTTGTTCGGCTTTGTGGAGGCGCCTGAGAGGTAGCGCTGCACCGTCTTGCGGGAGACGCCCAGCCGCTCCGCCAGGGACTTGGTGGAGCCCTTTTCCCGCGTGCGAAGTAATTTCATCTGGGCTCGCGCGGATTTGGGGGCGGGCGGGTGAACAGGGCTCGCTCCGCATCCCTCACGACCGGACCAACGATCCGATGATCGGAAAGACACCCCCTAGGCAGAACCGGCCCGTGATCGCACCCACTCCGCAGCAATGGGGTGCTCGCGCGCGAGGGGTGGGGCGGCCCGGCGGTACTGCCCCCAGACGCTGGGCGCCGGGCCTCACCCGCGCACGCCATATCGGCACGGGCTACGGGGACCCTACGGGACGGGGGCGCGATGCTGTCACGCGGATTCGGTCTCCGCGGCGGGGCGTCGGCGCCACCGATTGACGGTGCTCGGGGCGACGCCGAGGCGTGCCGCCGCCGCCCGGCTGGGCAGGTGCCGCGTCGCGGTGATCGCTGCGTCCATCGACTTCTACGAACCCCGCTTCTCCCAAGCGGCGGCTGCGTGAACCAGCCCACAGGCAGGCCGATTCAGGTCAACGCCTTGTGTCGTCTGCCCACGCCGAGATATCAGCGGCAGCCCGCCGGACAGCGTCTTCCTGGTCCCGGGCAAGGTCCGCGCAAGCCGCTGCGACGTTCGGCACACCACCGTCCGCACCCACGAGCGCATCATGCACCCCGGTCTGCAGCCAGTCAGCCTGGTTGTTGTCAGCCTCGGCAACCGCGAGAGCAATGAGCCTTACAGCGGCCACCGTCCCCACCCGGGCCAGGGCCTCTGCCGTCTCCCGGGTCACCGCCGTGTCCTCGACGTCCAGCAGCAGCCCCACCAGCACTTCGGCAGCCTCAGGAACATCAACGAAGGAAGCAAGGTCGCGCCCGGCACGAACACGTTGCGCCCATGAAGGAGACGACGCCTCAGCCAAGGCCGCCTCCAACCCACTCAACATCTCTGGCACGACCAGACAGTCTCATGCCCCACGAAGAAGATCGAACCCCGGACCGGGGCTGCCCACACGCTTGACGAAGAACATAGAGGCACCCCCCGGGGTTCAACCGGCGCTGATGGCACTGTCGATCACCGCGCACACGGCCGCGAGGACTCCGTCCTCGATCACCATCCCCGGATCGTTGGCGAGGGTCCTCGGGAGGCCCTGAACGCAGTGGACCACAGCGAAAAGCGCTACCCGCTGGTGCGCTGCGAGGGGCGCCATCTCGGCAATGCCGTAGATAAGGCCGTCCAACCTCTGGCGAGCCGACTCCGAGACCCCTGCGTGCCCGTGGCGGCCGATGCCGTCGCAGTCCGCCGGGTCCAGGTGGATCATGGCCTCCTCCACTGCGTCCGCCAGCGGACCGGAGATCCAGGCCCCGGCCTGGAGGGGCAGGGCACGGATCCAAAGCCTGCTATAAACCATATCCTGAGCTGAAGCGCGATAGGTGTCACAAAGGCACGATTGTTGTCACCAGATCCTCGGCGTCCGGTGCCACCCACGGATCTCGACCGTTTGCCCTCCGGGGCAGGCAGTGGGCTACGACTCGGCTATCTCGGCATGGTGATCAGCGAGGGCGGCGGCGTTCCGTGAGTGCCCTACGGGCCGTCTTCGTGCGGATTGCCCGGTAGTAGAGCGATTTGGTCGACGAGTACCGCCAAGGGAGTGCCTCCGTGAAGCCGTCGACCTGGCGGAACTGCTCTCGGGCCGCTCTGTACCGGCCCTGCCGGTACAGGAAATACGCCAGCAGGTGCCGTACTTCTGGGAGCCTTGGGTGGTCCGGATCGGCGAGCGCTGCGTCGGCGAGCGCTGCGTCAACCAGTGCGTGTACCTGGGCGCTGCGAAATCCCAGATCTCCCAGTTCATCCGCGTTGTTCTCGTACCAGGCGATCACCGGCAGCACGGCCAGCAGGCTTCCCGGCGGCGCCCCGGCAGCCGACTTCTCAGCAAATTCCCGCGCATGCCGCTTCGAGCCATGCCATTTCGCAGTCCAGTACTGGAGGGCGCTGCTGTGCGCTTCGAAGTGATGCGGTGCCAGAGACGAGATCTCGGACCAAAGTGCGCGCATCTCCTGGTTGGGGTAGCCCAGTCCGAGTGCCCTCCAGATTTCCGCGATGAGCGGGGTGGGATCGCCGGGACAGCATGCCAAAGCCCGCCCGATGTCGTCCTGCGATGCCAGCAGCTCCCGGTGGAATCCCTCGAACCGGCGCCGCGCCGTACTCTGCGCACGCGCGTGGCCCCGCAGCTTCCACGCGTACAGAATCCTGGCGCGCGCCACCACAAGCGCGGCGTCCGGGTCCCCGGGGCGGGCCTCCACCCAGGCCTTGAGCCAACGGTCGCTTCTCCTCGCGGCGAGGTATCCCAACCGCTGGGCGTACAGGGAGCGGCGCTCCCAGTCCTGACCGGCGTCCTCGAACAGCGAGGCGGCGGGCTTCCAGCGCCCCAGGGCAGCAGCCCTGCATGCGCGCTGCAACGAGACATCGGGGCCGGCGAGGTAGGAGTTCTGCCACCGCAGCGGCAGCAGGCCGTACCCCAGCGAGTACCAGAACAGCAGCAGGCAGGACAGGACAAGTAGTCCCATAATTGGGTGAATCCTTCCAGCGAGAGCGTCGCAACGCACAAAGTGGGGGGAAGGCAGTATTCCCGTCGCAGGGGAAGGGGCGGCACGCGGGGTGCCATTCAGAGGGCAGGGCAGATGGTGACAACAAGCCTCACATTTCAGGGGCGGGTGACAACAGGACTGCCTCGCTGGTGAAGATATTCCTGCTTTGCGCCGCGGGTAGCTCCAGGTCAGCCGGTCGCAAGGGTGACACCTACCGTGCTTCGGCACATATCCACGGGCCGCCGTACAGCGCTCTGGCGGCGGCCCGCCCCGATCCTCCAGCATGAATACGAGGCCGACGATGACCACGCCCCGGCGCTCCGACCGCCGTCCGCTCGCCCCGCGCGTCACCGCGCCCTGTGAGCCGGTCGACCCGGTCCGCATCGGCCGCCGCGTCGTACGGCGCCGGGCGAAGGGGATGGACGCCGGCGCCATCGCGGCGGCCCTCGAGGACGCCCGCTTCGACGTGCGGCAGGACTCCCGCCACGAGGACCTGGCGGACGACGTCCGCGGCCGGGCGGAGCTCGCGGAGTGGGAGCGCCTGGACCAGCTGCTCGCCGCCGAAGCCGCGGCCGCCGCCGACCGCGAGGCCGCCGTACGTGAGGCGCAGCGGATCGCCGCCCGCGCCGACGAGCTCCAGGCGTTGCGCGAGCTCGGCACCCTGGAGCAGACCGAGCCCCGCGACGGGGACGAAGCCGTGCGCGACGAGCTGACCCGGCGAGCCGGCGGGTACGTCCGGGCAGACGTCGACGCCTGGCTCGCACGTGCCCTGGCCGCGCACTGCGGGCACTACCGCGACCCTGCCGCCCGGGAAGCCGCCGCCGGCCTCCTGCCGCCGCCGGTCCTCGCCCACGCCGCGCTGCTCGCCGAACTCGTGCGCCTGGTCCCCGGCGTCGACATGGACCAGCTGACGTTCGCGGCCCGGCTCGCCACGACCGAACCCGAAGCCGCCGGTGACCTTGCCGCCCTCCTCGCCCGCGCCCGCTCCGGCGCCAGCTGACCGCACCAGGCTCTTCCGGCCGTGTCCGGTGCCATCGATCTTGGACCGATTGCCCTCGAAGTTGGACCGAATGCGGTTCGGGCGCGGGGCTGAGGGTGAAGAACGGATGCGCCCTGCCCCACGAACGAAGCGCAGGAGAGGGGCTTCAACCCCTCTAGCAGGCACCGAACGACGACTGTTACGTTGCGGAGTTACCGCGATACTCTGCGTGCGTGACGCGTTGGGAATACACAGACCGGAACGACCCGTCGGATCCGCTGCAGATTCAGAGCATCACCGTGACCCCGGATCCTCCGGAGGCAGGAAAGACGCTGACCGCCGTCATCAAGACGACTCTCACCGACGTGATCAAAGAGGGCGCCTGCGCCGATGTCACAGTCAAGATCGGCGCCGTCAAACTGGTCTCGACACAGTACGACCTGTTCAGCAAGCTCAAGGGGGACACCTCCGACGGATGGAGCCTGTCCGCAACCCGCGGTACCGCAGGTGAACCCATCGAAGAAGGCACCGTCGAGTTCACCTTCACCAAGGACCTCTCCAAGAACACTCCGCCGGGCAAGTACACGGTGGGGGTCCAGGCGTACGGCGCCGACGAGGCCCCCCTGGGCGGCTTTGATTTCACGGTGGACTTCAGCCGCTAACCCCACAGCCCCAGCAGAGCATCGGCCTCTTGACCAGTGAGTGGAGATGGCCAGGAGTGCCACCCGCTCTTCCGCGGACGAAGGGCGGGTCACTCCCGTTGCCTGTGCCCGGTTCGGGCAGAGAGCGGTGTTCGCACGAGCGGGCGGCCCGTCGCGAGGACGCCTCGCAGCCCAACTTCAGTGGCAATCAGTCCAACTTTGCCGTCACTGGACAGGCCGGGTGTCACGCTGACTGAGCGTGACACCGACTGTCACGCTCCCTCGGGAAAGTGTCACGCCACCTCGAATATGTTCCTTTATGTCCGTTTATTGGAGTCCGAAGGGGCCTCCAGTTGTCCTCTGCCATCGGATCTTGCTCGTTTGCCATCGAAGCGTGATGACTACCGGTTTCGGGACATCGAACCTTAACCGTGCAGGTCAGGAGCTTTCCCTGTCCGAGGGCCGGAGTCGCGGCGGGTAAGACTGACCTGCTTGGATTCCGGCATGACGGATTGGGCGCAACTCAGCCATGCCTACGGCTCGGCGGAAGACATACCGGTGCTGCTGGATCAGATCGCTTCGGAGCCGAGCCCCGAGCGTTGGAACGATCTGTGGTCGGCGCTCTGCCATCAAGGCAGTGTCTACTCGGCCAGCTTCGCGGCCTTGCCGTGGCTGGCCGACGTAGCCGGCCGCGATGACCGGGAGCAGGCGGTCAGCGCCTTGAACCTGGCGGGTGCGATCTTGGCGGGCTCTGACCAGCCGCACGGGGCCGGCGACGTCCGAGCCCAGCACGCTGCGGAGGTCGAGACCCTGCTGGTAGTGGTGAATGAACACCTCCGGACTTCGTCCGATCGGAATGAGTACGCCTATCTCCTGGAATCCATGCTGAGCTTCGAAGGCGTCGTGGGCTGGGGCGAAGACCTCGCCTGGGGCCTCGTGAACGAGGAGTACGAGGTCTCCTGTCCTGGCTGCGAAGCCAACCTGTTCATCGTCATCGGCGAGCGCGGGTTCTTCTCCACGAGCGGTGACTACGCGCTGTCGGAGGATGACGTCGAGACGGTGCCCCTGGGTCCCGCCAGCCCCGCGGCCATGGATGGCATCGGCCGTCGGCTCCACGACCTCGCCCTCGCCGACGGGCACCAAGACGTCGCCAGCGCGATGACCTACGTCTTCGGCGATGCGACGTGCCCGGACTGCGAAACCGGCTTCTCTGTAGCGGATCAGGTCAGTGCCGATTGGTCCGCCACACACTGAGCAGGTCCAGCGAAACGCAGGCTTCTTCGTCGAACCGGGCGCTGGTGCCTCAGGTCGCTCGGTTCTGACGGGAGAGAGCTGTCGCCGGGAGCTCACCGAGTGTCCGTGCTCGGTAGGCGGCCTGTCGGCAGGCGTGCGAGCACCACTTTCGGGCTGCTGAGGCCGGTTGCATGGGGGTGCGACAGAAGCCGCATGTCGGGCCTGTGGGGACGCTGTGGCCGGCGAGGGGTTGGGCGGGGTTCTGCTGGCGCTGGAGGTAGTCCTGGTCTCGGCATCGCTGGCAGTAGTCGGCCGGGCCGCGGCGGCTTATGGGGATGCGGTGGATGATCTCGCCGCACTTCGTGCAGAGTTTCGCCGGGGAGGCAGTCGGGGCCGGTGGCTCGGGGGGCCGCTGGACTCCTTGGCGGTGCGCCATCCGGCGGCAGCGTGGGGAACACCAGGACGGCGTGCTCTTCCCCGGGGTCCTGGGCAGTTCGATCCCGCAGTATCCGCAGGTCGGGGTGCCGATGGTGCGTCGCAGATGGGCGCGTTGGCGGCAACGGGCGGAGCAGTGGCGTCGGGGGCTTCCGCCGGCGGTGCCCTTCGGCGGGAGCGGGGCGTCGCACTCGGCGCATCGGGTTGCCGGGCCTTCGAGGGCTTCGCGGAGGGCGGCGGGGTGACGGCCGGTGGCGGCGGCGAGCCGGCCCCAGCTCGGTTTCCCGCGGTGGTGGGGCGGCGGGCAGAGGTAGTCCCGCAGGTAGGCGGGCTGGAGGTGGTTGGCCTGGGCGAGGCGGACGATGAAGGTCTCGATGCCTTCGCGGTCCATCGGCCGGATTTGGCGGGGGAGGCGGGAGACGGTGGGGTCCGGCTCCATGTCGGGGGTCACCGGGCGGTCCGTCGGCGGGGCTTGGGCGAGGCGGCGAGGTCGAGCGGAACGTCCTCCAGGCCGTGCTTGGTGAGTTCCTCGGTGCTGGTGAGGATCGCGTCGATCGCGGCGCCCCGGATCTGGTGGGAGAGGGAGCCGATCATGCCGCCGCAGCGTTCGTGGAGGAAGCGGTCGAGGCGGATCAGACTGAACGGTTCGTGCTTGAGCAGGACCAGCGTGCCTTCCAGGGTCCTGACCAAGCCCTTCCACTCGGGTCCGTAGGGGAAGGGGTGGGTGCGGATGAGGGTGAAGCGGCCGGCGATCTGTTCACCGCGGACGCCCGCCAGCAGGCGTTCGACGTTGATGCCGGCGTAGACGAACGTCGCGGGGATGCGCTCGGAGAAGTACTTGAGGGTGTCGGCGACCTCGGCGCCGTTGCGGCTGGTCAGCGAGATGTTGTGGAGCTCGTCGACGAGGACCAGGCCGGTGCGGGCGTCGGTGCAGACGCCGACGACGGCCTCGATGATGTCGGTGATGTTGAACCGGGCGGTCACCGGCAGGCCCAGGAAGCGGGCGAACTCCGCCGCGATCATGCGGGGTGTCGCGGCGGGCGGGACGGTGATGTAGACGACTGGGATGCGGCCCAGGTCGTCGGGATGGCGGGAGCGGTCGAGGAGTTCGTGGGCCAGGCCGAGCTGGGTGATGGCGATCGTCTTGCCGGTGCCGGCCGGGCCGGAGACGATCAGCCCGCGGCGGGCGCTGATCGCGTGCCGGTTGAGCAGGACCAGGCGCCGGCCGGTGGCGACGGTGTGTTGGACGGTGGAGGTGCGGACCACCAGCAGGCGGGTGTGGTAGTCGAGCCGGTCCTCGTCGTAGGCCGTCCGCCTCGCCGCGGGCAGGGCGGCGTACTCGTCCGGGGAGAGCCGCGGCGGCGCCTCGGGAGGGCGGTTGATGAACCGGACCCAGCCTTCGAGGGTGGTCAGGTGCTGCCCGGTCTCTTCCGGCTCGCTCACTTCCGCCTCCAGGGGTCTTCGAGCGGGTCGAAGAGACCCAGCGGGATCACTTCGGCCAGGGACTCCCCGTCCGGCTCGTCCTCTGGTTGGTCCGGTTCGGCGGGCTTGGGGGCCGGGATGGAGGGGCCGGTGTTCTTGGTGTGGGCCGCGACCCGTCGCTCGCGCCGGCTCGTCCGGGGGCCCGGCTCGCCGGGCGGTCCGGCGTACGCGCGGGTCAGCAGGGCGGAGACGGCGACGGCGAGCTCTTCCTCCGTCGCTTCGGGCAGCTGCCGGGCGACGTGGTCCCAGGCCAGGTCCCCGAACGGAACCGGGACCCGCTTCAGGTGCTTCCAGGTGGCCGGCACCCACCCGCCGTCGCCGTGGTGATCGCGTACCCATATCCGGGAAACGTCGTAGGGGTCGTGATGGACCTCCCAGAGCCCGTGCTTGGACTGGACCCCCGAGTGCTGGCGCCGCATCGGGCCCAGGTCCTCGCTGTCGTAGATCCGGTTCTTGATCTTGATGCCGTAGTCGTTGACGACCCGCCAGAGGGCGGGCAGCACTTCGACGTAGTCGTCGCCGCTCAGCGCGACCGGGACGTAGCCGCAGGCCTCGATCAGGGCGGCGTACTTCTCGTTCGGGGTGAACGCCCGGCCCGGGTGCGCGGGATCCCGCAGCCCGTCGTGCGGCCGGTTCTGCCACGCGGCGACGATCCACTCGTCCAGCAGCTCCTGCAGTTCCAGCAGGGACCACAGCCGTTCGCGCTCCAGGTGGCGGCCGCGGTGGTCGGTGCTGCGGCCGGTGTAGCCGGCGACGAACTGGGCGAACAAGGTGGCCACCGAGCCGAGCATCTTCTCGATGTGGCCCTTCTCAAAGGGCGAGCCCTTGTGCGTGGGCTGGAACTCGATCTGCAGGAACCGGCAGGAAGACTGGAAGTTGCGGGAGATGAAGACCTTCCCGTGGTCACAGACGATCGTCTCCGGCACGATCACCGGCCGGGCAGCGGCGTGGGCCAGGCGCTCGTCGAGCTGAAGGAGCCGGCGGTGCGGCAGCACCGAGCGGGACATCGCCAGCGCGTCGGCCCAGCACGGCCGCATGGGCTCGGGGGTGACCGTGCGGGCCAGCAGCACGCTCGCGTCGACCGACTTCGTGGTCGGCCGCAGCACCGCCGCGGTCAGCGTCCTCGTCGCGACGTCGATCATGCCGGTGAGATCGACCTTCCCGGTCACCCCGCTGTCCAGCAGGACCAGAACGTCGAACGGGGTGGAGTCGATCTGCATGATCTCGCCCGGCGCGAACACCTCCTGCTCACCGAACGGCCCCACCGCCCCGTGGGCCCGCGAACGCCGGGTGACGGCCGAGCCGAACGTGTGGGTGCCGTCGGTGAGCTTGGCCAGCAACCGGTAGAGGGTCCGCTCCGAGGGCAGCTTCACCGCCCAGCCCTCGGGCGTCTGCCGCAGCAGCTCGCCGGTCCGCCAGATGATGAACGTGCCCCGGCGGGTGGAGGCATCGACGGCCTCGGCGATCGCCTGCCGCATCGCCGCCACGACTTGGTCGTCCACCGCCCCGAAAGCCGCCTTCTTGCGGACCGGCCGGTGATCGGCCAGCCCCATCACGCCTTGGGCCTGGTAGCGGCGCCGCTTGAGGGCGACCGTACTCGCCGCGGCCGGGTGGCCCGCCGCGGTCAGCTCGGCGGCCTTCGCCCGCTCGCGGACCGTCAGCGACCGGCCCGGACCGTAGTCGGGCCGGGGCTCGGCGTCCGGGCCCGCACCCGGCGGCAGGCCGTGCAGCACCTCGAGGATGTGCCCCTCCCACCACAAGGCCTTCTGCCTCGCCTGCTCGGGCAGGGTCTCCATCAGGGAGGCCGCCGGCAGCGGCATGCGCACCGGGCTGCCGATCACCGCGAAGTCCTCCGCGGCCAGCAGCTCGCCCGTCCCGACCACCAGCGGCTCCGCTTCCCCCTCGCCGGTCAGCGTCACCGACGTCGCCGAGACCGCCACCACCGCCCGGACCTGCCCCGCGGCCCGCACCCAGGCGCCGACCTCGATCGCGGCTGGCCGCCGCAGATTCGTCACCGGCTCGTCCCCCTCGTCCAGACCACGGTCTCGCTGTGCAGCAGCTCCCCTTCCAGGTCGGCCACCAGGGCCCCAGACCACAGCAGATGGAACAGGTGCGGCAGCACCACCAGCGGATCACCCACCCACACCGCCCCGGCCCGCAGCTGGCCCGGCTCGGCAAACTGGTCCAGCAGACCGTCCACGATGTCCGGCCGGCGGGCGGACCGGGCCCGGCGGTAGCGGACTAGAGCCTGTCTCTTTGACTTCACGGTGATCGGGCCACGTGCGAGGGTGGTGGCCATGCCGCAGCTTGGTCGCCGTCTCCGATCCCTCAG
>NZ_JBEYCR010000032.1:0-13544 GCF_040632845.1 Streptomyces sp. NPDC016459
CGGCAGACCCGCGCGGAATGGGCTCTGATCGAACCGCTGCTTCCCCTGTCGGCCTGCCAGACCAAGTTCCGCGGTCGGCCGGAGAAGTGGCACCGACGCGATCCGCCACCTGGTCGACAACGGCGTCAAGCGGCGGGCTCCTGCCAGCTGACTAGCCGCCCTGCCAGACCGTCTACGACCACTTCGCCGCCTGGTGCCGTCGCGGCGTCATCGTCTTCCTCCGTGACCAACTCCGTCGGCAGATCCGCCCCGGCCAGGGGCGATCCCCGTTGGCCCGTGACGGTGACCGTCGACTCACAGTCGGTCAAGAATGCTGAAACCGTCTCCAAAACCACCCGCGGCTTCGACGCCGGTAAGAAGATCAGCGGACGCAAGAGACACATCGCCGTCGACACCCTCGGCCTGCCCGTGATGATCACGGTGAAACCCGCCGACCGGACCGACCGCGACGCGGGCGGTTGTACCGCTCGTACGAGGGCTCGATACTGACGTCGTTCTACTTCGTGTCGAGCTCCTCGACCAGAGCCGAGGAAAAGATTGTCCCAGCAAGCCAGGCGTCTTTGTCTGGACCCTGTTCCGGAACGATCAGGCGCCGTCGGATCCAGGGCTCCTGCTGATCCGGCAGCTCAATCTCCGCTTCCACCCAAATCCCTTCGTCATTCTCGGAAAATGAGAGACGAGAGAGCCTGGAGCCACGCCCTATGAGTTCGGAGGTCAGACCATCGAATACCTCGGTACGGAACTCCTCAAGGTACTGTTGGTACGTAATGATCATCGACACACTATCAGCATCCACAACCGTAATAGTAGGCCGTGATGATGCCGACAGGGCGGCGATCCCCAGACCGGGAGTCCACACGCTCGGTGAACACAACCTTCATTCCGCCCGCACGAGGGTTGGAGAAGGAGTTGCTCCTCAGGTTGCACGTGGTCTTACTGCCGGACGCCGCGCACACGCCACGATCCAGTGTCTTGTCGATGTCCCGCTTCATGTTCGTCCAGCTCGAGATCTCATCAGAGTGGCCCGACTCAATGTGCCGCTTGCCGAACCCATCCACGCTTCCAGCGTCCTTCTGCCCCACTCGGAGGGGCAAGTCTTCGCCGTCAGGACCGAAGTGACTGGAGTACACCTTCCAGTCGATGGGGTTGGGATTCGTAGCGGCCTGGGCAGGTACCGTCTCTGCTCCGAACAAACACAAGGCGGCCACAACAACTACCGCTGTAGTACGACATCGTGAAAAGGCGAGCATCCGTTTCCCCGAATCTGCCGCTGAAACCGTCGGCTTCAGGTCAGTCACCGACGGCTGCTTCGCTCTCATGCTCGATGCCGGACTACCAAAGGGTCAACGACCAGCACTGACCGGAGGGCTGATTGCACTCGTCCGGGCGGTCGGAGAGCCAGGGTCGGCATGAGCCGCACCGGACCCGGACTCGATGCGGCTCGCGTTCCTGAGCCCGCCAGACTGCCCAGGGTCGGAGCGCTACGCCGCTCCGACAGAGGACGTTTTTCAGCGCTGCCCTTCCTGTGACGGCGCCTTGCCAACTCAGCCGGCTTGCTGGCACATGCCGCGGACCTTGTCCTGTGGTTGCTCTGCGAACTGATCGCTACGTCCGGACGCCCCGGGCCGGGAGCAGCCTTGGGAGCGTCATCACACGAGTCCTGTGACGTTCGTCGTCGTTGCACGACTGAGTCGGGGCCCTTGCGGGCCGGTGTTCGGCCGTTGCTGGGACGGTGCCGGTGATGAGGTCGTAACCGCATTCGTCGCAGGGCGCCGAGCGATCCGTAGGGTGCGCCAGGGCGGCACGTGATGGCCTGCCTTTACGGACTCACCCCTTCGTGACCTGTGGGGCCGGGCTCACCAGGCTGGCGGGAAGAGCCGGTGGTACCACTCGTGCGGGTACTCAATACCGTCCCACCAGATCACGGCACGGACGGGCTCCACCACGAACGCGTCGTCGGCCGCGCCCGGGTGGGCGCGGGTGAGGTGCTCACAAACCACCTCGCGCAGGGAGTCCGCAGGGCCGTCCAAGGGGCCGGCGGGGCCCGTACGCCAGCACACCAAGCAGCGGGCCGCTGCACGAACGCGGCGTGGTCGAGAGCAAAGAGGGTCACGTCCCGCCCCGACGAGCCGGGCACCGGTGAGAAACGCGCTGTGGCCCCGCACCGAGGTACGGGGCCCCACAGGAAGTGCACCAACGACCAGTCGGCTCACCACCCCCGTTCACCGTGGCGGGCAGCGGCCGCCGAACCGGTGCTACGGGCCGGTGATGACCCGGACGAACGACAGGTGGGGCACGCGGTCTTGACGGAGTCCGCCTGAGGCGAGGGGCTCTATCCTCGCCTCTCCTGGCCTAGCTTGTGGTCCGCAGCTGCGGACGGTTACGGGGCCGGGGTGTAATGGACGACGGTGGTCTCGCACGGTCCGCCGGCGTAGACGTTGATCGCGTCGATCTCGCTCTGGTCGGCGGCAAGGCCCCAGCGGAGCTTGGTCGCGGTCCACTCGACGCCGTGCACCGTTTCTACACCACCGTCGTGGTCCACCTGGATGCTCCGACAGCACGGCGAGCACCGTCCAAGGAGCGCGCGGCGGCGGGATGATGCCTGGGGCGCAGACGGCAGCAACGCCATCCTGCGCCCTGACGCGAGACCGTCCTCTTGCACAGGCCCGCACCCGGCCTGAGTTCTGCAAGGGGACGCTTGCGTACCCCGGCTCCATCCCGCCCGTTACTCCCCGGTCAATCAAGCCAAGCGCACTCTAGGCAGCTCCATAGGCAGACGCTGCCCTGCTCCGAAGCTCAGGGCACCACCATGGAGGAGTGATCCCGACGAACAGCAGCGAGCGCGCCACGGCCATCAGTCTGACCAAGGTGCAGGAGAGAGCACCTGATCTGGTCAGTCTGTACAAGGCGGCGGGTACCAGCGTGCGCACGCATGGGCTGCAGGACGTGCAGGCGGCGGTATATCTCGTGCTGGACCGCTCCGGGTCGATGCGGCCCTACTACCGAAACGGCACCATGCAGCACCTGGCTGAGCAGGTTCTGTCGCTGTCGGCCCACCTCGATGACGACGGCACCGTTCCCGTGGTGTTCTTCTCCACTGACGTCGACGGATCCACGGACCTGACGCTCAGCGGATACCGCGGCCGAATCAACAAACTGCACGAAAACCTCGGTCACATGGGACGCACCAACTATCACTGGGCCATGGACGAGGTCATCGACCACTACATGGAATCCGGCAGCCATTCCCCCGCCCTGGTCATCTTCCAGACCGATGGCGGCCCCACCAGCAAGTTCGCTGCCGAACGCTACCTGTGCAAGGCCGCTCGCCTTCCCTTGTTCTGGCAGTTCATCGGTTTCGGCGACCCCGACGACAACGAGTTCGCATTCCTGCGCAGGATGGACACTCTCGCCGTCCCGGCCCGCCGCATCGTCGATAATGCAGGTTACTTCCACGCCGGCCGCACCCCGCAAACCATCCCAAACCACCAACTCTTCGACCAGCTACTGCAAGAATTCCCGGCCTGGCTGGCCGCCGCCCGCACCGCCGGCATCCTGCAGTGAGCCTTTTTCAACCTGTTCCTGGTGCGGGGCAGTTGGGCTGACAACGTGGTGAAGCCCCTGGTAGATGGGTTTTCGACCAAGAGAACCGTCTCCACCAGAGGCTTCACGTGCTTGTCTACCCGTCGGGCATCGACGTGTCCAGCTCCGCCCTCCGCTTCCTCGAGCAGCAGCTGCGGCGCCACCGCCGCACGATCGGCTCCCATTGGCGGCGCCTGAGCGCCGGCCGCCAGGCCCTGCTCACCCTCGCCCATCTGCGGGTGGGACACACGTATGCCCAGCTCGCGGCCGGGTTCGGAGTCGGCACCACTACGGCCTACCGTTATGCCACCGAGGCTGTCGACCTCCCGGCCGCTCTCGCCCCCGGCCTGACCGACGCGGTGCGGACCGCGTCGGCGAAGGCGTATCTCCTCCTGGACGGCACGCTCCTGCCGATCGACCGCATCGCCGCGGACCAGCCGTTCTACTCCGGCAAGCACAAGAGACACGGGATGAACGTGCAGGTCATCGCCGACCCCTTCGGCCGACTGCTGTGGGCATCACCGGCCTTGCCCGGCGCCGTCCATGACATCCGCGCGGCCCGCGAACACGGCATCATCGACGCCCTCGCCGAGGCCGGCATCCCGTGCTGGGCCGACAAGGGATACCGAGGTGCCGGCGGCACGGTCCGCATCCCGTGCTGGGGACGCTGGGAAACCCTCTCCGCAGGCCAGCAGGCGGTGAACCGGTCCCACGCAAAGATCCGAGCCCTGGTCGAGCAGGCCGTCGCCACCCTCAAGTCCTGGCGGCTCCTCCGCAAACTGCGGTGCTCGACCACACGGATCACCAGCCTTGTCCAGGCCGTCCTCACCCTGCATCTGACCAGCTCAGGGTGAGGATGGAAAAGGCTCAATGACTCAAGGGGCAGTGCTCTGACGCGGGCTTCTCCACTTCAGGCGAAGTAAAAAGCAGTCTCATATCGCGTAGCTGTCGTTCCCTGCACCCGATTCCTGCGCGTCGAAAAGACGGGTCGCACCATGCGGAGCAGCCCATGCGGTGAGTATGCGGGCCAGTTCTCCTCTTCGTGCTGAGCCCAGGCGTGTGCTGGCTTATGCCGTAAGGCCATTGCGGGCAAGAGGATGGTCCTTGACCACGATCGTGGTCAAGGACCATCCTCTTGATTTAGCGGAACACGTGCACGAGCTTGCTCCGCACTTGACGGCTGGCCAGTTCTCCCAGAGCTGCCGGGACCTCGTCGGGGGCGAGAGCTTTCTGGACAGCAAAAGCACTCTTAGCCGGACCTACGATCACTCGACGAACCGGATTGGAAAACCTACTCAGCGTTTCGTCGCCCCGCCCGCGTTGCCGCAAACGGGGCGGGGCGGGCTAGCCCACGCCATAGTTCCATTCACCGTCGTTGCACTGCGCGCCAAAGGAGCTGAACCCTCCGTCAGGCACCGTTTCGACATAGTCACCGTTGCCGTACCAGCTGCAGCTTTCCCCCGCCGAAGCCGCGGGTGCCGCTGTAAGGATTGCGCCAAGAGCGAAGAGAAGCGCTGCGAGGTACTTCGTCACGTTGTTCTCCTAACTGATCTGCATGTGGTCAAGCGCGCCGCAGAGGGGGGACCTCCAAAGCATGCGGAAACGCACTCAGGGGAGCGCGTGCCCAGGTCCGTGAACGGCATTCGAAGTAAGCCATCTATTCAACCGATTGGAGGAGGGATTCGATCACTCGTGCCCTCGAACAGGCCCCTCTAGGCACTGTTCGGCGGATCATTAACTCTTCTGCGATGTGCCGTCGTTGTGGCAGTGAGCCACCTGGCGATATGCCGCCTCATGACAGCCGCCAGGTCGCGAAATACCATCCCCCGTCAGGCGCAAGCTACAGCCACAGACCGACCACCAGCAGGAACATGGCTTTCCTGGCCTCCGCTAACTGCCACGCCCACACTGACACGAAGCCGACACATCGCAGCCGGTGGGTGGTGAGCCGGGCCTGGGTCATGGAGCACACAGGTGCGTCGGCGCCGACCGTGGCCGCTGGTACGCCCAGCGTGAGCAGTACCCCGCAGAGCGCCGGTTCCCGGATGGGCCCCGTCAGTCAGGACGATGGCGATTCCGTTGCCACCTGCCCCGCAGGCACCAAGGCCGTCAACGGCGGCTTCGTCTCCGATGTCTTCGCCTACCGCCCGGCGGTGAGGGGTTGGCAGAACGTCCACCTCAGCCACGCGTTCACCACGCTCGGGGACACCCGCCTCGCCCACGTCAGTCAGGAGCGCGCCCTGGAGCTGTCCGCGCCGACCAGCACCATGACGCGCACCCTGCTGAAGATCGACGCGGCAACGTGCTCTCATCACGACGGCGACACCGAGCAGGCGTGCCGCCGTACGGTCGGCGCCCTGACGGCACTGCTGGCGGACTATCGCACCGGCCTGGTCCGCCGCCGCGCCCTGGACCAGTACGAAGCGATCCCCGCCCAGCACCACCACGAACGCGCCGTACAGGAACTACGCGACGTCGTGGCCGGCTGACAACGACGGCTTCCGCAGCGGGCGGGCCGGTCCCACTGCGGTGACAGCAGTCGCCCTCCCCGGGGCCGCTCGATCGGTGCGGCTGTCGGCTATCCGATGGTGTAAGGGAGGAACTGGACGGAGGAGGCCACGTCGTTGAAGCCGTTGCCCCGGTTGAAGCTGATGGATTCGCCGGGCAGGAGCGTCACGGGCACTCCCTTGAAGTCGTATTCGGGGTAGATCCGGACGAGGAAGCGGCTGTTGTTGACGGCGGAGCTGGTGACATCGTTGAAGTTGTAGTCGTCGAGGTGGGTGATGTCCTCGGTGGTTCGAAGGATGCGGGCGTTTGTGGGGACGTTGTAGTCCCAGTTGTCGTAGAGGCAGACGTAGTTGCGGGTGCATGCGTCGCGGCCCTGGCCTCGGATGATCGAGGCGTCGGCGGAGGCGGGGGCGGCTGCCGTCAGCATGGCGGCGGCGGTGAGCGCGATGCTTGCCGCGAGGCGGACTGGAGTCTGCATGGTCAGCGTCATCCTGCTTTCCGGTAGTGGAGGGGGCGGCGGGCCGACGGCAGCACTGATGCGGCGCGTACGCGAGGGGCCAACACGGCACGCGTACGTTCCGGCGAAGTGGGAGAGCCAACGACACCTGCGACCCGCGAAGTCATAACCAGCATTCCGGCGACCGAGAGTAGCGGCAATACTACTAATGGTAGTCATTGGTGAATTGAGACAACGTCACGCCGACGCGGTCGCCGGCTCTACGCCCCCTCACGCCTTGCCAGCCCTGCCACGCCGGCAGTCCTCCCGGCAGCTGACCACCGAACAGTAAGCAAAGATTCCCCCCGCCGTGGTGCCCGATCCAGCCTCAACGAGGCCTTCCACTACCGCGGGGGACCCTTTCCCGCCCCCGCTCGTCACCTCGTGCACAAGCGCCCAGCTACGCGAGCGACCCTCCCTCAACCAACGGGTCCGCATGAGTGGCAGGAAAGTGATCGCCCGATCGGATGGTTGGCGCGTTGAGGCGTGTCACGAGGGTGGAGCGGGACAGGTTTGCGGGCGTCCCATTCGTCCTTTGCGAAGGAGCACATCATGCGTGTACGCCGGTCCATGACCGTGGCCGCCACCAGGGCTGCCGCCTGCCCGAGCCGTCGGCGGTGGCGCCGTACGGCTGTCGCTGCGGCCGCAGTGTGTGCCGCGCTGAGTGGTGTGCTGGGTACTGCGACATCCGCAGCGGCTGAGGTGTACGGCGGCACCGGGGAAGTCCGCAACGCCAGCACCGGCCGCCACATCGGAACCTACGGCAACGGCGGTCTGGTTCTTGCTGCGTTCACCGATGCGAACTGGACGGACTCGTCCGACAGGAGCTGGAATTTCACTCCGCGCGAGCACGGCAGGTACTACAGCATCCAGAGCACCACCAAGGGAACGTGCTGGACCCGCAGCCCGAGGCCGGCAGCCGGTGGCGACTGGGAACGGTACGGTCCATGGGTGGTCACCCTGTCGCCGTGCAGCCCGAACGCCACGAACCAGCACTTCCAGCTGCGGTCGGGGTCCTACCCGGCGCCGGGCGGGACGGTCTCCATCCACCCCCGGGACGACATCTCCACCATCCTGAGGCAGACCAGCACCCCCCTCGGTGACGGCGGCACCTGGAACGCACTGACCCTGGAGAACCCCCAGCACACCAACGACGAGCTCTGGACGGTACCCGTCACTCCCAACGTTTGGTGATCCCCTACACCTCCGGCACGTCCTGCGGCATCGAGGCAACGCCGACTCCAGCCGTGACAGGTATGCGCCGCCCCTCATCAGAGGCGTCAGCAGAGCAGCAGCAAGGCCCCTGGCCGGCCGGCGTGCGTAACCACGTCGACGTCGCCCGCGACAGCGCCGGACGCTGGCGGCACCCGGCCCGCCCCCGCCGCATCCGCGCGGACGTCGACGTCCAGGAGGTGCCGCTGTTCGGCGAAGGCGACACCTTGCCTTGAGTTAGGACCGGGCCGTGGTCGGCTCCATGGTCGGGTCGGCCACGGCGGCTGCCGTGAGCTGCTGGCGCAGGCCCAGGTAGCAGCGCAGCCGTACGCCGGGCTGACCTGGGTCACGCGTCGTATGTTCGGTGTCGCCGTTGCCCACCGTTCGGCGAGCTCCTGTTGGAAGGCGAGCACCGTGGCGTCGTCCGCGGCGTAGCAGAAGGCGCTGCTGTGGCGGACGAGGACCTCGTTGTCGGGCCAGTGCTTGCGGGCGCGGGCGAGGATGCGCTCGGTCCATCAGCACGAGACGCTTCCCGCGGTGCGCGGCTTGTCGAGCAGCGTGAGACCGGTTGTTCAGGAGGGCCGACCCGGGCGCACCTTGCTGCGCCTTCGCCTCCCGTGGGAGGGATCAGGGGCTTGCGGAGAAGCAATGTGCGCACTGTCCGGCCTCGCCCCGGCAGGTCAGCGCGCCGGTCGTCCGCGCGCTCACCCTGTGCAGTTCCCGACGGATGGTGGCCGTCAGGGGGTGGTGAGCATGGGCAGGGAGGACAGGTCACGAGATCACCGGCGTGCACGCCATTCCCTACGACGTCGAGGTCGAAAATGGGGGTCACGAAGTCGTTTCCACTTGGCCGATGGGTGCATCAGCAGCGGAAATCCCTGCGGGCGGGTGAGCTGGAGGAGCGGCGCAAGACGCTGCTGGACGTCCCGGAGGCCGGGATGGTGTGGGAGCCGGGCGAGGAAGCCTGGGAGAACAAGCTCGCCGCGCTCCGGTCCTACCGGCGGGCCATGGGACACCTCGCGCCCCGTCAGGACGCAGTGTGGGGCGAAGGCGAGGCGATGGTACCCATCGGCCAGCACATGGCCAACCTCCGCCGGAAAGGCGGTCTCGGGAAGGACACGGAGCGAGCTGCCGTACGCGCGCAGCAGCTGGCCGCAGTCGACGAGGACTGGAACTGCCCCTGGCCGCTGGACTGGCAACGCCACTGCCGCGTCCTCACCGACCTCGTCGACGCCGACGGCCACCTGCCCTCCATCGCACCCGGCGTACTCATGGACGGCGACGACATCGGACGATGGCTCCAGCAGCAGCGCAAGTCGGGTACCTGGAAGCTGCTGTCGACCGAGCAGCAGGACCGGCTGTCCCGACTGGGCATCAAGCCGCTTGAGGCGCCATCTGCCGTCCCAGCGGCCGCGCGTGCGACGAAGGGCCCGAGCAAGGCGCAGGCAGCGTTCCAACGCGGCCTTGCAGCCCTCACGCAGTGGGTCGAGCGGGAAGGTGCGGACCGGCCCGTACCCCGCGGCCACAGCGAACAGATCACCGTCGACGGCCAGGGCGAGCCGGTGACCGTCAAGCTGGGCGTATGGATCACCAACACCAAGTCGAGGCGAGACAAGCTCATGGCGGAGCAGCGCGCCGCCCTCGCCGCGCTGGGGATGCACTGGGCGTAACGTCTCCGGCTGGTTGAACCAAACTGCAGGAGGCCCTGGGACACTGCGGTCGATCCCAGGGCCTTCTGCGTGATGTGGCGTGTCTTGTTGCTGGTGGGGGCGTTGCCCTCAGAGGACATGGCGTCAAGACAAGCGGGAGCGAGCGGTGGGCTACTACGGCGGAGGCGGCCCTGACTGGGCGATGATCGGCGCGCGGCGGCGGGCGGAGCAGGAAGCTTCGGAGGCTCGTTCGGGCGCGGCACAGTGGAGGGAGAGGGCGGAGGCATTGGCCGCACTGGTCTACGAGACGGCTGACCGCGTCTGTCCAACCCATGAGGCAGGAAACTGCCAGTGTCGCAAGTGCTGGGAGGCCCGCGTCGATCAGATCTTTGGTGGTGGTGCTGTGCCCCGGCCTGGCACAGGTGCCAATGGTGGTGCTGGCCCGGCAGGTCAGTTCTGGGACCTTGTCAACAAGATCTCCCGTGAGGCTGAGGAGCGGCGCAAGCCGTCCTAGGCGGGTTTCGGAGCTTGGGCGGCCGTTGGCCGCCCCTTCGCGGCGCTGGTGCCGGTTCGCTGACGCTGGCCTGGGACGGCACGTCACCCGGACGGCTGCGTGTCGTTACCCGCTACGAGCGCTGAAGCGCTGTCGAGCTGCGGGAGGCACCGGGTGGTCACACTCAATATTGAGTGCATGTTGTTTGAGGTCGACGGGGTGGTGCACGAGGTGAGGCTCGATGCCCCGCTGCCCGTGCTGACGGGAGTGACCCGGTCGGGCAAGAGCACAGCGCTGGAGGCTGTGTGGTGGACGCTGGCGGTGGAGAACGCGAAGCTGATGGCGGCCGCGGCGATGTGCGGTCGCGTCGGGTTCGTCGCCCGGATCGGCGGGGACCGGTGGCGGATCACCCGCAGCACGGCGGACCGGAAGGAAGACGTGTCCTTCGCCCGCGGCCCGCTGAACGCCGAGGAGCTTCATCCGGTCAAGCGCAGCGACTCCCGCAGGTCGGCCGCCGATGTCTTCCAGGACCTCATCGGCATTCCCCGGCTGGGCGCGGGGCGTACGCGCGTGACGTTGGACCTGCTGGTTCCGTGGCTCTACGCGCGCCAGCGTGACCTGCCGAACGACTATCTCGGTCGGCAGAGCAGGGAGCAGCGGATCGCGGTAGGGCGGGTGCTGCTGGGAGCCGATGACGAGACGGTCGACGCGCTGCGCCAGGAGTCCGGCGACAAGAAGAAGCAGTGGCGGTCGGCGAAGAACCGTGTGGAGCGGATTCTGCGTGACCGCCAGGAACGTGACCTGCCGTCAGTCGAGGACCTCCAGCGCCGCGGCGCGCAGTGGACCGCGCAGCACGAGGAGGGGGCCCTCACCGCGCAGAAGGCCGGGGCGAATCTGAGCAGTCTGCACACTCGCCTTGCCGCGCTCCAGGAGAAGTCGTCCGTGGCGGAGGAGGCTCGGCGGGCCGCGCGCGTGGCCGCCGATGACCGGGAACGTACGGCACGGCAGCTGGAGGCGGCTGCGGGCGAGGCTAGGGGGCGGCTGGCCGGGTTGCGGGAGGCCGCCACCGAACCGAGCCTGTGTCCCACGTGTGTACGGGCGCTCGACCTGACGGGCCTGTCGGAGGACGACTGTCCCACGTGCCGGCGGTTCGACCCCAGGCGTCAGCAGCGTGCCGAGGAGTTCAAGCAGCGGATGTCCCGGGCGCAGCAGGCCGCTGAGCAGGCACGGGACTCGGCTCGCCGTGCGGCGCAGGCGGCTGACGAAGCTCGTGGCCGGGTCAGTGATGCCGAGCGGGTCGTCTTGGAGGCGGCGGCCGCGGCGCGAGCGTTTGCTCAGGATGTGATCGAGCCCCAGCAGCAGATCGTGGTGGAGGCCGAGGCGGCGGTGCGTGAACTGGCCGCGCGGCTGGAGCAGAACGCCGAGCACCTGCGCGAGGTTGCGGAGCTGACGGAACTGCGGGAGCGGCTCCCTTTGCTGGAGAAGGACAAGGCGGCAGCCGAGTCCGCCTACACCGCCGCCCGACAAGACACCGATCTGATGGTGAAGCAGGGAACCGACCGGTGGTCGCGCCACGCGCTGCGCCGGATGCAGGCGTGTGACCCGGAGATCAACACGGTCTCCATCAGCCCGGAGGACTTCTCCGTCACCATCAATGGGAACACGTTCGACGCGCGGGTCGTCGCCGGGCACGGGATGACCCGCACCAATGTCAGTGTCCTGCTGGCTCTGCGCGATGCCGCCCGGGAAGTACCGGCGATGCCGGTGCCGCAGTTCCTGATCGTGGACGGCCCGTTCACCGGTCTGGGCGACGGGCCGGAGGACCAGCGGACCGGCAACGCGCTCCTCGACGGCCTCACCGACCTCGCCACCTTCGAAGACCCCTCAGGCGCTGGGGGGCAGGTCATCATCGCCTGCAACGAACTGAGGGGCACTCCGGGACCGGCTGTCCGCGAGATCCGCACCAACCTGGCAGATGGGGTGATCCCGGGTCTGCCCTCGCGAGAGACCACCACGGCGTAAGCGCCAGTGCCGGGATGACGAGCGGCAAGCCGGAAGCCTGGGCAAGCCGCACGCGCGGGTGGCTTGCCCAGCCTCCCTTCAGGCTTGCCAGGCCGCCGGCTCCCACATCTGGCGGCACGCCCGGTGCCCGCAGTGGAAGCACCGGCCGCCACCGGGCGTGCTGCGGGCCACGATGGTGCCGACGGCGTTCCGGAAGAGCCGGGTGAAGCCGACGATGTGCGCCGCGTGTATCGGGAGGTCCTGCCGTCTTGCCGAGCATGACCTCTAGCGCGACCCGGGCCGGTGAAGCTCCTTCTCGGCTGCTTCTCACACGGCCTGTGTTCGGCCTCCTCTGGACTGTGGCCGTCGGGTGGGTTTGTCGTCCGTCCCTCGCGGTGGCGCGGGGACTTCGGTGACCGTTCCGCCCGCCGGGCCGGACGCAGGACAGCCCGCTCCGCAGCGAAAGCGCGCCCGGCAGCTGCCTACTCCGGGCCGGGGGCGCGCAGCGGGTTTTCGTGACCGCAGTCCCAGCAGCTCACGCTCTCGGGGAGGTTCTCATGTCCGACCTTCCCTATACCGTCTGTTCGCATGGACGGACAATTGGCCCCCGGCCCCCACGACGAGAACCAGCGGGTGAGCATCTCGCCCTGGCCGCAGATGAAGCTGGCCCGAGCAACGCAACACCTCACGGATCTCGACGCCCGCATCCGGCTCTGGCTCACCAGCCAGCCGGTCACCATCGAGGCGAAGGTGTCCGACGACCGCCGCCGACTGGAACTGCGTCTGCGGGTCCACACGCCACCGCCTGTGCTGGAGTGGTCCCTGATCCTCGGCGACGGCCTGCATGCCCTGCGCAGTGCCCTCGATGCCTGCGTGTGGGAGCTGGCGCACAGCAACGGCGCGGCCCCGCCCCAACCGCGCCAGCTGGGCTTCCCCGTCTGTAGGACACGGTCCGAATGGGGCAGGGCGCGCCAGCGCTACCTGCAGACCGTCCCCGACGCGTTTGCGGATCGCATTGAGATGTACCAGCCGTACCACTCCGACGATGGCATGCACCCTCTGGCCTACCTGTCCGATCTGGACAACTGCGACAAGCACCGGTCGAGCATCACGGTGTCAGCCAGAACTGACCAGATCCAACAGAACCTTCAGGTGGCCATGGAACGGGACGCTGGCGGCCCCCCTGAAGTCACCTGGTACTTCGTCGATGTCGAGGACAACGCCCTGGTTGGGGAAATGACCTACCCCGAACGGATCGCGACAGTCACCAACAACAACGCGGTAGGGGTCGAGGTCGGCATTGAGACGGAGCAGGGAAGGCAGCCACTCGGCTTGGCTGGCTTCCTGAGGGCGGACGTCGAGAATTCGCTCAGCTACATCTTGCACGGACCCCAGCCAGAGCCGGAACCAGACGGCGGCGTGGACGGGGAGGGGGCCGAATGGGTCCCCATGAACTTCGTCCCCAGCCAGGATGGACGCTCTGTTCGATTCGTTCCCGAACAGGGTTCCTAACGAGTTGGTGCGTGATAGTGGGTGAGGCGTGTTTGACCTGCTCATGGCCTGTTCTCAGGCGGTGGTGCAGCGGTCAGATATGAGGTTGGCG
>NZ_JBEYCR010000033.1:0-9299 GCF_040632845.1 Streptomyces sp. NPDC016459
ATTACTACAACCATTCCTGAGCATAGACAGGGACCAGCATTAGGAACTTTGAGCATTTTATTAGGAATAGGTCCCGTGTTAGGTCCTAGTATTGGAGGCCTTTTAATATCTATAGGAAATTGGAGATGGATATTTTGGATTAATATTCCATTCATATTTATAGGCTTAATAGGCTGTTTACTTTTAAAAAAATATATTAAAGAGCCAAAAAGTGTATCTATTCATTTAGATATACGTGGAAATTCGCTACTATTTGTATCTATATTTTGCTTATTAGTGAGTTTAACATCTTGGTCTCACCATTCATTTTTTAATATATCAGTATATAGCAATTTCTTAATATTTATTGTAACTTTTTGCTTATTTATTGTGTGGGAACTAAAAACTAATCATCCTATCATCAATTTACGTTTATTCAAAAACATATCATTTTCATCTTCTATATTTGCAATATTTGTTTTTGGAGGTACAACATCTTTAGGCTTTATAATTCCTCCATATATTTTAGAAAAAATCAATCATCTTTCATCTTGGCAAATAGGACTAGTCAATTTGACATCTCCTTTAGGATTAGTACTTATATCAAAAATCACAGGGAAATTAATATCTCGTGTTGGTAACACTATTTTAATGACTGTTGGACTAGTTATTATGATTGCTTCATATACTAGCTTAGGGTTATTACAGTACATATTAAATCCAATAACAATAAGTCTATTGTTATTGATATATGGTATAGGTGGAGGATTTTTCTTACCATCTAATACTTCAGCAATCATGGGAACTGTATCTAAAGATATGCAAGGTACTGTTGGAGCAACTCAACGGATGGTTCAAAATATAGGTATTGCAGTTTATACAGCAATTACTTCACTATTTATAAGTAATCAATCACAGACAAATCAACTGATAACTGGTGCCAGCCACGCATGGTTATTCGCATCAGCAACACTTTTCTTATCACTATTACCTTTTTTATTAAAATTATTACACCATAAGTCAGAAGCTACTTAATATAATAAAAGCAAGTGATTTATAATTTTATAAATCACTTGCTTTTATACTGTTCTTTTAATCGTTTAATCGCATTTTTCAGTTGACGATCATCACGATATGTATTGAAGTTTAAAAATGCTGTACTATCAAAATGTTGTAATAAGTGATGAAAGACGTCATTTTCTTGTCTCAGTTGGTCGATTTCATCTTCCAATTGATGAATATGGCGTTGAAGTGCCTGATTGTTCGATTTGAGTGCCTCGTTATCTTTTTTAAACAATTCACTGACTTCACTGGATTCTTTAATTTGTTCGATGACTGTCGGTTTAATGCGATTACCAATGGCTGTATGACGTATGTATTCGGTCACATTCATCTCTCGAATATCCGCAAGTGCACAAATCTTTTCGTATTGCGATTGACTTACACGAATTGTTAGGATTTTTTCTTTTGAATTTTGTTTTTTTGGCATTGAACCACCTCATGATTAATATGTGATAAGCATACATATGTGTGCTTATCTTTATATTAATATAACATACATATGTATGCTAATAAATATGTATGATTCGAGGTGGTATGAGCTAACATTTGGCATACAGATTTTCAAACATATTTGTTTGATAATGCGTATGTCATTTGTTAGCTATAGAACGGCATTCAAAAATATATTTTTGAATGTAGTGATGGCCTCGCCAGAGCGAAGATAACTCTTACATTTGAATGTAAGAGTATATCGAGCTATACTCTCATTGCGGAATCAGCCTCACATGTTTGAGGCGTAGCGGTGAGAGTATCCATCATTTTACATAAGCGAAGCATTGTCGAAGGTAGACAATCACAGCGCTTGTAAAATGATATTTGCGAAGGTTCTCGAAAGTAGAGAACCACAGACAAATCAAAAAGCTTCGGGGAGGGCGCTCAATTTGAAATTAGCTTGGAATACGCAAAAAAATAAAATGAGCGATGTTAAAGGCAAAGAGATGGAACAAGAACGTAAAGGGAGAATCAAAAACGATGAGATTGATTTGAAACGGACAAACTTAAACTTTGATTTAGTTGAAGATGAACGTCATTTGTATCATCGTGTGAAAGATAGAGTCGATTATTATAGAGAACAGGGGTCACGTGTACAGAAAAATAGTGTGGTGATGTATTCCAATATCATTACGTTATCGAAAGAAGAGGCTGACCGTATGGGAGAAACACGTACAAAACACTACTTTAAGACATGTAAAGATTACTTCAGTGAACGTTTTGGCGAAGCCAATGTCGTTTCAGCGAAAGTGCATATGGATGAATCAGCGCCTCATATGCACCTTCACTTTATACCTGTGAATCATCAAGGGCGGTTATCAGCACGTACAGCTATGAATCGACAAGCCATTCATCATATCCATGATGAATTAACAACACATCTGTGCCAGCAAGGTTTTGATGTTGAACGTGGGAGTACCGATGATAATAAAACGTATATTCAAGATATTCATGAATATAAAAAGAAAGCGAAAGTTTTAAGTGAATTAGACCAACAAATTGAAACGAAAAAACAATTGTTGAGGGATATCAACGATTTACACGATGAAAAAGAAAATTTAGCTCGGGATATTCAAAACTTAAAACGGAAAAATCATTTTTTACAAGAGGATTCTCAACAGGCTCAAGAAGATATCGACCTATATAAGCAACTGAGAGCAAATTCTAGGGACGATTTTGAAAAAGATGAGGAAAAGTACCAAAAAGAAATCAAAGCGTATGAGGCGTCTCTGAGTGGCCTTAGAATGAATTGCCGAGATTTGGACAAGCGCAATCAACATTTAACAACACAAAATAATCAACTCGAACACCATTTAGACATGTTAAATGCACGTCATCAAGCGATGAACGACATGGTAAGAAACGATACACGTATTTTGTTTGCGGGGCTTAGATGTGCATTGAAAGATAGGAACATTGAATTAAGCGCAGAAATTAAATATCAACGTATGCCAGAAGTCGGTATTGATCCCGATACGGTGGATCAGGGGGCTTTAACACATGCATATCAAGGTGATGTGTCAGGGATAGACCATCATATAAGAAAGGCATCAGCACCTATTAAAAAAGAGACAGAGAATGACTTAGAATTAGAATAAATCAATAAAAATAAGCACTCAAACAAGTATGATACTCGCTTGAGTGCTTATCTCATGAAAAGAGGAGATAAAAATTTAATAAGTATGATCAACCGATTAAGAACAATCATTACCTTACTTACAGCGCTTATTAAATAGTTCTGTAAGGAGGAACAATACCTTTGCATTTCTATATTATTATAAGAATTCCAAGGTAGCAAAGATATTGTATTGGAAATGATAGACGTGAGTATGATTTCTAAATTAATTGATGAAGATATTTTTTAAAGTTTATTTTTGTGTTCGTTTCTTTAGAAGTATATTTGAATGAATTTGGAGTATTTCACTCCGACCTTTTTAATATATTTTTATAAATCTTTTTAAAACCTTTTTAAGTACTGTTTGAGACCTAGAGGGACAAGGCTTTTGAAATGATAAAAGGGACATTTTGTAACAGTAAAAGGGACATTTTGTAACAGTAAAAGGGACATTTTGTAACAGTAAAAGGGACATTTTGTAACAGTAAAAGGGACATTTTGTAAATTAAGTCACTTATATTCTTTATTCTCTATATAATAGGTGTTATAATTCGTTTAATCATTATTATAGAGGGACATTTTGTAAATTAAGTCACTTATATATTTAGAGAGGAGTTTTTTATGTCTGGTGAAACAGTAGTATATAGAAATGAGATGAATTTAGTCCCATTAAGACGTTTTACAAGTACTGAAGTAGATTTATTCTTTACATTATGCAATAAACTTAAAGAACAGGATACGAGAAAAGTAATTATTCCTTTTGAAGAATTAAAATATTTAAGTAACTACTATACACGTTCTCAAGAACGTTTTATTAATGATTTAGAGCACGTATACGATAAAATGTTGAATCTAACATATGTGGAGCGTAATGATAGGTCTTTTGAAAAATTTGTTTTATTTACTTCATACAAAGTAGATTTAGACGAAGAATGTTTATCTATTAGTGTTAATCCTGATTTAAAACATATTTTAAATTCTATAACAGCTGATTTTACGAAATTTGAATTAAAAGAAATGACCCATCTTAAATCTACTTACGCTAAAAATATGTTTAGATTGCTTAAACAATATAAACATACTGGTTATATAAAAATAAATATAGCTGATTTTAAAAATCGTCTAGATATACCTAAAACTTATCAGATGAATGATATAACCAAACGTGTATTAAAGCCAATAATTAATGAACTTTCCTCAATTTTTAATAATCTTAATATCAATAAAATAAAGGCGAAAAAAGGACGTAAAATTGAATGGTTAGAGTTTACCTTTGACGCTGAGAAACGCATTCACAATAAACGACAGCCACAAATGGCGAATATAGATAAGTCACGACAATATATAAGTCGGGAAAAAACGCCGAGATGGTTAGAAGAACGTACTTATGAAAAACAAATAAAAAATGAATATGATCCACAATTAGAAAAAGAGCGAAAAGCATTTTTAAAACAACTTCAATTAGACTGGGAAGATTAAAACAAAAGATCTTTAGCAAGGGGGCTAAAGATCTTTTGTTTTGTATTTTATTTTCCTGTTAATTCAGGAATTAGCCAACTTAGAAACCCTCCAATAGGAAAAACAATCCACCAATATCTAGCCATAAAATCCCAGCCATTTTTTACAGGTTCATTTTTTCTATTTCTATTTTTCATTCCAATAGTCATAGGATATTTTTTATCTAATTTTTTTGAAATAAAAACATTTAAAAAATAATACATTATTGCTAAGCTCAAAAATAAAGCGAAAATCCAAATGATGCGGTAAATATTTTGTTCTAAACCTTCTAACTCACCTACAAAGATTCCAAATAGTCCTAAAAACACAAAAATAATACCAAATGTTATTAATCTAATCGTAAAAAATTCATTTTTACGATAATTAAACTGCTTTTGTTGTTCTTTAGATATTTCCATTATTTCCTCCTCCTTATCAGAAGACGAGATAGATTCGAATAGTTCATTGACTGTAACATCTAATGCATTTGAGACACTTTTAAGTGTTTCACTACTAACTTCTTCTCCAGCCTCCATTCTTTGGATTGTTCTCACTGTTACGTAAGACTTTTCTGCTAAGTTTTCTTGAGTTAATGATTTTTGTTTTCTAATTTCTGCAATTTTTGATTTATTCATACCAATAAACTACTCCTCACCTAAAAAAATGAACACGAAAAATTGCCGACAGATGGACGACAATAACACGAAAGTTAATTTGAAATTATATTCTTGAAAGAAAATATATATCTAATTTTACAAAAAGCATAAGAAAAGATATACTGAAATTGACAAAATAAAAGACACAAGTGCGCTAACACTCGTGCCTTAGTAAGCCCGTTAAAAAGACGGTAGCCTAAATTAATTTTTTAAAGAAATAACCATTAACCGGCTAAAGTTGGATGGTTATTTTTTTTGGCTTAATTTAATAAGCTCGATGATAAGACCGATGAACGCAATGAGGAAAATTCCAAATTGCAACATGGTACTTATATCATCCAAGAGGCGTCTCCTTTCTAAAGATTTGATTGATACCATCATAGGCATCACGCTCCTTATACTCAGATTAGCCACCATCGATCCAACTTGCTTACATTGATTATTATATAGATGTAAGTAAGTTTTTTAAAGTTGTGTTCAAATATATAACTTTTCAAGTGTATGCAACAGCTAAATACATCTCACAAGTAAACAAGTTTAATAGTTTACTTGTTTACTATTAAATAAGTATACGCTATGTGTAGGTTACACAAGTGTAACTTACATAAATATACAAAAGTTCATTTGATGAAAAAGTATGAAAACACGTGAGATCAATGATGTATAAAAACTGAATAAACAATAATCACAAGACAAAGGCTTAAACGCTGTGAAATCAACGTTTAAGCCTTTTTGTGTAGTTAACATAATTCGTTATTATAGGTAGTACTTTTGTATAGTCTATTCATCTTATAATTAGTTATCGATGTAAAAAATAATATAAAAGGGCCATTCTTATTAACAGACCATTGTATGCTTGTTTAGTAAAAATGACATTCTCCATATTATCTGTATCTGGAGAGAGCTCAGCTTCCCTTGGTCCGGGACTTAAAATAGGAATTTTATTTTTATCATTAAACTTTTCTTTAGATACTATTAAGTTATTTTCTAATGATGGTTTTTCATTAACCTTTTTTGAATAAGAAGAGTTAAAATCAGGTAAATCAAACGGAATAATATCTAATATATCAGCTTGTTCTAATACTTTCTCTACACTATATACTATAGAATAATCAGTATTTTTTAATAAACTTAAGATATCATTGTTTAATTCTTCTCCGTATGGTAATAGAAATATAATCTTTTTAATACTAAATTTTTCTAATCCTATTACAATAGAACGAATCACTCTACAATTGATGTCTCCTCCTACTCCTATGATTTTATCCTCTAAGCCTTTTAATTCCTTAGACATCGTATATAAGTCTAATAAAGCTTGTGTAGGATGCTCATTAGTACCATCTCCAGCATTAATCATAGGAATATGGGTCATCTTTGAAGCTTTTTCAACAGCGTAATTTTGAAAATGGCGCATAACCATGATGTCTGAGTACTGTTCAATATACTTAATAGTATCTGACATACTCTCATCAAAATAATCATCAGTACGTGCTACTTTAGGTCCACCCATGTCTATAACTTGACCACCTAATCTATACATAGCACTTGTAAAGCTCATTCTAGTTCTAGTACTTGGTTGATAAAATAACGTTGCAAGAATTTTACCTTCTAAATCCTTAATTACTTTTTTATCTTTTAAAGCTTTTTCATAATAATCTGCTTTTTCAAATAGGCTATTAACATCATTGAGATTCAAATTTTCCATCGACAATAAATTATTAATCAATTATATTTTCCTCTCTTTCTACAATTTTTGTTTCCCAAGAGGCTGAATCAAACATAGAATAACTTGGAGTCGAAGGTAATTCTTTATATTCTGGAATATCTTTCAAATCAGCAATTTCAAAGCTTAATCTTTCTACTAAAAGACCTTGAGCTAAAGGGGGACATCCAGCAAAAATTGGACATTCTTTATTATAAATTAGCCAATCATCTAATCTTTCTTTGGATGGAAACTGAGGGTATTCTGGGAAAAGAGAGTAAACTATTTTTCTTGTATTCTGTTCGCCCAGTTCTGAACCTGGCTTTATACCAAAATAGTCTTCGGCTGACATTGAGTCTTTAGTCCATTTAAAAAAGAAAGCTCTATGACCAAATACTGGTACAGTTAACATAAATTTACATCTTTCACTCTTTTTAAAAGCTTTATGTAGTGCATAACGAGCTTCTAATTCAAACAATTCAATTTTATCTAATACATAATCACAACCCTCTACAAAATCATCCGCAGTACTATTGTTAATTCCTTCAGGATAAACATCAACATTTACATCTTTTGAAATATTAAATATAGATTCTCCAACTACTTCCGCTTTATTTCTTCCTAAATTATCTAAAGAGGCGCCAAACTGTCTATTAATATTAGAGAGTTCAAAATGATCTGGATCTGCTACTTTTATATGACGGACACCCAATCGTACTAGTCTTTCAGCTACAGCACCCCCTATACCTCCACATCCGGCAATACCTATTACAACTTCACTAATTTTCTTTTGACGCTTTTTCGCTTCTTCATCAGTGTCTCCTAACCAACCTAAATTTCGTTTAATTCTTTCCCAATATCGCTTTTCGTTAAAATCAGCAGTATATTTAATAACTTTAGAATTCATTATAAACCTCCAAAAAATAATGTTTTATAATAAATACATAACTCGATACGGAAAAATTAAAATATAAGTGGTTTAATACACTTACAATAACTACATAATCATAAAACTCTTTTAATTGTCAAAATATTTCGTTTTCTAATTCTTTAATGTTCATATTTAAGTATGTCTTAAAAGCTTTTTTTCCTTTTAAAGTCAAATTAAGACATCTATTGAATTTACCTTTTTTAACCCAAGATAATTCAATCAACTTTTCAGTTATTTGCAATGCAATAGGACCTGCTATATGATTTTTCCTTTCTGTCCAATCTATATGTTTGGGAATAGGTTTTGAATACATAGCTTTTTCTGTTGCAATACCTATTTTTTTTAACCAAAACTTTCCTTTTTGAGTCAACTTATAACAATCTTTACTTTCTCTAAGATAATCATTCTCTAGCAAAGCTTCAGTGAATTTAACACCTATTTTCCCAGCGATATGACCATAACAAGTACGCATGTATGATAATTTTTCTTTTTTCGTTGTTTCTTTTAACGATTTGCTACTCATAGGTGGAGATATAATAGATAAAGCATTAATTGCATCAACAATTTCACTATTATCAATTTTATAGTAGCAATGTCGTCCCCTCTTATTTACTGAAATTAAATTGGCCTTTACTAATTTTGAAAGATGTTCACTAGCTGTTTGAGGAGTTACATTAGCTAATTTAGCTAATTCTCCAGCTGGGATAGATACCCCACTTGATAATTCGATTAACATAGTTAAACGTGTCTTATGTCCAATAAGTAAAATATTATCAGCAAATTTTTCATACATATAATGCCTCCTTTCTATTAGTACAATTTAATCATACCCATATAATATTTCGGTGTTAAACGAAATATTATATGGGTATGATTAAATTAGTTGAATGAGGAGGTATGATAGATGAATTCGTCTAAGTATTTCGATCATTTAGTTGTCTTTACAGCAGGAATAGGTATGTTCTTATCAACTCTAGATAGTGGTATTATCAATGTGGCGTTACCCACTTTATCTAAATCTTTTAATGTTGATGCTTCTTTTATTTCTTGGAGTATTACGTTATATACTTTGTTACTTACAGGGACCATTATTATATTTGGAAGACTGAGTGATAAGTACAATCGTCTAAATATCTATAGTATTGGACTAACAGTGTTTTTGATATCTTCTATTTTATGTGGATTTTCAAATAACGTGGTAGAATTAATTACTTTTCGTGGTTTACAAGGTATAGGTGCAGCTATGTTACAAGGCACTGCTACAGCTATTATTACTACAACCATTCCTGAGCATAGACAGGGACCAGCATTAGGAACTTTGAGCATTTTATTAGGAATAGGTCCCGTGTTAGGTCCTAGTATTGG
>NZ_JBEYCR010000034.1:0-6440 GCF_040632845.1 Streptomyces sp. NPDC016459
AGACTTATGGTAAATTTCGTGGTCATACTTTAAGCGTACCAAAGTATGATCTGGTGGTCACCGTGAAACGGCTACACCGCTCACCAGTAAGAAAGAGCCCATTACCACCCCGACGCGTCTCCGAACCTCATAGCCACCCGGAGATGCCGTCCTGATTTGATGTACCTTCACGGTCAACAATCCTGCGATCTGGACGAGCACCGTCAACATCATTCAGGAGTGGTGACCCAGGACCAGATCGCGGACGTTTCGGGGACAGCGACCCGCGACTGCGCTAGCGAGGTGGCAGAAGTTGGTCCAGAAGAACCTTGGCACCGGTAAGCGACAACGCTCGATTAGCCCGACGCAACTCACGTAACGCGACCAAAGGTTGCTCCGAAGCAGAAATTCCCTCCGACTCCAGTACGTCTACAGCCCAACGCGTTCCGGCTTGGACCGCTTCATGCTCGGTCCCGCCGAACACGTCGGCCAGATTCTTCCTGCCGCCCACAGGACGGCGCGCCGCGACAGCAACACCCACCACTAAAGCCAGTGCGTATAGAGCGCGATCACACCATGAAGGCCACCGCCGATCTACCGGGAGCGCCCGACGCAAACTCCGCTCTTGCAGGGCTCGGCACTGAACAAGTCTCAGCCAACCGACGGCACTTCGGTGATGGCGTCGGCGGTCACGAGCATGTCGATCTCGACGCTGTTGGTTCCCTCGCCATCGGTGACGCGCACAGTTACCCCTGCCAGAGCCATTGGTCGTCGTGCATTTCCGCCCAGAATTTCAATTCAGATAGCGACTTCCATCGAAACTGGTTGTTACACAGTCACTTAAGAGGCTCTTCGCGCTTGAGCGGGGTGCCCGGTAGTTGATGGGGCTCGTGGCCCCGACATGCTGTTGGTCTCTCACAACGCGACAACAGCGAGGCCACGAGCATGAACGAGGGTACGTCAGTGCTGCTCGGGCTGGAGGACGAGTTCACCGTCCTGCAGCTCGAACGAATCGATGCCGACACGGTGCGTGTCGTCATCGAGGTCATCGACCCGGAGGGCGCCTGCCCCGAGTGCGGGGTGCTCACCTCAAGGATCAAGGAGCGGCCACTGGTTCGAGTCAAGGACTTGCCTGCCTCCGGCCAAAGAACCGATCTGTGGTGGCTCAAACGGCGCTTGGTGTGCCGCGAACCGGCCTGTGGGACAGCGACATTCACGCAGCAGTCCCGCGCTGTGCCGGCACGGTCGCGGCTCACGACCCGGCTACGAGAGAAGAACGGTTCGGCGATCGCGTCGGGCAACCGCGCCGTCAGCGAGGTCGCTAGTGCCGCGCGCCTAAAATTCTTTGACAGTGCGATTTGAGATACTTCAAGCATGCGGATTAAGCCCCTACTCTTGCGAGACGGCGACGATCTCGAGTTGGCCCGACGACTGCGGTCGAGGTCGATCTCCTCCGGTGCGGCGCAGCGAGCGAGGATTGTTTTGCTCGCATCTCAAGGTGAGTCGAATTCGTCGATCGCGGAACTGGTCGGGGTGTCGCGGCCGACGGTGATCTCCTGGCGCGCCCGCTACGACGTAGACGGCTTGGCCGGCCTCGAAGACGATGCGCGTTCGGGGCGGCCGCGTAGCCTCGATCGCCGGGAGATCGTCTCCGCGACCTTGATGCCGCCGCCGAAGAAATACGGTGTCACACACTGGAGTTCGCGCCTGCTCGCGAAACATTTGGGGATCGGGTACGGCACGGTCGCACGGATCTGGCGCGAGTACGGTGTGCAGCCTTGGCGCAGTGAGACATTCAAGTTTTCCACCGATCCGGAACTGGTCGCGAAGGTCACCGACATCGTCGGGTTGTATCTCGATCCGCCCGAGAACGCGATCGTGCTCTGCGTGGACGAGAAATCGCAGATCCAGGCATTGGATCGGACCGCTCCGACGTTGCCGATGCAGATCGGAATGCCCGAGAAGCAAACCCACGACTACATCCGCAACGGCACCACCACCTTGTTCGCGGCGTTGGAGATCGCGACCGGAAAGGTGACCGGGATCTGCCGGCCGCGACACCGTCACCAGGAGTTTCTGGTGTTCCTCAAACATGTCGCACGCGCGTATCCGAAGCAGGAACTGCACTTGGTGATGGACAACTACGCCACCCACAAGAAGGCCGAGGTCCGCGAGTGGCTGGCTGCGAATCCGCGGATCCATGTTCATTTCACCCCGACGTCGGCGTCGTGGATGAACCTCGTCGAGGTGTGGTTCGGGATCATCGAACGCCAAGCGATTCATCGCGGAACTTTCCGCAGTGTCCGCGAACTGACGGCGAAGATCCGAGAGTTCATCAACGGGTGGAATCCGCGGGCGCAGCCGTTCGTGTGGACGAAAACCGCCGAGCAGATCCTGGTGAAAGCTGACCGTAAAACAACTTCAAACTCGGGGCACTAGCTGGCCGATCGAGGCTAGACGGTATGAGGGTCGGCCCGTTTCGGGCCGGGGACTCGCTTGCAAGTTGCCGTGGGTTGCCGAGTAGGCGAAGCCTGGATCGGTAGTGCCTACATTTGCAGGAGGCCCCGGTGATGTATCAGCGTACGAGTGTCGGATTGGACGTGCACGCACTGTCTGTAGTGGCATGTGCGATCGACGGTCAAACCGGTGAAGTATGGAAACAACGATTATGTCCGGACTCCGGTGAGATCCTCGCCTGGTTGCGTTCGTTGCCGGGTCCGGTGAAAGCCGTCTACGAGGCCGGACCGACCGGATTCGGCCTGTACCGAGCTCTGAATCAAGCGGGTGTGGAGTGCGTGGTGGTTGCGCCGTCGAAATTGCAGAGACCTGCTGGTGACCGCGTCAAGACCGATGCTCGCGACGCGCTGCATCTGGCGCGGTTGCTCCGACTGGACGAGATCGTCGAGGTCACGGTCCCTTCGGTAGAACAAGAGGCAGCCCGAGATCTGGTCCGTGCCCGTGAGGATGCTCGCGGGGATCTGATGCGATGCCGACATCGCTTGTCGAAACTTCTTCTGCGGCAGGGCATTGTCTATTCTGGTGGTGCGGCGTGGACTGGTGCGCATGATGTGTGGCTACGAAGTCAGAGGTTCGAGCAGTCGGCGTTGCAGGCCACGTTCGACTCGAACTATGAAGCGATGCTGCTCACCCGAAGCCGCCGTGACCGACTGGATACGGCGATCGAGGAGATGGCGGAGAACAGTCCCTACACGCCGATGGTGCACCGTTTGGGATGTTTACGCGGAATCTCTACTTTGACCGGGTTCGGGTTGGCGGTCGAGATCGGCGACTGGCAGCGATTTACGGGGAGCACCATCGGTTCCTATGTCGGCCTGGTGCCGAGTGAATACTCTTCGGGGACATCACGATCACAGGGTTCGATCACCAAGACCGGCAACGGTCATGCACGTCGGTTGTTGGTCGAGGCAGCATGGCATCACCGCAAGATCTACCGCAACCCTGGATGTCAATGGCCACGAAGTTCTCCCCGTAGGCGGCCAGTAGTTCTCCCCGCTGGTGGCCACGGGTTCTCCCCGGTGGCGGCCAGTTGTTTTTCCCCACCCGCTTTCTGATTTGGGTTAGCTGAAGGGCTTCACCCCCTTGCCGGTGGTGGCTTCGGTGAGGCGGAAGGAGTCGCCGTCGGTGACGACGACGTGCGCATGGTGCAGGAGCCGGTCAACGGTGGCGGTGGCCAATGTTTTGGGCATGATCTCGTCGAAGCCGGAGGGGTGCAGGTTGCTCGAGACGGCAATCGCTCGGCGTTCGTAGGCAGCGTCGACGAGGCGATAGAATCCTTCGGCGGCG
Organism: Streptomyces sp. NPDC016459; assembly: GCF_040632845.1. Taxonomy (NCBI): domain Bacteria; kingdom Bacillati; phylum Actinomycetota; class Actinomycetes; order Kitasatosporales; family Streptomycetaceae; genus Streptomyces; species Streptomyces sp. NPDC016459. The sequence goes on from NZ_JBEYCR010000034.1 coordinate 3,784, forward strand.
TCTTCAGAGACCGGGAGCAGACCGATGTCGTCGACGATGATCAGGTCGGAGCGGATGATCCTCGTCAGGGCTCGGGCGATGGAGTCGTCGGCACGGTGCCGGCGGACCAGGGCACCGAGGTCTTCGATGGTGAACCAAGACACCGCCAGCCCAGCTTCGACTGCGGCCTGCCCGAGTGCCTCGGTGAAGTGAGACTTGCCAGTTCCCGAAGGCCCACAGACGCAGAAACATTCACGCCGCCCGACCCACTCCAGGGTGCGGAGCGCGTCCTGGGTGGCGCGGGGAATCGACGATTTCGTTTCGTCCCAGTCGCCGAAGGTCTTGCCGGTAGGGAAACCCGCGCGTTTGCGGCGAGTGTGCAGGTTCGCCCGGTCCCGGCCGGCGGCTTCCTCAGCGAGGAGAACCCGCACGACTTCGGCGGGGTCCCAGCGTTGGGCTTTCGCGGTCGGGATGATATCGCTCAAGGACCTGCGGATATGGGGCAGTTTCAGGCGTTTAGTCAGGTCGATCGCCTCGGCCAACGGGTCGCCGTTAGCGCTGGTAACAGTGCGCAAAGGGGTGCTCATCAGGCGTCATCGCTTTCATCGTCAGTAGTGGCTGGGCTGGCCGGCGCTGGTGTCTGGCCGAAGGTGGACCAGGCGGCGGTGCCCGGTTGCAGAGTGTGGTTCTCGCTGCGACGGACCGGATCAGCGTGTTCGTGGGTGACTTGGTAGTCGAGGATCGAGATCAGGTCCCGATCGGCGAACCGGCCGGTCATCGCCGCCGTCCCCAACGCTCTGTCGACTGCGTCCGGGGAGTGCAGCTTCGAAAGGTCCACGGCCTCGGCCATCTTCGCCCTGATGCGGCGCGCTCCCGCGGCGGCAGCCTCGACCAGCCAGCTGTTGGCACCCTGGCCCAACTGTAGGAAGGCGAGCTCGGCGGCGGTACGAGGCTTGGGCACCCGGTCGGCGGCGTCGCGGTCTGGGCGGGGTGGGTAGTGGTCGTTGTCGAGGACCGGTGAACCGGGTTGGCCGCGGCGGTGCCGCGCGACTTCGACTGCACCGCCATCATTGTCGACGGCGGTCACGATCAGCTCCTCACCATGGAAGCGGGCCCAGACCCGAGTGTCGATCAACGTGTGCGGCACCGAATACCGCACCCCTTCCACCGAGATCGTCGACTCCCAGTTCACCCGCCGGGTAGTGCCGAACACCGCGGTGAACGGAGATTTCGGCAGCGGATGCAGCCGCTGCAACTCTTCGGCCAGCCGCTCGACCGGCCGCCGCCGAGTAGAGCTGTGGACGCGGGTGTTGACGTCGGTGCAGAACTGCCGGCAAGCCGACTCGAGCTCACCGAAAGAGTGATACTGCTCGCGCAGGTTCACCTCCTTCGGCAACAGGTCGGCTTTGGCGATCCGCACCGTCGCCTCACTTCCTCCCTTCGACTCCGGATCAGCAGGTAAACACGTCCGCAGCGTCGTGCCGTAATGCCGTGCCACCTCCACGATCTCCGGATTGCGGACCGCGATCCCGGCCACGTGATCGATCGTCGCGGTCTTCTCGTTGTCGGTGAGGACATAGACCGGAACCCCGCCCAAGCGGCGGAATGTCGCATCCAAACACGCCGCCACCGTCGGCAATGTCTTGTCCCAGATCGGGATCACCACCCGAAATCGCGACCACGCCAACCATGCGCAGAACAACGTCGTCTTCCGGCCGGAAATCGTTGGCCCGTCACCGAAGTCGTACTGTAACCACAGCCCAGGTTCGGTTACCCACGGCCGATACACTCGCCGCCGACCAGCCCGAAACTGGGCCTTCGCCTCCGCGACCGTCCGGCGCGTGGTCCGCTCACCGCCGGTGAACCCCAGCGCGACGATCCGTTCGTGGATGACATCCGCGCGGACCTTGCCCTGCGAGCGGACCACCAACTCCTCGATCTTCGGCAGAAAGTCGTCGATCGCCCGCGCTCGATGCCGCCGGCGGTCCGGCGGCTGCCCCGCAGCGCGCATCTGCACATACCGGGCCACCGTGTGGTGATCACACCCAGCCAGCTCCGCCGCCGCCCGATAACTACCCGTGAGGTCGTACGCCTCCAAAATTTCCATGATCTCCCTGCTCGATTTCATCCACCCAGCGTTGCCGGGACCGAATCTGACTCACAGCAGGTGGGGAACTATCTGGCCGTACGCGGGGAGAAACCATGGCCACAAAATGCGCCATAAATGGCCGCCAGTGGGGAGCTTACGATGGCCGTCGACACCTGGACAGGTCATGCGCACTCGATGGGCGAAAGCCAGCCCCGCTGCGCGTGCTCGTGGGCATGCCGGCAACCACCGCCTGCATCATCGGTGGGAGCAGTTCACCGCCCGTAAGAAGCGTCCGGTGATCGCCAATGTCGCCGTAGCCAGAGAACTTGCGGGATGGTGTTGGTCGCTGGCGGTCGTCGACGACCAGCCCTGAGCTTGTCCTTCCCCTAGATTTCGGTCGATAGACAATCGCAAAGGGCGTGATGGCAGCGTGAGGAACGATCTGCGAAAACAACTATGGGCAGCAACAGGTTCCGAAATTGGAACCGATTGCGACCTGGAGGACCACCGCGTTGAGACGGCGCTCGACCGCCTTGTCCAGGTGGGCGAGGAGTTCGGCGCGCTGGGCCGCCGCGCTCAGGCCGCTGCG
>NZ_JBEYCR010000035.1:0-6142 GCF_040632845.1 Streptomyces sp. NPDC016459
AAATTGAAATTAAAGATGTATTTATAAATAAATTTAAATATGAACAATAAGACTTTACTAATATAACAATGTCCTTTAAAAACCTACAATGTTGTAGGTTTTTAAACTTTTTAATAAAAACTATTGACTTATGTTTAAAAAGTATGTATTATAGTTATCGTTGTATTAATGAATGACGTAAACATTAAAAAATAGTAAATTTGTTTAAAATAATATTAAAAAGTTATTGACTTTTTATTACAAATCATTTACAATAAATACTGTTCTCGATAATCAATAGATTATTGCGTTTTGCCAGCGGTCGTGGCGGAATGGCAGACGCGCTAGGTTGAGGGCCTAGTGGGAGAAATCCCGTGGAGGTTCAAGTCCTCTCGGCCGCACCAAATCAATTCCAATCATTATATATTGCGGGTGTAGTTTAATGGCAAAACCTCAGCCTTCCAAGCTGATGTTGTGGGTTCGATTCCCATCACCCGCTCCATTATAAATTTTAAATGAACATTGAAAACTGAATGACAATATGTCAACGTTAATTCCAATAAAGTAACTTAAATGTTACAAACACTATTTAGTATTATGAGCTAATCAAACATCATAAATTTTTATGGAGAGTTTGATCCTGGCTCAGGATGAACGCTGGCGGCGTGCCTAATACATGCAAGTCGAGCGAACAGACGAGGAGCTTGCTCCTTTGACGTTAGCGGCGGACGGGTGAGTAACACGTAGGTAACCTACCTATAAGACTGGGATAACTTCGGGAAACCGGAGCTAATACCGGATAATATTTCGAACCGCATGGTTCGATAGTGAAAGATGGCTTTGCTATCACTTATAGATGGACCTGCGCCGTATTAGCTAGTTGGTAAGGTAACGGCTTACCAAGGCAACGATACGTAGCCGACCTGAGAGGGTGATCGGCCACACTGGAACTGAGACACGGTCCAGACTCCTACGGGAGGCAGCAGTAGGGAATCTTCCGCAATGGGCGAAAGCCTGACGGAGCAACGCCGCGTGAGTGATGAAGGTCTTCGGATCGTAAAACTCTGTTATTAGGGAAGAACAAACGTGTAAGTAACTGTGCACGTCTTGACGGTACCTAATCAGAAAGCCACGGCTAACTACGTGCCAGCAGCCGCGGTAATACGTAGGTGGCAAGCGTTATCCGGAATTATTGGGCGTAAAGCGCGCGTAGGCGGTTTTTTAAGTCTGATGTGAAAGCCCACGGCTCAACCGTGGAGGGTCATTGGAAACTGGAAAACTTGAGTGCAGAAGAGGAAAGTGGAATTCCATGTGTAGCGGTGAAATGCGCAGAGATATGGAGGAACACCAGTGGCGAAGGCGACTTTCTGGTCTGTAACTGACGCTGATGTGCGAAAGCGTGGGGATCAAACAGGATTAGATACCCTGGTAGTCCACGCCGTAAACGATGAGTGCTAAGTGTTAGGGGGTTTCCGCCCCTTAGTGCTGCAGCTAACGCATTAAGCACTCCGCCTGGGGAGTACGACCGCAAGGTTGAAACTCAAAGGAATTGACGGGGACCCGCACAAGCGGTGGAGCATGTGGTTTAATTCGAAGCAACGCGAAGAACCTTACCAAATCTTGACATCCTTTGACCCTTCTAGAGATAGAAGTTTCCCCTTCGGGGGACAAAGTGACAGGTGGTGCATGGTTGTCGTCAGCTCGTGTCGTGAGATGTTGGGTTAAGTCCCGCAACGAGCGCAACCCTTAAGCTTAGTTGCCATCATTAAGTTGGGCACTCTAAGTTGACTGCCGGTGACAAACCGGAGGAAGGTGGGGATGACGTCAAATCATCATGCCCCTTATGATTTGGGCTACACACGTGCTACAATGGACAATACAAAGGGCAGCGAAACCGCGAGGTCAAGCAAATCCCATAAAGTTGTTCTCAGTTCGGATTGTAGTCTGCAACTCGACTACATGAAGCTGGAATCGCTAGTAATCGTAGATCAGCATGCTACGGTGAATACGTTCCCGGGTCTTGTACACACCGCCCGTCACACCACGAGAGTTTGTAACACCCGAAGCCGGTGGAGTAACCATTTGGAGCTAGCCGTCGAAGGTGGGACAAATGATTGGGGTGAAGTCGTAACAAGGTAGCCGTATCGGAAGGTGCGGCTGGATCACCTCCTTTCTAAGGATATATTCGGAACATCTCGTAGAGATGATACGGAATAACGTGACATATTGTATTCAGTTTTGAATGTTTATTTTAAAACATTCATATTTAATTAAATATTGCATTTACTATTATATTTTGTTATAATACTTAGATGTGATTATTAATTAATGACATTGTACATTGAAAACTAGATAAGTAAGTAAATAGATTTTACCAAGCAAAACCGAGTGAATAGAGTTTTAAATAAGCTTGAATTCATAAAAAATAATCGCTAGTGTTCGAAAGAACACTCACAGATTAATAACTATATTAGATTAAGTTATTAAGGGCGCACGGTGGATGCCTTGGCACTAGAAGCCGATGAAGGACGTTACTAACGACGATATGCTTTGGGTAGCTGTAAGTAAGCGTTGATCCAGAGATTTCCGAATGGGGGAACCCAGCACAAGTTATGTTGTGTTATCGACAAGTGAATTCATAGCTTGTCAGAAGGCAGACCCGGAGAACTGAAACATCTTAGTACCCGGAGGAAGAGAAAGAAAATTCGATTCCCTGAGTAGCGGCGAGCGAAACGGGAAGAGCCCAAACCAATAAGCTTGCTTATTGGGGTTGTAGGACACTCTATACGGAGTTACAAAGGAATATATTAAACGAATCATCTGGAAAGTTGAATCAAAGAAGGTAATAATCCTGTAGTTGAAAATATATTCTCTCTTGAGTGGATCCTGAGTACGACGGAGCACGTGAAATTCCGTCGGAATCTGGGAGGACCATCTCCTAAGGCTAAATACTCTCTAGTGACCGATAGTGAACCAGTACCGTGAGGGAAAGGTGAAAAGTACCCCGGAAGGGGAGTGAAAGAGAACTTGAAACCGTGTGCTTACAAGTAGTCAGAGCCCGTTAATGGGTGATGGCGTGCCTTTTGTAGAATGAACCGGCGAGTTACGATCTGATGCAAGGTTAAGCAGAAAATGTGGAGCCGTAGCGAAAGCGAGTCTGAATAGGGCGTATAGTATTTGGTCGTAGACCCGAAACCAGGTGATCTACCCATGGTCAGGTTGAAGTTCAGGTAACACTGAATGGAGGACCGAACCGACTTACGTTGAAAAGTGAGCGGATGAACTGTGGGTAGCGGAGAAATTCCAATCGAACTTGGAGATAGCTGGTTCTCTCCGAAATAGCTTTAGGGCTAGCCTCAAGTGATGATTATTGGAGGTAGAGCACTGTTTGGACGAGGGGCCCCTCTCGGGTTACCGAATTCAGACAAACTCCGAATGCCAATTAATTTAACTTGGGAGTCAGAACATGGGTGATAAGGTCCGTGTTCGAAAGGGAAACAGCCCAGACCACCAGCTAAGGTCCCAAAATATATGTTAAGTGGAAAAGGATGTGGCGTTGCCCAGACAACTAGGATGTTGGCTTAGAAGCAGCCATCATTTAAAGAGTGCGTAATAGCTCACTAGTCGAGTGACACTGCGCCGAAAATGTACCGGGGCTAAACATATTACCGAAGCTGTGGATTGTCCTTTGGACAATGGTAGGAGAGCGTTCTAAGGGCGTTGAAGCATGATCGCAAGGACATGTGGAGCGCTTAGAAGTGAGAATGCCGGTGTGAGTAGCGAAAGACGGGTGAGAATCCCGTCCACCGATTGACTAAGGTTTCCAGAGGAAGGCTCGTCCGCTCTGGGTTAGTCGGGTCCTAAGCTGAGGCCGACAGGCGTAGGCGATGGATAACAGGTTGATATTCCTGTACCACCTATAATCGTTTTAATCGATGGGGGGACGCAGTAGGATAGGCGAAGCGTACGATTGGATTGTACGTCTAAGCAGTGAGATTGAGTGTTAGGCAAATCCGGCACTCTTAAGATTGAGCTGTGATGGGGAGAGGAAATTGTTTCCTCGAGTCGTTGATTTCACACTGCCGAGAAAAGCCTCTAGATAGAGATTAGGTGCCCGTACCGCAAACCGACACAGGTAGTCAAGATGAGAATTCTAAGGTGAGCGAGCGAACTCTCGTTAAGGAACTCGGCAAAATGACCCCGTAACTTCGGGAGAAGGGGTGCTCTTTAGGGTGCAAGCCCAGAAGAGCCGCAGTGAATAGGCCCAAGCGACTGTTTATCAAAAACACAGGTCTCTGCTAAACCGTAAGGTGATGTATAGGGGCTGACGCCTGCCCGGTGCTGGAAGGTTAAGAGGAGTGGTTAGCTTCTGCGAAGCTACGAATCGAAGCCCCAGTAAACGGCGGCCGTAACTATAACGGTCCTAAGGTAGCGAAATTCCTTGTCGGGTAAGTTCCGACCCGCACGAAAGGCGTAACGATTTGGGCACTGTCTCAACGAGAGACTCGGTGAAATCATAGTACCTGTGAAGATGCAGGTTACCCGCGACAGGACGGAAAGACCCCGTGGAGCTTTACTGTAGCCTGATATTGAAATTCGGCACAGCTTGTACAGGATAGGTAGGAGCCTTTGAAACGTGAGCGCTAGCTTACGTGGAGGCGTTGGTGGGATACTACCCTAGCTGTGTTGGCTTTCTAACCCGCACCACTTATCGTGGTGGGAGACAGTGTCAGGCGGGCAGTTTGACTGGGGCGGTCGCCTCCTAAAAGGTAACGGAGGCGCTCAAAGGTTCCCTCAGAATGGTTGGAAATCATTCATAGAGTGTAAAGGCATAAGGGAGCTTGACTGCGAGACCTACAAGTCGAGCAGGGTCGAAAGACGGACTTAGTGATCCGGTGGTTCCGCATGGAAGGGCCATCGCTCAACGGATAAAAGCTACCCCGGGGATAACAGGCTTATCTCCCCCAAGAGTTCACATCGACGGGGAGGTTTGGCACCTCGATGTCGGCTCATCGCATCCTGGGGCTGTAGTCGGTCCCAAGGGTTGGGCTGTTCGCCCATTAAAGCGGTACGCGAGCTGGGTTCAGAACGTCGTGAGACAGTTCGGTCCCTATCCGTCGTGGGCGTAGGAAATTTGAGAGGAGCTGTCCTTAGTACGAGAGGACCGGGATGGACATACCTCTGGTGTACCAGTTGTCGTGCCAACGGCATAGCTGGGTAGCTATGTATGGACGGGATAAGTGCTGAAAGCATCTAAGCATGAAGCCCCCCTCAAGATGAGATTTCCCAACTTCGGTTATAAGATCCCTCAGAGATGATGAGGTTAATAGGTTCGAGGTGGAAGCGTGGTGACACGTGGAGCTGACGAATACTAATCGATCGAAGACTTAATCAATTTTTTCAAGTTTTGCGACGCAAATCTTTACTTACTATCTAGTTTTGAATGTATAATCATTCATTTGTCTGGTGACAATGGCAAGGAGGTCACACCTGTTCCCATGCCGAACACAGAAGTTAAGCTCCTTAGCGCCGATGGTAGTTGGACTGACGTTCCGCTAGAGTAGGACGTTGCCAGGCATATATATTATTCCGCAGTAGCTCAGTGGTAGAGCTATCGGCTGTTAACCGATCGGTCGTAGGTTCGAATCCTACCTGCGGAGCCATGGCTCCTTGGTCAAGCGGTTAAGACACCGCCCTTTCACGGCGGTAACACGGGTTCGAGTCCCGTAGGAGTCATTTATTTGGAGAATTAGCTCAGCTGGGAGAGCATCTGCCTTACAAGCAGAGGGTCGGCGGTTCGAACCCGTCATTCTCCACCATTTAAATATCGGAGGGGTAGCGAAGTGGCTAAACGCGGCGGACTGTAAATCCGCTCCTTCGGGTTCGGCAGTTCGAATCTGCCCCCCTCCACCATCTTATTGGGCTATAGCCAAGCGGTAAGGCAACGGACTTTGACTCCGTCACGCGCTGGTTCGAATCCAGCTAGCCCAGCCATAAGAGCCATTAGCTCAGTTGGTAGAGCATCTGACTTTTAATCAGAGGGTCAGAGGTTCGAATCCTCTATGGCTCACTTTAAGCACTCCTTAATGGGGTGCTTTTTTATTATCCATTTTTAGTAGTGATTTTCATGAAAAATTTATAAGTATGACTTTCATAGTATGAC
>NZ_JBEYCR010000036.1:0-5472 GCF_040632845.1 Streptomyces sp. NPDC016459
GCGCGCGGTGACGCCGAGCGGGCGCGGGCGCTGACCGCGCTGCACGCGGAGCGCTCGCAGCCGCTGCACCGCCTCAAAAGGCCGACGCGCGGCCCGGCCGGAGGGCGCCCGCTCCACGGGTGCGGGGGCTCTGCGTCTCTGCCCCTGCTTCTCAGGCCGTGGTGTGGTGCTCCCGGTCGTACGCCTCCGTCAGCTCGCGGCAGCGCTTCACGTCGCCCGCCATCGCCAGGAGCAGGTCGTCCAGGGTGTCGAACCTCAGCATCCCGCGCACGTACTCCAGGAAGTCCACGGCCACGTGCAGCCCGTACAGATCGAGTCCCTCGCGGTCGATGGCATACGCCTCGACCGTCCGCTCCGTGCCGTTGAACTGCGGGTTCGTGCCGACCGAGATGGCCGCCGGCATCCGCTCGCCCGCGGCCGTCAGCCAGCCCGCGTAGACGCCGTCCGCCGGGACCGCGGTGTGCGGGACGGTCTCGACGTTGGCCGTCGGGAAGCCGAGCTCGCGGCCGCGCTGCGCGCCGCGGACCACGATGCCCTCGACCCGGTGCGGGCGGCCGAGGATCTCACCCGCGCCGGTCATGTCGCCCTCGGCGACGAGCCGGCGGGTCAGGGTGGAGGAGAAGGGCTGCCCGCCGCCCGCGGACCCGCTGACGTACAGATCGATGACCTCGACCTCGTAGTCGTAGGTGGCGCCCAGCTCGGACAGGAAGGCGACGTTTCCGGCGGCCCGGTGCCCGAAGCGGAAGTTGGGGCCCTCGATGACGGCCTTCGCGTGCAGCTTGTCGACGAGCACCTTGACGATGAAGTCGGCCGGGGACAGCTGCGAGAACTCGGCGGTGAACGGCAGCACGAGCACCGCGTCCACACCGAGGCCGGCCATCAGCTCGGCGCGCCGGTGGTGCGGGGCGAGCAGCGGCGGATGGCTGCCCGGCCGTACGACCTCGGAGGGGTGCGGGTCGAAGGTGACCACGACGGACGGCACGCCGAGCTCCCGGGCGCGCTCGACGGCCCGCCCGATGATCAGCTGGTGCCCGCGGTGCACGCCGTCGTAGGAGCCGATGGTGACGACGCTGCGTCCCCAGTCCTGGGGAATGTCCTCCAAGCCACGCCAGCGCTGCACTGTGACCGCTCCTCGTCCGCCTGTTCGCCGATTACGCAGGTCTAAGACTGCCATGCCCACGCCCGTCGGTCCGCATCGGCATGGAAGTCCCGTGGCGCCGCAGGGCCTGGAGGCTCTCGGGACCGAGCAGCGGCACCCAGTCGGCGGGGGCGGCGACCGTCCACCGGGCGACCAGCACGGCGAACGGCGGCCGGGCGTGGGCGAGTCCCGCGAGTGCGGCGTCCAGCCGACCCGCGCCCTCGGGGGTACGGGTCCACAGGGCGCCGACCCGCCGGGTGAGCTCCCTGGTACGCGGCTCGCTGCGGTGCTCCGCGCCCTCGGCGGCGGCCGTCAGGAGGGCTTCCAGGACGCTGAACTCCCCCCTCTCCGCCTCGTACCGCTCGTGTTCGACGAGTACGTCGAGCAGCTCGCCCCGCAGATGGCGGGAGGCGCCTGTGCCGGGGGCGGCGAGGACGGGCGCGAGGGCGCGGCGGACCGCGGCGGGGCGGCCCCGGATGAGCCCGGCGACCAGCGGGAACAGCACGGCCCGCGCCGCCGGGCCGTCCTCGAACCGCCGGTCGACGAAATCGGCCACGTGCCCGGCGCCCTCCGGGTGACGGGCGACGTAGTCGCGGACGAGGGCGGCGATCCGGCGCGTGAGCGCGGGCGTGTCGACCTCCGCGAGGGCGTGCAGGGTGGCGGCCGGAGCCTCGCCCGTGCCGTGCAGTCGGGCCCGGAGGGCGCCGAGCACCGGTCCGGGGTCGGTCGCCAGGGCCTCCACGAGGGCGTCGGCGGGCACCCCGGGCTCGACGAGGGCGCGGGGCAGATGGCGGGCTCGGGTGTGCGGGTCCCGGATCAGGAGGCCGAGGGCGGCGCCGTGGAGGGCCTGGTCGCCGGGGCGGGCGAGCAGGGCGAGGGCGGCGTAGCGGAGGAGTTCACGGTCGGCGGGGGTGATGGCGCGACCGGCGACCACACGGCCGTACGTGGCGGCGGCGACGCGTCGCTCGGGACGGCCGTCGTCATGCGCCCACCGGTCGACGGCCCGGCAGACGGCGGCGGGTTCGTCCTCGGCGAGGGCGGTGAGGAGACCGTCGGCGAGCGGGTGGGCGGTGGCGACGAGCGCCTCGCACAGGTCGTCGACGGCGAGCGCCCGATGGGTGTGCAGCAGGGCCTGAGCCGCGGTGGCGACGGTCGCGTGCGGGGCGGCGGGGAGGGGGCGGTCGTCGCCGAACCAGCGGCAGAGGAGCGGCTGGACGCCCCGGGGGTCCGCGGCGAGCATCCCCGCCACGGCGTCGAGGCACCGGTCGCCGTCGTCCCGGCCGGGCGGCGGGTCGGCGGGCACGAGCCGCCGCAGCAGATCGATCCGCTCGTCCTCCCCGAGCGGCAGCCCCTCCCAGAACCCGGGCCCGAACGCGGCGAACACGGCGTGCCGCGCGGCCCTGGCTCCGATCAGGTCGGCCAGCAGCCGCAGCGCGGGCAGGTACGGCCGGGGGTCCGGCAGCCGCCGCACGCACTCCAGGAACAACCGCGAGGCCCACCAGGGCCCGTCACCACAGCTCCCGGCTTCCGCCCCGGCGAAGCGCCCGAGGGCCTCGGCGAGCACACCGAGCCGCGGAGCGAGGGCGGCGGGACCGCGTTCGTGGTGGAGCAGCAGCAGCGCCTGGAGGACGGGGCCGATCCGGTGACGCGGAACGGGCGGCGCCGGAGCGGCGGCGACCGGCGGCTGCCCCCCGGACGGGCGGACGAGCGCCCCCTCGACGGCCACCCGCTGCCGGGGGACGACGGGCGCGGCGCAGGGGTCGGCGGGGCGGGCGGGCCCCGGGGGGCGGACGGGTCCTGGCGGCCCGGCGGGTAGGCCCGGTCCGGCGGGTACGCCCGGACCGGCGGGTACGCCAGGACCAGCGGGTACGCCAGGCCCAGCGGGTACGCCAGGACCAGCGGGTACGCCAGGACCAGCGAGTACGCCCGGTCCAGCGAGTACGCCCGGTCCAGCGGGTACGCCCGGTCCAGCGGGTACGCCCGGTCCGACGAGCGGGCCGGGTCCAGCGGGTACGCCCGGTCCGGCGGGGCCAGGTGGTCCAGCGGGTTCACCCGGTCCGCCCGGCCCTGCGGATCCACCCGGTCCTGCAGGTCCTGTCGGCGCCGGGTCCGGGGCCGCCGACCCCACGAAGCCGGGAACGTGCGATCCGCACGGCCGTCCCGGGCCACCCGGCACCGGGGCCGCCGACCCCACGAAGCCGGAGACGTCCGCCCCGCCCTGGTCCTCCGGCCCCGGGGCCCCCGCCCCCACGAAGAGGAGCGCCCGCAGGGCCTCGTCCAGGTCCAGGTGGGCCGCCTGGACCCAGTCCGCGAGTTCCTCGTGGGCGAAGCGGTAGCCGGAGCCCGCGGGGACGAGCAGACCCTCGGTGAGGACGGCCGAGGCCCAGCCGTCCCGCCAGGGGAAGAGTTCCTCGAAGGAGGACCGGTCGAGGACGCCGTGCCCCGGGCCCAGGCAGCGGCGGGCCGCCTCGTGCACCTGACCGGTCACGCGCGCGGCGAGCCGGCGTACGGCGGTGCCCCGGACGAGCGGCCGCGAACCGGCGGCGATCCGGACGGCGATCCGCAGGCAGAGGAGGTCCAGGTAGGCGGTGAAGATCTCCTGGCGTCCGGGCCGCCCCGGTACGTCCCCCGGCAGCGCGGCCCGTACCTCCGCGAGCAGCCGCAACGCCAGCGGGTGGCGGGCGTCGGCCTCGGCGAGGTCCGTCTCGCCGAGGCCGTAACCCTGGCGTACGGCCCGCGCCTCCGACGCGGTGTACGGCCCGAGAACGAGCGCGGGCGGCCCGTCCCCGGCTCCGTCCCGGGCTGGGGCCGCGGCCCGGTCCCCGGCTCCGGCTCCGTCCCCCGTCTGGTTCCAGGCTCCGGCTGCGGCCCCGTCCCGGTCCCCGACTCCGCCCCCGGCCGGGTCCCCGGCTCCCGTCGTCGGCCGGTGTGGTGCGCTCGGGGTGTACAGGGCGCCGGCCAGGTCCCAGTGCTCCGGGCGGCAGGCGGTGACGAGCTGGGCGTGGTGGGCGCGGAGCCAGTTCTCGGTTGACGCCGTCCAGTCGCCGAGCCGGTGGGCGAGGAGCGGTGGCATCTCCTCGGGGCCGTCGAGGACGACGAGGAGCGGGCGGCCCGCCTCGTGGGCGAGGGCGGCGGCCCGTTCCGGAGTGGCGGCCGTGGTGTCGCCGAGCGCCCCGGAGGCGGCGACGACACGGCCCGCCTGGTGCAGGGCGCGGCCGACGGCGTCGGCGACGGAGCGGTCCTCGGCGCGCAGGTCGGCGCCGCGCAGCCGGACGGTGGGGGCGGGCGCCGCGCCCCGGGCGCGGCGGGCGCAGAGGGCGGCGAGGGCCGTGGTGCGGCCGGTTCCGGGGGCGCCGACGAGCGCGAGGACCGGGGCGTCGCCCGCGGTGAAGCGGGCGAATTCGCGGACGCACTCGGGGCGTTCGACGGGCTCGGGCCAGGGGTCGGGTTCCCGTACGGGTCCGGTGGAGGTGGCGGTGAGTTCGAGGATTCCGGCGAGGTTGAGGTCGGGCCCGTAGGCAGGGACGGTCGCCGCGTTGCGCCGGAGCAGGGCGCCGAGGGGGCCTTCGGGCCGCAGCGGCACCGCGTATCCGGCGGCTTTGCGGTCACCGTGCAGGGCGGTGCCGAGGACGGCGAGCACGGTGCCGGTGGCGGTGTCGAGGACGGGGCCGCCGGCGGCCTCTCCGCCGAGCCTGAGGGCCTCGGCGCCCTCGGTGCCGATGGCGAGTTCGAGCGCGTCGGCGACGGTGTGGAAGCGGTCGGTGGCGACGTACGTGACGGTGGCGGGGCCGAGCACCCGCGCCTCGCGCCAGCCTCGGGCGGCGATCCTCACGTACGTGCCGGGTTCGACCTCGGGGCGGGTCGCGAGCGGCAGCGGGTGGACGCCGAGGCCTTCGGTCCGTACGAGGGCCAGGCCGCTCTCCGGCAGGGGTGTGACGGCCTCGGCCTCGGCGAGCCAGGTCCGGTCGCCGGGGGCGTGCAGGACGACACGGCTGAGCCCGTCGACGGCTTCGTGACTGGTGACGACCGTTCCGTGGTGGTCGGCGAGGAATCCGGTGCCGCGCGGCCGGCCCGCCTGATCGCAGATCCGTACCAGCGTCGCCAGGTCCCCGCGTCCCATGGTGTCGACGGTAGGTCGCCGGTGATCACGCGACGGCCCACACGGGCGAACGCGCCCCCCGGCACTCCCCCGTTCACTTCGAGCGCCTCCCCGATGGGGTGATTCTTCGGCGTTCCGCCGGACAGGCTCTTCCGGGGGAACGCCGTGGGGGGGGGGGGGGGGGGGGGGGCCCCCCCCCCGGGGGGGGGGCGCGCCGGGGGTGGCGCAAGGGCGG
>NZ_JBEYCR010000037.1:0-4888 GCF_040632845.1 Streptomyces sp. NPDC016459
CGAAGCCACCCGCCACCACGATCTTCGCGCTGGTGGTTGAACGGGCCGCGCCGCCGCTAGAGCTTGCGAAGTCCACTGAGCACCCTTTCGAGCAGTGTCACGTCTGGCTGGCCGCCGGCGGCGGCGTCGCCGCCTGGCTGGTGGATGGCGACGAGTCCGGCCTCGGCCAGGTCGGCGACGAGGATTCGGGCGACGCCGAGGGGGATGGAGAGAAGTGCCGAGATCTCCGCGACCGACTTGATCTCGATGCAGAGCCGGCAGATCCGCTGGTGCTCGGGCAACTGCCCCTGCAGCCGGGACGGGTCGGCCGTCGTACTGACCAGTGCCTCGATGGCGAGCTGGTAGCGCGGCCGGGTCCGGCCGCCGGTCATCGCGTACGGACGCACCAGCGGGTTGTGCCCGCCCGAACCGCTGCCCGAACCGCTGCTCGAACCGCCCGCACCGGCGGGGGACGGGGCGCGGTGGGCGCCCGCGGACTGGCCCTGAGGCTGCCGATAGGGCTGCGACGCACCCTGTCTGCTCGGTGTGGAGGGAAAGTTGAACCGGTTCTGCGCGGGGTCGCCGAGCGGCGCCTGGTGCGCGTCATAACCGTTGTAGGGGCTTGCGCCCGGTGGTGTTCCCACGTTCTCCTCCTCGACTGCCTCGCGGTCCATGTCCCGTGGAACCGCGCCACCGCACCCTACGGGTCGGTGGCGCGAAACGCACTGTCTGTCTGTTAGTTGAGAAGACTTCCCTGAAGCTCCGCCCGGAGGTCAGGAGTCAGTACGGTGCCCGCCCGGTCCACGAGGAGGGCCATCTCGTAGCCCACGAGACCGATGTCCGCCTCGGGGTGGGCGAGCGCGGCCAGCGAGGAGCCGTCCGAGATCGACATGAGGAAGAGGAAGCCGCGCTCCATCTCCACCACGGTCTGGTTGACCGCACCGCCCTCGAAGATCCGGGACGCGCCCGCGGTCAGCGAGGTCAGTCCGGAGGCGACGGCCGCCAGCTGGTCGGCGCGGTCCCGGGGGAAACCCTCGGACATCGCCAGCAGGAGTCCGTCGGCGGAGACCACCACCGTGTGCGACACCCCGGGGGTGTTGTCCACGAAGTTGGTGATCAACCAGTTCAGATTCTGCGCCGCCTGGCTCATGCTCACACTAACGCTCCTGGTTGTAGGTACTGCCCGGGCCGAGGCCCGATCCGTTCGTGTCCGTTCCCGCGGTGCGTCCCTGCTGGACGCCCCGGCGCAGGTTGCTCAACCTGCCCCGTACGTCCTCGGGGGCGCGGGAGACCTGGGGGCCGCCCTGCGGGGTCTGCTCAGCCGTGCCCTCGACCAGGTTGGCCTTCGGGACCCGGCGGGGGAGACCGGAGGAGGTGACTCCGCCCGCCTTCGGGTCCTTGAGCTTTCCGGCCCGCTGCCAGCGCTCGTCGTTGGTCGAGCGCCACGTTTCGGGGCCGTCGGCTTCGTTCTGCTGCTGGTCCTGCGCCGACTGCGCGGGCTCCGCCTGCTGCGGCGACTGCTGCTGCGGCGCCTGCGGGCTCTGCGGGGCGACGCTGCCGCGGCGCGGCAGACCGGCGTCGGTCAGCGCGTGACCGGCGTCCGGGGCGGCACTCGGGGTCGGACCCGGACGGTCGAAGCCTACGCGCTCGGGGGCCTGTTCGGGAGCGGGCGGAGCAGATTCCGTTTCCGCACCGTACGGCTGCTGCCAGCCGTTCCCGTGAGCGTTCTGATCCTGCCACTCGGCCTGCTGGGACTGGGGATCGAACGTATTGCCGTACTGCTGCTGTTCGGCTGCCGGGGCATCGTACGAGGCTTCCGCATAGCCGGGCTGCTGGTACGTCTCGTACCCCTGCTGCGGGTACGCGTAGCCGTCCTGCTGCGGGTAGCCGGCCGCGTACTCCTGGCCGTAGTCCTGCGCCTGCGGGGGCTGCTGCTGCCCGTACTCCTGCTGCGCCGGCGCGTACTGCTCCTGCGCGTACTCCTGGCCCTGCTGCTGCCCGTACTCCTGGCCCTGCCCGTACTCCTGGCCCTGGCCGTAGTCCTGGTCCTGGTGCCCGTAGGCCTCCGCCTGCTCCGGCTGCTCGGCCTGCTCCACCTCGTCGCGGAAGAGCGGACGGTCACCGCCCTGCGCCTGGGCCTCCAGGGCGGCACGCCGCCCCTCACGCTTCAGCGAGCGGTCGACCGGGTCGACCGGGCGCTCCTCCTCGGCCGACCGGTCGTAGCGCGAGTCGTCGAAGCCGAGGTCGGCGGCGGTCAGCATCTGCTGCTGCGGCGGCGCGCTCTCGAACGCGTTCTGCTGCTGCGGGATGATCTGGGAGACGGTGAAGTCGTCCTGGTGCGCCTGCTCGCCACCGCCACCGTGGGTGATCGCGTCCGGCAGCATGACGAGCGAGGTCGTACCGGCCTGCTCGCCCGAGGGGCGGAGCTGGACCCGGATGCCGTGGCGGTCGGCGAGGCGGCCGACCACGAACAGGCCCATGCGCTGCGAGACGGCCACGTCGACCGTCGGCGGGTTGGCCAGCTTGTGGTTGATGTCCGCGAAGTCCTCGGCTGTGAGGCCGATGCCCTTGTCGTGGATCTCGACCATCACGCGGCCGTCGGGGAGACGGGTCGCGGTGACGCGGACCTTGGTCTGCGGGGAGGAGAACGTGGTGGCGTTCTCCAGGAGCTCGGCGAGCAGGTGGACGAGGTCGGTCACGGCCTGGCCGTGGATCTCGGCCTCCGGGACGCCCGCGAGCTCGATGCGCTCGTACTGCTCCACCTCGGAGGAGGCGGCGCGCATGACGTCGACCAGCGGGACCGGCTGGTCCCAGCGGCGGCCGGGCTCCTCGCCGGCGAGGACGAGGAGGTTCTCGCCGTTGCGGCGCATACGGGTGGCCAGGTGGTCCAGCTTGAAGAGGTTCTCCAGCTGGTCCGGGTCGGCCTCGTTGTTCTCCAGGTCGGTGATGAGGGTCAGCTGGCCCTCGATCAGCGACTGGTTGCGGCGCGAGAGGTTGGTGAAGATCGCGTTGACGTTGCCCCGGAGCATGGCCTGCTCGGCGGCGAGCCGGACGGCCTCGCGGTGCACCTGGTCGAAGGCGCGGGCGACCTCGCCGATCTCGTCCTGCGAGTCGATCGGGATGGGCTGGACGCGGGTGTCGACACGGCCAGGCTCGGTACGGGACAGCTGGTCGACCAGCATCGGCAGACGCTGCTCGGCGATGCCGAAGGCGGCGGTGCGCAGCTGCTGCATGGCGCGGCTCATCTGGCGGGCCATCATCCCGGCCAGGATGAAGGCGGTGAGCAGGGCGACGACGACGATGCCGCCGATGACCCAGGCGTCCGTCTTGGCCTCGTCGGAGATCCGCACGGCCTCGTTCACGGCCTTGTCGACGAGGATCTTCTCGACCTCGGAGTAGCCCTCGAACTTGGCGGTGGCGACGGCCATCCAGGTCTCGGCCGTGATGCCCTTGGCCGCGAGGGCCGCGAGAGCGTCGGGGTTCTTGGCGGTGCCGATCGCGGAGGCCGCGCCGGAGTAGACGGAGCCGTCCTTGCCCTTGGGCAGTTCGACGCCGGCGGCCCGCATCTGCTTGGCGCCCTCGGTGGCCTTGCCGGCCATGACCTTCTTGAGCAGCTCGACGTCCTCGGGCATACCGCCGGAGGCGAACTCGCCGAGGGCGATCTGCTCCAGGTAGTTGTACGAGTTGAACGCCACGGACTGCTGGGCGAAGACGGCTTCCTGGCGGCTGGGCCGGACCAGGAGCTGGGTGCCGATCGAGCGCTGGAGGGACTCGGCGCCCTTGGCCAGCTGGATGGCGTAGACACTGCGGCCGTAGGCGGTGACGTTGCCGGTGCCGAGGCCGAGCTCGTTGGAGAACTCGGTGAGGTAGTGCTGGACGCCGGTGTAGCCGAGCTGGGTGTTCACCGGGTCGAGGGCACGGGTGTACGCGGCCTTGCGCAGCGCGTCGAGCTTCGGCTCCTCGTCCTTGAAGAGGCGCAGCCGGCGCTCCAGGCCCTGGCCCGACGGCAGGTTCTTGGCGGCCTCGTCGAACTTCACGCGGGCGGCGTCGGTCGCGGCGTACGCCCGCGTGACCTCGTCGCTCTTGCGGTCCTCGGCGCTCTTGGCGGCGAGCAGCGGACCCGCGGTGAGGTCACGCTCGTTCAGCAGGGCGGTGCTGTACTCCGAGGCGGCGCGCACGATGAGCGCCGTCTTCTCGGCGTCCTGCGCCTCCTGCCAGGTGTCGATCGCGCCCTTGACCTGGAAGCCGCCCATGACGAGGCCGACGAGCACGGGTATGAGGAGGATCGCGTTCAGTCGGGTGGGCACCCGCCAGTTGCGGGGCGACAGCTTGCTGGAGCTGCCCTTGCCCGCGGCCGCGGTCGGCGGCGGTGTCACGGGCATGTCCGCGGGGAACACGGCAGTACGCGACGGCGGCGTGAAGTTGCCCCGCGTCTGCTGCTCCGCGGAGCTTTCCTTGCTTCGCCTCACTCGACCAACAACCTCTCGGCGTCGGCACCTACGTTGTGCCGGTGTTTCGTTCAGGGCCTACTCGGGAGTTCATGAATTGCAGCACGTGAAGGGGGTCCGTTCCAAACAGTGGGATACGGCCCCCTTCAGTGGTCCAGGCCTCGCATAAAACGGGCATAAAGAGCGAGCCCCGCCAAATGGCGGGGCTCATGTGAGCGCAGTGACACCGGTCGGATGCGTCGTGTGTCCGGGACGCTCCAATTCTCTGTCGAAACGTTATGAACGCACGGGCGGCCGTGTCGAAGGACACAGACCGCCCCTGGCAGCGGCATATGACAACCGCCCCGACCGCTCCGCTACTTGAGCCGGGCCATGAGGGCGTGCTCCACGAGCGTGATGAGAGCGCTCTTGGCGTCGGCGCGGTGGCGGGCGTCGGTGGTGATGATGGGGGTGTCGGGGCC
>NZ_JBEYCR010000038.1:0-1442 GCF_040632845.1 Streptomyces sp. NPDC016459
GCCGCAGCCTCGCGGGCCTCAGATGGTGGACCTACGCCGAACTGTCGGCGGCGCGTGAGACGGTGTACCCGACCAGCTTTATTTTAAATCTTTTAAAATTAACGCACTCCATGATTCAAAATGATTTAAATCATTTATTTCATCTTGTGATATCCAATTAATTTTTAAAGTGTCAGTTTCTCTAACTTCTACATCACTAGATTTCACCTTAATTTTGAAAACAACACCTATATGAACTTTACCTACTGCATTAGTATCATCATTAATAAAACCAATATATTCCATATTTTGAGATCTATCTTCAGATAATCCTACTTCTTCATTAAGTTCTCTTTGTGCATTCACTCTTAAAACTTCATTAATTGAATCGGCACCAACAACATTATTCATATGTCCACCAACACCCACTGAAGACTGTCCGTGTAAGCGTTCTTCTCCGCCACCACTTAAACGTTGATATACTAAGATTTCATCATTTTCATTTTCTAAAAGACAATATGAAATAAGTTGTTTATAAGATGGATCTTCTTCCATATCTCCACGTCTTTTTACTTCATAGTTTTTAAACGTATTAAATATTTCTTCACCTTGAACATCGTTTTTCGATAAGAATCCATTAAATGCATTTTTTTCATTATCAAATAATAATTCTCTTGATACGACGATGATTTGTTCATCAAATTTAGACATAGTTAACTCCTTGAAATTAATATTCTTTTTTAATAGTTTAACAAACCAATGATTTAAATCACAATGATATTTAACTGGTTCGTTTACTTATCATAATTCTATTAAAGAATATTTGATGAATAAAAGTAAATAAAAAAGAGTCCGGGACATAAAGTATCTAGATAAGTGAAAAAAGACAATTTCTATTGAAATAATATAGAAATTGTCTTTTTTATAATTTTTTTGATTATTTTCAGCTCGTTGAGCTGTTACTTTTCTTATATTAAGTGCCATTAGCACAAATCCTAGTTCTCTTTTGGCTTTATTTATCCCTCGAACGGACATTCGAGTGAAACCCAAAATAGCCTTCATAAATCCAAAAACAGGCTCCACATCAATTTTTCTTTGACTGTAGATGGTTTTTATTTTTGGTTCTGAAAGCTTTTTATTAATTTGGGCTTTAAAATATTCCCAATTATAATTTTTCATTATTTTTTTATTCGTTTTTGAATTGTATTTCATGCATTGGTGTCTCAGAGGACATTCTGAACAATCATCACATTCATATAATTTGAAGTCTCTCTTAAACCCATATTTATCATGGCGATAGGCATATCTTTTAAAACCCAATCGCTTATTGTTTGGACAAATATATTCATCGTTAATTTCGTCATAATCCCAATTTTGAGTGTTAAAGATGTCGCTTTTATATTTTTTAGTTTTATCTTTTATAAACATACCGTAGGTTATAAGTGGTATTCGATTAAAATCAT
>NZ_JBEYCR010000038.1:1539-4888 GCF_040632845.1 Streptomyces sp. NPDC016459
CATGATCTGTTTTAGAATAACTATTTCTATCCTTTAAAATAGATTTTTGGACGTCGTATTTATGCTTTCGCCCAGAGTAATCATTAATTTGCTTTTTGTATTGTTTAATTTTAGTTCTTTTGAGCCGTATTTGTTTTCTTATTTTAGTACATTTTTCATTATCGATATGTTGATTTAAATCTTCGATTTCTTTATCCAAATGACTACCAATCAAATCTATTTCTTCCTTTGTTAAGTCATTATCGTGATCTTTTTTAATCTCAGGTATGATTTTATTTGTTATCAATTCATGATAGAGTGCTTTAGAATCTTCATTCATTTTTGTCTCATGGTTTTGAATACTCTTTTTCCATACAAATGTATATCGATTGGCATTTGCCTCAACTTTCGTACCATCAATAAAAATGGCCTGATCATCTATAAGATGTTGTTTCAAACACTGACTATGAAATTGAATAAATAATGATTCTAATAAAGCATCTACTTTTGGATTGACTCTAAATCGATTAATCGTTTTATAAGAAGGCTTTTGATTTTGTGATAGCCACATCATCCGGATGCTATCATTAAGTAATTTTTCTATCTTACGACCTGAAAACACAGATTGTGTGTAGGCATATAGAATGACTTTTAACATCATTTTTGGATGGTATGAGGTTGCACCACGATGATGTCTGAATTCATCGAATTCAGTTTTAGGAATTGTTTCTACAATATCATTGACATGTCGTGACATATCATTTGTGGGGATAAGAACTGAAGTTTCCAATGGTAGAGTAAGTTGAGTCATGTTATAATCTTTATACATAAGGCACCTCGTTAATTTAGTTTAGTGATGTTTATTAAATTATACGAAAGGGCCTTATTTTTTTAAAGTATTTCAATGTAAAATTACATATAAATACAAAGTATTTTGGCGAGACTCTTGAGGGAACAGGACAAGCTGAAGACTACAGGCTGAAGCTGTCCCCTAAGAAAGCGAGCCAACAATACGTAGTATTGTAAATAAAGAAGCCAGTAAATGAATTTATAATAAACTCATTTACTGGCTATTTTGTTAGGAATTATGTCCCAGCCTCTTTTACTTTTTTTTCGTTTTTAACTTTTGATATACATAAATTATCATTACAGTGGAAGATATTAAAATTAAAGTAGGAATCAGTATCATATTCAAAGTTTTTATATATGATTTTGATTCTGTTTTTTTATGAGGAGAAGTAATGACTTTTGTATGTTCTTCTACTTCATACTTATGAATTGTTTTTGGCTTTTTTAAATCAGGCATAGAGCCAATGTCATTTGTAATTAATGATAAAACTTGCTCATCTAAATTTTTATAATATTCTTTAGCATTAAGTGGATTAAAATATTGAAATCTAAAGTATTGAGAATCCTCTTGTAATATATTTAGATTTTGATTATCAAATTTTTGTTTCTTAATTAAATGATTAAAATCTTTATTTGTTATTTTTTCACCATTATCATCTAAATGATTAACCTTATTAATAATATAAGGGTTGTACTTATAAGCACCTTTTGCATATTGATTAAACCTATTTAAGATATTTTCTGAAAATCTTGACTCTATTTGATATATATTTGGATAAGTGGATTCTTTTCTTCTATCACTTTGAAAATATAGATTATTTTGCTTTAAATGTGTTGGTTCAAAGTTATTATGATTGTTTTCAACTAGTTGTCGTGAAAATAATTGGTTAAACATTGTTTTTGAAACACTATTTTGAGACTTACCCTTTTGATAATTAGTGTTTGAGTAAACATTGGATGAAGTATTATCGTTATATGGTTGTATGATTTGATTTTGTTTCGACTTCATTGATTTAGACATTACATTTTGATGTTCTTCTTGCTTAAAAATAGTTGAATCCTCATTTTTATAATTTTTACTTTTTTGTGCTGTTTTATATTTATTATGATTTTTTTCTTCAGAAGATGACGTGTTATTTTTATGAATATGTTCTATTCCACTCTTTTGTTGATTCTTATCATTAACTTTTTCTTTTTTTGGTTCTTCTATGCTATCAGTTTCCTTGTTCGTTTCATGTGCTTTCTCTGTTTTTGGTTCTTCAGGTTTATTAGTTTCGTTACTTTCTTGTTGTGATTCTTCTGCTTTTGATTCTTCCTTACTGTTAGTTTCGTTGCTTTCTTGTTGTGATTCTTCTGTTTTTGATTCTTCCTTACTGTTAGTTTCGTTGCTTTCTTGTTGTGATTCTTCTGCCTTTGATTCTTCCTTACTGTTAGTTTTGTTACTTTCTTGTTGTGGTTCTTCTGCTTCTGATTTTTCTTTACTGTTAGTTTCGTTACTTTCTTGTTGTGATTCTTCTGTGTTGCTAGTTTCATCGCTAGTATGATTAAATTCGTTTATGTTTTCATTTTCATTACTGAGTTTAATTTTAGAATGCTGAGTGTCAGAAGTTTTTTGTAGGTTTACTTTCTGATCTATGTCTTCACTCTCTATATTAGAAGAGGTTTCAGCATAACTATAGTGACTGAATATAGTTGCACTTATAGCAAAAATAAGACTTGTTCGAATAACGTTTTGTTTTATCATTCTGAGACCTCCTCTTATTTTCAACAGTTTTAGTATAAAGAATAAAAACATATCATGCATGCATATAAACAAATTGATAAAGAACATTAATGTTTATGAAATTTTTTGTTATATAATAATTTACTTATTCCAGTATAAATTTTATACTGAAAGTATATTAAAAAAAGGAGATTATTTGATGGGATTATTTGATGGGACTATTTGATAAAGAAAACACAAAACCATTTTTAACTGAAATTGAAAACAGACGTACAATTTATAAAACTAAAACATCTA
Organism: Streptomyces sp. NPDC016459; assembly: GCF_040632845.1. Lineage (NCBI taxonomy): Bacteria > Bacillati > Actinomycetota > Actinomycetes > Kitasatosporales > Streptomycetaceae > Streptomyces > Streptomyces sp. NPDC016459. The sequence continues at coordinate 4,388 of NZ_JBEYCR010000038.1, forward strand.
TTTCTATTAGTGATGAAGAATTAGAGGAAATGATTGAACATATTGTAAAATATATGCCTTCAGCTTTTAATTCACAATCAACACGTATCGTTTTATTACTTAATGATCAACATATTAAATTCTGGGAAAATGCTAAAACTGTACTCAAAGATGTAATGGGACCAGATCGCGACTTTGAACCTACAAATCAAAGAATTAATGGTTTCGAGCATGCCTACGGAACTATTTTATATTTTGAAGATGAAGATGTTATAAAATCATTACAAGAACAAATGCCATCATATGCTGATAATTTTGCTAATTGGGCTGTTCAAACAAATGCTATGTATCAATACGCCATTTGGACTGCACTAAGTTCAAAAGGTATCGGTGCATCGTTACAACACTATAATCCACTAGTTGATCACCCGCGCCACCGCGCGCGCCGCCGCCGCCCCCCGGTCCTCCTCCACCAGGGCCAGACACAGATCGATCCCGGCCGTCACCCCCGCCGAGGTCCAC
>NZ_JBEYCR010000039.1:0-4857 GCF_040632845.1 Streptomyces sp. NPDC016459
CCCCCGGCGGAGGTGGTGAAGGAGAACTCGTCGATGTCGAAGAGGGAACCGCTGCCTCCCTTGAAGACGAGGTGCAGCACCGTCGATCCGGCCGGCCCGGCGGTGAGCGGGGCGGTCACGTCCTGGAAGGTCTCCCAGCCGCCGGTGACCGGTACGGTAGCCGTGCCGAGCAGGGTGCCCGTCGGGGATCCCGCGCGCACCTCGATGGTGCCGCCGGCGCCCGCGGAGGAGACCCGGGCCGTGAACCGCGTGACGTTGCCGAGCGCGTACGGCGTGAAGGAGATCCAGTCGCCGTTGTCGATGTAGCCGACGGTCCTCCCGCCGTGGGCGGGCGTGTGGGTGACCACCTGGACGCCGGACGAGGAGCCGTGGTGCTCGGCCTGGCGGTGGGTGGGCTGGGTGATGTGCTGGTCGTGCGTGGTCAGTGCGGGCTGGCCGTTCGCGCCCTTGTCGGTGTACTCGGCGTCGATGACGCCGAAGATGTTCGCGTTCGGGTCGTGTTCGCCGTCGGCCAGGGTCCGCAGGGTGCCGGAGCACCCGGTGGCCGAGGTCTGGGGATGGCCGTGGCTGTCGTGTCCGACGACGAAGGTGACCTTGACCTTGGAGCAGTCGACGGTGCCGTCCTCCGGGTCGGTGACCGTCACCTTGAACGGGATCGCGGCGCCGAAGTCGTAGATGCTCCCGGCCGCCGGCAGGTCGAGGGTCACCGTGGGCGCGGTGTTCCCGACGGTGATCTGCGTGGAGGCCGTCGCGGACTTGCCCGTCGCGTCCGTCACCTTGAGGGTGGCCGTGTACTGGCCGTTCGTGGTGTACGTGTGGGAGGGGTTGGCGGCGGTGGAGGTGGCGCCGTCACCGAAGGTCCAGGCGTAGGTGAGGGCGTCGCCGTCGGAGTCGGAGCTGCCGGCCGAGGAGAACGAGACGGCCAGGGGTGCCTTGCCGGACGTGACGTTCGCCTTGGCCTGCGCCACCGGGGCGTGGCCACCCGTGACGTGTTCGATGCGGTACAGGGCGGAGTTGGCGTCGCCGCTGAAGTAACCGGTGCCGTAGTCGAGGACGTAGAGGGCTCCGTCCGGACCGAAGGCCATGTCCATCACCTGCGTGCCGCTCCAGGGGGACGGATTGATGGACTGCACGGCGCCGTCGGTGCCGGTCTCGACGCGCTTGATCCAGCGGCGTCCGAACTCGCCGGCGAAGTAGTCGCCGTCGTACTCCTGCGGGAACTTGACCGCGGAGGTGGACGCGGCGTCGTAGCGGTAGACCGGGCCGCCCATGGGGGACTCGGATCCGCCGCCGAACTCCGGCACCGAGCCGCCGTCGTAGGGGATCCAGGCCGGCTGCGCGGGGGGCAGGTCGGTGAGTCCGGTGTTGTTCGGGGAGGAGTTCCTGGGAGCGGCGCAGCTGAAGGCGGATCCGGAGGCGCCGGTGGCGAAGTTGTAGTCCACGTAGGCGTCGTTGTCGCCGGTGCAGTACGGCCAGCCGAAGTTGCCCGCCCTGGTGATCCGGTTGAACTCGACCTGCCCGGCGGGGCCGCGCGTGGGGCTGGCGCTGCCGGCGTCGGGCCCGTAGTCGCCGAGGTAGACGATGCCGGTGGCCTTGTCGACGCTCATGCGGAACGGGTTGCGGAAGCCCATCGCGTAGATCTCGGGGCGCGTCTTCGCGGTGCCGGGCGCGAAGAGGTTGCCGCTGGGTATCGCGTACGACCCGTCGGCGTTCACCTTGATCCGCAGGACCTTGCCGCGCAGGTCGTTGGTGTTGCCCGAGGAACGCTGGGCGTCATAGGCGGGGTTGCGGGAGGGTCGCTCGTCGATGGGGGTGTAGCTGTCGGAGGCGAAGGGGTTGGTGTCGTCGCCCGTCGACAGGTACAGGTTGCCGGCCGCGTCGAAGTCGATGTCGCCGCCGACGTGACAGCAGATGCCGCGGGAGGCGGGGACGTCCAGGACCCTCTTCTCGCTGCCGAGGTCCAGGGTGCCGTCCGTCCTCAGGACGAACCGGGACAGCCGGTTGACCCCGTCGTACGGGGCGAAGTCGGCGGTCGTGCCGTCTCCCGGCGCGTCTCCGCCCGGGGTGCTGAGCTTGGGCGCGTAGTAGAGGTAGACATACCGGTTGGACGTGAACCCCGGGTCCACGGCGATGCCTTGCAGCCCCTCCTCGTCGTGGCTGTACACGTCGAGTCTGCCCGCCACCGTGGTGGTCCCCGCGGCATCGGTCAGCCGCAGTGTGCCGTCGCGCGAGGTGTGCAGGACGGAGCGGTCGGGGAGCACCGCGAGCGTCATCGGCTCGCCCGTCTCGGCCACGCCCTTGGCGAGCGTGACCTGCTGGAACTCCGGAGCGGCCGCGGCCGCGGCCGGTTCGTCGTGCTGGGGGTGCGAGGCGGCGGCCGGGGACACCGGGAGCAGGCATCCGACGGTGCACGCCAGGACGGTCAGGAGGAAACGGCCGCGCTGGTGTCTGAGCGTTCTCGTGCGCACAGAAGATCTCCCGAGGTGAGGGGGATGACGGCAGTCTCGTCGGACCGCCCAAAGTGCCTACGGGCGCGCGCCGTCACGCCGTAGGGAAGGGCCGGCCTGCCGTGGCATGACCGGTTCATTTCAAGGAAGCTAGCGCGGTTTGTCGGAGTCCGTAACCCGAGCCGCGCAAGTTCTCGCCACTTTCTCTGCCTGACGGACAAAGCATGGACGGCGTCGTGGGAAGTCCCTACTGTGTCGGTCGCGGCGGTGCGGACCTGACCGATGTCCCGCCCGCCGGTGCCTCCGTGACCGGGACGACGGCGCGCCCCGGCAGCGGTGGATCCCCCGATTACCCGAGCGAGTCCCTCGTGCCCGAGGGGCCGTCAGGAGGTCACGTGTATCCACGGCTGTATCCCCGCCGACCGGGCAGGCGCCTGGCCGGAACGCTTCTCGCTTCCCTACTCGCCGTCGGCCTGTCGTCGGCACCGGCCCCCGCGGACGACAGCTCTGCCGCGGCCCTCCCCCCGCAGGAGCCGGGGGTCACCCTCCGCGTCTTCGACGTCCAGGTACCGCTCAACGACATCTGCACGCTCAAGACGGGCCAGACGCCCAACATCGACAAGCTGATGCCGGTGGTCGACTGGTCCTCGCCCGCCGACTTCGGCCTGGACAGCAACTTCGTCACCCATGTCATCGGCAACCTGAACGCCCCCCGCTCCGGCAGCTACACCTTCCGCCTCACCAGCGACGACGGCTCCCGCCTGTGGATCGGTGACCAGCTGGTGATCGACCACGGCGGTCTGCACGGCCCGGAACCCAAAGAGGCGACACTGGACCTGACGGCCGGTCACCATGCCCTGCGCATGCAGCACTTCGAGCGGGGAGGCGGCGAGCAGCTGACGCTGGCCTGGAAGCCTCCCGGCGCCTCCGCCTTCACCGTCGTACCGAACACGGCCCTCAGCACGGACGCCGACGTCGTACGCGTGACAGCGCCGGGTCGCAAGGAGTGCGAGGCCGGAACGGACTCCCCCGGCGACGGCCTGCCGCTCGCCGGCGTGCACCCCAACTACAGCCTCACCGATCTCCGGCCCGCGGGCTTCGAACCCCAGGTCTCCGCGATGGACTGGCTCCCGGACGGCCGTCTTGCCGTGACCACCTGGGGCGGCAGCAACAACGCGGCGGGCGAGGTCTACCTGCTGGCGAACGTCACGGGAAGCACCGGACCGGGCAGGGTGACCTTCAAGAAGATCGCCTCGGGCCTCAAGGAGCCGATGGGGATCAAACACGTCGACGGCAAGCTCTACGTGTCGCAGAAGCACGAGCTGACCGAGCTGAACGACACCGACGGCGACGAGGTCATCGACCAGTACCGGAGAGTCGCCACCTGGCCGTTCGGGGGCAACTTCCACGAGTTCGGCTTCGGCCTCCTCCACCAGGACGGGTTCTTCTACCTGAACCTGTCGGTCTCCATCAACTACGGCGGGGCGACCACGGATCCGCAGCCGGCGGCCAATCGCGGCACCACCATCAAGGTCAACAAGCAGACCGGCGAGGTCTCGTATGTCGCCGGCGGGCTGCGCACCCCCAACGGCATCGGGTGGGGCCCCGAGGGCGGCATCTTCGTCACCGACAACCAGGGCGGCTGGCTGCCCTCGTCGAAGCTGGTGCACATCAAGCAGGGACGGTTCTTCAACCACTACACCAACCCCGCCGGGCCCTTCGACTCCCAGTCCGTGACCAAGCCGGTTCTCTGGCTGCCCCAGAACGAGATCGCCAACTCGCCGAGCACACCCCTGCAGCTGACCACGGGGCCGTTCGCCGGCCAGATGCTGTTCGGCGACGTCACGTACGGCGGGATCCAGCGCGCCTACCTGGAGAAGGTCGGCGGCGAGTACCAGGGCGCGGTCTTCCGGCTCACCCAGGGACTCGAGGCCGGTGTCACCCGGATCAGCGTCGGACCTGACGGCGCGCTGTACGCCGGCGGGCTCGGGGCGGGTGGCAACTGGGGCCAGGAGGGCAAGCTCGCGCACGGCCTCCAGAAGCTCACGCCGAACGGCTCCAACGCCTTCGACATCCGCGCCATGCGGGCCGTACCGGGCGGCTTCGCGCTCGAGTACACGCAGCCGGTGTCGGCCGAGACCGCTGCCGACCTCGTCAAGCATTACAGGATCAAGCAGTGGCGTTACGTGCCGACCTCGGGCTACGGCGGCCCGAAGGTCGACGAGGAGACCCTCACCGCGCAGTCGGCGGGCCTCTCCGCCGACGGGAAGACGGTCACCCTCGCGATCCCCGGCCTCAAGACCGACCGGGTCGTCCACATCCGCTCGCCCCGCCCCTTCAGCTCCGCCGGCGGCGAGTCCCTGTGGAGCACCGAGGCGTGGTACACGCTCAACAAGCTGCCCGGCGCAGC
>NZ_JBEYCR010000040.1:0-1559 GCF_040632845.1 Streptomyces sp. NPDC016459
GAGCCGACATCGAGGTGCCAAACCATCCCGTCGATATGGACTCTTGGGGAAGATCAGCCTGTTATCCCCGGGGTACCTTTTATCCGTTGAGCGACGGCGCTTCCACAAGCCACCGCCGGATCACTAGTCCCGACTTTCGTCCCTGCTCGACCCGTCGGTCTCACAGTCAAGCTCCCTTGTGCACTTACACTCAACACCTGATTGCCAACCAGGCTGAGGGAACCTTTGGGCGCCTCCGTTACCCTTTGGGAGGCAACCGCCCCAGTTAAACTACCCATCAGACACTGTCCCTGATCCGGATCACGGACCGAGGTTAGACATCCAGCACGACCAGAGTGGTATTTCAACGGCGACTCCACCATGACTGGCGTCACAGCTTCAAAGTCTCCCACCTATCCTACACAAGCCGAACCGAACACCAATATCAAACTGTAGTAAAGGTCCCGGGGTCTTTCCGTCCTGCTGCGCGAAACGAGCATCTTTACTCGTAGTGCAATTTCACCGGGCCTATGGTTGAGACAGTCGAGAAGTCGTTACGCCATTCGTGCAGGTCGGAACTTACCCGACAAGGAATTTCGCTACCTTAGGATGGTTATAGTTACCACCGCCGTTTACTGGCGCTTAAGTTCTCAGCTTCGCAACCCCGAAAGGTCACTAACCGGTCCCCTTAACGTTCCAGCACCGGGCAGGCGTCAGTCCGTATACATCGCCTTACGGCTTCGCACGGACCTGTGTTTTTAGTAAACAGTCGCTTCTCGCTGGTCTCTGCGGCCACCCCCAGCTCAGAGTGCAAGACTCATCACCAGACGTGGCCCCCCTTCTCCCGAAGTTACGGGGGCATTTTGCCGAGTTCCTTAACCATAGTTCACCCGAACGCCTCGGTATTCTCTACCTGACCACCTGAGTCGGTTTAGGGTACGGGCCGCCATGAAACTCGCTAGAGGCTTTTCTCGACAGCATAGGATCATCCACTTCACCACAATCGGCTCGGCATCAGGTCTCAGCCTTAATGTGTGACGGATTTGCCTATCACACGGCCTACACCCTTACCCCGGGACTACCACCGCCCGGGCTGGACTACCTTCCTGCGTCACCCCATCGCTTACCTACTACCACCTTGGGTCGACGGCTCCACCACTTTCCATTCCCCGAAGGGTCCGGAACGGCTTCACGGCCTTAGCATTAATGGATTCGGTACTGGGCGTTTCAAAGCGGGTACCGGAATATCAACCGGTTGTCCATCGACTACGCCTGTCGGCCTCGCCTTAGGTCCCGACTTACCCTGGGCAGATCAGCTTGACCCAGGAACCCTTAGTCAATCGGCGCACACGTTTCTCACGTGTGTATCGCTACTCATGCCTGCATTCTCACTCGTGAACCGTCCACAACTCGCTTCCGCGGCTGCTTCACCCGGCACACGACGCTCCCCTACCCATCACAGCAGGCGTTGGCCCTATTGCTGCAATGACACGACTTCGGCGGTACGCTTGAGCCCCGCTACATTGTCGGCGCGGAATCACTTGACCAGTGAGCTATTACGCACTCTTTCAAGGGTGGCT
>NZ_JBEYCR010000040.1:1655-3020 GCF_040632845.1 Streptomyces sp. NPDC016459
TGCAATGACACGACTTCGGCGGTACGCTTGAGCCCCGCTACATTGTCGGCGCGGAATCACTTGACCAGTGAGCTATTACGCACTCTTTCAAGGGTGGCTGCTTCTAAGCCAACCTCCTGGTTGTCTCTGCGACTCCACATCCTTTCCCACTTAGCGTACGCTTAGGGGCCTTAGTCGATGCTCTGGGCTGTTTCCCTCTCGACCATGGAGCTTATCCCCCACAGTCTCACTGCCGTGCTCTCACTTACCGGCATTCGGAGTTTGGCTAAGGTCAGTAACCCGGTAGGGCCCATCGCCTATCCAGTGCTCTACCTCCGGCAAGAAACACACGACGCTGCACCTAAATGCATTTCGGGGAGAACCAGCTATCACGGAGTTTGATTGGCCTTTCACCCCTAACCACAGGTCATCCCCCAGGTTTTCAACCCTGGTGGGTTCGGTCCTCCACGAAGTCTTACCTCCGCTTCAACCTGCCCATGGCTAGATCACTCCGCTTCGGGTCTTGAGCGCGCTACTGAATCGCCCTGTTCGGACTCGCTTTCGCTACGGCTTCCCCACACGGGTTAACCTCGCAACACACCGCAAACTCGCAGGCTCATTCTTCAAAAGGCACGCAGTCACGACCCACCGAGTAAACTCGATGAGCGACGCTCCCACGGCTTGTAGGCACACGGTTTCAGGTACTATTTCACTCCGCTCCCGCGGTACTTTTCACCATTCCCTCACGGTACTATCCGCTATCGGTCACCAGGGAATATTTAGGCTTAGCGGGTGGTCCCGCCAGATTCACACGGGATTTCTCGGGCCCCGTGCTACTTGGGTGTCTCTCAAACGAGCCGTTGATGTTTCAGCTACGGGGGTCTTACCCTCTACGCCGGACCTTTCGCATGTCCTTCGCCTACATCAACGGTTTCTGACTCGCCTCACAGCCGGCAGACTGTGAAAGAGAGATCCCACAACCCCGCATGCGCAACCCCTGCCGGGTATCACACGCATACGGTTTGGCCTCATCCGGTTTCGCTCGCCACTACTCCCGGAATCACGGTTGTTTTCTCTTCCTGAGGGTACTGAGATGTTTCACTTCCCCTCGTTCCCTCCACATGCCCTATGTGTTCAGGCATGGGTGACAGCCCATGACGACTGCCGGGTTTCCCCATTCGGAAACCCCCGGATCAAAGCCTGGTTGACGGCTCCCCGGGGACTATCGTGGCCTCCCACGTCCTTCATCGGTTCCTGGTGCCAAGGCATCCACCGTGCGCCCTTAAAAACTTGGCCACAGATGCTCGCGTCCACTGTGTAGTTCTCAAGCAACGACCAGCCACCCATCACCCCACCCGACAAGCAGATGAGTTCACTGGGGCCGGC
>NZ_JBEYCR010000041.1:0-2500 GCF_040632845.1 Streptomyces sp. NPDC016459
GAGCCGACATCGAGGTGCCAAACCATCCCGTCGATATGGACTCTTGGGGAAGATCAGCCTGTTATCCCCGGGGTACCTTTTATCCGTTGAGCGACACCGCTTCCACTTGCCGGTGCCGGATCACTAGTCCCGACTTTCGTCCCTGCTCGACCTGTCAGTCTCACAGTCAAGCTCCCTTGTGCACTTGCACTCGACACCTGATTGCCAACCAGGCTGAGGGAACCTTTGGGCGCCTCCGTTACATTTTGGGAGGCAACCGCCCCAGTTAAACTACCCACCAGGCACTGTCCCTGAACCAGATCATGGTCCGAGGTTAGAGGTCCAATTCGATCAGAGTGGTATTTCAACAACGACTCCACGATAACTGGCGTCACCGTTTCACAGTCTCCCACCTATCCTACACAAACCGAACCGAACACCAATACCAAGCTGTAGTGAAGGTCCCGGGGTCTTTTCGTCCTGCCGCGCGTAACGAGCATCTTTACTCGTAATGCAATTTCGCCGAGTCTACGGTTGAGACAGCTGAGAAGTCGTTACGCCATTCGTGCAGGTCGGAACTTACCCGACAAGGAATTTCGCTACCTTAGGATGGTTATAGTTACCACCGCCGTTTACTGGGGCTTAAATTCTCAGCTTCGCTCCCGAAGGAACTAACCGGTCCTCTTAACCTTCCAGCACCGGGCAGGCGTCAGTCCGTATACATCGTCTTACGACTTCGCACGGACCTGTGTTTTTAGTAAACAGTCGCTTCTCACTGGTCTCTGCGGCCCCACCCAGCTCAGACAGTACATGTCGTCACCAGACAGGGCCCCCCTTCTCCCGAAGTTACGGGGGCATTTTGCCGAGTTCCTTAACCATAGTTATCTCGATCGCCTTAGTATTCTCTACCTGACCACCTGTGTCGGTTTGGGGTACGGGCCGTGTGAAAGCTCGCTAGAGGCTTTTCTCGGCAGCATAGGATCACTGAATTCGCCTCAATCGGCTACGCATCACGTCTCAGGCTATGTGTGACCCGGATTTGCCTAGGTCACGCCCTACACGCTTACACCAGTATTACCACTGACTGGCTCAGCTACCTTCCTGCGTCACCCCATCGCTTGGCTACTACCAGATCAGGTCCCATGCATCCACCAACTCGAGACCCGAAGGTCTTCTCGTGGCTTCAGGATGGTTAGTATCACTGATTCACCATGGGCGCGTTCACACGGGTACGGGAATATCAACCCGTTGTCCATCGGCTACGCCTGTCGGCCTCGTCTTAGGTCCCGACTCACCCTGGGCGGATTAACCTGGCCCAGGAACCCTTGGTCATTCGGCGGACGAGTTTCTCACTCGTCTTTCGCTACTCATGCCTGCATTCTCACTCGTGTGGCCTCCACGGCTAGGTCACCCTGCCGCTTCCATGGCCACACGACGCTCCCCTACCCATCCACACACCTGCCAGAAAATCCTTGGATCAACTGGGGGCTATTGCGTGAATGCCGCAGCTTCGGTGGTGTACTTGAGCCCCGCTACATTGTCGGCGCAGGATCACTTGACCAGTGAGCTATTACGCACTCTTTCAAGGGTGGCTGCTTCTAAGCCAACCTCCTGGTTGTCTTCGCGACCCCACATCCTTTTCCACTTAGTACACGCTTAGGGACCTTAGCTGGCGATCTGGGCTGTTTCCCTCTCGACTACGAACCTTATCGCCCGCAGTCTCACTGCCGCGCTCTCACTCACCGGCATTCGGAGTTTGGCTGATTTCGGTAAGCTTGTGGGCCCCCTAGACCATCCAGTAGCTCTACCTCCGGTGAGAAACACGCGACGCTGCACCTAAATGCATTTCGGGGAGAACCAGCTATCACGGAGTTTGATTGGCCTTTCACCCCTACCCACAACTCATCCCCTCAGTTTTCAACCTAAGTGGGTTCGGTCCTCCACGACGTCTTACCGTCGCTTCAACCTGGCCATGGGTAGATCACTCCGCTTCGGGTCTAGAGCATGCCACTACGATCGCCCTATTCGGACTCGCTTTCGCTACGGCTACCCCACACGGGTTAACCTCGCGACATGCCACTAACTCGCAGGCTCATTCTTCAAAAGGCACGCCATCACCCCCAGCAGTAAACTGCTCGAAGGCTCTGACGGATTGTAAGCGCACGGTTTCAGGTACTATTTCACTCCCCTCCCGGGGTACTTTTCACCTTTCCCTCACGGTACTAGTCCGCTATCGGTCACCAGGGAGTATTCAGGCTTATCGGGTGGTCCCGACAGATTCACACCAGATTTCACGGGCCCGGTGCTACTTGGGTTTCCATTACAACAGTCACAAAGTTTTCGTGTACGGGATTCTCACCCTCTACGACAGGCCGTTCCAGACCACTTCCACTAACCCTGTGATTTCTTACTGTTGGCCTGCTCGGCAGAACAGACAAAATGAACCCCACAACCCCACGAATGCAACACCTGCCGGCTATCACACACCCATGGTTTAGCCTCTTCCGCTTTCGCTCGCCAC
>NZ_JBEYCR010000042.1:0-3965 GCF_040632845.1 Streptomyces sp. NPDC016459
CGAAGAAGACTGCCGCCCGCGCCGGTCGGCGGATGCTCGGCCGGGGTGCCGGCCGCCAGCACCACGCGGGCCCGCTCGCCTACGTCCTGCTCTCGTTCACGGCCCGAGTGCTGAGCGGCAACGTGCGGTTGCTGCTGGGCATGATCCGCGCCAACCAGCCTTGGGCCTTCGTGGCCCGGCTCTCCCGGGCGATGGTCGTGGCAGCGGCCACCGGCATGCTGACATTGGTGGCCTCGGACCTATGGGTACTGGCCATGGCCTACGGGCCGGTGCGCCTGGTCCTGCTGGCGGTGATGGCGATCGGGGCGGTGAGTGCCACCCTGATCCTGGGAGCAGACTTGTGGGAGCGCCCACGGCGGCGAGCCCAACGTGAGCAGGTGATCCTGTTCAATTTGGCCACCACCGCGACCGTGGCCATCGGGGTTGTGGTGTTCTACCTCGGCTTATTCATCCTGTCCTGGGTCGGCGCGCTGCTGCTCATCGACGAGCCGGTACTGGCCGGTGTCGCCGGTCACCCAGTGAACGCTTTGGACTACGCGAAGATCAGCTGGCTCACCGCCAGCCTGGCCACCGTGGGCGGAGCACTAGGAGCTGGACTGGAGGACGACGATGTGGTGCGCGCCGCTGCCTACACCCGGTCCAGCACCTGACACAGCCCCAGCACAGAAGAAACTGAAACATCTACGCGTTGATGCCACGTCTATGCAGGTGTCATTGCCGGTCGCGATGACTTGGTGGGCTCAGCGCAGTGCGCTGCCTCGTACTCGGCGGGTGGGGCGTTGCCGAGGCGGGTGTGCGGGCGGGCGCTGTTGTACCTGTCGATCCGGGATCCGCACCGCCCTGCCGGACGCGCGGATCGCAGTCGACAAGTGGCATCTCGTCGCCCTCGCCAACCTCATGGTCACCCAGGTCCGTCAACGGATCACCCGGCAACTGCACGGCCGCCGCGGCACCGCCACCGACAAAGTCTGGGCCAGCCGGCAACTGCTGCTCACCGGCTACGAGCACCTCACCGTGAAGCAAAAGGCCCGGTTCAACGCCGCCCTCGCCGCCGAGGATCCGACCAACGAGATCGCCGCCGCGCATGCCGTCAAGGAACGCCTGCGCCTGCTGCTGGCCGAACACCAGCCGCACCAGATCCGGCGCAGGCTGTACGACTTCTACGACGCCGCCGCCCGCGCCGACATGGAGGAAACCAGCCGCCTGGCGACCACGATCGACACCTGGTGGCCAGCGGTGCTCGTCGCGCTCACCGAGGACGTGACCAACGCCCGCACCGAGGGCTTCAACCGGATCATCAAGCAAACCAAGCGTGTCGGATGCGGCTTCACCAACATGGACAACTACCGAAGGCGCATCATGGTCCACATCGCCCTCACCCGAGGGCAGAGACCAGCAGCATGAAATCAGCACACGCCCCGCTCAAATGCGGAGAGCCCCCAAAGGTGTGCGGTGTGTTTTCCTCGTACCGAGTGGCCCAGGTGATAGTGGCCGAGGATGCAGTGAGTATCCGATTCGGGTCTCCGCAGCGGGTTTCTCTTCGTTCCGTCGAGAACCCGTGTGCAGAACCTACGTCGAATATCGTCTCCATCAGTGTCGGACGGTACTCGAGTGCTGATGCGGAAAAACGTACAGTCAAACCACAGGACCTACTCAGTGAATGTGTGGATCAAAGTCGGGTGAGAGTGTCGAGACCGCCCCGGAATTGCAGCTCCGACGTGCTCAGGACTGGCCGGGCTTTCGCTGGGCGTGAGAATCAGTTGTCGAGTATTTCCCGGCATTGTTCCGGGGTGTTGCCTTGCTGCAGGCAATTCGACCACAGGACCTGGGGATGGTTCGGCGGATTCGTTACTGTCGGGGTGCTTGTCGTGGTCCGAGGAGTGCCAGCTGTTGGCGGTGCATCGGTCATTCCGGCTTCGGCCCGAGGGTCGGGGAAGGTCATTCCTAGTGAGTTGGTGCACGTGGTTCCGTCGCAGGATCCTCCGTTGGCGGTGATTTCGCTGACCCGGTTGATCGCTGCGGGGCCGGCGCATTCGTCCGTCCAACCGTATGTTCCGTCCGTGAACGCGGTGTTCGGGCCGGGCGAGGTGCAGTAGTCGATGTGCTTGGTCACCGCCGGCGTGGGCGTGTCGATGAATGTTGCCTCCGCTGTGGGCGGTTCGACGATGGTTTCCGTCGTGGGTTCCACAATCGTGGTACTGGAGACCGGTGTGAGTGTCCCTGAGGAGCTCGGTGTCGTGGCGGTTGCAGTTGCTCCCTCAGACGAGGCAGGTTCGGTGGATGTGCCCTGGTCGCTGCATGCACTGAGCGCGAGAAGCAGGATCGGCGCTGCTAGCCAGGATTTTTTCATTGTCATTTGTGATCGCTTCATCCTGTGGACGGGTCGGCGTGTGGTGGCAGAGCTAGGACGGGTGTCAGCGGCGCATTTCTGCGTACGCTTGTCGCCGCAGCTGTCGAAGTTGCCGCCCATCGGCCAGTTGCCAGTCCCTCCAACCGTGCCGTTGCCGGCCCATGATGTCCGTCAACGGCGCCGAGGGTGGCCCGTAGCGTTTCCCGTCGACGTCGAGGGCCCCGTCCCGCGTGATCGTTGCGATGTAGGTGAGCCCGCGGCCGGTATCGTGATACGTCAGCTGGTCGCCGACCTGTAGATGGCCGAAGAGCATGAGCTGCAAGATGTCGTCGTCGTACGCGATCGGGGCGGAAGACGGCATGATTCGATCGGGTTGGTGTGTGAGCATGGAGGATTCGGATGTCGAATCGTCGCCGTCGCACGAGTTCGGATTCGCCTCGTCAGGTTGTGCGGTTGCGGTGGCTGCACCCGCGAGACGATGTTCCGTTGTAGGTGTCGGTATCTCGACTTTGTCTGCGTGTTGGTTTCCCGAGCCCACGAGGTTTCCGATCCCGCGGCCCACCCACCCGAGCCCGGATCCGACTCCTGAGACACCGGCACCGATCGCTTTGCCGGCCGCGCCGGCGACAGCACTGCCTGCGGACGCTGCCCGACTGCCGACTTCCGCCAGGGCGTCGACGACGCTGGGACTCTCGTGGTCGGTCCATCCCATGACCTGGCTGCCACGTGCCTGCGCGAAGTCGTCGAGGTCGTTCTTGAGTTTGACGATGTCGTGTTTGAGATTGTGGGCGGCGCCCCACCGGAATCCGTCGAGTCGGTGCATTTTTGCAAAGTTCGACAGTTCCGACCGCGCGTGCAGCAACAGTTCGCCGTCGCGTTCGAAATGCTCTGCCAGCACTGTGCGTGCGTCGTCGAGCACCACCTGCAGATGCTGCGGCTCGGTGGCCTGCACGCGCGCGATCCGCAACCGCTGCCACAGATAGAGCGACTGCTCACCGACCACCAACAGGTGCAGGGATTCGCCGAGCCGGTTCTCTTCGATTGCTCGGCGGAGATAGTCGGCGCGATCCTGGACCGGGCGAGTGGCATCGAACCCGGCCAAGGTGCGTTTGACGTGTTCTCGGAGGCGTTCGATGGTCACATTCAGGGTGGGCCGGAGTCCGGCAACAGATTCCCAGTCTGCGGTCGGCAGTGTTCCGTGTTCGTCGAGGGTGGTGACGAGCCGATCCAAGGTTGTGAAATGACCGACCACGTCACCGACTCGGGACGCTTGGGCGAGGGCGAGGAGTTGTTCGACTTTACCGTCGACGCGGGCGATCGATTCGTTCACCGACGCGATGGCCACCGAGAGGGCGACCTGCACCGCGATGAGTTGGAAGGACAGTGCTTGGGTGGGGCCGAGGGATACTTTCTGCCATTGCAGTTGCTGGCGGAACTTCCCTGCTTGGTCGACGACGGTCATTCGGAAGAACCCGCTGTCACCCGGCAACGCTTTGTACGTCTTCAATGCCTGGACGCTGTCCGGGGACAGTCGCACGAACTGACCGGCCTGGGCGGCAATAGATTTCGCTCCGACGGCAGCGGCGGCGACATTGGCCATCGAGGTTGTGCTGAC
>NZ_JBEYCR010000043.1:0-3153 GCF_040632845.1 Streptomyces sp. NPDC016459
AATCGATGAAGTAGCTAGAATTAAAAAAGAAGCGATTGATCAAACACCGGGTGCAACAACAGAAGAAAAAGAAGCCGCAAAATCAAAAGTAGACGAAGCTGCGACAGAAGCAAAAAATAATATTAATCGTGCTTTGTCTAACAATGATGTAGATCAAGTAGTACATAATAGTACGGCATCAATAAATAATATCCAACCAGATATAGTTAAAAAAGAACAAGCAAAACGAGGTATAGATACTCAAGCAAAAATCAAAAAAGCCATCATTGATCAAACATCTGATGCAACGACAGAAGAAAAAGAAGCAGCGAAATCAAAAGTTGATGAAGAGGTAACAAAAGCAAAACATAGTATTGATCAAGCAGTAACAAATAGTGATGTAGATCAAGCAAAAGATAGAGGAACTGTTGCTATAAATAACATTCAGCCAGAAGTTGTAAAAAAAGAGACAGCTAAGACTTCTATTGATCAAATTGCATTAACTAGAAAAAACATCATTGATCAAACACCTGATGCAACAACAGAAGAAAAAGAAGCAGCGAAATCAAAAGTTGATGAAGAGGTAACAAAAGCAAAACGTAACATTAATCAAGCAGTTACAAATAATGATGTGAATCAAGTTGAGCATAATAGCACAATAGCAATTAATAATATTCAACCCAATATTATAAAAAAAATTGCAGCTAAAACGTTAATTGATCAAGTAGCAAGAGCTAAAAAAAATAATATTGATCAAACATCAAATGCGACAATAGAAGAAAAAGAAGCAGCAAAACAAAAAGTTGACGAAGAAGTTACAAAAGCAAAACATAGTATTGATCAAGCAATAACAAATAGTGATGTAGATCAAGCAAAAGATAGAGGAACTGTTGCTATAAATAACATTCAGCCAGAAGTTGTAAAAAAAGAGACAGCTAAGAATGCTATTGATCAAATTGCATTAACTAGGAAAGCCATCATTGATCAAACACCTGATGCAACGACAGAAGAAAAAGAAGCAGCGAAATCAAAAGTTGACGAAGAAGTCATAAAAGCAAAACATGGAATTGATCAAGCAAAAACAAATAATGACGTAGATCAAGTTGAACAAAATAGCACTACAATGATAAATAATATTCAGCCGACAGTAGTTAAAAAATCAGAAGCAAGACAAGCAATTGATGATTTAGCTAAACTTAAAAAAGCAACTATTGATTTAACGCAAGAAGCAACTGAAGAAGAAAAAGAAGCAGCGAAAAGTAAAGTGGATCAAGCGTTAACAGAAGCTAAAACTCATATCAACGAAGCAGAAAATGATGATGGAGTTGATAACGCGAAAACAAAAGGGATAAATGTTATTAATACAATCCAACTTGAAATTATAAAAAAAGTAGAGGCAAAACATGAAATTGACCAATCTGCAATTGCTAAGAAAAAAATTATAGATCAAACACCAGATGCAACTGAAGAAGAAAAAGAAGTAGCAAAACAAAAAGTAGATGAAGAAGCTACAAAAGCAAAAGATAATATTGATCAAGCTACAACAAATGATGCAGTGGATCAAGCAAAAACAACAGGAAATACAGAGATCAATAATATACAACCAGAAGTGGTTAAAAAATCTTTAGCAAGACAAGCAATTGATGAAGTAGCAAAAGTAAAAAAAGAAAAAATTAATCAAATGCTAGATGCAACTGAAGAAGAAAAAGAAGCAGCAAAACAAAAAGTTGATGAAGAAGTTATAAAAGCGAAAAATAATATAGATCAAGCTACAACAAATGATGGTGTGAATAATGCTAAAACAACTGGTAAAAATACTATTGAAAATATACAACCAGAAGTAGTTAAAAAATCAGAAGCAAGAAAAGCGATAGATGAAGCAGCAACTCTTAGAAAAAATCTAATTGATCAAGATAATTCGACAACAAAAGAAGAAAAAGACATAGCTAAACAAAAAATTGATGATGAGGTTAATAAAGCTAAAAGAAATGTTGATCAATCAATAAATAATTCCAATGTAGATAATGCACAAATTAATGGTATAAGTGCAATAAATAATATAAATGCGGTAGCTTTGAAAAAAACACAAGCAAAAAAATCTATAGATGATGAAGTAACAGCAAAAAAAGCAGAAATTGATAGTAATCATGAAGCAACGAATGAAGAAAAAGAAATGACAAAACGTAAAGTAGATGAAGCAGCAACAAAAGCGAAACATAATGTTGATCAATCTACAACGAATGATACAGTAGATCAATCAACTCAAATTGGAATTTCAATTATATCTAATATTCAACCAGAGACAATACAAAAATCTTTAGCTAGACAAGCGATAGATGATGAAGCAACAATTAAAAAAGCAGAAATTGAGAATAATCACAATGCAACAAAAGAAGAAAAGGATGTGGCTAGACAAAAAGTAGATGAAGAAGTTATAAAAGCAAAGAATAATATTGCTCAATCTACGACTAATTCTGATGTTGAAATAGCCAAAGAAAGTGGTAAACATGCTATTGATGAAATCCAACCAGAAATAGTTAAAAAATCTGTAGCTAAACAAACTATCGACGAATTAGCTAAACAAAAGAAAGCAGAAATTGATCAAACACCAAACGCAACAAAAGAAGAAAAGGATGCAGCAAAACAAAAAGTAGAAGAGGCAGTAATGAGAGCTAAAAAACTGCTCGAAGGTGCCAATACTAACTCAGATGTCGATCAGACTACAGAGCAAGGTAAACAATCAATTAATAGTATTCAAGTTGAAGTTATTAAAAAAGCAGATGCTTTATCTAAATTAGAAGTGGAATTACAAAAATTAAAAGATAAAGTATCATCTGATCAAACATTTACAATAGATGAAAAACTATTCATAAAACAAAAACTTGATGAATCATATAAAAAAGCAGAAGAAAAAGTAAACCAAGTTCAAACTAATAAACAAGTTGATAATATAAAAATACATTATCTTCAAGAATTTAATAAAATAGTTCTAATCGACAAAGTAAAATTGAAAGCTAAAGCCCAAATTTTTGATGTAGCAAATAAACGTAAAGCGTATATTAAAGGATTAACAAATATATCAGAATATAATAGAAATAAAGCTTATAAACAAATTGATGTTTATGTTATGAAAGCCTTAAATAAAT
This sequence comes from Streptomyces sp. NPDC016459, assembly GCF_040632845.1. Taxonomy (NCBI): domain Bacteria; kingdom Bacillati; phylum Actinomycetota; class Actinomycetes; order Kitasatosporales; family Streptomycetaceae; genus Streptomyces; species Streptomyces sp. NPDC016459. The sequence continues at coordinate 3,126 of NZ_JBEYCR010000043.1, forward strand.
TAGTTGAAAATGTGACTACTAATGATAT
>NZ_JBEYCR010000044.1:0-2965 GCF_040632845.1 Streptomyces sp. NPDC016459
CGCTGTAGGGGCGGTCATGACGCGGACGACGGTGGGCGGGTGCGCGAGTCACGCCCCTGTTCACATGGCGGCGGATGTCGTCCCCGGCAGGGGGGGTGTTCTTGGAGCACCCGGTCCGCTCCCGGGCCTGTATGCACGGAGGAGGGGACGCGAAAGCGGGGGCGTGTCCGGCGGTTTCCGATGAGCGCAGGGACGTTGTCAGTGAGTGAGGGCACACTGACATGCATGACCACCTCTTCATCCACTGCAGACGATGCCGCCGGCTCCTTCCGTGTCTGGGTGGAGTCGTTGGGCGGCCCTCTGATTGTCGTCCCCGTCTCCGCCCTGGCCTCCTGGGGCGGGTGTACGGAGAGTGGGCTTATGGCGGGAGACTCTACCGCTCCAGACGACTACGACCGGGCCTGCGCGGTGGACGATCTGGCCGGTGTGATCCCCCTCGACGAGAACGGTTCGCAGGCACTGGTGCTGGCGGATGAGCCGGCGACCAGCTGCTATCTGCCTGAGCACCGAGCGTTCCTGCGGTGGCTCGCCGCCGACTCCGAGGCCGGACTGAGAGCCGCGGCGGACACTGCTCTCGCAGACCCGGCCACGGTGTGGGAGGAGTGCGGCACCTGGGTCTCGGACGGTCCGGCGGTGCTCATGGACTCCGCCGAAGCGGGTTCCGACCTGGGCGTCGAGTACCCCGATAGGGGGATGCCCGCTGAGGCGTCGGTCCCACTGCCCGCCGGCCGCTGGAGGGTCCGCGCCACCCAGGCCAAGGTGGACGAGGAGAACTGGGTCGGCCTGGTCCAGCTGCTGCCCGTCGAATCCTGAACGGACAGTACTTCGGGCCGGGGGGTGCGGTCAGTCGTGGCGCGCAAGGTTGTGCATATGGGGGAGGCCGAGCATCGCGTGGTGCACGCCATCGCCCTTGAGACGGCAGTCGCGCAGGATCTTCCAGGTCTTCATCCTGGCGAAGGCATGCTCGACCCGAGCACGGACCGTGCGGTGAGAGGTGTTGTGCTCTTCCCTTTGCTCTGCCCGGGGTCGCGGCGGTGTGGGATGACGAGCCCGGTACCTCGGTAGCCTCCGTCGGCGATCGGCGATTACTGCGGTGTTCCCGACGGCAGTCTTCGCCCCGGATAGTTCCCATGCCTTGCAGTCGTTGCGGTTGCCCGGCAGTGGCCGGCCGACCACGACCACCAGTTGGGTGTCGGCGGCGATGATGACCTGGTGGTTCGTGGAGTAGCGGTAGTTCTAATAGCTCATCGGTGGTCCCGAGCGCGTGAGCGCAAGGGGCACCAAACAAGGTGGAAGCCTGCCGCCGTTCCGGGACCGAGATCCCCGTGTTCAGACCGGCTCCACCATGCCGCGCTCCTGCCGGGCGGAGACCTTCGGTAGTTCCGGGACTTTGATCTCTTGTCTAAGACCGGTCTCGCTTGGCAGGAGTGTGGCCATCACGGGTTTCATGTCACCAGCCCGCCGGCAGGGCCGACCTCTCTATAGTTCGCGAGCCCGAGAGCTCCCCAACAGACCGAGGTCCCTGCTGGTCGCTGGAGACACGAACGGCTCATGAGATGGCGTCCCCTGAGCACTTCTATTAGAGCGCCGCGTGCCTCTGCACGGACTGGATCTGCAAGCCGGCATGGAGGTAAAGAGGATGAGCACGATCTTCTGCGGAATCGGCTGGGCGGAAGGGCACCATGACATAGCCCTCGTCGACCAGGATGGCGTCCAAGTGGCCAAGCTTCGGATCAGCGATGACAGCGCCGGATTCCACGCCCTCACGGAACTGCTGGCGCGGCATGGTGACACTGCCGAGGCCCCGATTCCGGTCGCCATCGAGGCCCCGCGCGGCCTGCTGGTCGCCCCTCTGCGGGCCACCGGTCGCCAGATTTACGCGATCAACCCGCTTGCCGCCGCCCGCTATCGCGATCGCGGCAGCGTTTCCCGCGCCAAGTCCGATGCAGCCGACGCCCGGGTCTTGGCCAACATCCTCCGGACCGACCGTCATGCCCACCGGCCTCTGCCTGCGGACAGCGAGGCCGGGCAGGCAGTCGCGGCTCTCGCCCGTGCCCACCAGGACGCGGTTTGGGACCGGCAACAGATGATCAATCGGCTCCGCTCTCACCTGCGCGAGTACTACCCGGCCGCCCTCGTGGCCTTCCACGGCCCGGGCAAGCCCGGACTCGACTCACCGCGCGCTCGCCTGATCCTCACCGCTGCGCCCACGCCAGCTGACGCCGCCAAGCTCACCCGCAGCCAGCTGCGTGCACTGCTCAAGCGCGCCGCCCGCCCACGCTGCGGAATCGACACCGAGGTCGAGCGGCTCCGGGACATCTTCCGTGTGGACAGTCTTCGCCAGCTGCCCCAGCTCGAAATGGCTTTGGGACACCAAGCAGCGGCGCTCATCCGCCAGCTCGATGCCGCCTGTCACAGTGTCGCCCAGCTCGCGGCAGCGACGGAGGAAGCGTTCCTCGCGCACCCGGATGCCGACATCATCACAAGCTTCCCTGGTTTGTCCGTACTGTCCGGAGCACGCGTCCTCGCTGAAATCGGCGACGACCGCGAACGCTTCGCGGACGCCAGAGCGGTGAAGGCATACGCCGGCGCCGCTCCCGTCACCCGGGCCTCAGGCCGCAGCCACGTCGTCGTGGCCCGAACAGTCAAGAACCAGCGGCTGGCCGCCGCCGGATACATGTGGGCGTTCGCTGCCCTCCGCACCGAGGCCCCACGCACGCATTACGATCGACGACGAGCAGGCGGAGAACGCCACACCGCCGCGCTGAGGAACCTCTTCAACAAGTTGCTCGGCTGTCTCTACCACTGTCTTCAGAACCGGGTGTACTACGACCCCGACCGTGCCTTCGCGGCGCCTCTGGACCTCGCCGCCTAGAGCGTGTCCCTTTGATCAGTTGGTCAGTTGATCGGATGTGGCTGTCCGCTTAGTAATCACCGATGCGATGTGGGACCGGATCGAGCCGCT
>NZ_JBEYCR010000045.1:0-2299 GCF_040632845.1 Streptomyces sp. NPDC016459
CAGGACCACAAGCTCCTGAACTGCGCCCGCGAAGCAGAACGACGAGACCCGGAGTGCCGCTTCGACGCGACACACACAGAACGGCGAATCCGCAGAAACCACTCGGCGGCCATCGGAGATACGAAGCTTGGCGGCCAGATCCCGCCAGCAACTCCAGCGACGGCGCGGAGAGACCGTTCCCCGCCGCAACAGGGCCTTGCGCACCGGGTCGCCGAGCCGCGCGACAATACCTGCGTCCTCGACCTGAACATCACCACTCGCGCAGGGGCGGTGAAGAAGTAGCCACGACAGACACGCCGAAGATATCAGCGAGCACGGCAATGTAGACCTCACCGTCGGTGATATCGCCCTCGGCATGGGACTGGCGATCCTGCTCAACATGGGCACCATCACCGTCCCCGGCGGATTCCCCGTCATCGCAACATTTCTCGCGACCTCCCTCGATCTTCCGCTCGAAGCCGTGGGCATACTGATCGCCGTGGACTGGTTCGCCGGTATCTTCCGGACATTCCTCAACGTCAACGGCGACACCTTCGTCGCGATGCTGGTGGCCAACGCCGACGACGAGATCGACCGCGATGTCTACAACGGCAGGAAGACCGTGGTCTCCGAGGAGATCGACGTCAGCGAGTTCGCCGCCGCAATAGCCAAGGCCGACGCCACCGACTGAACTCGGGTGTCCCTGTGGTTTCTGTCAAACACACTGCGCGAGAGTGCTACGCCGAAGACTGGACTTTTCACGATCCTGGGGACTATCTCGTTAACGGTGTTTCGGCCGTTTTCATCAGTAGGTTTCTGATCCGGGCCAACGATCCGCGAACGTGATCGCGAAGGCATTGAGAGCGGGTTTCCACCGTGTGATCCATCGTGCCTGACCTTTGCCTGTCGGGTCCAGCGAACGGGTCACCAGGTACAAACATTTGAGCGCGGCTTGCTCGCTGGGGAAATGACCGCGAGCTTTGACCGCCCTCCGGTAGCGCGCATTCAGCGACTCAATAGAATTGGTAGAGCATATGACTCGACGTATCTCTGTGTCGTAATCGAGGAACGGAATGAACTCCTGCCAAGCGTTGTCCCATAGCCGGATGATCGCCGGATACCGCTTGCCCCAGTTCTCGGCAAGGTCGTCGAAAGCAGCCCGCGCCGCTGCCTCACTCGGCGCGGTGTAGATCGGCTTCAGTTCCCGCTTCAGTGCGTCCCAGTGTTGACGTCCCGAGAGCCGAAAGGTGTTGCGGATCAGGTGCACCACACAGGTCTGGACCGTGGTGGCCGGCCACACATGCTCGACAACCTCCGGCAGGCCCTTGAGACCGTCGCAGACGAGAAAGAAAACGTCTTTGGTGCCACGGTTACGGATGTCAGTGAGCACGCTCATCCAGAACTTGGCGCCCTCGCCGCCCGTGCCGGCCCACAAACCAAGCACGTCGCGGCGCCCGTCCAGGCTCACCCCGATGGCCGCGTAGATCGGCCTGTTCGCGACCTGGCCGTCGCGGATCTTGACCACGATGGCATCGATGAAGATCGCGGCGTACACCTCATCGAGCGGACGTGCAGACCAATCCTGCATCTCCTCGATCACCTTGTCGGTGATCCGAGAAATCGTCTCCTTCGAGACCGATGCACCGTAGATTTCAGCGAAGTGCGCGCTGATCTCCCCAGTCGTTAACCCTTTGGCGTACAACGATAAAACGATCTCATCAACGCCGTTGAGCCGACGCTGCCGCTTCTTGACGATCTGCGGTTCGAACGTCCCTTCGCGGTCTCGGGGGACTTCGATCGGGACCTGCCCGGTCGACTCGGTCAGTACCGTCTTCGACCGAGTGCCGTTGCGGATATTTGTTGATGCCCGATCCGGGTTGGCCTGGTTCTTGTCGTGCCCGAGATGCTCGGTCATCTCCTCGTTCAATGCCGTTTCCAGGACCGTCTTGGTGAACTGCTTGAGCAGCCCATCCGGGCCCGTCAGCGACAGGCCCTGCTCTCTCGCCAAGCGCACGAGCTCCGCTGCCGCCGCCTCCTCGGCCGACGGTGGTGTCGACTTCTTCTTCGTCACATCATCCAGTGTCGTCATCACGGCACCCTTCTCGCCGGGCATTCACCCAGCGTGTCGGGCCGAAACACCGTTTAAGAAACACTCCCCGATCCTGTCGGGGAGACAGATGCGGGATGGCCGGGGGCGACGAGTGTTTGCGGGGCGAGGGAATTTCCGGGGGCGAATTTTCCGCAGTTACTCGGGGCGGGTGCGCCGTTGAACCGGTCGACGAGCCACTGCAGAGCGCCGGGCAACCAGAGCGCGCCACCG
>NZ_JBEYCR010000046.1:0-2242 GCF_040632845.1 Streptomyces sp. NPDC016459
TCCTGGACGTTTTTGTTCTAGCACTGACTTATCTGCTTTTAATGCATTTTTTGCTTCAGTTAAATGAATTAATGCTTCTTCTACTTTTGCTTTCTCATCTCTGATTTCTTCAGCTGTCGCATCACCGTTATTAATCACACCTTGAGCTTCTGCACTAATTCGCTCTGCTTCTGCTTTTTTCGCTCTATAATTATCTGCTGTTGCTTGCGTCATTCCTGGCGTTGGATCTTGTTCTGTTATTGCTTCATCAAGTTGACGTTTCGCTTCAACTAACTCACTATTATTTTCTTTGTCATGAAGTAAGCTAATGGCATTGTCTAACTTAGGTTGTACCGCGTCAATTTTTGCGATAGCCGCTGTTACTTGTGCTGGTGTCGCATTGTCATCATGAATCACTCTATCTGCTTCTGTTTTTGCTGCTTCAAGTTCATCATGGATTTTAGCCATTTCATTATTGTATGCAGTCACACTCGCTGGTTTCTTACCTTCGGTAACACCTACATGATTTAATCCTGGACGTTTTTGTTCTAGCACTGATTTATCTGCTTTTAATGCATTTTTTGCTTCAGTTAATTGAGTTAATGCTTCTTCTACTTTCGCTTTCTCATCTCTGATTTCTTCAGCTGTCGCATCTCCATTGTCAATCACGCTTTGCGCTTCTGCACTTACTTGTTCTGCTGCTGCTTTCTTCGCTCTATAGTTATCTGCTGTTGCTTGCGTCATTCCTGGCGTTGGATCTTGTTCTGCCGTTGCTTCATCAAGTTGACGTTTCGCTTCAACTAACTCACTATTATTTTCTTTGTCGTGAAGTAAGCTAATGGCATTGTCTAACTTAGGTTGTACCGCATCTATTTTTGCGATAGCCGCTGTTACTTGTGCTGGTGTCGCATTGTCATCATGAATCACTCTATCTGCTTCTGTTTTTGCTGCTTCAAGTTCATCATGAATTTTAGTCATTTCATTATTGTATGCAGTCACGCTCGCTGGTTTCTTACCTTCGGTAACTCCCACATGATTTAATCCTGGACGTTTTTGTTCTAGCACTGACTTATCTGCTTTTAATGCATTTTTTTCTTCAGTTAATTGAGTTAATGCTTCTTCTACTTTTACTTTCTCATTTCTGATTTCTTCAACTGTCGCATCACCATTATCTATTACTTTTTGAGCTTCTGAACTAATTCGTTCTGCTTCTGCTTTTTTCGCTCTATAGTTATCTGCTGTTGCTGGCGTCATTCCTGGCGTTGGATCTTGTTCTGCTGTTGCTTCATCAAGTTGACGTTTTGCTTCAACTAAAGCACTATTATCTGCTTTATTTTGTAGTAATGAAATTGCATGTTGAATTTTCAATGAGACATCATTAATATTATTTGTCGCATTTGCAACATCAGTATTTGTTGCTCTATCATTTGATAACACTTCATTAGCTTTTCTTCGAACTGCTTCAATTTCATCATGTAAATGCTGCATTTCATTATTATATGCACTCACACTTGATGGTGTTTTACCATTAGTGTCTCCTTGTGCGTCAAGTTTAGGTAAAGTATTTCTAATACTCGATTTATCTGCATGGGTTCTAATTGGTACATTTACAATTTCTATACTTCCATCTCTATAAGTAATACGTGTTGGTACTGCTTGCGTTGTATCACTCTGTAAATTTGTAGGTAAACTTACTCCTTCGTTTACATTAGCATGATCTTTATTATCTACACTAATTGCATTATTAAGTTCCTCATTACTAACTCTTTCCCCAGGTTCTTTGACTATCTCATGAATGATAACATCATGATGATCAGGTCCCACAACTCCAACAGTATTATGGCTAAAATTATCATCATTTCCAGCAATAGATTCTGTATTAATCAGTACATGTGGTTTTAAAGAATTAGCTTTAAATGTCACTTTACCTGTTATAGAATCAAATATCACATAATCTGGCTGATTATTCATCGACCATCGATTTTGATTATTTTTAGTTACAATTAATTCTCTAGATTGTTCTGCACTATTACCCATTTTTTCAACATAGCTAATTTTAACTTTATCTGTAGGATTTTTTGTTGTTGATGTATTAGCATTGTTTGGAATAACTTCGAACTCACCATTTTGTTTAAATGCAAATGTTGTGTTAGATGGTGTTGCTGGCTTAACTTTATAAGTTGCACTTGTAGCAGCTTCACTTGTCAATTCTCCATTACCTGTCGTTGATTCGGTGTTAATCAATGTATCATTTGGAACTGAC
>NZ_JBEYCR010000047.1:0-2188 GCF_040632845.1 Streptomyces sp. NPDC016459
CGCCGGCACGGGTGAGGTGAAGGGGGTCGGTGGCAAGTGCCTGGATGTCGCTGACGGCCAGAGCGCGGACGGGACGAAGGTGCAGTTGTGGACCTGTAACGGTTCGAGTGCCCAGCGGTGGACCGTGGCCGGTGACGGGTCGGTGAAGGCGTTGGGCAAGTGTCTGGACGTGTCCGGTGGGGGCAGTGCGGACGGTACGAGGGTGCAGTTGTGGACCTGCAACGGTTCCGGTGCCCAGAAGTGGGAGCCGCAGACCAACGGGACCGTCCGCAATCCGCAGTCCGGGAAGTGCCTGGACGCCTCGGGCGGCACCTGGAACGACGGGACCGCCGTCCACCTGTGGACCTGCCACACCGGCCCCAACCAGAAGTGGACCCTTCCGTAGCCCAGACTTCCATAGCACAGAAAGGAGGCGACCTCACATGCGTACCTCTCTGAAAGCGACCCTCGGTCTGTTCGCCGCCGCCACACTCGCGCTGGCTCCGCAGGCCGTCGCCCTGCCCGCAGCGACGCCGTCTTCCCCCACCGCCCCGTCCTCCCACACAGCCGAACGGCTCGTGGCGGCCGACCCCGCGTACAAGATCCTCGTCTTCTCCAAGACGGCCGGCTTCCGGCACTCCTCGATCGACGACGGCATCGCGGCCCTGCGCACCCTCGGCGCGGCGAACAACTTCACCGTCGACGCCACCGAGGACGCCCAGGCGTTCACGACCGGAAACCTCGCCCAGTACCGGGCGGTCGTCTTCCTGTCGACGACGGGCGACGTCCTCGACGGCGCCAAGCAGACCGCGTTCGAGCAGTACGTCAAGGGCGGTGGCGGTTACGTCGGCATCCACGCCGCCGCCGACACCGAGTACGACTGGCCCTTCTACGAGGGTCTGGCCGGAGCGCTCTTCCACTCCCACCCGGCCATCCAGTCCGCCACCGTCCGGGTGGAGGACCGGGCGCACGACGCCACCGCCCACCTGGGATCCAGCTGGCAGCGCACCGACGAGTGGTACAACTACCGCTCCAATCCGCGCACCAGCGCCCGCGTCCTCGCCTCGCTCGACGAATCCAGCTACTCCGGCGGGAACATGGCGGGCGACCACCCGATCGCCTGGTGCAAGGACTATCAGGGTGGCCGGGCCTTCTACACGGGAGGCGGGCACACCGACGAGTCGTACGCCGAGCCCGCCTTCCGACGGCACCTGCTGGGCGGAATCCGGTGGGCCGCGGGCATGACCGAAGCCGACTGCCGTCCGGAGACCGGCTACACCTCCCTCTTCGGCGGCTCGTCCACCACCGGCTGGAAGCAGGCCGGCCCCGGCGGGTTCACCCTGGCGGACGGCACCCTCACCTCACAGGGCGGTCTCGGCATGCTCTGGTACTCCGCCCAGGAGTTCACCGGCGACTACTCCGTCAAGCTCGACTGGAAGGCCGCCGGGGACGACAACTCCGGTGTATTCCTCGGCTTCCCGGCCTCCGACGACCCCTGGTCCGCGGTGAACAACGGTTACGAGATCCAGATCGACGCCACGGACAGCGCCGACCGCACCACCGGCGCCGTCTACGGCTTCCGGTCCGCCGACATCGCGGCGCGGGACGCCGCGCTGAACCCGCCGGGGGAGTGGAACACGTACGAACTCCGGGTCACCGGCGAACGGTTGGAGATCTTCCTCAACGGACGGAAGATCAACGACTTCACGAACACCGATCCGGCCCGGAGCCTGCGCCAGGGCCACGTCGGCCTCCAGAACCACGGAGACGGCGACGACGTGTCCTTCCGCAACATCCGGGTCAAGCACGGCGGCGGGCAGCAACCCGGCCCCCGCACGGGTGAGGTGAAGGGGGTCGGTGGCAAGTGCCTGGATGTCGCTGACGGCCAGAGCGCGGACGGGACGAAGGTGCAGTTGTGGACCTGTAACGGTTCGAGTGCCCAGCGGTGGACCGTGGCCGGTGACGGGTCGGTGAAGGCGTTGGGCAAGTGTCTGGACGTGTCCGGTGGGGGCAGTGCGGACGGTACGAGGGTGCAGTTGTGGACCTGCAACGGTTCCGGTGCCCAGAAGTGGGAGCCGCAGACCAACGGGACCGTCCGCAATCCGCAGTCCGGGAAGTGCCTGGACGCCTCGGGCGGCACCTGGAACGACGGGACCGCCGTCCACCTGTGGACCTGCCACACCGGCCCCAACCAGAAATGGACCCTGCC
>NZ_JBEYCR010000048.1:0-1613 GCF_040632845.1 Streptomyces sp. NPDC016459
GGGTACGGCGTGTTCGATTCCGATCAGACAACCTCGTCCGGCAACCTCCAGGGGGAGTGTCCGATTAACGGTGGATCCGACCTTGATGTCGGTTAGTTACCGTTCAGGGTGATGCGTCCTTCGAAGGTGATCGCAAACGCATTGAGCGCGGGCTTCCACCTCATTGCCCATCGTGCCTTACCTTTCCCTGTCGGGTCCAGAGCACGCGTGGCCAAGTACAAGCATTTGAGCGCCGCCTGCTCAGTCGGGAAGTGCCCACGCGCCCGTACTGCGCGCCTGTAGCGAGCGTTGACAGACTCGATCGCGTTCGTCGAGCAGATGACGCGCCTGATCTCGACGTCGTAGTCCAGGAACGGAACGAACTCACTCCACGCGTTGTCCCACATCTTGATAATCGCTGGATACTGCTGCCCCCATTTCTGCGTGAACTCAGCGAATCGTTCCCTGGCCGCAAACTCCGACGGAGCGGTGTAGACAGGTTTGAGATCACGCGCCATCGCATCCCAATATTTACGAGAGGCAAAGCGAAAAGTGTTGCGTATCAGATGAATAATGCACGTCTGCACCACAGCGAGTTCCCAGACGGTGTTGATCGCTTCAGGCAATCCTTTGAGTCCGTCGCACACAACGATGCAGACGTCCGCCACACCACGGTTCTTGATCTCGGTCAGGACCGAGAGCCAGAACTTTGCGCCCTCTCCGCCCTCGCCGGCCCAGATCCCGAGGATGTCGCGTTCGCCATTGACGGTGACGCCGATCGCGACATACATCGGCCGGTTGGTGACCTGCCCATCGCGAACCTTCACGTGCACCGCATCGATGAACATCACCGGATACACCCGATCAAGTGGCCGGTTCTGCCACTCCGTCATTTCCCCGACGACCTTGTCGGTGATCCGCGAGATCGTGTCCTTCGACACCGACGCTCCGTAAATATCTTGAAAGTGCGCGGATATCTCGCCGGTCGTCAAACCCTTTGCCGTCAATGACAATACGATCTCATCGATACCCGTCAAGCGTCGCTGACGCTTCTTAACAATCTGCGGGTCGAACGAAGAATCGACGTCGCGTGGCACTTCGATCTCCACCGGCCCGATCTCAGTGAGCACCGTCTTCGAACGGGTACCGTTCCTCGAGTTGCCGCTGCCGCGGCCGGCGGCATCGTGCTTCTCGTAGCCCAGGTGCTCGGTCATCTCCGCGTCTAACGCGGTCTCTAGGACGTTTTTGGTGAGTTGATTGAGGAGTCCGTTCGGGCCCATCAACTCCACGCCCTGCTCCTTGGCCTGAGCCAGGAGCTGCTCGGCCAACTGCTTCTGATCCACCTCAGTCTCTGCCATGGGATCAAGTGTTTCGGTCATCGTCGATCCTTCCCGCCAAGCTCAGCTCGGCGTGTTGAATCAAGGACCGGATCCACCGTTATTCAGACAGTCCCGCATTGCCCCTGTAGTGAGTCTTGATCCGAGTCCGAAGAGTCTGCTTGCTCGGAGCTTTCCCATTAACGAGAAGTGCTGATGGGCTGATCCCCGGATACAGCAAGGTCAGCCCGTCCTTCTTCGCACACCCTGACGTGTTGATCTCAGCGGGCAACTCTCGGAACCACCAGCCGTAGGAAC
>NZ_JBEYCR010000049.1:0-1598 GCF_040632845.1 Streptomyces sp. NPDC016459
TATTTTATAACAAAAAACAATTAATAGAGGTGCTATTTATGAAAAAAAGTGAAAACAGATACAGTATTCGTAAATTCAGTGTGGGTGCATCATCCATTTTAGTAGCGACATTGCTATTTATGGGAGGCGGTGCTGCACAGGCAGCAGAAACACATCAGGAAGTGGGAAATCCTGAATCAGCTGTAGCACAATCTATTGGGGATCATAAAAAACAATCTGATAATCAAGAAACACAACAAGACAATGTTCAATCTGACGAACAAGCTACTTCTACATCTCAATCAGTAACTAATGAAAATGAAGCACAACGCTTACATAATGAAAACAAAGCTTCAACTCAAGTTAAAGATAGCACTGATCAATTAAATACTAATGAAGGAACAACTGACAACATTGTAACTCATCAATCTACAAAACATTCAGTAGCTGAAACTGAAGAAGCATCAACTACAAAAACATCTTCTGATGACCCTGAATCAGTTTCAACTAAAGAGGAGCAACCTTCTCTTGAAACACAAGAATCGACTAAAAACACAATTCAAAAAGACACACTAGCCTCAGATAAAAAAGATAACACAACTGAAACATCAACTACTAAAAATCAAGCTCACTCTTCAGAAAACGTGACAAATGAAAGTCCGACAGAAGAGAAAACAACAACTCAAACAACGACTGCTGAAACCAACACATCATCTACAAAAGACAATACTTCAAAAACAACTGACAGTCATTCAACAAAAACATCTCAGTCAACACCTCTAACAGAGAGTAAAGAATTAACACCATCAAAAACTCAACAAGATTCAAATGTAAATCAGGATGCAATAAAAAATAATGACGTAGAGGCACCATCTACTGGAAAAACAAACGATACTGTAGACACAACTGAAACAAAACAAACAGTGACAGCTAAACAACCCACAGATCCTGCTGCACCTACAGTGAATACTTTAAACACTAAAGATGAAGCGATCTCAATTGACGGTACAACAAATGAAACTGTTGGACATAAAGATGCTAAAGATCAAAAAAATTCACAGGCTGGCTTAGAGACATTAGCTAATAATGCAGTAGCAACAACAAATAATACATCTCAACAGCAAGGTACGACAGAAACAAAAGATCAAACCAATAAAGTTGCTAAACAAGGTCAATACAAAAACCAAGATCCAATCATTCTTGTTCATGGTTTTAATGGATTTACTGATGATATCAATCCTAATGTTTTATCACATTATTGGGGCGGCGATAAATTAAACATTCGTCAAGATTTAGAACAAAATGGTTATAACGCTTATGAAGCAAGTATCAGTGCATTTGGTAGTAACTATGACCGTGCCGTTGAACTTTATTACTATATTAAAGGTGGTACTGTAGATTATGGTGCTGCACATGCAGAAAGATATGGACATGAACGCTATGGTAAAACATACGAAGGCGTTTATAAAGATTGGCAACCTGGTCAAAAAGTGCATCTAGTTGGTCATAGTATGGGAGGACAAACTGTTCGTCAATTAGAAGAATTATTAAGAAATGGTAGTCAAGAAGAAATTGAATACCAAAAAACACATGGTGGTGACATTTCTCCTTTACTACAA
>NZ_JBEYCR010000050.1:0-1475 GCF_040632845.1 Streptomyces sp. NPDC016459
CGTGGAGGGAAGACGACGCCTGATCGAGCGGTGCCAGAGTCGTCCGATCGCCCACGTCGCCGCCGAAATGGGCATCTCCCGACAATGCGCTTCCAAGTGGGTCAATAGGTATCGCAAGTACGGTGACCTGGGAATTCAGGACCGATCCAGCACGCCGCACCATCAACCGACCGCTACAGCGGCAGGGCTTGTGGCCGAGATCGAAGCAATGCGCCGGAGCCGGAAATGGTCGGCTTCACGAATCACGTTCGAACTGGGCACCGACGGCATCGTCATTGCTCGTCGGACGGTCACGAGAATCCTGCGGAGCCTGGGATTGCACCGTCGCCGGTTCATCGACCCGAACGGCGAAACCAACCGAAAACCCCAGGTCATCGCCGCCAAGCGACCTGGTCAGATGGTCCACGTCGACGTCAAGAAAGTCGGGAAGATCCCGGACGGCGGCGGGTGGCGTGCCCACGGCCGCGGCTCCGACAAGGCCAAACGATCCCAACGCCGGAAAACGAAGAACAAGCAGGCCCGCATCGGCTACACCTACCTGCATTCCGCGATCGACGGCAACACCCGCCTGGCGTACACCGAAGCCCGCGACAACGAAACCGCAGCAACAGCCATCGATTTCATGAACAACGCCCGCGTCTTCTTCGCCGCCCACGGCATCACCCGTATCGAGCGCGTGATCACCGACAACGGATCATGCTACCGGGCAGCAGATTTCACCGTTTCATTACGCGAAGCGCGGCACTACCGGATCAAGCCGTACACCCCGAAACATAACGGGAAGGTCGAACGCTACAACCGTATCCTCGCCGAAGAACTGCTGTACTCCCGCGAGTACACCAGCGAAGCTGAGCGGCGCACTGCCGTCGAAATCTGGAATGTTCACTACAATTACCACCGACCGCATTCAACACGCGGAGGACGACCGCCCGCCGCTTACCGCCGGCATCGCGTAACTAACGTCCGTGCCTCGTACACCTAGGTGTCGAGGTTTCTTGGTGAAGCGAGTTAAGCGTATGACGAGCAAGGGCATGTGAGAAGTGGCGTATACGGCAGTATTGCTATTGTTCGCGCCATGCGTATCGGACTGATCGCGATCGACGGCTGCTTCGGTTCGGCTGTCGCGTCGGTCATCGACATCGTGCGGGTGGCCGACGGAGCCCGCGGCGATGTCGACCCGCGGATCGACCCGATCGAACTCGCCATCCTCGGACCGAAACGGAGAGTGACCACGACGGCATCGATGACCCTGTCGGTGGACCACCCGCTGTCGGAGTCCGCAGAGTTCGACGTGGTCGTCGTCCCTGCGCTTGGAACCCTCACGGCCGCCGCTACCAACGACGCCCTCCAGAGCCGAGATGCTCGTTCGGTCATCGCCTCGCTCGGGCGCCTCGACGACGCGACCACCCGGATCGCCGCGGCGTGCACCGGCGTGTTCGCCGTCGCCGAGACCGGACGGATGCATCATCGGCGGG
>NZ_JBEYCR010000051.1:0-1238 GCF_040632845.1 Streptomyces sp. NPDC016459
GATTATTTTTTTTATGTGCACTTTCGTTTACATCTTTGACTGTATCATTACTATGACTACATGCACCTAATACTAGAAAGCTTGAAAGTGTTAGTAAGGCTAATTTTTTCATTGTCTCATCCCTTTGTTTTAAGTCGTATCATATTTTAGTATGGCATATTAAATGTAATATTCAATAAATATTTATAAGTTTTAAAAAGAAGTCGAAAATAAAAGGTAGAGCCTCAAAACTCTACCTTTTTTATTATTAATTGTTTATTTGGTTTATATTATTATTCGTATTACCGCTTTGTGTATTTTGAGTTGTATTTGATGTGCTATTTTGATTTACATTATTAGTGTTGTTTTTTGTTGTATTAGATTCATTTGTATGATTATATTGAGTACTATTTTGACTATTCTGGGTTTGAGTAGAATTTGTTTGTTTTAAATCATTATTTGCTGAATTCGTCTGATATTGAGATGTGTCTTGTTGGTGTGTTGAAGGTTCTTGGTGTCGTTGTGTAGAATTTTGGTTATTTGTAGTCGCATTATTTTGTTCAGTAGTTGGGTTTTCTTGTTGTGTAGTTGGTGATTCTGATGACTGAATTGAATGTTCTTCTGTGGCGGGTGTGTTTTCTTGAGTGGCAGGAGTGTCCTGAATAGACTCATTTGATGTATCCTTATGATCTTTCTTAGAATTATTATCTTTTTTATTATTATTTTCTTTATTTGTTTTATTATCTTTAGGCTTTTCTTTTTTTACAGGAGTGATGTCACTTTTAGAGGGATTATTACTCTCAATGACTTTATGAATACCCAGTGCAAGCATACTTAATAAGATAATAATAATAGCCATAGCAAGCATTTTTAAGTAATTTTTATTCTTAAAAATAGCAATAATACCAAAAATAATGACTATACATGCGATTAAAAATAAAGTAATGCCTAGATAGAATATAATGTTATCCATAACTGACCTCCATAATTACAACATATCAATCAAATATTACTATAATTATTACATAATAAATATTAATATTTATTTAACATTTTATTATTTTTTTAAAACAATTTAGTTAATAAAATTATTAATATAATAGTGTTATTCATTCGATTTATTGTAAATGTTAATTTCTTCATTTTTAAAATTGATTGAAACATATAGCTGGTCATCATATGTATTAATAGGAAGACAGGGTGTATTCAGTTTAAACTCTGATAGAATTTTAAATGAACCATTATTTAAAGGTTCAACT
>NZ_JBEYCR010000052.1:0-1115 GCF_040632845.1 Streptomyces sp. NPDC016459
GATGCGACAGCTGAAGAAATCAGAGATGAGAAAGCAAAAGTAGAAGAAGCATTAACTCAATTAACTGAAGCGAAAAATGCATTAAAAGCAGATAAGTCAGTGTTAGAACAAAAACGTCCAGGATTAAATCATGTAGGTGTTACCGAAGGTAAACAACCAGCGAGCGTGACTACATACAATAATGAAATGGCTAAAATCCATGATGAACTTGAAGCAGCAAAAACAGAAGCAGATAGAGTCATCAACGATGACAATGCGACACCAGCACAAGTAACAGCGGCTATCGCAAAAATAGATGCAGTACAACCTAAGTTAGAAAATGCCATTAGTTTACTTCACGACAAAGAAAATAACAGTGAATTAGTGAAAGCAAAAGCGAAATTAGATGCAGCGACTGGTGAGGAAGATCCAACACCAGGAATGACGCCAGCAACAGCAGATAATTATAGAGCGAAAAAAGTAGAAGCAGAGCGAATTAGTGCAGAAGCGCAAAGCGTGATTGACAATGGAGATGCGACAGCTGAAGAAATCAGAGATGAAAAAGTAAAAGTAGAAAAAGCATTAACAGCATTAAATCAAGCGAAAGATGATTTAAGAGCAGATAAAACAGAATTACAACATAAACTTCCAGAATTAGATCAACGTGGCATTACCGAAGGTAAAAAACCAGCAAGCATCACTGCTTATAATGAAGCTCTAGGAAGAATACAAAGTGAAATTGAAGAAGCTAAGACGAAAGCACAAGAAGTGTTAAATAAAGAAAAAGCAACACCAGCAGAAGTGAAAGAAGCATTAGACAAAGTGAAAGCAGTCTTACCAAAACTTATTGAAGCGATTAGTTTACTTCATGACAAAGAAAATAATAGTGAGTTAGTTGAAGCGAAACGTCAACTTGATGAAGCAATAGCAGAACAAGATCCAACACTAGGAATGACGCCAGCAACAGCAGATAACTATAGAGCGAAAAAAGCAGCAGCAGAACGAATTAGTTCAGAAGCTCAAGGTGTGATTAACAACGGAGATGCGACAGCTGAAGAAATCAGAGATGAGAAAGCAAAAGTAGCAGAAGCATTAACTCAATTAACTGAAGCGAAAAATGCATTAAAAGCAGATAA
>NZ_JBEYCR010000053.1:0-1082 GCF_040632845.1 Streptomyces sp. NPDC016459
ACGCGGACGGTCTGGAGGCCCACGAGAACTCCTCGTTCACCACCGTCTCCATGAAGCCCCAGCCATCTGCTCCTGTTGTATTACCTTGGTTGTTGTTTGCTACTGGAACAGTAATTGTAAAGTCTTTATTAAAATCTATTTTATCATTATATTCTAATGCGCCTTTAGTTCCTGTATCAGGATTGAAATTTGTATTGAATGCAGTTAGCTTATCTTCTTTAGGGAATTCTTCTTTATACGTTTTATGGATTATATCTCCATATTCTTTAAAGTTACCCGTTCCTTTTTTAGTAACTGTGTCTTGTGCAGCTGCTCTTAATGCTGTTGCTGAATAGTTAACATTTGTTGTTCTAGCATTGCTGCTTACTGAACGGAATGTTGCTCTTGGTTGTGCGTTTTCTTTGTTAGCTGTTTCTTTAAGTGCTTCACTTAAAGCTATTTTTTTAATTTCTTCATTAGATAAATTTGAAATATCTTTTGGTAATACTTTTTCAATTTCAGCTTTCTCTGCTTCTGTAACTTCAGATTTATTATATAAATCTTTAGCAACTGTATCTACAACGTGAGTTCTCTCAGTTTCTGCTGGTTGAGCATTTGAATTGCTCTTAGCATTTGTTTCTTCAACTGCTGGGGCTTCTTCTGTTTCTACTTTGTTTGTTTCTTCTGTTGCTGCTTTGTTTGTTTCTTCTGCTGTTGGCGCTTCTTCTGTTTCTACTTTGTTTGTTTCTTCTGTTGCTGCTTTGTTTGTTTCTTCTGCTGTTGGCGCTTCTTCTGTTTCTACTTTATTTGTTTCTTCTGCTGTTGTTGCTTTTTCTGTGTTTTCTTCACTTGATGGCGCTTCTTTTGTTGTTGCTTCTTCTGTGTTTTCTTCACTTGATGGCGCTTCTTTTGTTGTTACTTCTTCTGTGTTTTCTTCACTTGATGGGGCTTCTTTTGTTGTTGCTTCTTCTGTGTTTTCTTCACTTGATGGGGCTTCTTTTGTTGTTACTTCTTCTGTGTTTTCTTCACTTGATGGCGCTTCTTTTGTTGTTACTTCTTCTGTGTTTTCTTCACTTGATGGCGCTTCTTTTGTTGTTGCTTCT